>JAQYWR010000013.1 GCA_029379225.1 Nostoc sp. S4 | reverse complement strand
TCATTTAGTTTAATCTTATTATCTCATTTGTAGCCTTATTTTAGAGAATTGGTATAATACCATTTCACTTTAAAAGTGATACAAATAGGCAGCAGGGGAGCAGGGGGTAGGGGGGTGGCTGAGTGGGTGTAGGGAAAGAAGAAAACCTTACTACACCCCACACCCCACACCCTCCACTTTTCAGGCGTTGCTGAATTGAAGTATGAAATTTGAAAACTTAATATCTCAAACTCTTGCTGTGTGCGCCTCTGTCTTGGAAAGTTCCCATGCCTTCGGCAAGCAGCCCTCCGGGGGTCTACAAAGGAAGCCGACGCACCCTGCGGGAAACCGCAGAAGCGTCTACAGACTTTCCGCTGCGTCTGTGCGTGAGGTAAATTCATACCTAGATTCAGTAACGCTAGAATTTCAATGGCCGGGGCTGAAGGCTGGGTGCGGTGGAGATAAGTCAACCGTAAAAGCAAGGGCAGCAATTACACTCAAAAAACCAATTAGGGTCTTCATCCCATCAGCAGCAAGTCTATATCGTTCCACCTGACATCGAGAAAGAGAAAATTTTATGATATTCTTCAACCCGCCAACGATAAGTGTACCAACGTAAAATCATAGAAGCAGTCTGGATATCTGCGACAACTTCCACAGACGAGAGATGACAGACATGAGTTCTCACTTTAACATCTGCCGTTGCTCTTTTTGCAACACAACCCCTACAACACCTTAAATCAAGAGGTAATACATATGACGATAGTATCTCCAAGCACTTTATCTCAATCTGACAAAGAGCGATCGCTTATCCTTTGGTTTGATGAAGTTGGTATTAATGATATTCCCTTAGTTGGTGGAAAAAATGCATCACTAGGTGAAATGATTCAACAATTAACATCCAAAGGGATTAATGTACCTACAGGATTTGCTACCACTGCTTATGCTTATCGTCATTTCATCCAATCAGCAGGATTAGAAGCAAAGCTACGAGAATTATTTGCTGACTTAGATGTTGAGGATGTGAAAAATTTACGAGAACGGGGAAAAAAAGCGCGATCGCTATTAATCCATACTCCATTTCCTGTAGAATTGCGAAAAGCAATCGCCGCAGCTTATGAAAATCTTTGCGATCGCTACAATGCAGAGACAGATGTTGCAGTCCGTTCTAGCGCCACTGCCGAAGACTTACCCGATGCTAGTTTTGCTGGACAACAGGAAACTTACCTTAACGTTGTTGGTGTGGAAGGAGTTTTAGGAGCTTGTCATAAATGCTTTGCTTCCCTATTTACCGATCGCGCTATTTCCTATCGTCACACCAAGGGATTTGACCACTTTAGCATTGCTCTTGCCGTTGGCGTGCAAAAAATGGTGCGTTCTGACTTAGCAACCTCTGGGGTGATGTTCTCCATTGACACAGAAACCGGTTTTAAAGATGCAGCGCTAATTACAGCTGCTTATGGTTTAGGTGAAAACGTTGTCCAAGGGTCTGTAAATCCGGATGAATATTATGTTTTTAAACCAACTTTAAAAGCAGGTTTTCGCCCAATTATTGATAAAAAATTGGGCAGCAAGGAACTGAAAATGATTTATGATGACGGCTCAAAATTTACCAAAAATGTCTCTGTTCCTTTTAGAGAAAGAGGAAAATTCGCCCTCAGCGATGCAGAGATTTTACAACTAGCAACTTGGACATGCTTAATTGAAGACCATTATTCCCAAGTCCACGATATTTACACACCAATGGATATCGAGTGGGCAAAAGATGGAATAACTGACCAACTTTTTATCGTCCAAGCACGTCCTGAAACCGTCCAATCTCAGAAGACCGGAAATGTGCTGCGGAGTTATCGGTTAGTCTTAGGCACTGGGGAAAAATCTTCCCAATCTCCAGTTCCTCTTCTCAGCGGACGCGCCATTGGAGAAGCAATCAGTCAAGGAAAAGCACGTTTAATTTTAGATATTCATAAACTCGAACAGTTTCAACCAGGGGAAGTTTTGGTAACAGAAAGAACTGACCCTGATTGGGAACCAATTATGAAACGTGCCAGTGCAATTGTTACCAACTCTGGTGGGAGGACATGCCACGCCGCAATTATTGCGCGAGAATTGGGTGTACCTGCGATCGTCGGAACTGGGAATGCTACAGATGTTTTGAAAAACGGTCAAGAAATTACAATTTCTTGTGCTGAAGGCGAAGAAGGAAAAGTTTACGCAGGTTTATTACCTTTTGAAGTTGCAGAAGTCGCCTTAAAGAATTTACCCCGCACCCGCACCCAAATTTTAATGAATGTGGGTAATCCTCAAGAAGCATTGAGTTTATCGGCAATTCCTAACGATGGAGTCGGTTTAGCGCGGACAGAATTTATTATTGCCAATCAAATCCAAGTTCATCCAATGGCATTAATTCATTATGATTCGTTAAAAGATGAATTTGTCAAATCAAAAATTGCTAAATTTACTACACTTTATGAGGATAAATCTCAATATTTTGTGGATAAATTAGCCCAAGGCGTCGGTAGAATTGCCGCAGCATTTTATCCCAAACCAGTGATTGTGCGAATGTCAGATTTTAAGAGTAATGAATATGCAAATCTATTAGGCGGTCAACAATTTGAACCAAATGAAGAAAACCCTATGCTCGGTTGGCGGGGTGCGGCACGTTACTACGATGAAGGTTACAGAGAAGCTTTTGCCTTAGAATGTCATGCCTTGAAGCGGGTACGGGAAGAAATGGGTTTGACAAATGTTATCCCAATGATACCTTTTTGTCGCACTCCCGATGAAGGGCGGTTAGTATTAGCAGAAATGACAAAAAACGGTTTAAAGCAAGGTGTTAACGACTTGCAAGTTTATGTGATGTGCGAATTGCCCAGCAATGTGATTATGGCCCAAGAGTTTGCTGAGGTATTTGATGGCTTTTCCATTGGTTCCAATGACCTAACTCAGTTAACACTGGGGTTAGATAGAGATTCTGGCTTGGTGGCGCGGTTATTTGATGAACGCAGTGAAGCTGTAAAGCGAATGGTGAAAATGGCTATAGAAACTGCGAAAAAATGCGATCGCAAAATTGGCATTTGTGGACAAGCGCCTAGCGATTACCCAGAATTTGCTCAGTTTTTAGTTGAACAAGGAATTGATTCTATTAGTTTAAATCCAGATTCGGTGTTAAAGACAATGATGGAAGTAGCAAAAGTTGAAGGTAATAATTTATAATTCGAGAAATTTATACCAGCTAGAGACCGCGATCGCTAGAACTTAAAGAATGCCCTAATCAAAGATGGCTGGACAATTACCGACGATCCTTTTCATCTCAAGTGGGGCAAAAAAGATTTGTATGTTGATTTAGGAGCTGAAAAATTACTCATAGCAGAAAAAGGAACTCAGAAGATTGCTGTTGAAATTAAGACCTTCAGTGGTGATTCAGAAGTGGCAGACCTCAAACAAGCAATTGGTCAGTACTTTACTTACCTAGCTGTCATGACTCGTAATCATGCAGATAGAGTTTTGTATATTGCTGTTCATGAGGATATTTTTACTGACATTTTTGAGAAAGAGCCACTTGGTAAACTAATATTGGAAGACTACAAAATTCCTCTAATCGTTTTTAATCCTAAGCGGGAGGTTATAGTTCGATGGATACTATAGAGCAATACAGACAGCAAATTTGCCACATTCTTACTGAGCATACCAAGATTCCTTACTCTTATGGCAATATTCAGCATGAAACTATTTTTGATAAACAACAGGATCGATATTTAGTAATGATTCTTGGTCGAGAACCAGTGCCAGAACTCTTTCCAACTGCAACTCGTCGGGTGCATGGTTGTCTAATTCACATTGATATTATTGATGGTAAAATTTGGATTCAACGTGATGGTACTGAAGAGGGAATTGCTACAGAATTTCTCAGGGCAGGTATACCAAAGGATCGGATAGTGTTAGGATTTCGGTCTGAGGAACTCAGGAAAGATTCAGAATTTGCTGTCGCATAGCCAATTCAATGACCAGCAGTAATGTATTATATTTGTGTAATTGTGTCAATTGCTTTTTACTACTCAACCATAACTATCTGAGGGGATATTTGTAAAGTTTACCGTTATATTCAGGTTCCTCCAAATAAGCTTTAAAAAAGGGGGAATAACCTGCTTAAAGTCTTGCTTTTTCAGGAGAGGGGTAGGAGACATCTAAAGTTTTGCTTACAATCATTACTTTTAAAACATCCCCTTAATATCTAGCAAAATAGTAACTTTGCTGAGTCAAAGGTAAGATGACAAACCTGTTAGAAACCGATCGCTTAATAATTCGCAGCTGGATACCCGAACGCGATGCCGAACAAGCGTTTGCTATTTATAGCGACCCCGAAGTCACCTATTTTCTTGGTAATGGTTCTCCTGTGGCGACCATTGAGTCACAGCGTCAACGTTTAGTGGACAATTTAGAGCGATCGCACCGACGCAACAATGGTACCGGATCTTGGGCAATTATCGAAAAGGAAACCACAACGATTGTCGGAACCATCCTTCTCAAACAACTGCCCGACAAAGATGGCTTACCCACTCAAGATTATGAAGTCGGCTGGCACTTGCGGCGAGCATCTTGGGGTAAAGGGTATGCAACCGAAGCAGCACAAGGTATGCTCAACTACGGATTTAATGTCTTAAATTTGCCAGTAATTTATGCAGTAGTGAAGCCAGAAAATCATGCTTCAATCCGTGTGACTCAAAGATTAGGTATGAAGCCAGTGGGGCAGACAAAGAAGTATTACGGTATTGAACTGCTCCTGTTTGAACAAAATGCATCAGAAGTTAGGGAGTAGTGAGTGGTGAGATGGAAAGACAATGACTAATGATTAATGACCGATGACAAATAACAAATGACTAATGACAAATGACAAATGACTAAAAAATGGTTCCGAATTGGAATAGCGGGTATATTTATCTTCTCACTTGCCTTACGGTTTTGGGGACTGGAGCGATTCAACACCCTGGTATTTGATGAAGTTTATTTTGCCAAATTTGGTAATAATTATCTCACGCATACGCCATTTTTTAATGCTCATCCGCCGCTGAGTCAATATATGATTGGTATCGGCATTTGGATTGGCAGTCACATTCCTTTTTGGCACGATACGGTAAATGGGCTGACGGGTTCAATGCGATCGCCTTGGACTTATCGTTGGTTCAATGCCCTGACTGGCTCATTTATTCCTATAGTTGTGGCTGCGATCGCTTATCAATTAAGTTATCGTTATAGCTTTGCTTTGCTTGCAGGTTTGTTCACAGCTTGTGATGGCATATTTCTTGTTGAATCTCGCTATGCCTTAAGTAATATTTATATTGTTATCTTTGGTTTATTAGGACAGTGGTTTTTATTATTGGCATTGGATAACCAAAATCGCCGACGTTCATTTTGGTTAGTTCTTGCTGGCATTAATTTTGGTGCCTCAGTCGCTACTAAATGGAATGGTTTATGGTTTCTTTTAGGTGCTTATCTTATTTGGACAACAGCATGGTTAATTCAAGGAATGCATTCCTTTTCTAACTCCAAACTTCTTTTAATATCCCCCTCTTTGAGGGAAACAGAGGAGCCGGAGAGCACAAGTCTACCGCAGAAGGTAGGAGTTAATACTTATTCTTCCTCATCTCCCCATCTCCCTATCTCCCCATCTCCTCATCTCCCCATCTCCCCATCCCAGACACCATTACAAAACCTAACTCAATTAAATATTTTCCAGATGCTCTTTTTTCTGGGAATAATTCCAGCTTTTATCTATAGTATTATCTGGATTCCTCACCTTCAATTAGATAAAAGGTACGGATTTATCGCAGTACATCAGCAAATTTTAAAGTTTCACTTGCATTTAGGTGGTAATAGTTCGGACGTGCATCCTTATTGTGCTGCTTGGTACAAATGGCCTTTGATGACTCGACCGATGGCATATTATTATCAAACAGCTGAAAGTATCAACGAACCAATACCTGTTGTGGGACCGCCTTTACCTGCTGGTGCTGGACAAGTTATTTATGATGTTCATGCAATGGGCAATCCATTTTTATGGTGGTTTGGTATGGCTGCCATTTTGTTTTTAATTGGGATGTTGGTATCGCAAGTTATGATTCCTTGGGTAAAGGAAAAGCGTTTTTCTGTACCTGCAACCGTTGGTGTTGATACTTGGATTGCTTTGTATATAGCGATAAATTATGCCGCTAATCTATTACCTTGGGTAAAGGTGACGAGATGCGTTTTTATCTACCATTATATGTGTGCAGTGATATTTGTATTTATAGCGATCGCTTGGTTTGTTGACCAGTGTCTTCGCAGTTATTATCAACAACTCCGGGCTTTAGGCGTCACCATCACTTTTATAATCTTAGTTGCTTTTATTTTCTGGATGCCCGTTTATCTAGGTTTACCCCTCTCCCCTCATGATTACAAACTGCGGATGTGGTTTAACTCTTGGATTTAGCTTAATTAAAAAACTTACTAAATAATAACTTTTTTTAAAATTACTCCACTCCCCACTCCCTAATTCACCAGAGTAAAGCTATGAATTCTCCGTTTCCCGGAATGAATCCTTATTTAGAAAATCCTGTGTTTTGGGCAGAACTGCATCATCGATTGATTACAGCCATAGCAGATACTATTGAAGAAAATATTCCGCCAGAATATCGAGTTGCAATTGAACAACGTACTTATTTAAGCGATGAATCTGATTCTGTATTAGTTGGTATACCCGATGTTTCTATTTTTAGTAAACAATCATCTCAGCAAGATTCAGCAGCTAATAGCGAAACATCAATTTCCGATGGTGTCACAGTCACGATCCCATTACCAAAACATATTACAGAAAATTATTTAGAAATTAGAGAAGTTTCTACAGGTTTTGTAGTTACTTGCATCGAAGTTTTATCTCCTAAAAATAAACGCTCAGGCGAAGGTAGAAAAGCGTATGAACTCAAACGCAAACAAGTTTTAGCTAGTCTTTCTAACTTGGTTGAAATTGATTTTCTTCGAAGTGGAAAACCAATGTTAGTTTTAGGAGAATTTACGGTGACAGATTATCAAATTATTGTTAGTAGAAGTATTACACGTCCTCAGGCTAAGTTATACGGTTTTAGTATCAAAGAAGCAATTCCTGTATTTCCATTACCTTTGCAGTCAGAAGATAAAGAACCAATTTTAAATTTGCAATCTTTATTCAATGGTATATATAATCGTGCCAGATATTATTTAGCAATTGATTATAATCAAGAACCAGTACCAGCCTTAAAATCAGAAGATGCCTTATGGTCTGATACACTTTTACGCGAAAAAGGGTTAAGGACTAAGCTGTTACACATTTAAATTACACTGTGACTAATGTTTGTGCAGCGCCTTTGTTAACAGAAGACTGTTCTTTGTCGTTTTTATAGACATTGATTGAGAACGTCTTGGTATACTCGGTCATTTAATATGCAGGCGATCGCATTTCAAATTACGGAAGTAGAAACAGGCTTAAATCGAGTTTTGGGCAATTAAGCGAATAACTATGAGATGAAAGTTTGTTGCAGCATATTTTGGCCAATTTACTTAACAATGGTATTAAGTAGAAGGTGTCAAAAAATCAAACTATGTTAAGAAAAGTTAAATAGGCTTAAACCCTCTCTCCTCCTGCATTTTGCCTCTTGCCTCTTGCCCAATCTCAAGCATAAAATATTTACGCTGACCTACTTAAGTATTCATTACCAAGCGGTATGGTGCGCTTTGAAATAATTAGGCAGAAAAAAGCGGTAGTTTTCTGAGTTCAAGACTGGAGAATTGTCATTCCTCGAGAAAATTAAAAGCGACTGTTTGAGCATTGGATTGAAAACCGCTCTCAAAGGGATTTTCATCCGTGCTAATAGCAATCCCCCCATGACTGCTTTTTTCTCTGTTCATGAGAATTTTATTTATCTTTACAAAAAGTTTATTAAAGTTGAGCGGCTATTTTCGGAATTTATCAATATCATTTGTAGCTTAATCTAGACTTTAAAAAGCAACAACCAAACTTGGTTGTCAAAAATATCACTGAATTATCTTAAATTTCTTGCATAAAAGAAAAATAGGACAGTGATAAGTATTACAAATAGAAAGTGAATCACCTTTCACAATTTTTCTAGTTATTTCTACTGATTTTTAGAGATAACTGCCAAGATATGCATCAAGCA
This sequence comes from Nostoc sp. S4, assembly GCA_029379225.1. Classification (GTDB taxonomy): domain Bacteria; phylum Cyanobacteriota; class Cyanobacteriia; order Cyanobacteriales; family Nostocaceae; genus Nostoc. The sequence continues at coordinate 134,437 of JAQYWR010000013.1, read as the reverse complement.
TAAGGTATTTGTGTGTCTAAAAACCAAGTGATTTTACGTATATGTCTGACTGTGAAACCAAACTTAAAACAAAATATACAAATGAGACTAGCGGTAAATATTTAACATCATTCCAGCGAAAATTACTGTTAGTAAATTTAGAGAAAAGTTTACCAGAGTCTTACCAACAACGTATTGAAATCATGTTGTTGGCAGATGAGGGAAAAACTCAAACCCAGATTTGTCAAATTTTAGGGTGTTGTCCAGCAACAGCAAGGCATTGGACGCACATAGCCAAGATGGGGATGGCACATCAGTGGCAAGATTGTCCTATAGGTCGCCCGAAGGCAGTAAATAACGAGTATTTAGAACGTTTGAAAGAATTGGTTAATAGTAGTCCCCGCGATCATGGCTATTCTTTTCGGCGGTGGACAGCAAATTGGTTAGGGAAACACCTGGCAAAAGAATTTGGAGTTGAGGTAAGCGATCGCCATCTCAAGCGCCTACTCAAACAGATGGGATTATCTACACGGCCAAAAGCTAACAATCCTCAAGCAAATAGCAATGGACAGGGTACGAATTCCAAAATCTTGATTAGTGACCTGAAATCAGCAAATATCCTGGATAATTCCCAATTATTAAGTATTAACTTTTAATTTCACCAAATTAGCAACAGATTTAGAGATTCATGGTACACCATCTAGCGAATCAGTTGTCTCTACAACAGGTTAACAATATCCTGGGGTATTCTATTCCAACAGAGGAATATCAAAAATATCTCCGAGAATTTAAAGAAAGTAACCCCAAAGTCGGTAAGTTTTGGCAAGCAACTGATGCTGAACCAGGTATATATATTGCGATCGCTGGCAAGGTAAGATTGCTCGATAGTGCCGATGAGTTAATCGCTACTGTAGAGACTGGACAATCGTTTGGGGAATGTACCTTATTCCCAGATGCCAAATTTCCACCCTATAGTGCTAGGGCTTCGGTAAATTTGCAACTATACTTTATTCCGAGTCAGGTGTTGTCATCATTGATGGTTAAATACCCTCAAATTCGGGAAAATTTGTGGGCTAGGGCAATAGCCCTGACTCCCGAACAAGAATCTGCTAATTCTGCTGTGAATCCAGTAGAGTCAAGTACGGTTTATGAAACAGATATTTTGTCACAGCCAGAGGATTTGCCGCGTGGGAAGAAGATAAGCAAAGCCTATTTTCCCAATCCCACTCAGCAAGTTGGACATTTATGGCAACGAGTGACGCGGCGCTATCCATTTTTTGCCCAACAGAGTGCATCAGACTGCGGTGCAGCTTGTTTAGTGATGGTGTCTCGCTATTGGGGGAAACGCTTTAGTGTCAATCGCTTGCGAGATATTGCCAACGTAGACCGCAATGGCGCATCTTTGCGGGGATTATTGACAGCAGCCGAAAGTCTCGGCTTTGCCACACGACCTGTAAAAGCTGGTTTGAAGCAATTGGCAAAACAAAGCTTGCCAGCCATTGCACATTGGGAAGGCAAACATTACATTGTTGTCTACGAGGTTACCCCTAAATATGTGATTGTAGCCGATCCGGCGATCGGTCAACGCAACCTTAGCCATACCGAATTTAAAGCTAATTGGACTGGTTATGCATTGCTACTGCAACCAACAGCCATGCTTAAAGAAACTCAAGAGAGTTCTACACCCTTTTGGCAATTCTTTGAGTTGATGAAGCCTCATGCTTTGGTGATGCTGGAGGTGTTTATTGCTTCACTATTTATCCAGATATTTGGACTTGTGACACCCTTATTCACCCAGTTAATTTTAGACCGGGTTGTGGTGCAGCGATCGGAACTCACCTTGACAGCCGTAGGCATAGGGTTGCTGATGTTTAACCTGTTTCGGGTAGCGATGACAGGGTTGCGCCAATATCTCCTAGATCACACAGCCAATCGCATAGACTTGGCATTAATTGTCGGATTTATTCGCCACACCCTACGGCTACCGTTGAGTTTCTTCGAGTCGCGTTATGTAGGAGATATTATCTCTCGCGTCCAAGAAAATCGCAAAATTCAACGTTTTCTTTCTGGCGAAGCATTATCTATCCTCCTAGATTTACTCACCGTCTTTATCTATGTGGGATTAATGTTTTGGTATAGCTGGAAAATGGCGCTACTAATATTGTTAATTATCCCACCTTTTGGCTTACTGGCGTTGATTGCTACACCTTTTTTACAAAGAATTTCTCGGGAAATATTTAATGGTGTTGCCAAAGAAGGTAGTTACCTAATTGAAGCCCTAACTGGTGTGCGGACAGTCAAAGCTACAGCAGTGGAACAAACAGTGCGTTGGCATTGGGAGGAATTATTAAATAAAGAAGTAAAAACTAATTTTTCTGGACAAGTTATTAGCAATCGTCTGCAAATCTTCAGTAACACAATTCAAGCACTGATTACAACAGCTTTGTTGTGGTTCGGTGCATACCAAGTAATACACGACCAATTAACTATTGGACAATTAGTGGCATTTAATATGCTACTAGGGAATATTATTACGCCCTTTCAACGCTTAACTGTATTGTGGAATCAGTTTCAAGAAGTCGTGATAGCAATGGAACGTATTAATGATGTGTTAGATGCAGAACCAGAAGAAGATTTACATCACCAGCCACGGCAAAATTTACCAAAAGTTCAAGGTAATATTCGCTTTGACAAAGTTACTTTTCGCTATCACCCAGAAAGTGAGATGAATATCTTAGAAAATCTCAGCTTTGAAGTAAAACCGGGGCAAATGGTGGCATTAGTGGGACGTAGTGGTTCTGGAAAAACTACCATTTCTAAGTTGGTTTTAGGGTTGTATCCTGCTACAGATGGCAAAATTTTGATTGATGGACAAGATATTACCAGCATTTCCTTAAGTTCCTTACGCCAGCAAGTAGGGGTAGTCGATCAAGATACCTTTTTATTTGGCGGCACAATTCGAGACAATATTAGCTTAGGACATCCTGGAGCAGCTTTAGAAGAGGTAATCCAGGCAGCAAAACTAGCGGGTGCTGATGAATTTATTAAAAAATTACCGATGGGGTATGAAACCCAAATTGGTGAAGGCGGGGGATTATTATCAGGCGGACAAAGACAAAGGATAGCTATTGCCAGGGCTTTATTAGGTAATCCTCAGTTATTAGTTTTAGATGAAGCAACTTCCCATCTAGATACCGAATCAGAGAGGATTATCCAACAGAATTTCAACACAATTCTTAGAGGAAGAACCACTTTAGTAATTGCCCATCGTCTTTCTACGATCCGGAATGCTGATTTGATTTTAGTACTAGACAGAGGGGTGTTAATTGAGAGTGGAAATCATGAAGAATTGATGGCGAAGCGAGGACATTATTTCTATCTTAATCAACAGCAGTTACAGGTAGCAGCGTAAACTATGAAAATCTAAAAATTATAATTAATGGTTAATACATTATCCACCTTTTAAAATCTGTATCAAGAACAATTATGCCAGATACTATATTGAATGGACGAGTGACTAACTCAGTACCAGAAGAAATATTTGAGCAAGAAATACTAGTTGGACAGGTACCACTCAGAGCAACTGATGATTGGTCTGAAATTACCAAGGAATCACTTGACAGCTTTCCTCAGGTTTGGACAAGAGGATTACTGTATTTTTTAGTAATATTTGTCTCTATAGTTTTACCTTGGACAATGCTATCTAAAGTAGATGAAACTGGTACAGCAAGAGGGCGAATCGAGCCTAAAGAAAAGACAATTAAACTCGATGCTGCTGTAGCGGGAACTGTTGCCCAAATTAGAGTCAAAGAAGGTGATACTGTAAAAGCTGGGCAGACTTTATTGGTGCTAGAATCAGAACTCGTAAAATCAGATTTGCAGCAAGCACAGGATAAATTAGAGGGACAATTAAATAGACTTGCTCAATTAAATGCTTCTAAAAATCAATTATTTGTATCTTTAGCAACTCAACAACAACAAAATCAATCTCAACAATTAGAAAAACAGACACAAATCGACCAAGCACGCCAGAATTTGGATGCTTTGAAGAACGCCTATGAATTACAAAAAGATGAAAAATTGGCTCAAGTTAATCAGGCACAGCAAACTCTAGAACATAGTCGAACTAGTAGTAAGATAGTCGAAAGCAGTTTGATAAGTACTCAGCGGGAAGTGGATCGCTATAGCAAGCTAAAGCAAGAAGGAGTAGTTCCAGAAATTAATGTTGTAGAAAAGCAAGATATAGCTAAAGAAAAACAAAAGTTATACGAACAAAGTAAATCAGATATTGAACAAGCAAAATTAACTTTAGCAGAACAAAAAAGTAGTTATGAGCGCAGTATTCGCCAAACTAATGCAGATATTGAACAGGCCAAATTACGGCTAAAAGAACAACAAAGAAGTTATGAAACTTTAACTCGTTCTAATCAGCTAGCTGTGCTAAAAATTGCAGAACAACAAAAAAGTTTAGATACTGATATTACATCATTGCAATCAGAAATTGCTCAAAATAAAAGGCAAATTTTATCATTAAGATTCCAGTTAGGGCAACGAGAAATTAGAGCTACCAGTAGTGGAACACTATTTCATCTACCCATCGAAAAAGCTGGTTCTGTTGTGCAGCCAGGGACAATGGTAGCGGAAATTGCATCGCTAAATTCACCTTTAATTATTCGGGCACAAATGGCAACCACAGAAAGTGGTTCTTTGCGGACAGGATTACCAGTAAAAATAAAATTTGATGCTTATCCATTTCAAGATTATGGAATTGTACCAGGTGAATTAATTAAAATTTCTCCTACTACTACAGAAATAGATACACCTAATGGAAAAGTGGCAGCTTATAACTTAGAAATTTCTCTTAAACAGAATTGTATTTCCTCTGCAAATAAGTGTATTGCCTTGCGTCCTGGGGATACAGCAACGGCTGAGGTGATTGTACGCCAGCGCCGAATTATTGATTTTCTACTCGATCCGTTTAAGAAATTGCAACAGGGAGGTGTTAAATTGTAAACCTTTTACGTTACTTTTACATTTTTCAACTTCACCATCTACCCCTATTAATTTTGTTTAGCTAATTTCAGGAAAAATCTTATGTCACAATCTATCACTATTACCAACGAAGATATTCTTAATCAACTCAAGCTATCTTGTAAAACTCCTGAGCTTGTTGAACAGATTGCTAACCGCAAGCTGATTACATCTGCTGCTGAAGAAGCTGGGATTAAAGTAGAAACAGAAGAATTACAAAAAGCAGCAGATTTATTACGGGTAATGAATAAACTCACTAGTGCTGATGAGACATGGAAGTGGTTAGAAAAACATGGTTTATCCTTAGATGATTTTGAGGAAATGGTCTATCACGGTATACTTGTGAGTAAATTAAGCCAACATCTGTTTTCAGATAAAATCGAACCTTATTTTTTTGAACATCAGCTAGAATTTGCTGGCGTAGTTATGTATGAGGTGGTTTTAGATGATGAAGATTTGGCGCTAGAACTTTTCTACGCTATTCAGGAAGGTGAGATGAGTTTTTATGATGTTGCTCACAAATACATCCAGGATATTGAATTACGCCGAAAATCTGGATATCTGGGGTTAGTTCGCCGTAAGGATTTGAAGCCGGAAATTTCTGCTGCTATTTTTGCAGCTAAACCACCACAGCTTCTCAAACCCATTGTGACATCTAAGGGCATACACCTGATTTTAATAGAGGAACTAATTCAACCAGACTTAAATGAAAAACTCCGCACAAATATAATTTCAGATTTATTCTCAGAGTGGCTCAAACAACAGGTTGAAAAGTCTGAAGTAATTCAAACCTTTTAAATAGATAGCTATTTATCTCTAAAATTGACTATTTAGATGATTTTTACCTGTTAAATAAATACCTGCATCTTCAAACTCAGATGCAGGTATTTTAACTTTAAAGTCTTAAAATAATCAATTAATTTCTACTTCAGCAGGTAGCTAATAGCAACACTAGCAGCAACGCCAGCAGCAAAGCCAAGAACAAATGCTGGAGTAAAACCACCTTTAGTAATATCTAGTTCGCTATCAGTTAAATCATTCATAAAACTTTCAGAACCATCGAACAAGTCAGCACCAGCAGGACGTAGATTTGAGATTGCAATGTTAGCCATAGTAACTTTACCCCTAAGTTCATTTGTTTGAGTTTTTGTGAGGAGTTGTATTTTCTCCTCACATCTAGATTATTGATTTCTACTTCAGCGCGTAGGTAATAGCAATACCAACAGCAACGCCAGCAAAGAACGCTGGAGTAAAACCACCTTTAGTCATGTCCAGTTCGCTATCAGTTAAATCATTCATAAAACTTTCAGAACCATCGAACAAGTCAGCACCAGCAGGACGTAGATTTGAGATTGCAATGTTAGCCATAGTAACTTTACCCCTAAGTTCATTTGTTTGAGTTTTTGTGAGGAGTTGTATTTTCTCCTCACATCTATATCATCGATTAATTTACTAGTTGTTGCAAGGCTTTTATAACTATAAGATATGCCATAAAAAATTCATTTATCAGCTTTAAATAATTAAAAATATAAAATTACTTCTAAAAGTTTGCTAAAGAATACGACTAAAAATATTAAAAATGGCTCTTGATGTTGTGGATACTGTTTACATTGCCTGTTGTTACTAAAAGTATAATTAAAATAATTTAACACTTGAAATCGAATTAATATAAATATATTCAGATACATTTGATTTTTATATACACAATTAAAACATTTATGTCTCTTTTGATTTTTAGTATTAAATTGGATTTACTAAAGCTTCTGCTTCTTAAGTCAGTTTTTACCGTACTCCTAGTTAACGCATTGCACTTCTCTACAAGACACTTAGCTTAGTTCTGTGGAGGATTTCTGCATGGGAATGCCTATCTAGAAGTTAATAAGACCTCGCTCCTTTATACCTCTTAATGCATCCACTGTAAGGTTGCCCCAACCCTAGATTCATTAAATAAAATCAAACACCTTGATTTTTATTTAATGAGAGTAATATAAAAGGGATAAATATGCTGCGATCGCCAAAATAAAATCGACCTGAAATCATAGGTTTTACGATACTTGTACCCAGCTTGACAGGCAAATTTATGCAAAAGTATGAAAAAAAAACAGTCCAAGAATTATCTTGAACTGAAGGAAAAAATTAATTATAAGTTGTAATGTATTTTCGGTTAAATAGACGTTCTTTAACACGCCTTGATAAACATTAGCTACTTATATCTAAAAGTCCATAAATATCTTCAGATTTAGAATTCAAGTAGCTCCGATCTAAGCTGATACCTAAAAGAGAAAATTTATTAAGTATAGCCTGTTTTCGTTCCTGTGGTGAATCATTACTTTCATGCCGAGCTGCCAGCAATCCATTTGCCACAATTTGGCAGCGATTCATGCCAAAACTTTCCTGAATAGCAAATTTCTGGTCTGGTTCTTCTGCCAACCCCAACCCTGGTGCTAGCTGTTTGGTAAATAGAGGAATTTCTGGCTTAAAAAGTGATTGATATTCTTGATAAATATTTGTTAATACTTGTCGGACTATTTCATAGTCTCTGCGATCGAAGTAAAGCACCCCTGAATCATAACGTTGGTATTCTTCTGGGTTATACAGAACTTTAAAACTAAAAGGAACTGCTAACTCATTCAACTGTTGTGTCAGATGACCCATGACGGCAACAGCACCTTCAGGAGTTATATTGAAATAGATTCGCACAGTTAGAGACTGATTTTGTACATCGTTAAGATAATTGAGTCCTACATTGCTAACTGCCATGTAAAAGCCGTTTTGTACCCGATTTTTGGGCAATTTGATAGAGACACTATCACCCACTATGGCTGTTTTTTCGATAATTTTGAGATGCTTATCTCGCTGAATATATAATCTCAAACCACCTTTAGTTACTGCTAAACTCCCACCATTTTCTTCTCTAATAACACACCAACCTGGGTCAAAATAACCTTCGCCAGAATTACTTTTATCTAATCGTTCATAAAAATCCAAATCTACACCCAAGATTGTATTATTCTCTAAATTTAGAGGCAGACTATTGTTTTCTGCATCCAGTTCTAATGCAGTTCGCATTGAACCATTGTAATAGATACCGTAGAGAAAACTCCTTAGTTGCAGACTTATATATTTCTGCTGCATCTGGGTTGGCATTTTCTGAAAACGACTAACCACCCCAGATGGTAATTCTAAAGGTTTATAATCTGGATGGCGAATTGAAAAATCAGACTGAATTTCAACCTTGTGAACAATATCTTCTACAACTTCGAGCAATCGTCCAGTTAACTTAGTTAAAGTCTGCGGTTCTGTAAAGTTTAATAATGGCATGATAATTTAGTGGTAACAAAATCTTTTAAGCTACGGAAGCACTAAGGTAAGTTAATTCAAAAGCAGCAGAACCGAAAATAGTTGGTATCGATCGTTCCGGACGGCATAATAACGCTTTAGCAACTTGAAGCATGGCAATTTCTATATTTCCAAAAGATTTTTGATACTGAATCACAGCTTGAATCTGTTGAATCAAAGCAAAACCTGCAAATTGTAACACCCGTAGCAAAAAATCAGGGCGGTATTGTACAATTTCTGGAAATGTGTTGAAATAAGCTTGAGTTAATGTAGCAATTGAAGGCTGAAGAAGTTCTAGAGGCGTTATTGCTAAACGCAGAGATTCTTCAATGCTCAAAGAATTACTAATAACTAAGCTACTTAACCAGATTTGCACATAGCTGCTAATGAGTGTTCCTAAATCAGAAGCAGGATCTCCCCAAGTAGAGCGTTCCCAATCAATTAGCCGCACAATACTGTTACTTGAATTCTGCCAATCGTTTTGCAAAAGAATATTATTTAGTTTTAGATCGTTGTGAGTCAGACAACAGGGATTTACAGCGTTACCCAGTTCAGTAATTGCCTTACTCAAACTATCAAATCGCTGATAAAGGACAAAAAATCTTAACCCATCATCAGGCACCGAAGCAAAAATTTCTGGTTCAATTTGTTCCAATCTCTGGATCAAATGCGATACTTGGTCTTTTACAAGATTATGCTGTTTTTGAGAGAAAAAATCTTGATATTCTTGGTGATTATAAGTATCACGGTGGATGGTTGCTAAAATAGTGCCTATGACCCTAACGATTTCTGTAGGAAAGCTATTTTCTTGAGCATAGAAATCCATTAAATCCTGATAGTCATCCAGATATCTGAAGACAATAATGGAATTCTCGGCATCAAAATGCAGTACTTCTGGCAAAAATTGGCGATAGTGGTTAAGTTCTGGAAATCGGTGTGATAACTCTTGAATTTGCCACTCCCTGAAAAACTCACCAGCGGCTTTGCCTTCCCTGTCGTGTCGTTCTTGCTTAACTAAAAGCTGGCGATCGCCTGGTAAACTTAGTAATAAATTAAAGTTCTTAGCTACAACTGGTTCCACTGTAGTCAGTAGTTTGTCAGACTGCTTACATAACCCTTGTTCAACTAAATAATCAACAACATTATGGGAGTTTAAGATAAATGTCATAAGCTTTAAATGTATCAACCTTTGATCTAAAGAAAACCGTGGTAGTTGAGTTACTACCACAGGCTGTTCTAGCAAGGAATCTTAAAACTAGTACCGCTAACTAATAGTTGGTGTTGCTACTTTTACTAGTAATTCTGAAGGATTGTAATTATCTGTAATCACTTGCGGACAGCGTATACAAGCTGCCTTGCCTTCTTGTTGCCACCAGCGACAATCTCGGCGTATGGAACAAGGTGGTAAATCCTCTACTACCTTTGGAAAGCTTTCTACAATTCGCATTGCCAGACGACAATCTTTGCCATCAAAATGTTGACAACTTTTAGTTGCACAGGGTGCCGCCGTGCGAAAAATTTCTGTGGGTGTTACTGGAGCAGCTTTTGCTATCAGTTCATCTGTGACAGCTTGTGGCTGCTTGAGATAAGCTACGCGGGGTTCTGTGACTGTGCCACCAACGACGCCGAAAACAACACTATCCTGCCATTCTGGTCTGGCACTAGGGCAAAGTGTAGTCTTTTCTATAGCTATGTCTTCCATAAATTGAACCTATAATGAATTGTATTTTTAAGCTGATGGAGATTTACAGCTAGTTTTAAGTTAAACTCGTCTCCATCAACCTAAATAAGCAAATTAAATGTGCAAGATTTTAATACTAATTACTAACTTAATAAACTGATGTTTGATTGATTTGTGGTAGCAGTGGTGGTAGTGCAATCAATCCACAAATAATCGGTATTCTCACTAGAGAAACACTTGCGATACCACCTTCAACGTTTGCCGTTTCTTCATCAGACAGATTTAGCAAAGCATCTTCTGAATCCTCACCTAAGTTCCGTCGTGCCACTGCATTGCTAACAGCGTCATCAATTAGATTGTTGATTTCCAATCGAATATTTGAATTTTTCCTTTCCATTGTGCTTTTCCTCAAAATATATAACTAGATATAGGCTGAATTACAAATTACTGTAATTACCAAATCTGTTTATATTTTACGCATCAACGAAATGATTTAAGTGTATTTTATATATTTTATACCAGACACAAATATAACTTTTTTGTCACCAAATAATAAATTGATAGTTTTTAGTTAAAACTATTTATTTGTCTAACTTCTATATCTATGAATTACTCTAGTGAAAAGCTTTTACAGCAATTATTATGGGAGATTTTATTAACTTTTCGACCCATAATAAAACATTTAAGTCCCAAACTTTTACTCAATCTGTAGGCAATGTTTAACCACAAGATAACAAGTAATACTTGACTCTATAGTACTATAGCAGTTGCCAATAACATGAGATACAGCAATTTGTAGGTTGGCACAGCTAGCTATGCTAACCTAGCTTGTACCACAGTATACTAGTCTGAAATTCTAATCTTTTCAAACAAAGCTCGATAAACAGGTTCACCCTTGTTTTGAGTATATATTTCTCGTTCTGTGGGGACTGGTAGGGGATTTTCAGGCAACCATTCTCCTGTACCAATTTTCTGATAAGCTGGATGAGCAGCAAAGCGATCGCGCATTTCCACCGCAATAAATTTCATATCTGATTGCAGAAATACAACCCCCCCAACTGCAAGATAATTCGCTAGTTCTGCCACTAGTTCTGGTTGGACTACACGGCGTTTAGCATGGCGGGTTTTAAACCAAGGATCGGGAAATTGAATTGTCACCCGCTGTAAACTTCCCAAAGGCAGGGAAGATAAAAGCGACTCCAATGAATTATTCACATTACAAAATAAGTAATGCAGGTTTGTTAAACCTAACTGAGAACGCAACTTATTCGCCTCCAGCACAAGCGGTTCCCGAATTTCTAAGCCCAAAAAATTCCAGTTTGGTTCTATCTTGGCCATATTCAATAAAAATAGTCCTTTAGCACAGCCAATATCTAGATGTAGTGATTGATTTGGCTTGGCATAAACTTTTTCCCAGTCAAGGGGACTTGCTGGTGTTTGATACTTTTTACCAAGTGGATTAACATGCTGGCGAACTCGGACTGCTGCCAAAATTTGCTCTCCTGATTAGTAATTCATAATTTTTAGTAATCAAATTTTTATTTAATTTATGCAGGTTGAATGTATTTCATAAGTATTAAAGTTAGTTGTTACTATAGCGTGTAATTGATGCTAAATGTGTACAAATGTTAAGTATACTTATTCCTCTGCACCGACATTGAGTAAGGGTTATACTTTTTGGAAAAGACTTGTTTTAGCTCCTCGTTTTAACATTTTCATAAATCGATGACTCTCAATTTTCGCTTTGCGGTAGTCAGTGACTTACACCTGGCACTTCCCCACACAATCTGGAATCATCCTAGTCGGTTTCATCTAGTGGAAGTCAGTATTTCAGCGTTTGAAAGTGTACTACAACATTTAACACAGCTCGATTTAGATTTCCTGTTGTTACCAGGAGATTTAACTCAGCACGGCGAACCGGAAAATCACGCTTGGTTGCAACAACGCTTAGCTCAGCTACCTTTTCCCGTCTATGTTGTTCCTGGCAATCATGACGTTCCTGTACTATTCGCCGATCGCCAATCAATTGCTTTTGCAGATTTTCCCTACTATTACACTAAATGTGGCTATGACGACCCACAACAAATGTACTACATTCGTCAGTTGTTACCGGGAGTGAAGTTGATTGGATTGAATTCTAACTCTTTTAATGACCAAGGCGAGCAGGTGGGATGTTTAGATACCAAACAGCTACGCTGGTTAGAAGATGTGCTATCGGCGTCTGCTGATGAATTAATTTTGGTGATGGTGCATCATAATGTGGTCGAACATTTGCCCAATCAATCGAACCACCCACTAGCAAATCGCTATATGTTGGCAAATTCAGCCCAAATGTTGGAGTTGCTCAAGCGTTACGGAGTAAAGCTAGTGTTTACCGGGCATTTGCATGTTCAGGACGTTGCTTACTCAGACGGAGTATATGATATTACCACTGGTTCTTTGGTTAGCTATCCTCACCCTTATCGAGTGCTGGAGTTCAATCGAGATAACCAGGGTAGAGAATGGTTACAAATTTTATCTTATAGAGTAGAGTCAGTACCTGATTTCCCCAACTTACAACAGTCATCACGACAGTGGATGGGCGATCGCTCTTTTCCCTTTTTAATCAAACTACTAACTAACTCTCCCTTAAACTTGCCATTATCGCAGGCAAAAGAATTAGCTCCTAGTTTGCGCGACTTTTGGGCGACTATTGCCGATGGCGATGCCGTGTTAGACTACCCACATTTTCCAATAGAAGTGCAGCGCTACATTCAGACTTATGGTGCATCTCAGCTTAATCCAGGCATCCCTACTGGTGAAACTCTGACTTTGATTGATAATAACAGCACACTTTTGCTAGTTTAAGAGTTAGGAGCCATTCAATTTTGGATTTTAGATTGGGAATTAGGGATTGGGGATTGGATACTGAGTGAGAAAGTATTTCTAAATATTTATTTTCTAGTCGTACTCCCCAGTCCCCAGCCCCACTCATGATTGATTTTGCCGACAAATTCCAAATGCGGAAGTGTAAGCGTGTAAGAAAGTTCTACCACCAACAGGGCCGATTTCACCGCCACAGAAAAAGCCGCCTACAGGAATATCTTTGAGGTATTGCCTAAATAGTTCTGAATCAAAATTAGGTTTACCATACAGTCCTTCGCCTCTTCCCACACAGGCAAACATCAAAGCAGCTACGGCAGAGGGTTCGGCGTTGCGTTGGTCTTGATAACTTTGGAGAAGTAATTCTAAATCTTGGGCTGAGGCTTGAGCATCGCGCAGGTGGAATTGTAGCCTTTGTCCAGGACGAACGCGATCGCCAATTGCGATCGCTCCTGCTGTCGGATCTACACCAAGAATACCGCGAATTAAAAAGTCTCCCTGTTGTAAAGCCAGCTTAAATTCATCCATTGCCACACCCACAAACAAAGAGTGTTGTGCTAAAGTACGTTCCTCTTCGCTAAGACTGGCAATTAAATCTCGTAATACTATTAAAGGTACTTGCTCATCTAATTCGATGATGATGTTGCGATCGGCTTTCGTGACTTGCAAAGGTTTGCCAATAGGTCGGCATCCTTGGGCAACAATCGTTTCCAAAACAATATTCCCAGTCAAAGCTATGCCAATAGTGCCCTCACGATACAAGCTTTGACCCAAATAGCTGCTGTCATCCTTACAAAATAGAGCAACACGACCACCCATACCCCCACCACTAGCTTGTCCCCCCACGATCGCCGATCCTGGATAAGCAAAATCTAGCCCCTGCAACAAATCGTTAATTCCAGAGGCGAAGGAACTAGACAGTAAAATAAACTGGGGTGTCGGTGATGATGGTAAACCAACCAAATCAAGCCAAGCATCCGGTGGACTGTCTAAGTCTGGTAATTCTTCTGCAACAACATGAAACACTTGAACCTTCACGCCTGGAAGGTGGGCTAAAGTCAGGCTGATAGCTGGTTCAGCTTCTAATTCTTGGATTTCTCCTTTAACTGTTGTCCCAATCACACCTCCGCCACTACAGCCAATTAGCACCGGCACAGAAAGCTTCTCAGCTAACAAAGGTAATAGTCGAGAATACTCACTCGTAAAAGCAGACGAAATGAATACCAGCCCTAAATCCGCAGGCGCTGTTAACGACGAGACAGCTCGTTGTACTACATCTGCAACTGCTGCTTCCAATGAATGATGGGTTGATAGGGCATTTGCCCACTGCATTTGTGCCATGAGTTTTAGGCTTTTTTTGCTTCTTAGGCTAGTAGTTTTTGATTTTTCATTTTGCGAAGAATTGCATTCTACAAGAGTTGACCCCAGTTGTTTGTATTCGCCATTTCACGAAACTGGGGTTGTCATTCCCTAATACATGCATCTAAATATATTGTATGATTATCTATCTGTAGTACTGATTCCATAAAATCTTAAAAAATAAAGGTGAATGCATTATACATCTGGCAGTTTGCTATGTTGGCTCCAAATCAATAAGCTCAAAGGCTAACTTAATTCTCAGCCAAGTGGTTAAAATGGTTAGTAATAAAACCAAAAACTGCTATTTTTGAAGTTTTTCTATACTAGTAGTAACAACACACAACGAGACTAAAACAATGACCAACATTCAAGGAACACCAAAGGGCGATATCCAAGAAAAAATTCAACAAGAAGTGGAAGATGCACGTAGTGTCTGTGATATCAAAGGTAGTAACTCACCAGAGTGTGCTGCTGCCTGGGATGCAGTAGAAGAATTGCGAGCCGAAGCCTCCCACAAGCGTCAAACCAAGCCAAAAAACTCTTTTGAACAGTATTGTGATGATAACCCAGATGCAATTGAATGCCGAGTTTACGACGAGTAGAAATTGAGGCAAATGAATTTTCTGTTTGTTTGGTCAACAGGCAACCAGGATCTATTTACTGATATCTTGCACCTTAGCATCACTTCTGTCTAGAATCGCACTCTGGCCTTTTCACTATCTTTGCGACTAATGGAGATTTGGTGAAATGTCTAGATTTAGGGATTTTGATTTTGTAAGTAAACCTTTACACTCTAAAAAGTTCGGAGTTTTGTCTAGACTATTAAATGCATAGCCACTAGTAGGTTTTCCAACTCTCTCTAGGGCTATTACATTTAGGTAGGTGCAAAATCAAAGTTTAGAATCTTTGAGTCGCTTGTTATTTTGGCAAATAGTAAAGATTCACGAAAGTCAATTGAGTAACGTATCCGTGTAATACGCGTTGCAAAATTTTTGTAACAAATCTACTGGCTGTAGGGACGTACATTTGTACGCCCCTACAAACGTATTTTATAGTACAATCCGTTTTGTGTTAGACCCAAAAACCTTTAGCTGCGTAGGTTGGCAAGCCACTGTGTTGTTGTTAACGAAGTTATAGCAACAATCTGCGATTATCCTTGGGTAATCAAATTTTCTGTTTCTACATCTTCGTATTCTTTGCGTCCTTGTGGTACGTTAAAAAAGTAATTTTCACAACTGGGATAGAATTGCTATAGTTAATAGCTTAGAGGGATGTCAGAGTTGATTTACCTAAAAAATAACTTTTCATACTAATTTGGATATCATTTGCGTAATTTATAAATCTCTACTTCTTATCCATTTAAACTAAAAATTACACTTTCCAAAGTAGATTAGTCTCAGTTATAAATATTTGCTCTTGGTTGAAAATGTTTTATTTATCACTTGATAAAAACTATGGATTATAATATTTGGTTTCGCCCTTTTGTCTGGATTGATTATCGGCTAGCAGTATTATTTATGGTAATTATTCCATTAATTCTGCTAATTTGGGCATTTGTGCAAAAAGCAGAAGGCATACAACGCTTATTAGGCATATACTGGCGAGTATCAAGCCTGCTGGCAATCACCGTTTATCTGATGATTGCCCAGTATCCAGTTAGCTTTATTTCTGGATTTATGGCTCGGATTTTGATTCCAATTTCATTATGGTTTTGGGTAGATCTCAACGATGAAATTGAGTATCAAACGACCAAATATTTAAAGTTAGTTTTTACTTCTTGGCGCTGGGCTACAACTGTTTATTGTATTTTAGGCGCAGTAGCCTCTGCGCTTTTTTTAGGTTGTGCTTTTTCTGGAAGTGCGCTCAAGACGCCCTATTGTCGCGTCTGGTTCGAGGTTCCATTACTATTTAAAGAATATTTTCATGCTAATAGTAAAGCCGAGTTTTTAGGTTTTCTTGGCATAATTGGTTTAGTAATTTATGTACTTTACTTAAGCTACTTTGTTCTAATTAAGCTAGGCAAGCAGGGACGCACAGCTACACCTCAATAATTCTCCTTGTGCTTTAATTCAAGATTGAAAATTTCACCTTCAAAAATGAATTCCATTGGCAAGCGACTGGAACAATATACCGCTAAACGCCCTCAAGAAGTCTTACTTGTAACAGTAGAAATTGCTGGCGAGCAAGATTCAATTGCTGTTTTCAAAGGTTTTTCCAGTTCTTTGATGCATCCAACAGCATTCGATCCAGATGTACCTGTTTTGCCAGATGAGGCAATTATTCTTAATATCGACCGAGTAGCTAGTCCTTACAATCCTGAAGCCCCTCGTTACATTCAACAAGAACTTTCTTGGGAAGCTATGCAAGCTCTATTATCAGAAGTAGGTGTTTAATTAATAAACTTTTTATTAGGGAACTCCAAGAAATAAGAATAACCACTTGAAGTTGCTGACAGTTGACTGTTGAGTCTAAGCAGTAGGATATTTTTCATTTGCCAGTCCCTAAATGTAAATATTAACTTTGTTATGTGCGTTATAGTGTAGCGTAACGCACTATTAACTAGATGCGTTACCGCAAAAATATTTATTTTCACTATCTTTAATCAGAGAGTAGAGAGGTTTCGAGTATTATTTTGACTTTTCAAAGATGCTCTGAGCTACATCTGGCTCCCTGACTTAAGATTTGCTTTATAAATATGCAACAATTCTATTCTTTTTGATGATGAAATCTAATTCCTAAAAAAATATCATAAACAAACTCAAAAAAGTCTTTTTTCTGTAATAAACCAGAAGTTTGATAACAGCCTTTTTCATCTAACAGAGGCTTCATCAGGTAATAAGTAGGCTGATAATTATACCAAGGAATAGAAGGCCATAAATGGTGAATTAAGTGGTAGTTCTGTCCTAATATTAGGATATTGAGAATTCGGTTAGGATAGACGCGGGCATTTTTCCAGCGATCGCGCTCTACAAATGGACGATGGGGCAAATAGTCAAAAAATAATCCTAGTGTTATCCCTACTACAAAAGCAGGGACAAACCAAAAATTCAAAATATAACCTAAAAAGTCGTACTGAACTGAAATATAAACAATTAAACCGACAATTAAACGGCTAATCAACCATTCTAGTAGCTCATATTTACGCCACAATCGGCGTTGAAAGAAAAATACCTCATGGTACAAAAACCGAAATGCAATCATCCACAAAGGCCCACCTGTAGAGACATAATGATCCGGATCGTCTTTAGGATGGTTGACATGAGCATGATGTTGCAAATGTACACGTGTAAACACTGGAAAAGCAAAAGCCAGCATCAATGCACTGCCATGCCCTAACATTGCATTAATTAGCCGATTGCGATGGGCAGATTGGTGACAAGCATCATGGATTACCGTCCCAGCACAATGCAAAGCAATAGTGTTAACAGCAAAACACAGCCAGTGCGGCCATTGCCAGAGCCAGTAACCAAAGTTAGATAATACCAAGATTCCCACAGCAACCGAAAATAGCAGTTGTGTTGGATTCAAATCACCAGGAGGCGCTAAAAATTCCTTAGGAGGAATTGTTAATCGCTTTTGTGCCTCCGACGCGAGCATTATTGACATCGACTCCTTCTTTATCAAACATTACGAATATACGATAAAAATTAGGAAATAGTAAAGTTTTATAAAGTTTTGTATAGCAAGATTTATCCGTAGCCTAGCATATCGGCAGATGAATAACGCTATGATTCCAGACAAGGCTTAGTCTTTACTGATTAAGTGGGGTATGAGAATTGGCAAGAAGTTGATAGGATAAACTGCGCCGTGAAGAAGATGAGGAAGATGAGGAAGCAGTTTTTACCGTGTATCTCCAGCTTTTTCTATTCTCTCCATCTCCCTTGTCTCTCATAATCCCACTTTAACTGCTTAAATCTGATAGCAGTGACCAAAAAGGAGATGCCATTTAAAGTTACGATGACTTCCCAGATAGCTTCCTAAATTCAGCTCCTATGCAATTAAGAGATTCTCTACGCCGGACAAAAATTGTTGCTACTATTGGTCCCGCCACAAGCAGTCCTGAAATGCTCAAGGCGATTATTGAAGCGGGAGCAACGACACTGCGGCTAAACTTCTCCCACGGGACTCATGCAGACCATCAGCGTAATATTCGCTTAATTCGACAAACCGCTTTTGAACTAAATCAACCAGTGGGTATTCTCCAAGACTTGCAGGGACCAAAAATTCGCTTGGGGAAATTTGACAATGGATCTATAGTTGTGGCAAAAGGCGATCGCTTCACCTTGACAAATCGTCCGGTTATCGGTACCCAGGAAATAAGTTGTGTTACCTACGACTATTTAGCAGAAGAAGTCCCAGTCGGTGCAAAAATCCTCCTTGATGATGGACGAGTAGAAATGGTCGTGGAGGAAATTAACCGTGACAAAGGTGATTTGCATTGTCGCGTAACTGTAGCCGGTAAACTTTCTAACAATAAAGGTGTAAACTTTCCGGGGGTTTACTTATCAATTAAAGCAATGACCGACAAAGACCGAGAGGATCTAATGTTTGGTCTAGATCAGGGCGTTGATTGGGTAGCACTTTCTTTTGTCCGCAATCCTCAGGATTTAATTGAAATTAAAGAGCTAATTTCTAGTACAGGTAAGCAAGTACCAGTAATCGCCAAAATTGAAAAGCACGAAGCTATTGAACAAATGGAAGCAGTTCTGGCTTTATGTGATGGCGTGATGGTTGCTAGAGGCGATTTAGGCGTAGAACTGCCAGCGGAAGATGTCCCCGTGCTGCAAAAGCGGCTGATTGCCACAGCAAACCGCTTAGGGATTCCCATTATCACCGCCACTCAGATGTTAGACAGTATGGTGAGCAATCCCCGTCCCACTCGTGCTGAAGTGTCAGATGTGGCAAACGCGATTTTAGATGGCACAGATGCGGTAATGCTATCCAATGAAACTGCTGTAGGAAACTACCCAGTAGAAGCAGTGGCGACGATGGCACGTATTGCTGAGCGTATCGAGCAAGAGGAGGCACAATCAACAGTACGTCATTTAAGAGATACCAGGCGTTCTATTCCGAATGCGATTAGTCAAGGTGTGAGTCAAATTGCAGAGCAACTCGGAGCAGCAGCAATTATGACTCTAACCCAAACCGGAGCAACAGCTCGTAATGTCTCAAAATTTCGTCCTCATACACCGGTTTTGGCAGTGACACCCCATGTAAACGTGGCGCGACAACTACAGATGGTATGGGGAGTAAAACCACTGCTAGTGCTAGGATTACCTTCTACAGGTCAAACATTCCAAGCTGCAATCAATGTAGCTCAGGAACTAAAATTACTATCTGAGGGAGATTTAGTAGTGATGACTGCTGGCACACTCCAGGGAATTTCTGGCTCCACAGATTTAATTAAAGTTGAGGTGGTGACAGCGATATTAGGTCATGGAATTGGACTGGGACAAGGTTCAGTCAGCGGTCGCGCCCGGGTTGCTAATACTGGTA
The DNA here is from genome assembly GCA_029379225.1 of Nostoc sp. S4. GTDB lineage: Bacteria > Cyanobacteriota > Cyanobacteriia > Cyanobacteriales > Nostocaceae > Nostoc. The sequence goes on along the minus strand of JAQYWR010000013.1, from coordinate 114,690 downwards.
TGGATGTAAGTAACTTTAATCCTGGAGATATTTTGGTTGCTTCTCGCACAAATGCTCATTTTGTGGAGGCAATTCGCAAAGCAGCCGGGATTATTACGGAAGATGAAAGTCTTACAAGTCACGCAGCAGTAATTGGGTTGCGTCTCGGTGTACCAGTGATTGTCGGTGTGAAGCAGGCAACACAGGTAATTCGGGATGGAGCTATTCTAACGCTGGATTTACAGCGAGGTTTAATTTACTCTGGGGCGGTGAAAACATCTTAGCATTGAGGGCTGGGGAGTCGACGGGTGGGGAGATGAGGAGGTGGGGAGAGAATTTCACCCCATCTCCCCACCCTGCCGATACCCCACATGCTCAATACCCTAAACAGTTGTCAGCGCTACCCCAAGCCAGCCAGAAAAGTTTCGCTCCTGTGTAGAGTCAGGAGAATCAATCGGCTGTACTTGATACCGAGTGGGATTTGGTGATGCTAGGATAATGGAATAAGTACGTAGTTCGTCTTGGTGGAAAACTGTGACTTTAATTTTATCGCTTGGTTGGTAATCTTTGAGGCGATCGCTTAAGCCACCTGCCGTTACCTTAATCCCATCAATTGCCAGTAACTCATCACCTGCATCAATTCCCCCTGCTTGTGCGGGTGAATCCGCCTCAACAAACTTAATTATCTCCCGTCCATTCTCAGTATTTATTCTTACACCGAGATGAGGTTCTTCCTGCTGCTCAGCTACTAACTGCAAGCCAAAGGGTTCTAAATACTGATTAAATGGCAAATCTTCAGTGGTATGAATGTATCGCTCAAAGAAATCAGTCAAGTCGATTCCGGCGACAGATTCTATAACTTCGTGCAACTGTTGTGAAGTATAGCCAATTTCAGCTTGTCCAAATTGCTGCCACATTTTCAGCATTACGTCATCGAGGGAACGCTGATTGTCGTGAGTAGAGCGAATTAGTAAATCCAGCAATAACGAGACCATTTCTCCCTTTAAATAATAGGAAATTTGGGAATTGCCGCTATTGGGATCTGGACGATAGAGTTTAATCCAAGCATCAAAACTCGACTCGGACAGCGGTTGTACTTTGCGCCCCCGCGTGGTTTGATATCTGGTAATTTCCTTACCCAAATTATTTAAATAGGATTTAGCATCATAAATTTCCGCCCGCAATGGAATTAACAAATCGTAGTAACTGGTAGTCCCTTCACAAAACCACAAGCATGGGGTGTAATTTTCCTGGTCATAATCAAAAACCTCTAGTGCTTTTGGGCGAATTCGCTTGACGTTCCACAAGTGAAAGAACTCGTGTGCGACTAATTGTATAAAGCGATGGTACTTTTCTGGAACGCGAAACCCAAAACGCTGGTAAATTAACGAGCAACAGTTTTTATGCTCTAAACCGCCAAAAGCTTGACTAAACAAATGTAACAAAAATACATATCTTTCATAGGGCAAACCGCCGAACATCTGCGCTTCTACCCGAATAATTTTTTTGATATCAGCAATCATCTGTTGGGCTTGATAATTACCTTGTCCCCAAACTGCCAATTCATGGGGTTTTCCCAAAACCTCAAATTTATACAATTGGTGGTAACCAATCTCAAATGGACTATCAACAAGAGTATCAAAATCGCTAGCCAAGAAAGTATTCGTTTGCTCGCCAACGGCAGGTAAAGCAGTAGTTACCTGCCATTCCGGGCGTGGTGGCACGATGGTGACACGAATCGGTTGCTTCTCCCAACCAGCTATTCTAAAAAATATTGCCGCACCGTTAAAATAACCGTGGCTAGCATCCAAGTGATTTGTTCGCACCGATAGCTCATTGGCAAAAATACGGTAACGTATAGTTAATTCTGAAACATCTATTTTATCTATTTGCCAATGATTTTTACTAATTTTGCGCCAAGGTAAAGGCTTATCCTCTACAAAAGCCGCGAAATCCTGTAAGTTCTTAGCATATTCTCGAACTAAGTAGGAGCCTGGTGTCCATACTGGCAGTTTTAAATCGAGAATTGGCCAGGGGTAATTCACAAGCTGTAAAGTGACTTCAAACAGATGGTTTTCTGGTTGCGGCATTGCCACCGAGTAATGAATCGTTGGTGCAGTTTCCTGGACGTAGGTGTTGGGACGGGATGCAGTTGCTTTGGTCATGTTGTGTGCTGAGTTAATAGTCAATGGTCAATGAGATTACTAACTTGTCCCATCATGACAAATTTATTTTTTAACTTTTGACTTCTATGCTGAATAGAGGTGATTTAAAATCTTTTAGAAAATAGCGATCGCAATACTTATACTCAAAAGTTAAAGGCGTTAATAAGTCTTGGTTCTAATGGCAGGGTTTGATCTCATCAGGATTTACACAGCGATGATTGGTCATTGCAAACGGAACACAGTGTAGCGTTCGCGTAGCGTCTCGTAAGAGAAAGCCAATCGCTTCATTTGTCGCACTTCAGTGGACATTGAGCTTGTTATACTGTACTGCCTTATCACGATGCGATCGCAGTCGGGATAATCAATACAAATGTGCTTTAACTAGTCGAGCTTATAAGGTAATTGATTCTTACTTTGATTCTATGCATAAGGTTAAAATTCTATTTTTGGCAGCCGATCCCAGTGTGGTAAATCTCCAGAATTGTCTTTCTCTACTGGCTTTTTGCTGTTTTTCCTTGTTCCACGTGGCACTGTAGTTAACTACTGCAATGCTTTTATCTTATGAAAGAGAATTCTTATTTTCCTAGTTTCTCGGCTAATTGTTGATAAATGATATCTAACCACACAGGAATCACAGGCTGATCTTGTTCTTGAGATGCACAGACGCAAAGCTGCTTGTCCTTAGACATCGCCTGTTTTCGGTCATACGCTACAAGAGAAAGCGTAGGTATTTTTTCCCCCTTAAATAATCTTTCCTCAGGCGTTCACAACAACATAAAACCTATAGGAATTTGGTTTGACTTGGAGAAATTACTTGCTTAGGCAGGCAACGGGCAAAGGGATAATAAAAGATTAAGGTAGACTAAATTTTTTTCAAAAATAAAACACGAGTCTTATATGTAAAGTGTTTTCTACAAAAGGTCATATCAATTTCTTAACAGTGACAAATAATAGTTCTAAACAACAGCAATAAGCGGGCGGCGGGAATCGAACCCGCATTAATAGCTTGGAAGGCTATAGTTTTACCACTAAACTACGCCCGCAATTTTCCAACTTATGAAGTTTAACACACCTCTGGCTAAAAATCAAGCATTTCGTTAGTTGGAATTGGTAGATTGAATTTTGATTATGACATACAGATTGCTTAAATCTGGTTTTGTACCATCGTTATTCTGGGCAGCAACAAAGTTTTCTGTTTTGAAAATTTCGTTTAGGACTTGCTGATATGTGCTTTTTTGACTTTGTAATGTTGCTGGTTGTATTTCTAAAACTACAGCCTGTTGAAAGTTGCCATTGCGATCGATTACTAAGCTAGCCAAGAGTGATGCTGGGTTAAGTTCATAATTTTGGAGGAGAAAACTGGAGTCGAATTGTTTTGTGCCACTACCTTTATATACAGCGATCGCATCTGGTAAACCATCTTGTCGCAATCTTCCTGCTTTTATCAAGCTACTAACTTCATTTTTAAGTAGAGGAGCTACTATCGCCACTGATGCTCCTTGAGTCGAAGTTGGCAAAGTTTCTCTATTCGGGGTTGGCGGGGTTTGTCCTGTGGGAATTGATGGAGTTTCCCTAGCTGGAGTTGGTGAAGTTTGTCCTGTAGAAGTTAGCGGAGTTTGTTGTGTGGGAGTTAATGGAGTTTGTCCTGTGGGAGTTGGTGGAGTTTGTCCTGTAGGAGTTGGTGAAGTTTCCTTGACTGGTAGATTTGATGGAATACCTGCTGGTAGTGGTGTTCCCTTTCCAAATTTGAGTTTTTGACGGTGGTTCCAAGGAAGATTAGCGACTGGAATTGTAGGTGTCGCTTTAGGTATAGGTGTAGCTATCGACTTGGGAACTGTTTGTTGGCGAGAGCGTTGACTATTAGTTTGAGAAGCGTCAGTTGGAATTTTAGGTATCGCTGTAGGTGTAGGTTTAGGTATCGGTTTGGAAACTGTTCGTTGGCGAAAGCGTTGACTATTAGTTTGAGAAGCGTCAGTTTTACTCTTGGCTTGGAGATTATCAGTAGAATTTATAGCAGAAGAATCTTGATTTTTTGGGGTAATTCGTGCTGGTACAGACTTTTGAGTTGAGGATAATCGTTTTGGCGAAACTGTGTTAGCTGTTGATTTTGTTTTGGGAGAAATGTCTATCAATTCAATGGGTACAGCCGATTGAGTTTCTTGAGGAAACCATAGACTAAACGTATTTGATGAGCGCATCAGCCAGAACACTAGCAAGTGAATAGAGACTGAACCGATAACTACAGAAATCCACAAACCTGGTGGGTCGGTGTGTCGCCTCCGGACTTTGGCTGGAATTGAAGTTTTGTCTGCAACCAATGGTTTCATATTATATTTGAAACTGGATCTGATTAGGCACTTATACTAATTGCTAGGCTTTAACCAGTTATCAGTGTTCACTCCTTAATTTAAAATCCAGTCTAAATTTTAGCGATTAACCATAATTTCTGGTGTAACAGCGAAGGTCAAAACTGTTTCATCTACTCCTTTAAGTTCTAGGGGACTACCTTTAGTAATTTCTTCTTCTTGTAAATAATCTGCTACAGCAGCAGAAACCAAGATAGTACCGGGAACAGCAGCGGATTGCAACCTAGCAGCAATATTTACACTCGGCCCAATAGCAGTATAATCAGCACGTTCAGCGCTGCCGAACATCCCTACAACCGCCGTACCTTGGTGGATACCACAGCGAAACTGGACGCCAGTTTGTCTGTCACCATCAAATACACCTAGTTCTCGCCAACGCTGATTTAATTGATCGAGAGAACGGTGCATTCCTCTTGCTGTATTTATGGCACGACGTACCTGTTCATTGGGAGTTAGTTCTTCCGGTGCTCCATACAAAGCTAAAATAGCATCTCCCATAAATTTATCTACAGTGCCACCATTAGCAAATACAACCTTGGTCATAGCTTCTAAATATTCATTGAGTAACTCCGCTACTCGCCGAGATCTAAGGGTATTTGCTAGCTGTGTAAAACCTACAATGTCACTAAATAAAACTGTGATTAAGCGTGGTTCTGGGCGCAAATCTAACGCCAAATCGCCAGCAGCAGCTTTTTGCACTAATACAGCTGGCAAAAACCGCTTTAGTACTGATTCTGTGAGATAAGTATTTAACTCCAAGATTCGTTTTTCATTTTCTTTTAACGCTAAGAGATTGCGAACTTCTGCTAAAAGTTCCCGGTCATTGAATGGTTTTGCTAAGTAAGCATCAGCACCATTTTCTGTACCTTCGATGCGGGTTTCTTCGTCAACTTTTGCTGTCAGCAAAATGATTGGGATTCCTTTCAACTTCTCCTCAGTGCGGATCATCTGAATCATCTCAAGTCCGCTTACCAGAGGCATCATTAAGTCAGTAAGAATCAAACTGGGTATAATTTCCTTAGCTATGCGATACCCTTCGTAACCATTACGAGATGTTTGTACTTGATAGCCATTGCGACGGAGTATATCAGATACATAACTTCGCAAATCCGGGTTATCGTCTACAACTAAAATAGAGTGTTCACTGCCTAGTGTTGTTAGCGGTAACGGGGCATTTAGCCCGTACTGAGTGTCAGAAGTAGGTGATAAATTTTTTATAATATGTTCAATATTATCTGCTGTGCGATCTAGTAGTTCTAAATCAGCTAATTCTACGCTAGCGCGGCTTGTGTTAAGTTCAACAGGAGTTTCCAGCAGTTGCTGTGTGGGTAAGTGAGCAGTACCAATAACCAGCGATAATGTAAAGGTGGTGCCTTCACCATAAACTGATTCCACACTAACTTGACCACCATGTAATTCTATTAATTCTTTCACTAAAGCCAAACCTAAGCCACTACCTTCATAGGAACGGTTTGCTGAACCTTCAGCTTGGCGGAAGCGCTCAAATAAATGGGCAATTTGTTCTTTAACAATGCCAATTCCAGTATCTTGTACTTCCAATATGCAACAGTCATTTTCAGATCTTAGTCTGACACTGACTGTACCACCTTCAGGAGTAAACTTCATGGCATTTGACAGGAGGTTGTAAACCACCTTATCAAATTTTTCCATATCTAAGTACACTGTAGGGCATTTATCTAACTGGGTGGTCAGATGCAGTCCCTTTTTCTCGCAGTAAGGGCGAAAAGACTCAACAATTTGGCTGACAAATTCGACTAAATCGCAGGGGCGAAAACTAGGCTGCATTCTGCCAGCATCTAGGCGTTGTAAATCCAGCAGTTGATTTACTAATCGTAGCAAGCGACGGGAGTTACGTAGAGCGATCGCACTTTGGGAGTAAGATAAACCTTCACCAGCCCCCACTGCCGACTCTAAAGGTCCTTGAATCAAGGTGATCGGAGTCCGAAACTCATGGGAAATATTTTGAAAAAATTCTGTTTTTTGCTTGTCTAATTCCAGTAAGCGTTCGGCTTGTTGACGAGTTTTTTCATATAAACGTGATTGCTGCACAGCGATCGCTGCTTGAGCTGCTACTGCTTTAGCTAGATCGATCTCAGATGACATCCACTGGCGTATTTTATTACTTTCACATAAAGTAATACTACCGATACATTTCCCATCAGCCAATAATGGCACGACCATTAGCGATCGCGCTGGCATTTTCAAAGACAAATCAAAACCCTGTATTTCTCTAGGAGAATGGTTCACATTACCAATTACTACTGGTTCGTGTGTCTGTAAAATCTCTTGTAAAATTGGATTTTTCTGTATAGAGGTTTGAGAATAGGGTAATTCCTCAGTAAACAAGTGATTATTACTTGTATTTTGGTTTGAAGCTGGTGATAGCTGGGTTGGACTGTGCCTACAGAAATTTTCCGGATGTTGAAAACTATCATACAAGGCCACAGACTGGACAAACTCATCTTCCTCTGTCCACAGAGACAGAACACAGCCATCAACTTGTAAGGCTTGTCCTAATTGCTGGGTAATAGCTGCAAAAATATCCTCAGGGTCTAGGCTAGAACGAATCGCGCTAGTAATCGTATTAATCAAACTTTCTCGTTTAGCCAAAGCACGTACTTGTTCGTAAGCATATGCTTGAGACAAAGCTAAGGCTGCCTGATCCGCTACCATCATTACTAGCTGCACTTCATCATCTCCCCACAAACGGGGTAAAGAACACTGGTGCAGTGCCAAGACTGCCATCAATTCCTGTTGACAGATCAATGGCACAACTAAACTAGAACAAATATTAGCAGCAGCAAAAGCCTTTCTACGTTGGCTCAGTTCGGGAGTATTACCCTGAATCCGCTCATCATCTATGACATCATGAATTACTTGAACTTCGCGGGTTTCCCAAACTGTGTGAGCTAAAAGAGGCAGGGGAGCAGAGGAATTACTAGCTTGCACCTCTGCTCCCTGGCTCCGATGCTCTCCCACTTCTTCAGAAAGAGGCTTTTGATAAATAAATCCTTTCTCTGCCAATTGTTCATCTTGGAAGGGACGCAACAGGCAGACATCCACTTCCAACATCTGACCCACGGAATCTACAATTGCCTGCAAAATTTGCCGATAGTCTAATGCACCGCGAATCGTATTTGTGACCGTATTCAATAGCGACTCTCGCCGCAGTGTACGGGTAAGTTCGCGGGTGCGGGCTTTGAGGACATTATGTGTGTCTAAAGCTTGGCGTACAACTCCTTTAAGCTCGTCTGCTTCCCACGGTTTGGTGACATATTTGAAAACCTTACCAGCGTTGATTGCTTCCACCAAGTCTTCGACATCGGTGTAGCCAGTTAAAATAATCCGGATAATATCTGGATATTGAGTTGCTGTTAGGCTCAAAAATTCTGTACCGCTCATCATCGGCATCCGCTGGTCAGAGATGATCAGTGCGACCTCTCCCTCTTGAGCCAGCAAATCGAGTGCCGCAGGACCAGAGGTTGCTCTTAGCACCTTATAGTCCCGATAGAAAGTGCGGTAAAGCAAGTCAAGGTTGTCTGGCTCATCATCGACAACCAAAATTTTAGGCTTACTGTTTGCTTGGGATTTCATGCACCGCTTTCCTGCTGCAACGGCAGTCGGATAAAGAATAATCTGATCGGATAAGGATTTTCTGAGTCAGGTAAGAGCAGAGCATTTCCACCAATAAGGCTGTTTGGCTACATGACTGCTGAGTGTAGGAGCGTTTACTCACAGTGATTTATCTCAATGGCTGATATCGATTACTATGTGCTCTGGTATAGAGTAACTGACTTCATAAGTCAGCTTTAGTGTTACAGAGTCTATACTTGCTTGCCAAATCTCCTCTCACCTCCAGGAAGTAATCTTTGATACTACATACAGCACTCATAGCTAGCTGAAAAATCTAGATGAAGCTGCATATTAAGTTTTCCCCCCGTAGCAGTTCTACTAACACTTGCAGGTAAATTTTATTTATGGTAGTCATGATAGAGCCAATAATATTAAAACAATAAGATTTAAAGTCAAAGTATACTATTAGACAAATACCTCTTTCCAATTTAGCAATCAGAACTATCATTAAGACAAGTGATAGTGCTTGAGAAATTGGAAATTAAGGGTTTATAAACAAGTAGAGGAGCAGAAGGGCATTGGGTACTGGGGACTGGGTATGGATCAAGAAGAGGAGGGGAGGACAAAAGGGACTAGGGACAAGGGGAAAGACTTATTGGAAGCTGTCTTTTTTCCCTTGTTTGATTGTCTGGTTCAGTCTCCAGTCCTTTTTTAACACTTGTCAAATTTTTTCTTGGAACTGCCTCGTTTTTTCAAAGTCTTTATCACCTAGAACAAAGAAGTGTTAGTCTAGCGGCAACTACAAAAACAACTCAGGAATTTGACCAATGGTGGTTTGAAACTAGAGTTTGTCAATGATGTATTAACTAAAAATTTTTACCTGCTGCTTACGAACAAGTTATGCTATTTCTCTACGCATTTACCCAACCTCTAACATTTTATAGACGGTTTTGCGAACAACAGACTAATTTTTTCCTTTGAAAATCAGGAATGTACCTGAATTTATGAAAATTAACATTAGAAATTAACGAAACTCTAACTCTTAAGACGCTTTCCCCAATGCAGTTTATAAGACATCAAACAAGTTTTAAACTTTGTTTGAACGAAAACCAAAAACGAATTAACAGTCCCAAGTTAGTTTAATTTCTTGAATGACTCTTAAGCTTTTATTGACTTTCAATGGTGTTTTAGGACTTTTGAGAAAATTTTACTTAAATAAAATTAATACTAGAGTAACCTTGAAATATCGGATTTTTCACCCTTACTACCAACAGCCAATCGATCCGGCTTCCCGCCATTTCCAAATTCGTATGGCTACACCTGCTGATTTAGTTAGTGTTGCCCAAATTATTGCTGAAAGCTTTCACTCCCAAAAAGGTATGTGGGGATGGGCTTTTCCATTGCTGCGTTTAGGTATTTACGAAGATTTAAGACATCGTATGGTGTCACCTACGTCGCGTCATGTTTGTTTAGTTGCACTCGATTATACTACTGGTGCTAACACCTTAGTGGGAACTGTGGAACTGGGTGTACGTTACAGCGATTCGTGGAGTCAGGTCGGCTTGGGTTTTCCTTACTTATCTAATTTAGCTGTTCACCCAAATTACCGTAGACATGGTGTAGCTTCCGAGTTACTCAATAGCTGCGAGAAAATCTCTCAAGAATGGGGATTTAAAGACTTATACCTCCACGTTTTGGAAAATAACCATCAAGCAAGGCAGCTTTATTTCAAGCTGGGATATCGGGTACATAAAGTCGAATCGAATTGGAATACATTCTTGCTTAGGCGCTCAAGTCAGATGTTATTGCACAAAGATTTCGGTGCTAACTCCTCTATCTAAATTTTCTTTTAATTGCTGTAAACTATAATGCTGCGTTCGGGAAGTTTGGGCGTTCGCGCAGCGTCTCGAACGGAAGCACTCTCGCTATCAATATAATCTGTCATCAATATCGGCAGTGAAGCATAATTGAATTTTATTAAAAATCTGGTCAAACTACCTAAACATCGCTCAATACCTGAATTGCAACTCAAAAATATAATTTAGTTTATAAATGACTTTCTGAAGCTATAATACAGCTTTTTATAATTGGTTTAAACACATTCAGAGTTTTAAGAGAATTTAGTCTCAGTGATTTTAATAAAACTACAATTTGGTTAAAGTATCTTATATTTATAAAAGTTTATATTTATAATTTTTTATTTTTAATTAATAAACAATTTTAAATAAATTGTAACTAATGGACTATAATCAAAATATCCATAGATTTATCTCAAAAAAATCTCTATTCCTCATAATAACTTTGTAATTAAGATATTCATCTTTATAAAAACTTTAAAAAAGGCAATCTCAACTTGGAGACAAATTTCCTTATATCTCATAAAATATAATCACTCAATTAATGAACAATGCCTATTCATTCTTATCTTAGTTAAATTGACTATAAGACTGTTAATAATAAAAGAATTGAAAAATCTCATTTAATATAACAGTTAGTTTATTGTTGAAGTGCATACTACTACCAAATTCGTTGAAAGTTTAAAAAACATGGATAGCGAACAGCATCGCCGCTATCAGTCTGCTATGGTATCAACCTATTACCCTGAAACTAGTTTCCCTGACTATCTCGTCATGCCAGATGGAACTGAGCAATCCCCAGGCTCGGATATCCTTACACGTTTGCATAGTGGAGAAGTTTTCATCGTCAATAGTCGTAGGCGAAATGGATTAATACTGTTTAAACGTTACCATGCAGAGTTTGCTGGACCCGGAGCTGCTGTGGGTGGGGATTACGATTTTGATTGCCAAAGGGCACTGCCCATAGGTAATCTGTCTTTATTAACTCCAGAATCTAATGAAGAGCGTCAGAAAGCGTACTTAATTAGGCGACAATGGATTCGACTGATCAAACAAATTACAGAAAATCCGGTGCCTGGGCAGCGAGTCCAAAAAATTCTCGATCAATTTGAACAATACTTTCCACCAGAAATAGTGGCTCTTTTGCCGGATGTAGCCTTTGCTCTTTTAGTAGGTGTACTGCCACAAACAGTAGGGATAGTCCGCCGTTTGGGCACTGAAGTGGACAGCAGGTTTAATATTGAGTGAATTGCTAAGATTCCAAATTTGATAAAACAGCTTTTACTCGATTAATAGTGCGGGCATTTTCGTCGCTCGTCCCTACAGTAATTCGCAATCCGCCGCTAACATATCGTACAAGAGTGCCGAGAGTCTTGAGTTGGTGGTGCAAACTTTTTAAAGTAGCGTCTTTATCGTGTAAAGCATTTGGTTTGAGACGCACGTAAATAAAATTAGCAGCACTTACTGTAATTTGTAATTCTGGCTGCTGGGATAAAGCTTCAATGATTTTGCCTCGTTCGCTCAAGGTTTGGGAAATTGACTCAAGTAAGAGTGTACGGTTTTGTAAAGCAATTAATCCTGCTGCTATCGAAAAGCTGGGAAGATTGTAAGGTAAGCGGATTTTTTCTAAGATGGCGATTGCTTCTGGATGAGCAACACAATAACCAACGCGAAGAGATGCCAATCGAAAAGCTTTAGAAAAAGTGCGTAAAATCACCCAGTTAGAATGATGCTGCAATTCACCCACTAAACTAGTTTGGCTAAATTCAAAGTAAGCTTCATCGATTACTACCAAAATATGCTCTGGCAAACTTTTTAACCATATCAACTCTGCCGCAGTTAAGCTATTAGCGGTTGGCGAATTGGGATGTACTACGAAAACTACCCGAATGGGAGGATTTTGAGTTTCTTCGATGGCAGACTGTGCAGCTTTTAGGTCAATTTCAAAATTTGTTTCATTTCTACCCACTGTCACTACAGGAATGCCCAAAGTTTGTGCCAAAATCCTGTACATAGAGAAAGTGGGATTGGCAACCAGAATTGAACCTTCTCCTCTTAAACAGGTGGCAATTAGCAAAGAGCGGATTAGTTCATCTGAACCATTGCCTACAGAAATATTGGCAGCAGTAAAGGATGATGAAACACCGACTGATTCATTAACGTACTCGGCGATCGCATTCTTAAGTGTCTCATGTCCGCCATCGGGATAACGATTTGTTTCAATTACTTGCTGATATGTCCAGGCTAACTTTTCTTTTAATTGAGGTGGTAAATCATAGGGACTTTCGTTTGTGTCAAGGCGATCTAACTGCGTTGGCACAGATGCCGCTGTATCGCTACTGGGGTGAGGTTTGTAGGCGGTAAATTGTGCTAAATCTGGTCGGATGAAGGAAAGCATAATTTTATTATTAGTCATTAGTCATTAAGTCATTGGTCATTAGTCTTGGGCATTGTTATTAGTAAAAAAATAAAGGACAAATGACTAATGACATTATTTATATGAGAGTTTTATATTTTACAACTTCAAGGTAACTGGCAGAAGAGGCGAATTGCTTGCCAAATTTCTTCCATCACATTACTCAAAGCATGGTCGCTATCGAGTTCAACTAATTCCACCCAAGGACGCCAACGCCTAAAGTTATGACTTGCTTTAATAGGGATAACTTCATCACTCTTTCCGTGCAAAATCAGCGTCGGAATGTGACGTTGCAAAAGTTCCTCTTGGTATTGAGCTGCATCTATCACAAAATCATAACTTAAGGGAAGCGATCGCTTTTCTCCATAGTGATATACCATGAGATATTTTTCTTGCTGCCAACGCTGTATTTCCTCATCTGTTAATTTTACTAGCCAATGGGACAAAAACCCAAAAGCCGGGGCTAGCAAGACTAAGCGTTGTACTTGTAAATGTTGCTGTGCTAGGTGGGCAGCAGTCAAACCACCCAAACTTGAGCCAATGAGCGTTACAGGTGTAGAATCCTTCGGGAATTCTGCTGCCACTTGAGTGATTTGACGGGCGATTGTCAACTGGGAAAAATCACCAGCATTCAAATCAGGAATTCTCAGTTGTGTATGAATTTGGCTAAAGCGATCGCCTATGTACCGCGCTTTGGCAGATTTTGGACTGGAAGCAAAGCCGTGTAAATAGATATACTGAGTAGGCATTCAAGTTTTTTTATTGGGGTGTCCTTAATCATTAGTCATTGGTCATTAGTAACTAACAAATGACAACAGACAGATGACAAAGGACTAATGATCTAGTTATCGCATTGTGACAAATTCTTCAGCTACCGAGGGATGGATGCCAACAGTAGCGTCAAAGTCTTTTTTGGTTGCACCCATGTTCACAGCGATCGCCACACCTTGAATGATCTCAGCAGCATGTTCACCCACCATGTGAGCGCCTAGCACTTTATCGCTGTTGCTATCAACTACTAGCTTCATCATTGTTTTCTCTTGCTTACCAGTCAAACTATGGTACATCGAGCGAAAACGGGTGCGATAAATTTTGACGGCATCACCGAATTTCTCTCGGGCTTCGGCTTCTGTCCAGCCTACTGTTGAGGCTTCTGGGGTAGAAAATACAGCTGTGGGTACATTTTGGTAATTGAAGGCTCGGCGACTATTGCCAAATTCGCTATCAGCAAAGGCGCGACCTTCACCAATTGCTACAGGAGTTAAATTAATTCGGTCAGTGACATCACCAACAGCAAAGATATTTGGTTGACTAGTTTGACTATATTCATTGACCGCGATCGCGCCTGTGGTGTAATATCCTGGTCTTTCTACAGAACTGGGCACGATATTAACTCCAGCGTTTTCTAAACTCAATCCATCTACATTAGGAGCGCGACCAGTCGCTACTAAAAACACATCGGCAATTACTGGTTCTTGGTTTTCCCCTGATAAAGTTAGCTTAAACCCTTGTGGTACGCGTTCAATTACTTTTACTACATTATTCTTAATCAGCCGAATTCCGTGGTTTGTCATCCCCTCTTCAATTTCTTTGGAGATGTCTTCATCGAACCCTTTCAAAATATTGTCACCTCTACTAATTTGAGTTACCTCAGAACCCAAACCGCGCATAATACAGGCAAATTCCGTGCCAATATAACCAGCGCCAAGAATAACGATGTGTTTTGGTTGTTCTTTGAGATGAAAGATTTCGTTGGAGGTAATGCCGTATTCCATTCCTGGTAAATCTGGTTTCACAGGACGCCCGCCAACAGCAATTAAAATTTTGTCTGCTGTAATTTTGCGTCCATTAAGTTCTACTGTGTGGGGGTCTACTAATGCGGCGCGACCAGGAATTAATTCTACTCCTGCTTTTTCTAAAAGGCTTATATGTAATTGCGACAGTCGCCGAACTTCCCGGTCTATAGATGTAATGAAATGTTCCCAGTCCAATTCTGTATTACCTACTTTCCAGCCATAGCCTGGGGCGTCTGTGAAGAGTGCAGGAAAGTGAGAGCTATAGACCATAAGTTTTTTGGGAATACAACCGCGAATTACACAAGTGCCACCAACTAAATCATATTCAGCGATCGCTACTTTGGCTCCGTAGCTAGCCGCCCGTTTGGAAGCCGCCAAACCTCCAGAACCCGCACCAATTACAAACAGGTCGTAGTCAAAAGTCATAAATTTTTGTATCTCTCTAGCAATAAGTTAGTTCCTGGGAATTTACACAAAGAATGTGATTGAACTATAAAGGATATCCAGTGAGCCCTGCATAAATCCTATCCTTGATTTAATCTAGCGTTAGCAGATTCTCTCTAGTCGTAGGCAACATCACTTTTTGCTTTAGCGATACCAAAGGCAGTACTTGAAATTTATTCTAAACTAGAATAAATCAATAAGTATAACTATATACTAAGGTTTTACAGTAAATAAGGTTTACAAAAGATTGCCGAACTTTGAAAGTCTTAGTAAACATAGAAAGTAGGCTCAGGTTGTTTCCGGACCACTAGGCGTTACTGGAGTAGTTGGTGTTCCTGGGTTAGTAGGAGGTTCTGGGGTAGTTGGTGTTCCTGGGTTAGTAGGAGGTTCTGGGGTAGTTGGTGTTCCCTGTCCAGTAGGGGGTTCTGGAGTAGTTGGTGTTCCTGGGTTAGTAGGGGGTTCTGGAGTAGTTGGTGTTCCCTGTCCAGTAGGGGGTTCTGGAGTAGTTGGTGTTCCCTGTCCAGTAGGGGGTTCTGGAGTAGTTGGTGTTCCCTGTCCAGTAGGGGGTTCTGGAGTAGTTGGTGTTCCCTGTCCAGTAGGGGTCTGTGGAGTTGTTACTGTGACTGGAGTAGTTGGTGTTCCTTGTCCAGTAGGGGTTTCTGGAGTAGTTGGTGTTTCCTGTCCAGTAGGGGTCTGTGGAGTTGTTAGTGTGACTGGAGTAGTTGGTGTTGTCTGAACTGGGGGAGTTTGAGGTCTAGCTGTAGCTGCACTAGAATCTATTGGAACATTATTGTTCTGGGTGCTTGCGTTATTACTACTTCTAATACTCTGCTGTTCAGTGTTTGATAAAATTTGTCCTGTTTCCTCAAGGGAGTTTACTGGGGAATCATCTTGGATGGGGTCTACAGCGGAATCATTTGTGACAATCTCGTTGGTCGCAGAATTTGCAGGGCTAGCAGTTAATTGTAAGAAAGATGGGTTTTCAACTACTCCTTGACCTGTTACAGGCGACTGTGCTTGTAAGGCCGCAGCAGTTTCAGCTTGAACGCTGGCGATCGCTGGGTCAGCATTAGGTGTAACATTTTGCCTACTTAAATCAAGTCCCCGAACTAGATCGCTCGTTTCATAAAAATTTCTCAGATCAAAATCATATAAACCCTGAAATTTACCTTTAACTATAACCATCAGCTGTCCTGCTTGCAGCTTTTGAGTTTGAGAAGCTTCCTTATTAGAAACTTCAATGCCGCTATTTGTCAGCGCACCCACAATCGTAGTGTCTGTTCGTTGGTCGTAGCGTACAAATAATGCTGAACCACGAATTGCTGCTGCTGCACTTGGCGTTTGTATACGTGTTTGCCCTCTTCCCGGTGGTATAAGCAGCAACGCAGTTCCGTTCGACAGTCTGAAGCTGCGAGTCTTGGGTAAAAATTGAAATATTGCCTGTTCGCCAACTCTTGCCAAAGAGCCATCGTTAAACCGCAAGTCTGCTGAGGAAGCTCGACCAGTTGACAACCCATCCCCAGGAATCATTGCATCTGATTTTTGTGCCGGACGTTTCTTGAGTTTGTTTTTGGGTATTAGTTGTACCAAGTTGCGGAGGTACTGAATCTCAGCTCGTGTTAAAGGAGTTGCGGCACTTACCCGATTTTGCACAGGCAGTACTACGATTCCCCATAAACTTATTACTAACAGTGGTAATGATTTATTAATCATAGTTTGATAACTTAATAAACTTCAACTAATACCAAAAATACTAAATCTTTAAGCTGCTGCTAATTGTTCTAGCCAGTTTTTGAGATTAATTTATCTGCACTTTAGTCTACATTTAATAGATAAAATAAACAACTAATAAGTATGTATTTAGTTTCTTGAAGTTTTTATTCTAAAACTTACTTTTTATGAAACTAAGTCTAAGAGGATGTTTGAAAAGTGATTGGCTGTGATTTTAATTGCGTTGTTACTTCCTTAGTCCCCCCGATATATTGGAGGGAAACAAGAAAAATCCGGTTTCCTTCTTTTGTAAAGAGGAGGGTTAGGGAGAGGTAAAAAATATTTGATACATCAATCATCACTTTTCAAATATCCTCTAAAGCAGCTTTCAAACTTGACGAATGATACCAATAACTAAAATGGACAATAATTTAGAGGATATCTCTTCAAATATTAAATATTTGATTTACACTGAACTTAGTTAACTCACCTGAAAAGTCAAGGAAAATTATCTGAAAATCCTGTGGAATAGTCATTCTTTAGTCAGTTATCATGAGTAATAGTTTGACTGATGTTTACATTTTATAATTTAGCTTGATTTCTTCCCACTTATTGATTTACCAATAATTGAGAAAACCTTGTATCATAGCAGATGATTCAGGTAACAAAGTCTGGGAATAAATCCAAAAAACTGCAATTTTAATTTGTAGCTCTAAGTATATACCTAAAAAGCTGAGTTAGATACACTCAATTGTATCTTCTGAGTCGGAACTTATGATGCAGCTTCTAGGTCTACATTCGCCAAAGGTGCTCAACGCGATCTCACAGATGCGACTCAAGAACTGGAAAAATTTGTTTTTTTGGATTTTATTAGTTTCCACAACTGGAAACTGCTGTTGCATGACAGTTGAGGCGGCAGAATCTACAAATCATGATTTGGGATCGATAAGTCAGGTACTGTGTCCAACTTCTTTACAACACGCAACGCTAACAGTACAGCGAGTTAGAAAGGAATGGGCGACTTGCGATCGAGTAGCACTAGAAATTACACAAGCCCAACCAGCACCAGCCCAAGAACCAGAGGATACTCCAGAAGAAAATGATCCGCCGCCGCTAGAATCGCAGCCGAGTAACTTGCCTACATCTCCTCCAGACTCAACACAACAACTATTGAATCCACCTGACTTCAATCGTTCTCAAAGGGTAGAGAGACTAAGAAAGCTGCTGCAACACCCAAAACAGCCGTCTGAGTCTGATAGCGATCGCGAACTTGGGTTGCGCGTGCGCTTACGACCCTTAGAACAACAGCCACTCCCACCGCAACCTGTGGCTGAGTTTAAACCCATCGGCTATCTACAGGGTCGTGTGGGTTACTTTCAAACGAATAACATTTTTTCCTCAAAAGATGATCCTATAGAAGATGGTTTAATTATTTCTGGACTGACACTATCCTCTGCATATTTTCCTATAGGAGCTAAAACTTATTTAAACGGCTCAATTGATGGCAATATCATTCGTTATCTAGATCAATCACAATACCATTACAACCAGTTAAGATTTAATCTCAGTCTTTATCGGCAACTCTCGCGGCGAATGTACGGAGAACTCAATTTCAGTAATCAACAGTTATTTTATGCCAATAACAGCGATCGCCCCAACACCTTCAATGCAGGCGATCGGTTTTTAAACGAAAGTTCAGTACAACTGTCTTTCGGACGCCGAGATCCCTTAACCTCAAGATTAGTCGTAGATAGCTTCTACGAACTGAGTGTAAATTTTGCCGATCCCCAAAGTCGCAGTCGCATTATCAATTCTTTTTGGTTTTCTCTAAACTACTACTTGCAAAAGCCTCTGCAAGTTGGTATTGACTACCAGGGAAACTTCTCTGACTTTACCCAGCGCGATCGAGAAGACCAATTTCATCGGCTATTTGGGCACTTAAATTATCGAATATCCGATTTGAGCAGCATGAATGTCCAGACTGGGTTTACTTTAGGTAGTTCAACCGCCCAAAATATTGATTTTGACGGCTGGTTCTTCAGTATTAATTACAATTTGGAATTAGGTCGGTTTTGAAATTTGTCATTTGTCATTTGTCATTTGTCCTCTGTTACAGAGTTTTAATCACAGAAAATCTCTGAGCGGACTTTATACTTTGTTTTTTGTCCTTTCTAAATCAGGACTTACGCACTGACTACGATTTTACGTCATTACCAGCGTACCCCTGCTCTTAAGCAAGTTAGGCGAGTGCGTCTAGTAGAGTTTGCGAAGTAATCGCCAAAAACTCTGGGATTGCTTCCCTACACTACGTTCCGGTCGCAATGACATTGGGAGTGCTTACGTAAGTCCTATAAATAACTAATGACCAATGATTAATAACTAATCCAATCGCTCCAGCTACCAGCATAAAGTTTTCCCTTGCTAATGCCAGCTAATTCTAGAGAAAGTAAGTTTACACAAGCAGTAACACCGGAACCACAGTAAACCAAGATTTCTTGGGCTGTTTCTAGGTTTTCCCAGCGACGGCACTGTTTGGCTTGGGGGAGTAGGTAGCCAGTAGAGTCTGTAACTTCTTGCCAAGGATAGTTAACTGCACCAGGAATGTGTCCAGCAATTTTATCAATTGACTCTCGTTCACCTCGGTAGCGATCGCTTTCTCTGGAATCTACCAATACTACATCTGGTCTATCTTTGCGGCTTTTCACCGCTGTGATATCTACAAGTTTTTCTGTTTGCACTTGAGGTACAAATGACGCCATCTGCGGTTGAGGAATAACATCTGTAATCGGATACCCAGCTTTTTGCCATCCGGTGAAGCCTCCATCGAGTACTGCTACTTGTTCGTGTCCTAAATAGCGCAGCAGCCACCACAAACGAGCCGCAAAAGCAAAGCGGGAATCATCATAAGCTACAACTAGAGTTTTTTGATAATTGACCCCTATCGTTGCAAATTTGTTAGCGATATCATCGGGGTTAGGTAGAGGATGTCTCCCACCATGCTTACCCACTGGACTGGAAAGATCCTGATTTAAGTCAAGATAATATGACCCTTTAATATGACTTGTTAGGTACTGTTGTTGTCCTAATTGCGGTTCAGCTAGAGAAAAGCGACAATCCACAATCGCTACTTGCGGATCTTCTAGGTGTTCAAACAGCCAAGTTGGCGAAACAACAAATTGGGTATTGGTCATAGGGCATGGGGAATTGATGATTTGCTAATGACTAATGACAAATTTATTTACAAAATGTCACACTTAGAGAATTTTACACCTAAGCTCACAGCAGATGGCTCTTTCACCTTTGTCTCTCAAGAGTTTGGTGAATCCTTTCACAGCCATTATGGTGCTAAACAGGAAAGTTTTTTCAAGTTTGTGGAACCGACTCAACTGACTACAGCCGCACAAAAACCAGTCTTACGACTGTTGGATATTTGTTATGGTTTGGGATATAATACGGCAGCTGCTTTGCAGACAATTTGGGCAGTGAATCCCAGTTGTAATATTGAAGTAATCGGCTTAGAACTGAACCCAGCAGTACCACAAGCTGCGATCGCTCATCATTTGTTCGACAGTTGGAACTGCAATTACATTGAAATTTTGTCCCGGCTAGCTTTTGAGCATCAAGTACAAACAGCTTGTTTGAAAGGGAAGCTGCTAATTGGTGATGCTAGAAAGACGATCGCGCTAGTACGTCAGTTGGATTTCTCGGCAGATGCAATTTTCCTCGATCCCTTTTCACCACCACAGTGTCCCCAATTATGGACTGTTGAATTTATGAAACAACTGTCATTGTGTTTAAATCGAGATGGTTTATTAGCCACCTATTCTTGTGCTGCTGCTGTACGTACAGCACTTTTGTCTGCTGGGTTAGCGATCGGTTCTACCCCACCTGTGGGCAGGCGATCGCCTGGTACTGTAGCAGCACACAATCAGGACGCTCGCACACGGGGATACTCTGCACTCCCTGTTCTCTCGCAAGCTGAGAAAGAACACTTACTAACTCGTGCTGCTATTCCCTACCACGATCCTGAATTGAGCGATCCCAGTGAAGTCATAGTCAGACGGCGACAACAACAGCAACAAACCTCTTCCCTCGAACCTACCTCCCATTGGCGAAAAAGGTGGCTATCGGCAACACAAGGCAGGGATTTCATGGGAACTAGTTTGTAATTGCACGAGTAAAATTATCAGTCTTGTCCTCAGTCCTTGATTCCAGAGAAGTTTAGACATATTTTTTCTTAAAATTCTCATTTCGTTTTTTGTACTCAAGCAACGAGTTTTTTTGGCTAAATAACTTAAAATATAGTAAGTGATTAATATTACATCTTAGTTAACAGTATTTAACTATTGTTATAACTAAGTAAGTAAAAATGTTTAGACCTAATGATTACTATCAACACTGTCAAGTCAAAATCGGATATTTTGAGAATAAGCAGGCAATTACAAGCTTTTATGGCGCTGACATCTGTAAAAATCTCCGTGAAAAGCCTGATTTAACATTTGTACTAATTATATGATACTGGAATTAGAAGCAAAAAATTTGACAACAGCATACTGCTTATTCGTAACATAAAAAATACATACAGTGAAAAAACCATCTAGCAGCTTGACATCATAAGATAATGCCTATGGAAAGCCTCAGTCAAATACAGTCAAATACTAAATTTGTTTTTGAAATCTGACACTGTTAACTTGTGGAAATAATTGCAGTACCTTTGTAATTCAATGGAAATCCAACCATAGAAGCTTTACAGAATAAATTGTTAATGGGTCAAATCCCCTAAGCAAAGTGAAAAGTATCGGTTCAAATCATACCGTCAGATCGCAAAATATAGAGGGTTATTCTTTAGGCTTATCTGAAGAACACTTGATGCTTGAAGATAGCCAAGCAGGGTCTTCTTGGATGAAAACTTGTAATCAAGATTCATTGGTCTCTAAAACACTACAACCCAAAGCTTCTAAAGTGAATGGTTTTGATTTAGATCCACCAAAGGTTTTAGTGGTTGACGACCATGCAGCTAGTCGCCTGACTGCTGTTGCCCTCTTAGGGATGGAAGGATACGAAGTCATTGAAGCGGACAGTGGTTCTATTGTTGTGGGATTGGTAAAACAAAAACAACCAGATTTGATTTTGCTGGATGTGATGATGCCGGGAATGGATGGATTTGAAGTCTGTCAATTGCTCAAACATGATGAGCAAACCAGGCTAATCCCAGTAATATTTATTACAGCATTGAATGACAGGCGATCGCGCATTCGAGGAATTGAAGTCGGTGGAGATGATTTTCTCACCAAACCTTTCGATCGTGTGGAACTGGCGGCGCGTGTCAAGTCCTTAGTGCGGCAGAAGCGTCTCAACGAAGACTTAGACCATGCCGAACAAGTGCTATTTTCCATTGCTATGTCCATTGAAAGTCGCGATCCCAATACAGGTGACCATTGCGAACGCCTGGTAAAACTAGGACAAGCCTTTGGTGAATACCTCAATCTCTCGCGCTACCAAATTCGAGATTTGATGTGGGGCGGTTATCTCCACGATATTGGCAAAGTAGGTATTCCCGATGCAGTGCTGCTCAAAAAAGGCAAACTCACCCCGGAAGATTGGCAGATTATGCAGCAGCACGTTTTAATTGGAGAAAAAATCTGCCAACCGCTACGCAGTATGCAAGGTGTAATTCCGATTATTCGCCATCACCACGAACGCTGGGATGGCTCAGGCTACCCCGATAAACTCAAAGGGGATGAGATCCCATATTTGGCGCAAGTATTTCAGTTAATTGATATTTACGATGCCCTAACCAGCGAACGACCTTACAAAGAAGCTTTGACAACAGAAGAAGCACTCTCAGTGATGCTCGAAGAAGCTGATTCTGGTTGGCGCAATCCTAAACTAGTGCAGCAGTTTGCCGAGTTTATCCGTTTTTTCATCAAGAACAGGGAGTAGGGAATAATGACTTCTAGCTACTGTAATCAAGGCTAATTGGTATTATCATACTCTCGGCTTTTTAATTGGATAAAGTTCTTTGGAGTTAGGAATTTTGAGTTCTGACTCTTAAATTTTGAATTCTGACTCCTTTGCTCATTTGAATCTTCTATGATTAGCTGGTATATGATTTGAGCCTACATCTGGAAGTAGGAAATAGCATTAATTACAGTTTTACTAATAGCTGATTATGGTAGTTGTAGCAATTCTAGCAGCCGGACGCGGCACACGAATGAAATCAGGTTTACCCAAGGTTCTACATTCTTTGGGTGGGCGATCGCTACTAGAGAGAGTTATCGAAAGTGTAGAGCCTCTCTCCCCCTCACGACAAATCGCGATCGTCGGGTATCAATCTGAACAAGTAAAAACTGCTATGCATTCAATTTCCAACTTGGAGTTTGTTGAACAGACTGTACAATTGGGAACAGGTCATGCCATCCAGCAATTACTTCCCTACTTACAAGATTACACTGGAGATTTACTCGTACTCAACGGCGATTTACCGTTGATACGTAGTGAAACCCTTCAGCAGATGTTACAAACTCACGCCCAAAATCAGAACGCCGCCACTATTCTCACCTCACACCTACCTGACCCCACAGGCTACGGGCGCGTTTTTTGTAACGATAGAAATATTGTGCAGCAAATGGTTGAACACAAGGATTGTAGTGCTGCCCAAAGACAAAATCACCGAATTAATGCTGGAGTTTATTGCTTTCGCTGGCAAAATTTGGCTCAGGTACTCCCCTACCTCCAGGCAAATAATGTCCAAAAAGAATATTATCTCACCGATGCCGTTACTCAGGTCGGACAAGTGATGGCAGTGGATGTAGAAGATTATCAAGAAATTCTCGGCATTAACGATCGCTTACAACTGGCAATAGCTTACGAAATTTTGCAAAGGCGAGTCAAGGAAAAATGGATGCTAGCGGGTGTTACCCTCATCGATCCCACAAGCATCACCATCGATGAAACTGTTGAGTTACAGTCGGATGTAATTATTGAACCCCAAACTCATCTGCGGGGAAATACGGTGATTAAAACAGGAAGTCACATCGGCCCGGGGAGTTTAATTGAAAATAGCCAATTAGCTGAAAATGTCACAGTCCAGTATTCAGTAGTAACAGATAGCACAGTAAAAGCAGGCAGCCGAATTGGTCCCTACGCCCATTTGCGCGGTCAGGTACAAGTGGGTGCTGGTTGTCGTGTCGGAAATTTTGTGGAATTGAAAAACACGCAGTTAGGCGATCGCACCAATGCAGCACATTTATCGTACTTAGGTGATAGCGTCGTCGGTAATCAAGTGAATATTGGTGCCGGTACAATTACTGCTAACTATGATGGCGTTAAGAAACATCCTACTAAAATAGGCGATCGCACTAAAACGGGTGCCAATAGCGTTTTAGTAGCTCCAGTCATCTTGGGTAATGATGTTTACGTGGCTGCTGGTTCGACAATCTCACAAAACGTTCCGGATGATGCTTTGGCGATCGCTCGTAGTCGTCAGGTGGTTAAACTAGGTTGGCGGAGGAAGACTAATGCAAATGAAACTATAGATCGACACAAATAAACGATTGGTGTTTATCACAGTTGTTTTGCGATCAAATTTGAGTGTTTTCCTAGTTCGGTTAGTTTTTCAGAGAATTAAATGCCTTTGCCGCGATTAATTATCCGTCTTTCCAGTCCAATAGTGGTTAGCGTTCTCCTTTTTTTCTTGATTTCTATGAATGCATGGTTTATAAAATTTGTCAATGCGTAAGCTAGAGGAAAGTCGGCGCTCCGACTTTCCGCAAAATCTAAAATGGGATCGGCTCCTACTTATCCACAGGAAAATTCACAATTATGGGTGGAATACCGTTTTCTGTGGTTGGTTGGGTTGGGCTTATCGGTTGTGGATGTAAAGGTGTTGGTGTCAGTTCGCCCTGTTTAGCGGTTTGATTCCATAGAATCAACGATAGTAGACCATCTACTAAACCGTTATTAGTGCCGTTACTGCCAACCAGCACATCTGGAATCAAGCGGACATGGCGATCGCCTATAATCTGCATCAGTTGCATTGCTGTATAACCTTGTGCCCCCAAGGCTTCTACACCAGCGCGGTAGGTTTCAGCTTTGGCGTTACCTGTAGCCCGAATCCCTTCACCCTCGGCAATTGCCCGGAGTTTTGTTCCCTCGGCTTCACCTGTAGCTTGCTTGATTTCGGCTTGGGCTTTCAAGTCGGCTATATGTACGCTCTGCTCAGATTTCACCATTTCTTGCTGGATATCAGCCAAGGCTGTTTCCCGAACAAGTTGCTGGCGTTGGGTTTGTGCCATCTGCTGGACTTCATAAGTCTTGCGTTCTTCTTCAGCAATTTTCCGGTCTGTTTGTGTCCGCATTAACGACGCTGGTGGCTGAATATCACCAATCAGGGTATCAATCGCTTGCACGTCATAAGCCCGCAGAGCTGTTTTAATATACTCAGCAGCCTCAGCTTGGCGCTCGCTGCGAGCTGTCAAAAAGTCTAATACTGTATAATCTTGGGCTGAATTGCGGAAATAATTACCGATAGTTGGTTCTAATACGTGGTCTACAAGATTTTGCATTGCACCAACGCGGGAAATTACCTTCGGCGCATCCAAAGCACCCACATGAATAATTTGTGCTACTTCCAAATCAAAGGCAAATCCATCACGCGATCGCACAGTTAAGGAAGCCAGTTGAGCATCGTAACTATGGCGTTCGGTACGGTCTGACCAGTTTAATACAATGTTGGTCGTTGGCACAAGTTCCATTTTCATGATTCGCGAATTAATCGGATGCTTCCCAGGATACAGGGGTTCCACCCATACACCCTTGTGTCCAGGATTCACCAAGTTACCATGTGTGAAGGCTGCACCGCTGACATCTTGATGTGCCTTACCCACGAAAGAAATTACTACACCCACATAACCAATAGGAATTTCCGTCATCGGTACTTGTTCAACCTGGACAAACCAAGGATTCAAATTCCAAGAACCAGAAAGCAAAATTTGCTCTTGTAAGCCTCGTCGTCCACCGCCATCAATAAATTTCTGACCATTTTGAAAGTTGTTGTGTCCCTCAATTATCTGCCCTGCGATTTCACCGTCAGAAATTGGTAAACCGTCCAGAGTAGTGACAATGCCAACTTTATCAGAAGCTAGGCTGTAAACTCGCAACTGTTCTGGAGTCATACCATGAGTTGTAGCATTTGCTGCGGTAATAACTTTAAATAGGGCAGTGTTAATCCGGTAAGTCCCAGCTGTCAGAAAACCCATTTGCCGACCTTTTTCGCCACCTTGGGTGAGGAACTTCCGGGCATCTTGATAATTGTCACAATCTACAGTTTTCCCCAGGATGCGCTGTGGTGGGTTGGGTTCACCATCTGCGGCCACAATTAAAGCGATCTCACCTTGGGGAACAACAACTACCGACTCTTTGCGAACCGAGTATTGCCAAGGCCAATAGCCCCAATGCCAGCCAGGAGCGAGAGTATCTGCCTGTAAACCAGCTTCACCATTGAGGGCAATTAACCGTCCGGCAGGAAGTCCGCGTCCGGAAAGGGTAAACTTTCTGACAACAATACCAACTTCCCGTTCACCAATCACCACCAGCCCGCCAAAGAACAGAGGAACAAATATAACTAAACCGCCAACAAGTACGATGGGAACCAGTACAAAAGCATCGATTCCAGCAGTTTGATACTGAGTCTGATTAATTTCTAACTGAGGAATATTTAGTTTAGCTGGACTCAGCGCGACTGATGGTGGAGTGATTTCTTTTGCAGTAGTTATTTTTAGAGGAGTAGCGCTGGCATAATTAATATTGCCTGCGTTCGTCAAAGACGTTGGCGCAGCCATCGCCAAGGTTGCTATGGCTGATGCTGCAAAACGAGCTATTTTATCTTTACCGATACCGACACAAGATTGAAAGCTTTTCATAATTTTTGCCCACTTGGGCAACTAATTAGCTAAGTTAACACTTCACCAAAATAGACCTCAATTTCTTAAACTTCACTTCAGGAGTTAAAACTGAGGAAATAGGGAGATGAGGGAGATGGGAAGAAAATTTTATCCCATCACTCTTAACTCCTAACTCAGCATTCCTATGCCCAATTCCCCATTTCCTGGTAAAAATAATTAGGATCGAATAGCGAGGTTAATTCAAAATTTAATTTAATATGACTTCCATATTGCCCGAACCTCATCACAGCAACTCACCCAGTTGGGAGGAAGAACTAGATAGTGCCATTTTCAGTTTTGAAGATATTCAGACAGAACTGAATTATAAACAAGCCCAAACGGCACTGCAAAATTTAATCAATAATCTAGACCTCAGTCCCCAAGAAAAAGCGGGACTGGAGGCAGAAATTACTGATTTGGAAACCATGCTTGGAAAGTTAGACCGCATGGTGGTACAGATTGCGGCTTTTGGCATGGTGGGACGTGGTAAGTCTTCGCTACTCAATGCTTTGGTTGGACAAACAGTATTTGAAACTGGGCCACTGCATGGTGTTACGCGTGCTGCACAAAGAGTGAATTGGAGTATTAGCGAAGAGGCGGTAG
This sequence comes from Nostoc sp. S4, assembly GCA_029379225.1. GTDB lineage: Bacteria > Cyanobacteriota > Cyanobacteriia > Cyanobacteriales > Nostocaceae > Nostoc. The sequence continues at coordinate 87,817 of JAQYWR010000013.1, read as the reverse complement.
GGGAAACTGAACGTGCTTTGCGAGTCACTCTCCCTGGTATCGGTCAATCACAAGTGGAATTAATTGACACTCCTGGATTAGATGAAGTAGATGGGGCAACCCGCACTGCGTTGGCTGAACAGATTGCTAAACAAGCAGATTTGATACTGTTTGTCATATCTGGCGACATGACAAAAATAGAACATATTGCCCTTTCGCAATTGCGGGAAGCAGGTAAACCAATAATTCTGGTGTTTAACAAAGTAGACCAATATCCAGAAGCCGATCGCACAGCAATTTATCACAAAATCCGCGATCGAAGGGTGCGAGAATTACTCACGCCTTTAGAAATTGTCATGGCGGCAGCATCACCATTGGTAAAAACAGCGGTCTTTCGCCATGATGGTACTAGGGGCATCCAGTTGCGTCCAGGTAATGCCCAAGTCGAGGAACTGAAGCTGAAAATTTTAGAGATTCTCCACCGCGAAGGCAAAGCCTTGGTTGCTCTCAATACCATGCTTTATGCTGACACTGTAAATGAGCAATTGGTAGAGCGAAAACTGATGATTCGTGAGATGAATGCCAATCAGTTGATTTGGAAGGCTGTGATGACTAAGGCAGTGGCGATCGCTCTTAATCCCGTGACTGTGGTAGATATTCTTAGTAGTGTAGTCATTGATATCGCTTTAATTTTAGGTTTATCTAAACTCTATGGTTTCTCCATGACCGAAGCCGGAGCCGCACAATTGCTCCAAAAAATCGCCCTGAGTATGGGTGGCATTGGTGCTAGTGAACTCTTGGCAAACTTGGGCTTGAGCGGATTGAAAACTTTACTTGGTATCTCTGCAACCGCAACAGGTGGTATTGCCCTTGGCCCTTATATATCTGTAGCACTTACCCAAGCTGGAGTCGCTGGTGTTTCTTCTTACGGTATTGGACAAGTTACTAAAGTTTATTTAGCCAACGGCGCGACTTGGGGACCGGATGGGCCAAAAGCAGTAATTAATCGGATTTTGACAAACCTTGATGAAACTTCAATTCTCAACCGCATTAAAGATGAATTACTCCACAAGGTAAAACTTAGAAAGTAATAGCTATAAATGTAGGGTGCTTTGTGCCTTAGGGACTTCCAAGTAAAAAAATATTCAATCGTAGAGGGACAAGGAAGACAAGGGGGACAACGAAGAAAGAAGTTTAGTTGAGTAGACAAATTGGATAATTTATTTTTTGGAGTTGCCTAACTCTGACTCACGGTCAACGACCATAAAGATAGGAGTTGACCTGACACTGAGAGGAGGTTTACCTAAGTCTAAATAAGTAGTTACACCCTTAGCAGTTGTACTATAACAGCTAAAGGTTTATTTTATTATTTATCGCTACGCCGATATGAAGAAAGGATTTCAGTCCTAGCGTACAATTTTATCGTTTTGGCACTGTGACTCACTTTAGCGTCATCATAGATGCTACTAATGATTTTCCTGCAGAACTCCCACCTGATTTGTGAGATGACTGCTAGAGTATCAGGGCTGGCAATTAGTCCAGGGCTGCATTACACTTATTAGCCCTTTGGTGTAAGTATTTGTCAGGTAGATTATGATTATTTTGGCTACAGTATTGAATGAGTAATGGTATAAGTTAGTGCCTAACGGAGTGACAGTATGTCTGAAGTAGCAAGTTCGGAGCAGGAAAATTCGGTTCTCTCGCCACCTTCCGGTTTCAAGCTGCGCTATACCCTGGAAGGACACAGTGACATCATCACTCAAATTGCATGGTCAGCGGATGGGAAAAAGCTTGCTTCAGCCTCCAAAGACCATACAATCCAGCTTTGGAATACAGAAACTGGAGAGCGTAGGTCCGTACTTGAAGGACATACAGACACTGTATTTGGAATAGCATGGTCGCCAGATGGAGAAGTTTTAGCATCAGTCTCTGCCGATAACACAATAAAGATTTGGAATACTAACACAGGCAATCTACGATCTGCAATTGAAAATGAGAACAGCAATGCGATCGCATGGTGTCCATCTGGAAAAATGTTTGCATCAAGAAATAGCGATTACTATAAGAATAAAGAAATTAAGGTTTGGGGAGGTACACAAATAGAAACAATCATGGAGAAAGAACTTAAAAATTTTTCTGCAAAATTTGAGTGGCGGGATGCACAAATAGAAAAAGATATAGAGGAAAAACTTAAAAATTTTTCTAGAAAAATTAAGTTTTGGGATGCACAAACAGAAAAAAAAATAGAGGATATAGAGGAAAAACTTAAAAATTTTTCTAGAAAAATAGAATTTACTTCTAAAAAGATAGCGAATCTCTTTAGCGACAACAAGGTCACTAGACCTGATAGAGAAACATTTGTTATATACTCTGGTAGTAGTGAGGGCTTACAGTTTGTTTCTAGCAATGATATTAATATTATTAATAATAATATATTTTTTAAAAAGAATTCTTATAAACGTCAATCTTTTGGTGAGCTATTAGATGAGCTACTAGAAAACAAAAGATTAGGTAATCTTGTTTGGGATTCAAGTGGGCAAATGCTAGCCTTATTAGATCAAAATCTAACTAGCATTAGTGTTTACAAGATTAATGCTGCTCACCAAAAGCACCTAGAACAGCTAGAAAAGCTGCAACAATTAGAACGAGAATGGAACGCGATATTGAGTACTCTCGAAGAGATTGAAAACAAGGAAAGTATAGAAGTTCAAATGACAGAGTTAAGGGAGTTGCACGCCGAGTTAGCCGAAACAAATGAATTACAGCTAGTAGCTTCTTACATAACTCAAACATCCTCCAAGTCCATAAATTTAAAAAATAGCAAATTTCTTAGTATAGCCTGGTCGCCGGATAGTCAAGTGTTGGCATCAGCAATTTTCAATGGTACTATCATGCTCTGGGATACTGCCACTGGCTCGCTAACTAGGATTCTTGAAGGCCATGCAGATGCAGTCACTAATGTTTCTTTTTCCTTCGACGGTCAATTTCTTGTATCTAAATCTCTGGATAACTCTGTTCGACTCTGGAATTGCAAAACTTGGGAAACTGTAGCAGTTATTCATGAATCCACTTCGGGTAAATGGCTCTCCAGCGTTGCCTTCAATCCAAAGCTGCCTATTCTCGCCACTCTTGGGGAAAAGGACACGATCGTTCATATCTGGGAGTTAGACTTTCCTACCTTATTGACTGTTCCTTCGGTTTCATCTTCGGTTCATTATGCCAATGCCAAAGTTGTTTTAGTAGGAGATAGCGGAGTAGGAAAATCTGGACTTGGTTTAGTGCTAAGTGGCGAATACTTCCAGCCAACGGAATCAACTCACGGACGGCGAGTTTGGACATTCGATAAGCAAGGCATTGTAGAAAGTTCTCAAGCAGAGACTCGTGAAACTATGCTATGGGATCTGGCAGGGCAACCAGGCTATCGTTTGATTCATCAATTACACCTAAATGAAGTAGCTGTTGCTCTCATTATCTTCGATACTCGTAGTGAAACCGATCCCTTCGCTGGAGTACGTCACTGGGATCGGGCGCTCACTCAAGCACAACGGCTTCAGTCTTCTAATACTTCTTCATTCAAGAAATTTCTGGTTGCTGCTCGTGCAGATCGGGGTGGGATCGGCGTTAGTCAAAAGCGTATCGATACATGGGTAAAAGAATTAGGCTTTGATGGATACTTTGAAACTAGCGCCAAAGAGGGGTGGAAAATTCCAGAACTAGTCGATACAATTCGCAACGCTATTAATTGGAAAGCTTTGCCAAGCGTCAGCTCAACAAAACTCTTCCAGCAAATCAAAGATTTCCTAATTGCAGAGAAAAAAGCCGAGCGATTGTTATCTACAGTAGATGACTTATATCGTGCATTCCTAAAGTCGGAAAACACTCCTACCGAAAAAGAAAAGTTGCGTTCCCAATTTGATATCTGTATTGGACGAGTTGAGTCGAGGGACTTAATCCGACGAATTTCTTTTGGAAATTATGTTTTACTGCAACCTGAATTGCTGGATGCTTACGCTTCTGCTCTAATTAATGCTGCTAAGGATGAACCTGATGGTTTAGGCAGTATCGCTGAAGAAGATGCACGACACGGGCGTTTTCGGATGTCAGAAGATGAGCGAATTAAGGATAAAGGGCTCGAAGAACTATTGCTAATTGCAACAGTTGAAGAGTTACTATACCACGAGTTAGTTTTACGCGAATGGGCGGACGATGGCGCGTATTTGGTATTTCCATCACAATTTACCCGTGAATGGCCCGATGCACCTAATCCAGAAGGTCAAACAGTAATTTTTGAATTTGAAGGTGCAGTTCTCAATATTTATGCGACTTTAGCTGTGAGGCTCACAAGAAGTGGATTTTTTATCAAACAAGACTTATGGAAGAATGCCGCAACTTACAAAGCAAAAGTGGGTGGATTATGTGGCATGTTCTTACGGGAAGTTCAAGAGGGTAAGGGAGAATTAACACTCTTTTTTGACACAGCGGCAAATGAACAAACGCGCTTTCAATTTGAAAACTACATTCTGATTCATTTGAAGCGACGGGCGTTAGCAGAAAATATCCAACAGCGGCGCATTCTTGCTTGCCATAATTGTGGTGCAACAATTCCTGAACAGCATGTCCAGATGCGGCGTGAACGTGGTTTTGACTGGATTGCCTGTAGCGTTTGTGAAACTCGTATTTCTTTGATAGATCCAGAACAGGCAGAGCAAATAACAGAAACACAGGTATCCAATCTTGCAAAAATGGATAAAACTGCCAACTTGCAACGCAATCGTGATACTGCGACTTCTTCACTTCAAGGGAAAATAGCAACAAAAGACTTCGACGTATTTCTCTGCCACAACAGCAATGATAAGCCAAATGTCAAGCTCATTGGCCAAGAGCTTAAAGAATTAGGGATTTTGCCTTGGCTAGATGAATGGGAACTCCGACCCGGTTTACCCTGGCAACGAGCATTGGAAGAACAGATCAGGAATATAAAAGCTGCGGCTGTCTTTATTGGAAAGAATAATACTGGCCCCTGGCAAGACGCAGAATTAGATGCTTTTTTGCGGGAATTTCTTAGACGACGATGTCCCGTTATTCCTGTATTACTTCCAGATTGTGTTCAAACTCCAAAATTACCAATTTTTCTAGAAGGCATGATGTGGGTTGATTTCCGCCAGTCAGAACCTGATCCCATAAAGCAACTAATCTGGGGAATTACAGATGAACGAAAATCTTAAATCCTTTTTCTAAAGATTCCTTTTGTTATTCGTTCACGCCAGCAATAGTCGCCAAAGTCAAGTTAATTTACTCTAGATACATTCGTTATTTACTCTTCTACTCCAGCTATTACAGCTAACGCATTTGCATACTGTTCCAAATCCTTCCTCAGCAATTCCAGCTCTTCCCGTAATTTCGGTTCCTCAGACCAATTTCGCTCATGCTCTTTCGGACTTTGGTGAGGCGGTTTCTGAGCCTCCCATGTCTGCAATAGTGGATGCCACTTAGAAAGGAATGGGCGCAACCCATTATTCAATACAGTGATCGCTATCCCACCAACTGAATCATGAGATGCACCCACATCTGGGCCACCTTCTTTAAGAACTTGCCGGGTTACAGGAAACAAGTTGTATAAGGATGTCAAAGCTTCTCGCAAAAGTCCGTTGTCTGCTTCCAAAGACTGAACAGCAATGCGAGTTACAAGTTCAACATAAAGTGACCATGCTGCCCTACGTTCTGTTGGGTCTGCTTCCCATTCTACTGAGCCAATACCGAAGGGTAGGCTGAAAGCTACTTTTTTTATTTTTGCTGGGTCAGATTTAGGCATGAGTTTGTCGCACTATTAAAGGTTAATTCTTTAGTAAATAAAACTATACTTTTTACTTGTCTTTTCTCTCAGCCTCTAATGCTGATACTTTTTCTTCTAGTTTGCTAACTCTGCGTGTCAGTGGCACATCCTCACCACAACCAAGGTAGTGAGCTAAGGCATCAATCATCACTTTTGTCTTTGTCATACCATTCTGCTTGGCATAACCCATTAGCCTCTGCTCAAGCTCTGGCGGAATTCTAATACTAAATTGAGGTGAAGTCATACTGTAAATTACACTGCATAATCTTAGTGTAGCAGTGTTATTTTTGTATGACAGTGAAAAATACGTTTCTTTAGTGTGTAGTATTGTAGATCACTAGTTATGAATAAAAAATATGATGTTGCATTATCTTTTGCAAGCGAAAATAGAGAATATGTTCGAGCAGTTGCTGTTGCTCTTCAAAATTCTGGTATCAAAGTTTTCTACGACGAATTTCAACAGGTTACTCTTTGGGGCAAGAATTTATATGTTCATTTAGATGAAATTTATCGGAATGAGGCGCACTTTTGTGTCATCTTTATTTCTGAACATTATTTAAAGAAGACTTGGACTAATCACGAAAGAGAAAGTGCCCAGGCTCGTGCATTTAAAACAAAAGAAGAGTATATTCTTCCTGCACGATTTGATAAAACAGAGATTCCAGGACTTCTATCGACAGTTAGTTATATTGATTTACAAAATATTACACCTAAGGAATTTACACAAATTATTATTAATAAACTTCTAGAGGCAAATTTAAATATTTTAATTCTTACTAAGAACCTATCCAAATCTAGGATTATAAAATCTATCCCAGAAACACAAAATAATAAACCAAAATCTAATCATAAACCTATTATTAAAGATAAAAACTCATTAGATAATGCTCAAAATTCAAAACCTAAAACAAAAACCGTAAATTTTACTCTTGAGGGAATTGGCCAGTTATCTAATGATAAACCGATAGTTTATAAAATTTTAACTCAAGGAGGTAGGAATAATTATACAGGAGTGGCAAAGAAAGGAGAAATTTATACAACTATTCAAAAACATTTACAATCCGGAAAAAATTATGTTCCAGGATACAAAGTTCAAATTGAGAGAATGAATACTATTCAAGAAGCGCAGAAAAAAGCAGACAGAATTATAAAGAGAAGTAAGCCTAAATATAATAACTCATAACATTAGGAGCGTTGAGTTTCTCCAAGTGCAGCTCAAATTAGCAGTTTTTACGCCTACTATAGAGGCACATTCAGCAAATCAATCGCTCGTTTCTTCGCTGCTTCTCCACGCCTGTCATACTTACTTGGAGTGAAATGAGCAGTGATAGTGACGGAGCGGCTTAGTCAAGGCGTAGCCCGCCGTAGGCATCACTCAGCGAAGATAGAAATTCTGATGTATTCTTCACTACTATGATTGATTTCTATGAGATCCATCCTGAGTTTCCAGGATTAGCTGAATCCGAAAGTTTGCGCCAAAATCCCACAAAGCGAGTTGAATTTTTAGAGCAACGCTTTGCAGAAGATATCAACGATTATCGGTTCATTCCGTACATTCAGTTGCATGAATATGAGGCATATCTTTTTGCCGATCCCACCTGTTTTGAATACCTTGATGCTCGTCGTCAAAAGGAGATTAAGGCTCTAAAAGCTATTGTTAATCAATATAAGGCAGCTGAGTTAATCAATGATGGGCAGCAAACAGCGCCTGGCAAGCGTATCATGGCTCAGTTTCCTGATTATGGAAAAGCAAAGTCTACTTTTGGACCACAGTTGGCCGAACTGATTGGACTGCAAGTAATTTGGAGCCGATGTCCTCACTTCAACCTATAGCTATCACGGCTTGAATCGTTAAACAATCACTGCAACAACTCTGCCGGAACCGTCTGAGTTAAATTGTCAACTGGCAAAGTTTTTATAAAGGTTGTCATATTCTGTATTAAGATTGACCTGATTTTATGTATTCTTCTTAAAGGCGATCGCACCTCAGAGGATGTCTGAAGACTTATTAATGTTGTATTAAATACTTGTAGTTCCCCTTAAATCCGGCTTTTTAAGGGGAACTTTCAGATGATTTACCCTTTTAAAAAAGGGGCTAGGGGGAATCGGGAGAAATATTTAATACTTCTGAGACATTCTCTTAGTCAAAACCGAAACTTGCCATGAGTATAAAAAATAGAGGCAATTAAAGTGTGGATTAATGGAATCGATCATGTTCAAATGACATCAACACCAGAAGCAGAGAAAGCTATGCTGTTTTTTTACAGCCAAGTTTTGGGACTTAGGGAAATTACCAAACCAGAAGGACTCCAAGCTAATGGAGGAAATTGGTATACGCTAGGAGATATCCAAATCCACATTGGTATAGAGAAGCAGGCTAACAACGAACTATCTAGGCGGCATATATGTTTGCGAGTTCACAACTTAGAAGCATTTGCCAAACACCTCCAAGCTCATGGGGTAGAAATAATTCGCGATCGCTTTATACCAACATACAACCGCTTTTTCATTCGCGATCCTAGTGGTAATCGCCTAGAAATAGCAGAAGTAGCCCTAAAACAGTAATTTTAAGAACTTTGATAATGTAATCCTGGCAAATATATTTATAACTCGGAACTTGAGCAACAGAACTCGAAACGTCAGTTCTACGCTCAAACTCCGAGCTTCTAAGCTGTAACTTTCAACCTTTTAGACAAAATTCTCGATAGATTTTTTGTACTATTGATGCTTACAGCTACATTTTCTCAAATTTACAGACGAATTGCGCCTTCATCAACTTTTAGTTTCTACCTTTGAAAGAATTGAGCCATTCTTGAACTTGTTCGCGGGCAATATCACGACCTCCCAAACCAAAAGCTAGGGCAATAGCAACAGCGATCGCACCTAGTAAAAGTCCAAAGGCTAAATTCACAATATCGCTAGCAACTCCAATCTGTTGCAGTGCCATTGCTGAGACTAAAGTAATAATGGAAATCCGCGCTACCTGTCCTAAAATCTGTGCTTGGCGGTCGCCGGAACTGGTAATAATGTTAAAAGCCAGATTTGCCAGGAATAAACCAATCGCAAATATTACCAAGCCCGCCAAAATCCGCCCGAATATAATCAAAATACCAGATACTAAGGCTGTTAGGGCTGGAATATTCAGGATATTTACTGCCGCCACCGTTGCAAATAACATAATACCTACTAAGGTAACAATGCCTGCAATTTCTGATGGGGTGCGGGTAGAAATCTGAGGAGGTATTGGTTGTGTTGGTTCTGCGGAAATGACAATTCGTCTGGTAGGTGTTGTCAGACCTAATACAGTGAAAATGTTATTAAAGCCTAAATTAGTCAGAATACTTGTAACCAAATCTGCGACAAACTGTCCCAGAAAATAGGCAACAATCAAAATTGCTGCCGCTGTAAAGATGGCAGGTACAGCGTTGAGAACCTGTTGTAGCATAGCGATCGCTGGCACTGATATCGCTGCAATTTGTAAAGCATCGAGCGCTGCGATCGCCACAGGAATCAAAATCAAAATATAGACAATCGTGCCGATAATACTCGATAGAGATTGCACTCCCGTAGTCGAAGATAACCCAAATCGATTACCTAAATTGTCAATACCAGTACTCACGAGCAAGTTTGTCACAATTCGCTGCACCACATTAGCGATAAACCAGCCAACTGCGGCAATTAGCGCTGCTGCTAAAATGTTTGGCAAAATTACCAGAATTTTAGTAATTAGAGCTTGTACTGGTTGTAGAGCTTCCCTGAGTCCGAGAGTGTCCAAAATCGGAACCAGAAACAGTAAAAATATAAACCAATACAGAGCATTGCCAATGGTTTCACTTAAAGACAATTGATTGAGGCTGGGTACGCTATCGGCAGGTTGGGGATTCAAACGTTCATCTAGGTTAAATGTCCGTAATAAGCGCACACTAATAATCTTGACAATAGTAGCTAATACCCAGGCGGTTCCCAAAAGGATTCCCGCACCAACTAACTTTGGCAGAAAGCCGATAAGTTGATCGAGAAAAGTATTGAGCGGTCGAGAGGCTACCTCGAGATTTAGCGTTTGTAAAACAGCTACCGCCGTCAGCAGGATAATACTCCAAAAAACCAAGTCGGAGATTAATTTCTCCACCTGGGGAACATCCTGACGACCTGTTACCCCTGCGGCAATCCGGTTGTCTATATTTGTACGTTTGAGGATTTTCTGCACGATCGTCGCGACGATCGCTGCAATTAGCCAACCTACAAATAAAACTACCACTGCCCCCAGTACACGGGGCAAAAACAGAATCAACTGTTGAACAATTCCTTGCACATCACCGACTCCTTGATTTACTGCTGCTTGAGTTTGTTGCAGGCTGGACGGCGATTGTGCCAAAAATTGCTGTCCCCTCATTGATAAACTAATATCTATCAACTGGGTTATTCCTGGCCAAGTTGTGTTCATGCTTTTTTGCTATCAGGGTTTCACATGTTTGCTAAAAACACTTGAGATACTTACTAAGTGGCTTAATTTAAACGAATAATTTTTGCATCCCAGTAAGTTTACTAGTGTTTTGCCTATTAATTTACCAGGAAATTACCAGTAAACTCACATATGCCCTTGATATTATGAGTATTTTTTTTGTTTACTCGACACATAAGCTTAAAAATAGATTATTGATAATTTTTTAGTACTATTATGTATATTTATTTCTATTGATTAATCACCAATGACAGACAACCAAGTATTGGAACAATCAATTCAAATTAACGCTACAGCTACGATAGTCGAGCGCTATATTAGCGATTTAGCTCTCATGCACCGTTGGCTTAACCCGCTGCTTCGTTGCGAACCTGTGAGCGAAACTTGGAGTACTGATTTAGGCAGTAAAAGTCGCTTTATTATTCAAATTCCTCTACTCAAACCTACTTTGAATAGTGTAGTTGTGGAGCGACAACCGGGTTTGGTAGTCTGGGAATTTGAAGGATTTTTCCAAGGGCGCGATCGCTGGGAATGTCAACCAGCAGAAAAAGGAACGCTCTTACTCAACCGCTTTGAATTCCATATTCCTAATCCCTTAGTAAGTTGGGGTTTCAAAACCTTTGCTGCATCTTGGACAAAACAAGACATGCAAGCTCAACTTTCCCGCCTCAAACGACTCGCAGAAGAACAAAATTAGTTATTAGTCATTTATCATTTGTCATTGGTCATTAGTTTTTCTCCCCATCTCCCCCATCTCCTGGTTGGTGAGTTTCGACTACGCAAAAATCGAGCGAAGTTGAGATTCAACTACCGCCAAGTCGAATCACATCTGTGCATCTCCCCACTCCCTAGCCATCTTTACCCAATTCGCCAAGTAGCCGCCGAATTACCGATGCATCCTTGGCATCAGGAACTTTTAGTAAATAAGTTTGTAAGTCTGCTGCGGCTTGGGGGTAGTAACCGAGTTGATAATAGATCAAACCGCGATCGCGCAATTCTAAAGTTAAATCGGGAAACAATAGTAAAATTCGTTCAACTGCTCCTAGTGTTTTTTCTAACTCTTGTTGTTTGAGGTAGATAAATTTGAGATTTGTCAGCATTCGTGCCAAAAATTGCCGATTAGTTACCACAGCTAAAAATTCTGGTTGTAGCGTCACTGGTTGCTGATAAAGTTGAGATAGTCTTTCTTGACAATCTTCGGGAAATATTATTTCACCACTATTGAAGGCATCAACAAAAATTTCCATATCTGCAACATCTGGGCGAATCAAGAAATGTCCTGGCATTCCTATACCCACCATCGGAAAGTCAATGCGTCGTGCAACTTCTAAGTAAACTAGCGCTAAAGTAATGGGAATCCCCAATCGTCTATCAATTACATCATTCAAATAACTGTTGCGCGGATTATAGTAGTCAATTTTATTACCAGAAAATCCTAAATCTTCGTAGATATATTGATTAATAGTTTGAATTATCCGCAAAGGATATCGCTGCTCTGGCAGGCGTTCTTGCACCTCCCATGCTATTGTATCAAGGGCGTTGAGATATTCCTCTGAGTCTAGGTTAGGATATTCTTCTTGTGCGATGTATAAAGCTGCCTTTGCTAAATTAATTTCCTCGTCAGACTGCTGAATCTCTTGATAAAAATATTGTCGCGCTGACGATAAATTCATAAATTATTGCTCAATGGAGGTGTGAGTATCAATCGAAAACGGCTTAGCTAAACTAAAAACTGTTTCTATAATTATGTTTGCCAAAAGCCACTTGCTGGGACTCTCCGCTTTCTATACCTATTTTTATATTATAAATATTTATCAGATTTGGAAATGTAGTTTGTACATAGATTTTCTGAAATCAATCTATCTTGGATATGGAAAAAAATTAATATAGCTCTTTATTTTTGACTAAAATACATATTTATAGTATCAGCCTTAATTCATTCGCACCAGTGCATAATGTATATTATAAAACTAGAAATTTTTAGCTTCTGCTTTATCCAATTCCGAAACTGCATTCAGAGCATTTGTATTAATTATTTGAATGAAATGGCATAGTACTGCTCTTTTAAGCGATCGCTATAAAGGGCAGATTTTTTGTCTAGGTTGATTGAATTTCAACTTCGCTTTGCAGGCTCCTGTGTTGGCGATACCTACGAGGGGATGTACCTATGCAAAGCAAATAACATATTATTATATATTTGTATATAAATTTACCATATATTTATCTAGTTTTCAATCTTGATTATTAATCTCATAGCTAGGGCGATCGCATCTCGCATCTAAAAAATAAGATCGGGGATAAACTGGAGTCTATTACATTAATCTAGTCAGAATGAGGACTACAACTACAGCCGCTCAACTCCTTTTTAAGGAATTAGTAAGGGAGTTATGTCCCGTCCGATGCTAGAGTGAAAGATGACATTGCTTAATCTTATGTCTTCAACGACCTTATCTGAAATATAGCTTCAATCATTAGGCGCAGCATGGTCACAACCGCAGAAAAAACAAACATAGGCTACATTACCCAAATCATTGGTCCAGTTGTAGACGTTAAATTTCCCGGCGGGAAATTGCCGCAAATCTACAACGCTTTGACCATCAAAGGCACCAACGAAGCTGGACAGGAAATCAACCTCACCATTGAAGTGCAGCAATTGCTGGGCGACAACCAGGTGCGGGCTGTTGCAATGAGTTCCACTGATGGCTTGGTGCGTGGTCTGGAAGTCGTCGATACAGGCGCTCCCATTAGAGTGCCAGTTGGTAAAGCCACCTTGGGTCGGATTTTCAACGTCCTTGGCGAACCCGTGGACAATAGAGGACCTGTAAATGCTGAAGACAGCTTACCTATCCACCGCTCTGCTCCCAAATTCACTGAACTGGAAACCAAACCTTCAGTGTTTGAAACTGGGATTAAAGTTGTTGACCTCCTGACACCCTATCGACGCGGCGGTAAGATTGGTCTGTTCGGCGGTGCTGGGGTTGGTAAAACCGTGATCATGATGGAGTTGATTAACAACATCGCTACTCAGCACGGTGGAGTATCTGTTTTCGCTGGTGTGGGTGAACGTACCCGTGAAGGTAATGACCTCTACAACGAAATGATTGAATCTGGGGTGATCAACAAAGATAACCTCAACGAATCGAAGATTGCTCTAGTTTACGGTCAGATGAACGAGCCACCCGGAGCGAGGATGCGGGTTGGTCTTTCGGGATTGACAGTGGCAGAGTACTTCCGTGATGTCAACAAACAAGACGTGCTGCTGTTTATTGACAACATCTTCCGGTTTGTGCAAGCAGGTTCGGAAGTGTCAGCGCTCCTCGGCCGGATGCCTTCAGCGGTAGGATATCAGCCCACATTGGGAACTGACGTAGGCGAACTGCAAGAGCGGATTACCTCGACTACAGAGGGTTCTATTACCTCAATTCAAGCAGTATACGTACCAGCGGACGACCTTACCGACCCCGCACCCGCAACCACCTTCGCTCACTTGGACGGAACCACGGTACTGTCTCGCGGTTTGGCTGCTAAGGGAATTTATCCAGCGGTGGACCCCCTGGGTTCAACTTCCACCATGCTACAGCCCGGAATTGTCGGTGATGAACACTACCAAACTGCGCGTGCTGTGCAATCAACTCTGCAACGTTATAAAGAATTACAAGACATTATTGCTATTCTCGGTCTAGATGAATTGTCTGAAGAAGACCGTTTGGTAGTGGCGCGGGCGCGGAAAGTTGAGCGCTTCTTGTCTCAGCCGTTCTTTGTGGCAGAAGTATTCACTGGTTCTCCTGGTAAATACGTGAAGCTGGAAGATACCATCAAAGGATTTCAAAAAATTCTCTCTGGCGAGTTGGATGACCTGCCAGAGCAAGCGTTTTATTTGGTGGGCGATATTAACGAAGCGATCGCCAAAGCTGAAAAAATTAAAGGTTAGTCATTAGTCATTAGTCATTAGTCATTAGTACAAATTCTAATGACTAATGGCAATTGCAAACGACAACGGACAAAGGACAAAAGACAAATGACATTAACCGTTCGCGTAATTTCTCCAGATAAAACAGTCTGGGATGCCCCGGCTGAAGAAGTAGTTTTACCTAGTACTACTGGTCAGTTAGGTATTTTAACTGGACACGCTCCACTGTTGACCGCCCTAGATACAGGTGTGATGCGAGTCCGTGCTGCTAAAAATCAAAATTGGGAAGCGATCGCTCTTTTAGGTGGTTTTGCCGAAGTAGAAGAGAATGAAGTTACAATTCTCGTTAACGGTGCCGAACGTGGTGACAAAATTAACCTTGAAGAAGCCCGTACTGCTTATAACCAAGCAGAAGCACGTCTGGGTCAAGTGACAGCAGACGACCGCCAAGCACAAATTCAAGCGACTCAAGCCTTCAAACGTGCCCGCGCTCGGTTTCAAGCTGCTGGCGGTTTACTCTAATACCAATAGACCATTGGTAGAGACGCGATTCATCGCGTCTTGACCCAAGGATGTGTTGCAATGATTAATTGAATTGGTATAACAATTTTGGATTTTAGATTTGTTGCAAAATCCAAAATTACAAAAAACAAAGACGCAAAGGCATTCTTAGTGCTTCTGCGTCTTTTGTGCGTTAAATCAATCAACAGACACGATTTATCGCGTCTTTATACTCTCAATTACACCATCTCCGAAGAAGCCTGCACCACTGGCTGCGGCTGCGGCTGGAACATGAATAAGGAGTAAACTACATCTCGGCGAATATTCACCATCATATCCAAGAACAGCTCGTAACCCTCGCTCTTGTATTCAATCAGCGGGTCTTTTTGACCGTAACCACGTAATCCCACTGATTCACGCAAAGCATCCATTTGTTGCAGGTGTTCTCGCCACAGAGTATCGATGCGTTGCAAAATAAAGAAGCGTTCAGCTTGGCGCATCAGTCCGGGTTGAACTTGGTCAATTTGGGCTTCTTTGAGGTCGTAAGCAATTCGCACCTGTTCGTGGAGGAAGGCTTTAATCTCAGTAACAGACATATCCTCCAATTGACTAGCCTGCAAATCCTCTAGCAGATAGACAAATTCTTTGACTTTCTCAACTAACTTTTCTAACTCCCACTCTTCAGAAGGCAAGTCTATATTGATGTAGTAGTCAACGATGTCATCCATCGTTTTTTCAGCGTACTTGATTACCTGTTCTTTCAAGTCTTGACCTTCCAACACCCGACGGCGTTCGGCGTAAATAGCACGACGTTGGTTATTCATCACTTCGTCATACTCAAACACCTGCTTGCGGATGTCATAGTAGTAGGTTTCAACTTTTTTCTGTGCGCCTTCCAAACTGCGAGTTAGCATCCCCGATTCGATGGGCATATCTTCTTCTACTTGGAAGGCATTCATTAATCCAGCAACGCGATCGCCACCAAAAATCCGCAGTAAGTTATCTTCTAAACTCAGGAAGAATCTTGTCGAACCAGGGTCGCCTTGTCGTCCGGCACGTCCCCGTAACTGGTTATCAATCCGGCGCGATTCGTGGCGTTCTGTACCAATGACGTGCAAACCACCGAGTCCTACTACTTCATTATGCTCTCGGTCGGTAAATTGTTCGTATTCCTGCTTAATTTGCTTATAAGCTGACCGCAATTTCTGAATTACCGGATCTGCTGTGGGAGCTTTTTCAGCAGCTATAGCTACTTTGTCTTCAGCTTCCAGTTCCGGTAAACTGCGATCGCCATACTCACGCACTGCAACTTCTACTGCTTGTTTGAGTAGCTGTTCTGTTTCTTTTGTCAATTGGGTGGGGAAAATTTCCGGTGAAGCCCGCCAAGTTTTCACTTTTTTACCAGGGACGAAACCTTGACCACCGCCGTGTCCTGTAGGTAATCCTGCTGCTCTTTGAATGCCAAACGCATCTTCATCTTCTGGCATGACGATGCGAGGCATCAAATATTCTCGCAGCTTCAAACGTGCCATGTATTCCGAGTTACCACCCAGGATGATGTCTGTACCTCTTCCCGCCATGTTCGTTGCAATGGTCACAGCACCTTTACGTCCTGCTTGGGCGACGATTTCCGCTTCCCGTTCCACGTTTTCCGGTCGGGCATTGAGTAATTCGTGGGGAATTTCCAGCTGCTTCAGTAATTGACTCAGATATTCAGATTTTTCTACACTCGTGGTTCCTACCAACACTGGTCTCCCAGCTTGGTGCATTTCGGCACATTCTCTGGCGATCGCTCCCCACTTACCTGCTTCTGTCTTAAAGACCATATCAGACAAGTCTTCGCGTCTTCTTTCACGATTGGTTGGAATTACTGTGACTTCAAGTTTGTAAATTTTTTCAAACTCTGGTTCTTCTGTTTTTGCTGTTCCCGTCATTCCACCCAACTTGGGATATAGCAAGAAGAGATTTTGATAAGTAATTGTTGCCAGAGTTTGAGTTTCTGGCTGAATTTCTACGTGTTCTTTGGCTTCAATTGCTTGGTGTAATCCATCACTCCACCGTCTTCCAGGTAGTACCCGACCAGTAAATTCATCCACAATCACCACTTCCCCATTACGGACGATGTAATTTACGTCCTTAAGGAAAAGTTCTTTAGCTTTAATCGCATTAAAAACAAAATGCGCCCAAGGATCTTCTGGGTCAAATAAATCTGTGACTCCCAAAAGATTTTCTGCCTCTGCAAAACCTTCATCTGTGAGTAGCACGTTACGAGCTTTTTCATCTACCTCGTAATGCTCGTCTTTTTTGAGAGTTAGTGCTATTTCAGCAGCTTGCAAGTATTTTTCTGTAGGTCTTTCTACCTGTCCTGAAATAATCAGCGGTGTCCGCGCCTCATCGATTAAAATTGAGTCTACCTCGTCAATGACACAGTAATTAAACGGGCGTTGCACCACATCTTTCATGTCTGTGGCCATGTTGTCCCGTAGGTAGTCAAAGCCTACCTCACTATTCGTCACATAAGTGATATCACAGTCATAGTTTTTCTGGCGTTCGGTGGGAGTCATGCTTGCCTGGATTAGCCCCACACTCAACCCTAAGAAGCGATGTACCTGTCCCATCCATTCCGCGTCCCGACGAGCCAGGTAATCGTTGACAGTGACAACATGTACACCTTTACCAGTCAGAGCATTCAAATAACTGGGCAAGGTGGCCACTAGTGTTTTACCCTCACCAGTTTTCATTTCAGCAATTTGCCCTACGTGCAAAATGATACCGCCAAGCAGTTGGACATCAAAGTGCCGTAAGCCTAAGACTCGCCGTCCTGCTTCTCGCACAACAGCATAAGCTTCTGGCAAAATATCATCCAGAGTTTCGCCTTTAGCCAGTCTTTGTCTAAATTCTGTGGTTTTACCTTTTAACTCCTCATCAGAAAGAGTATTAATTTCTTCCTCTAAAAGGTTAATTTCAGTAACGGAAGGTTGGTATTTTTTCAGCTTACGAGCGTTGGGATCGCCCAACAAAAGTTTTAGCATGGCAGGTTATCGAACTGAATCAAAGGGGATGGGGATTAAAGGTTTGGCATTGATTATAAACATTTGACCCAACTCAACGCTTTTAGTTGGGAATGGGTATGAAATGAGAATTAACTCAAAAATACGAGAAAAACTAGTCAATCAGTTTCTTAAATGATTGGTTTTAACTCTTATCTTATATTTAGTCTTTCTTCATAGTATCATTTTGCCCCCAGATGGGGCATTGGGGATTGGGGATTGAGTATTAGGAAAGTTCTTCCAGTCCCTAGCCCCCAGTCCTTAGTCCCTAATTTGAATTTTCCCACTCTCGGCTGAGGCGGCGGAAGTTGTAGTCACTAGCACTGGGATGACAGCTCAGGCAACTACCAATTTCGACGGGACGTGGTAGGTTAACTCCTGGATGCAAAGCCTTGAAATAACGCGAGTTGTTGAGACGATACGGTGTTTCTTCATCATTGAGTTTGACACGAGAAAAAGTCAAAAGATATTTCCACACTAAAATGCGGGGCGGATCGACTAAAGGTTTGAGTTGTGTGCCATAGTGCTGGGAGTCTTCCAGGAGATTTTTCCAAGTTTGGGTTGGGAAAACGGCTGGTGGTAAAGCGATGTGGCATGCGGAACAGTTTTCCAAATACAGTTCTTGTCCCAATTGATATTGTGCAGGCACTACATCAACTGTGCCAATTTCGGCTGGGGGAGTAGCACTTTGGGCATTAGTTACCAAGGCTAGAAGCCAGCCCATAGCTAAACTCCACGTAATAATTACCAAAAGTAAACTAAAAAATTGGCGTTTGAATTCCCATTCTGCACTTTGGCGTAGTGCTTGGTGTAGGTGTAGCCCGCCGTAGGCATCGCTCTTTTGCGGGTTCATTTCTCGATCGCGGGATTTGGGCTTAACAAAAATTGACATTCCTCACATTCCCAGATACAAGTGGCGCTTGTATTAATCATAGGACTTACGCAGTATTAGAAGTGTTTCAGATTATGCGTAAGTATTTTTGGCAAGGAATATGGCGATCTGTATTTCTGGGGTAGATCGAAATTAATATAATTTGTGCAGCATACTACTGCTGGTTATACAATGAAAAATCTCTTGTCAGCTTAACCCGACTCACTAGAAAAATCAGCTAAAATATCTCTGATTTCATTTGCAGCAATATCTTCTCGGTCAGATTTAGAATAAATCGTTAATAGCAAAATACTTACAGGTGACTCAACTTGATAAATCAATGATGGAGAAACCAAAGTTTAGATCGCTAAAAAATGGGCTTACCCGAAAGATATAGGCAATTTCTCAGGGCTTTTAGTACCCCAGAAATGAAGTTTAAATTAACTTTTAAATTAAGGAATGGGAACCGACCGCAATAATCGTTCAACAACAGTTCTAGCGTTGCGTCCTCCTCTGGGAATCAGGCGATGGCAAATAACGTGAGGAACAAGAAATTTGACATCATCGGGAATGGCATAATCACGTCCTAAAAGAAAAGCCAACGCTTGGGTAGCCCGTTGTAAAGCTACTGTGCCGCGCGGACTGACGCCAAGAGCAATTTCCTCATCTTGGCGTGTTGCTCTTACTAATTCGAGGATGTACTGTTGCAGGGAGGTTGCCACTCTGATTTGAGAGCAAAGGTAACGCAATTCCTGTACTTCTGCCAAGGTAATACAAGGCTGTAAATCAACAGCCTTAACACCATTTTGGAGATTTTGTAGCATTTGGAGTTCTTCTGACTCGGAAGGATAGCCCAAACTCAACGACAACATAAATCGATCCATTTGTGCTTCTGGCAAGGGAAAAGTACCTTGATACTCGATCGGATTTTGAGTAGCAATTACAAAAAACGGTTGGGGAACTGTACGAGAGACACCATCGACTGTTACCTGATGCTCTTCCATAACTTCCAGCAAAGCTGACTGGGTGCGGGGTGTGGTGCGATTAATCTCGTCAGCTAGTAGCACATTAGCAAAGGCTGGCCCTGGAAGAAAAGTAAATTCGCCACTTTTTGGATTCCAGATGTTGGTACCAGTGATGTCAGTTGGTAGTAAATCAGGGGTACATTGTAACCGTTGAAACCTGCCATCCACTGAACGAGCTAGAGATTTAGCGAGCAGGGTTTTGCCAACGCCTGGGACATCTTCTAAGAGGGCATGACCACCACCTAACAAGGCGACTAACACTAAGCGTATTGCCTCAGTTTTGCCAACGATGGTAAGAGTCAGATTTTGTGTTAGAGCGTCAATTTTTTCTCTCATACAGTGTAGGGAGTGGGGAAATAGGGAAGCAGGGGGAGATGGGAAGGCAGAGGAGCAGGGAGCAGAGGGGAAAGAAGTAATTTTTCATTCTCCCTTTTGCCCCCAGCAAAAACTGCCCCTTGTCCTCTTCCCATACCCAATGCCCTATCTATTGTTCCCACTCAGTACTAAGAACTTGTCTAGCAGCTAGGCAGTCAAGTTGAATTTGTGTTTTCAGGGCTTCTAGAGAAGGAAATTTTTGTTCAGGGCGCAAAAATTTGACTAGTTCTACAGCCAGTTTTTTACCATACAAATCACTAGACCAATCGAATAGATGTACTTCCACAGATGCAGAAGCACCATTTACAGTTGGACGGTTACCGATATTCATCACACCCAATATCTCACTAGGAGAGACATCTGGTATTTCACTGAGAGTGAAAACCCGAACAGCGTAAACTCCTTGACGAGGTAAAAACTTTTCTTTTGGCAATTGGAGGTTGGCGGTGGGAAAGCCAATGGTTCTGCCTAGTTGCTGTCCTTGAACTACTACACCAAGGAGGGTATAAGAGCGTCCTAGTAAAAGATTTGCGTTTTCAATGTCGCCATCCTCAAGGGTTTGGCGGATCAATGAAGTGCTAATACGGGGATCTTGACTTGGAGTAGTATTGGTGCAACTGCTTTGGGTAGGTGAATCAGCTGTATAACTTTGTAAGGGAACGATAATAACAGGAATATTGTACTTGGCGGCGAGTAATTGCAAATCTTTAGCAGTACCACTACGCTTTTTGCCAAAACAAAAATCTTCCCCGATACTAATTCGCTGGCATTGGAGTTGTTGAACGAGAATTTTTTCCACAAATTCTTCAGGGGTCAAAGCAGATAATTCTTTGTCAAAGGGTAGTAGTACCAGTTGTTCTACCCCGAGCGATCGCAATTGTTGGACTTTTTCATCAAGTGGCGTTAACAAAGTCCGGGGTTGCCCTGTAAAAAACTCGTGTGGATGAGGATCGAAGGTAACAACTGTCGAGTAGGTATATTGTTGATTTGTCAGTTGTTGATTTTCGTTGGACTGCGAACTACTGACTACTGAAAACTGACCACCAGCGTGCAATACTGGCTCAATAACCCTTTGATGACCAAGATGTACGCCATCAAATTTGCCAAGTGCAACAGCAGTCGGCGTTAGTAGCCCTTCGGTGGAAGAAGCAACCCACACAGAACACCCATTTTGAGACAAATTTAGCACGTGGATTCTGAGATTTTAGGTTTATTTTAGCTATCAGCAGGAAGCTACCTTATAGTAAACCGCTTTCAGGAGGACAGGTTTTGTAGTACCAACTTGTCCTTTGTTATTAGTCATTAGTCATTTGTCTAATGACCAATGCTTAACGCTAAATAACTAATGACTAGAGTGTGTCCTCCTGTTGTCGCCTTTGTTTTGTAGTCAGCGCGGCGACAACTTGCTTGGGTAGCGCTGTCTTACGGTATAGCTAACAAGTACGCTCTCGCGCTGAAAGCTTCCGATCGCCAATCTAATCTAAAATCTACAATTGCTGCAATCGCAACATTTAGACAGAAAACTTGCTAACAGGAAAAGATTCTGATAATGAAACTGAGGTGGAAACTTGAAGTACGATTCCTTCCCGTGCCATGATTGCACCAGGGAATTTCGCAGCTGCTTGTTTTCCTACACGATCCAAAAAATCATCATTGTGTGCCGGGTCATGGTGATAAATTACCAAAGTTTTGACATTAGCAGCTTGTGCTATTTTGACAGCTTCTTGCCAGGTAGAATGTCCCCAGCCAATTTTTGGAGATTTTGGTGAGTAATATTCTTCGTCAGTATAGGTAGAATCGTAAATTAGGATGTCGGCATCACGAGATAGCCAAAGCACATTGTCATCAAGTCGATCGGGAAAGTGTTCAGTATCAGTAATGTAAACAGCAGCACCATCACGCCAGTTGACGCGGTATCCTACAGCTTCACCTGGATGATTTAAAGGTGCTGTTTCGACGATAATGTCATCGATATGTATTGGTTGTCCTGCTCGAATGTCGTGGAAACTTAAATTGGCTTGCATAATCTGCAAGGGCACAGGAAAGTTCGGGTGGAGCATCTGGTCATTGAGGCGCTGTTCTATGGTAGAACCATCAGGAGCGATCGCGCCGTAAATATGAAAATTATTCCCTTTAACAAATCCTGGAACAAAGAAGGGAAAACCCTGCATGTGATCCCAGTGCGAGTGGGTGAAAAATATATGGCCTTCTAACGGCATCTGGCGCAATAAAGATTGCCCCAAAACATGCAGTCCCGTACCACCATCGAAAATTAAGCGTTTACCGCCCACTTGCATCTCAACGCAAGGGGTATTCCCGCCGTAACGAACAGTGTGTGGCCCTGGACTGGGGATGCTGCCGCGAACCCCCCAAAATTGTACGGTAAATTGGTTCTCTATCCTAGACATGGGTGTTGCTTGCTGGACTGAGCGGGCGATAAATGAAAAAATTGCTACTGATTTTGTTTAAGTTTATGCTGTCTCACTGATTTTGCTAGGGAAGGATTAGAGGGAGAATTTCTTGGTAAAACAGCATACACTGTTTCCGGCTGATTGTGTAAATGTCAATCAGGCTGTTTCAAGTAAAATTTTCCAGGTTTTTGAGTAGATGTGTATCCTTTCTTTCAAGCTTGCCCCTACGTTATAGCCTAGATTTTGAGTTGATGCATTTGATTAATTCTATTTTTTTACTTATAAATCGATAAATTTAGGGAAACTTGAATTCCCACTCAGACATTTTATCTAGTCCAGTTCCATAGGTAAGGTTGTATTGTAATGGAGTTATACTGATATAGTTATTACGTATGACATGGACATCTGTTGGCACATTTTGTGGCAAATTTAACCCACTTGGGGGTTCTACATCCTCAATGACTTCTCCAGTTAACCAGTAGTAGGTTTTTCCCCGAGGATCGACTCGTTTGTCAAAGACATCTATGTAACGCCGCACTCCTTGGCGGGTAAGAGTCGCCCCAGCAATTTCTTCCCACTTCACAGCAGGGATATTGACATTGAGCAACATCAAATCTGGCAGTGGTTTTTGGGCTAACTGGTCTAAGAGAATTTTGACAAACTTGGCAGCAGGTTGAAAATCTTTTGAGGTATGGCTAGTAAGACTCACCGCTACACTAGGAATACCTTCAATTAGACCTTCCATTGCCGCAGAAACAGTGCCGGAATACAAAATTTCAGTTCCCAAATTAGCACCTTGATTAATACCAGAGAGAACGAAATCGGGGTGAGTGTCTAGCAAAGCCCACAGTGCCAATTTGACGCAATCTGAAGGCGTACCATCGCAAGCCCAAGCTTTAACAGCCGGATCGAAAACTGATTCTACAATTTGAGCACGAATTGGTTGATGCATGGTTAATCCATGTCCAGTTGCCGATCGCTCTCGGTCTGGGCAAACTACAGTAACATCATGCCCTGCTTGTGCTAAGTAGTTGGCTAGGGTACGAATACCCACAGCAGAAATACCGTCATCGTTGCTAATTAGTAATTTCATAGTCATTGGTCACTTGTACTGAGCGAACGCGAGTACGTCTGGTAGAGAAGCCGAAGTATTGGTCATTAGTTATTTGTTATTTTTTATTAGCCATTTGTCAATATCAAAGGCCACAAGCATCAGGTAAAAAAACACATTTACCCACCCACTGTTCTCTAACTAATAAACAGAAGTTTGGTTTCCAGCGTTGCCTTTGGTTTAGTTGATGCATAGCTATAAGTTTATTTATCGAGCAGTTCACAGCTTTTGACTATAGACTAATGACTAATGACCTGTTTGACCAATGACTAATAACTAATGACTAGCAATTTAGAAGCTCAACTTTTAGCACTGCGGCAGCAAGGAGAACAAGCGATCGCCGCCGCTAATACCCTAGAACGCCTAGAGGAACTCAGAGTTAGCTATCTGGGCAAGAAAGGGGAACTGGGGGCACTGTTGCGAAGTATGGGGCAGCTGAGTGCAGAGGAGAGACCGATAATTGGGGCGATCGCCAATACAGTCAAAGAATCCCTGCAAACTAGTCTAGACCAACAACGCGCCACCTTGGAAGCCGCGCAAATTCGCTCCCAGCTAGAAGCTGAAACTCTCGATGTCACTATGCCAGGAATTTACCGCCCCCAAGGTCGCATTCATCCCCTCAATGGCATTATTGACCGGGCGCTGGATATCTTTGTCAGTATGGGCTACACCGTAGCTCAAGGGCCAGAGATGGAAACAGATTACTACAATTTCGAGGCGCTCAACACCCCCCCTGACCATCCAGCGCGCGATATGCAGGATACTTTTTACCTGCCAGATGGCAATTTGCTGCGGACTCATACCTCATCAGTGCAAATTCGCTACATGGAAAGAGAGGAACCACCGATTCGGGTTGTAGCTCCAGGGCGAGTTTATCGGCGAGATAATGTAGATGCGACTCACTCAGCGGTTTTCCATCAAATAGAACTTTTAGCTATTGATGAAGGATTAACTTTTACAGACCTCAAGGGGACAATTAAGGTATTTTTACAAACAATATTTGGCGAGTTACCTATTCGCTTCCGCGCCAGTTATTTCCCGTTTACCGAACCTTCTGCTGAAGTGGATTTGCAGTGGAATGGCCGCTGGCTGGAGGTGATGGGTTGCGGGATGGTCGATCCAAATGTACTTAAAGCAGTACGTTACGACCCAGAAATTTATACTGGTTTTGCAGCCGGTTTTGGTGTAGAACGCTTTGCAATGGTATTACATCAAATGGATGATATTCGTCGTTTGTATGCCAGCGATTTGCGATTCTTGCAGCAATTTTAGGTAATTGGTTGCAAAGATAGAATGAGCTAATTGCATAAGTCACTTATTACCCTAAGACTATAAACTTAGGATTACACCGAGAAGCCTGCTTGGTTTTGCAGGCTTTTGAAGTTTTTTATTGTATAGTTCTGACAGTTTAGCTTTGTTGATCGCAGCTTGATGATGACAAAAGTTAACTGTCTCAGCCTGAAAGACAGAAATAACAAATTGGTTCAACTGGCAAAAATTTCCATATTTTCAACATTTGAGTAAAAACATGGGACTTCAAGAAGAAATCGACAAAATGAGACAAGAGATTAGAGCCGATCACTATTCCATGTCGATTGGGGAATGGATCAGCCTATATGAAAATGCAGAAATTGATATACATCCAGAGTTTCAAAGGTTTTTTCGATGGGATAAGAATCAAAAGACAAGCTTGATAGAATCAATTTTACTAGGTATACCTATTCCACCAATTTTTGTTTCTCAACGTGAGGATGGAGTATGGGATGTTGTAGATGGTCTTCAAAGATTATCAACGATATATGAGTTTATTGGAAAACTAAAGGATGAAGATAAAAAGCCTCTAGAGCCATTAGTTCTTGAAAAAACTAAATATTTACCAAATCTGGAAGGTAAAAAGTGGGAAGATCCATATGATATACCAAATTCTCTAACACAAGTTCAGAGGTTGTTAATAAAAAGAGCAAAGATTGATGCAACTATTCTTCTAAAGGAAAGTGATGAAATTGCAAAATATGAGTTATTTCAGAGATTAAATAATGGAGGATCAATAGCTACTCCACAAGAGATTAGAAACTGTATCCTAGTAATGTTTAATAGAGAAATGTTTCATTGGGTAAAAAACTTAAGCCAGAATGAAATGTTTAGAGAGTGTATAGCTCTAAGTGAGAGACCTATTGAAGAACAATATGATATTGAGCTACTAATCAGGTTTTTAGTGTTCCGGACTCTTGAAGAAAGAGAAATGAAAAAAATAGGGAATGATTTAAGTGGGTTTTTGACAGATAAAATGGTAGAGATGGCTAATAATAAAGAGTTTAATTATACTGAAGAAGAAACTGCGTTTAATAAAACATTTGAGATTTTATATGAACAAATGGGAAGTGATAGTTTTCGTAGATATGCACCTAACAAAGATAAGTTTTTAGGAGGTTTTTTAGTTTCTGCTTATGAAGTAATTGCTTTAGGAATTGGTTACAATTACGAACAGTTATCTCACTCACATATCGATATAAGAGAGAAAGTAAAACAAATTTGGACAAATCCTGAATACACAAATTCCTCAGGCTCAGGTACTACTGCACAGCGCAGAGTACCGAAACTAGTTCCCTTTGGTCGTCAAATGTTTCAGCCATGAAAATACGTACCGTAGAGCAGCTTAGTGATAAGCTGGCAGAAGAACTTGCATGGCGAAAAATAGAACTTTCAGCATTGAAAGCTCTAATTGATTTAAAGTCATTCTCCTCAGGAAAACAAAAGGCATTACTTAGGAGTGGAATCACTATGCTTTATGCTCATTGGGAGGGATTTATCAAAGTTGCAGCCAATACTTACTTAGAATTTGTTGCTATGCAGGGTCTTCCTTATAATAAACTTTCCAACAATTTTATAGCATTGGCAATGAAAGATAAGTTAGAAAAAGCAAATCAAACCAATAAAGCAACTATATACAATGAAGTCACAGAATTTTTTATAACAAAACTAACAGAGAGAAGTGTCATAAAATACGAAAATAGAATTGCAACATCTAATTTATCATCATCAGT
Organism: Nostoc sp. S4; assembly: GCA_029379225.1. GTDB lineage: Bacteria > Cyanobacteriota > Cyanobacteriia > Cyanobacteriales > Nostocaceae > Nostoc. The sequence goes on along the minus strand of JAQYWR010000013.1, from coordinate 61,245 downwards.
TTTTAAAGAGATAGTATGTATGCTAGGTTTAGATTACAGTTTCTATGAATCAAAAGAAGTACTAATAGATGAAAAATTACTAAAAAAAAGAAATATTATTGCTCATGGAAATTATCTTGATATAGATGAAGAACAATATGATGAATTACACGGCGAAGTAGTAGCAATAATCGATAATTTCCGTAATCAGATAGATAATTGTGCATCTACAAAACAATATTATTGCCCAAGTACATCTATCACATCGCTTTAACATAAAAATAAGTACAAATGAAATTTAAGTAAACACTGCATTTGATTTTGTAGATGCTTCTTAGGTTTTGAAGTGCAACATTGATATTTGAAGATGACCGCTACTGGCAAAAATATTTTAGAATTACAAATACCAAGGTGGTCAGTGAATGACACTAACCACCCATACTTTTGAGGCTTTATTTAACTATTCCTGAATGACCTGGAATATCTGTTAAAGGTTCAAATCTTCCATCTAAATATTTAGCGAGAAACTCTTCGGCGAGCGCAAAAAAATGCAAGCGATTTTCTGGTCTGGCAAAACCATGTCCTTCATCGGGGTAAAGTGCATATTGCACAGGCAAACTAGCCTGTTGCATTGCGTTAACAATTTGGTCGCTTTCTGCCTGTTTCACTCGTGGATCGTTTGCACCTTGACCGATGAGTAAAGGTTTTTGAATTTTGTCAGCGAAAAATAAAGGCGATCGCGATTTTAAAAACTCTTCTTCTGTCTCCAAATTACCAACGCGGTGATAAAACATTGCTTTGAGCGGTTCCCAGTAAGGCGGTATAGTTTGGATTAAACTAATCAAGTTACTGGGGCCAACAATATCTACACCAGCAGCAAAAATTTCTGGTGTAAAAGTCAACCCCACTAGAGTAGCGTAACCACCATAAGAACCACCCATAATCGCAATCTTTTGCGGGTCACAAATACCTTGCTGCACTAGCCAATTAACACCATCAATCAAATCATCGTGCATTTTGCCAGCCCATTCTCGGTTTCCAGCATTTACGAATGCCTTACCATAACCAGTGGAACCCCGATAATTTAGTTGTAAAACAGCATAACCCCGATTAGCTAGCCATTGTGCTTCTGGATCTAAACCCCAGGTATCCCGCACCCAAGGACCGCCGTGAACCAAGAGTACTGTTGGTAAATTCTGGCTAGCTATTCCCACAGGGGTTGTTAGGTAACCGTGGATAGTTAAACCATCCCGCGCCTCGTAGGAAATCGGTTGCATTGAAGCTAACTGTAAGTCTTCGAGTTTCGGTTGGTTGCTGAAGAGGAAAGTGCTAGTTTTTGACTCTCGATTGTAGGCATAGTAATAAACTGGGCCATCGTCAGTGTTGTAAGCTACTAGCCAGTTTTTATCTTCTAAGTCGCGGCTAATTAAAGAGAACTCCCCAGAACGTAATTTAGCAATTTCTTCAAAATCAGCAGCAATACTCTGGTCAATTACTCGCCATTCCTGTTTGTCTTTGTAGAAAGAAACTGCTTGGATAACTCGCGTCACTGGCTGAATAATTATTCCCACAACATCGTACTGCCGATCTTCAGCAATGACGGTTTCTTGACGGGTGTCTAAATCAACAGCTAGCAGGCGTTGGGCGTTAGCATCATGATTGGCTTCAATATAGAGTGTTTTGCCATCGCCTGAAAAGCTAATAGGACTCCCTTCTTCTTCTGGCCCCCAGTGGCGGAGAATTTCCCATTGTTTATCTGTGCTTTCCCGTAGTAACAAATCATAACCACCATCAGGGGTGCTAGCTGTTGCTGCGTTTACTTGGAAATCGGCATCAGCTGTCCAACTAATAATGTTACCTGGGTTGTCAGTGTCAAACTCCACTGCACCATTTTTTAAGTTAATACGGTAAACATCGAACTTTTGCGGGTTATTCAAGTTCAACGCCACCAGTATTTCGTCTGGAAATTTAGGTTCTATTTCTACCAGTTCTGCTTTCACACCTTGAAATGGTGTTAAATCGCGGGTAATCTTTGAGTGAATATTGACTAAGTAGAGGTGAAAGTTTTCATCACCGTCTGAGTCTTGCATGTAAATCAACTGATCGGCATTATAAGTCCAAAAGAAAATGCGGATACCACGTTTTTTGTCCGCAGTTAGTATTTGGTCATCTTCTTGTCCTACAGTTCGTAACCATACCTGCAAGACATTTTGTTCATTGGGGGCGATATATGCCAAATATTTGCCATCAGGTGAGAGTCTTGGGCTAGCTTTTTCGGGGTTTCCAAACAGAATTTCGCGCGGAATCAGTGGTGGTAGTGAGGTTGCTGTTGCAGATAACATATTTTCTCCTCTAGTTGAGTGAATAATTCGTAATTGATAATTTGTAATTAATTTATTACATGTTTATCCCTAAGTGTATTTATACCGTCTAACCTTAAGATTGATGCAGATGGCAAGTAGGGTAAGCAGGGGAGGCTCTTGAGGCACGGGGAGTAAGAAAAGTGATTTGTATCAAGAATTTCGTGAAATGGTATTACAGATAAAATGAGGAGTTTTCGTGTTTTGGGAAAAGGGGATTTATCTGTGGGATAGCAATAACGAATAATATTAACTATCCTATTGTCACTTGCTTCTAAAAATGACAATTCATCCTATTGGGTGAACCTTTGTCCACATTGTGTAATAAAATTTCATCAACACAATTAAAAACCTTATCAATCGATATTGTTTGAAGCAGCTTCCCACCAACTTCGGAGAGGATGGTTTTTATCCGGGAAATACCGCCCTTTGACCCGAATTGCATTGAGGAGATCACGTAGTAGTGACGAATTAACACCTGTTTCTTCTGACCAATGCTTCACTATATCTACGGTTGATAGAACTTGAAGGTACGGTGCTGATTGCTGAAAAAACTTGATCGCCCCTTTGTCGTCAGTTGCGATCGCCCATCCTCGGTGAACAGCAATCGCGCAAGTCGCAGACTCGCCATCATCTCTGAGAATTGCAGCGTAGTTTACAAATGATTCCACCTCTTCTTCTGACTGAAAATCTACAACTGTTAGTAGATTCTGTGCAATAGCTGTCTCGAACTGGATCGCACCCTCGTTTTCTTCATCTTTAAGGCGTTGGAGTGTCCTTAACTCACCTTCTTGCACAACCTGGGTAACTGCAACCTGAGCAGGAATAGACTCCAAAATTGCTAGAAATTTGCTCGAAGCACAAAAATTTAGCACACAGCAGGCATCAAGAAGAATGTGGGAGTGAGCAATGTACATAAATTGTCCTCACTTCCATCACTCCTGCATCTGGCGCAGGTCGAAATCAATGGTTTCGTTCAACATTGCACTTGAATCCTCTGGCAATTTCTCTCGTAGTTTTTCTGCAATACAGCGGGCTTCTAAACGGTCAACATTGAAAAAATCCGCAAAACGCCCTTCAGTAATCAATCCTCGTTCTAGTGCCTCAATCGCAAGTCGCTGATAGTGGAGTGGCATCATATCAGGACGCTGTGGGATTTCCTCCAAACCAAGTTCCTTTTGCACCGTTCTGACTTTTAAACCCCGGTCTTTCAATTTATTCCAAGTTCCTGAACGCAGAAGTTCCATTTCCTCTAAACGACGGACAAGTGCTTGTACAGAAACACCATAGTAATGCGCCAGTGTAAATAAATTAGTTGGAGTAAATTTAAATTCACTATGTGTACGACACATATCATTAAACCGTTTAAGTAATCCACTGGTAGGCATCAGGAAATAGCTTGAGAAGGTTTCTGCTAGTTGTTCGCTTTCTGGAACTCGTTGATACTGTTTATCAAGTTCATCAAAGTGAAACTCAGGTTTTCGCCGATGTGCCAAAAAATGAAGGTATCCATGAGCCATTGACCAACGTCGTCGATCTTCTGGATGAAGTGCGTTAATTGCCATGCAACCACCGAGTTGTTCGTTGTAGCTATACACTTCTGAGTATTTTTGTGGCATTTTCAGATAGAAGATGCGAAGTCCCACATCTTGCTCTAGAATGTCCCGAAGGCGTGGAATAGGACCATCCCCCAATCCCAGCCTTTGACGGTCTGCAACTGCTATGCTTTCCGCAGCAGCTTTTATCGGCATATTCGTCACCTTGTATTCCAGAGGATAGTTCTGTGGCAGTGGTGCGTCCATAATTTTCTCAAGCTCTAGGTAGTTCTGGCATAACTCCTCTAGCTGAAGAATGAATGGTTTAATCTCTGCCTCTTCCTCGTCGCTGCGCTGATAAACTGCCCGGAACTGCACCTCAAAAGGTTCTACAATCGGACGTGGTCGAACAAAGTCACTCACAGAACGTCCGTAGGCACGAGCAAGCTGAGTCAATTCAGTTGACTTAATACGTCGCTCCCCTTTCTCGATCGCCACCATAGTGGTACGTGAAACATCAATGACCTTCGCTGCATCAGCCTGAGTCATGCCGCACTTTTTACGCGCCTGTTCTAGGAGTTCCCCCAATGTCCGCGGGTCTATATTGTCTAGGATATTGGTAGTCATAACATTTTCCCTCAAGCGTGTTGAGCTGTGACTAAGCATTATTCAAAAGGCCACGGGAAATTCGGGATTCCACAGTATCCCATTCAGCAACGTAAGTTTGATAAAGCTCAATCAAGTGACTTTGCATATCCAAGGGTGATAGATTTTCAGCGGCAGCAGTTCGATCGACAATATCTTCCAAATCTGAAAACCTTCTAGTCATAGCTTCCCAGCGATCGCTAGTTTCACCTGAGATACTGAGCAGGTTCTTGAGGATGCGGACTTGCTCGTGCATATTCAGGAAAGCCTTGCTCCGATCTTTATCTGAGCGTTTTTCATCAAGCACTATGTAAGGAGTCTTATCTTCTATGTCAGCTGCGGCAAGGGCTTGTCGCCTCAAAAGACACGAGGAGCAGTAACCACACTGTGTTGGCTGCTGAGACTTACGGTGTTTACTGTCGCATGATATGGTTAGCGATGCTAGGTTATTTCTACCATCTTCAGCCAATGCTTTGCACATTTGAGCTTTAGTCCAATACAGAAATGGGTTCTGTACCTGGAATTTTTCTCCTAAAAGTTCTGAAACAACCTCACCTACCATCAGCAAAGTTAGTGGATGAACGGATCGCGTGCGATCGAGTCCTACAGCAGATGCGCGGTAAAAAAGGTTAATCGCCCCCATCCCATTCTCATAAACACAAAGAATCCTTTGACCCATAAGATACGCGCACGCAACACCAAGTAGTGTGAATACAACACCTCGCGCACGAGAAAACTTGTTCTTTTTCCTTTTCTCTTGCTGCGGACAACTTTCCTGCCAATTGATTCGTAAACGGAAAGGAGCGCAACGTCTGGGGAAGATAGATTCAACTTCTTTTGCTACCTTTCTTTGAAGGTCATAGATATTAGAGTTGTTGCCAACTCCAAACAAGGCAAACCGCTTTTCTGGATACATCTTGAGAAGAGTGTACAGACCCGCAAGAGCATCTAGCCCACCACTCCAAAGTGCCACTTCATATCCTCTAGGTTGAGTTGCAACAAGTAATCGCTGTTCAACAGGGCGTACTAGTACTTCCCGTTTTTGGAACTCAAAAACCCATTGGCTTCCAGTTGCCCATTCGAGTAGTTCTTTCAACTTAGTTTGGAATGGTTCAGCACTTAGCGATTCTGGATGACGTACTGGTAATACAACATGAAGGTGACGCTCCTTCTTGTTCAAATTTTGGGGTGCGAGTCGGTCTGATACGTGAATTGCTACGGCCAGGTCAATAATATCAGCAATAATGGCTGGAAACTTTGCCCGATCTCGATTTTCAAACACCGAATCATCTACATTAATGCCAACAGTTCGTTCTTTACCTAGAGAGCGATCAATGAAGCGTACAGATCCATTACTGTTTGACACAGGGCTGAATTCTAAGGTGTAAGTGCTGCGATCGCTGTTTTGAAGTTTCTGCTGTGTTGAAGGTTCATAATTCATAGCAGATTCTCCTCAAGGTCTATCTCTTTCACCTTCTGGCGTGGAGAACGTCGCAGGTTTTTTACATCTTCATCCAGAGTAGCCTTCTTCGCCCATTTGCCGATTTCAGCCAAAATATCTGGATTGATTGCCTCAATACATTCCATAATGGTAATGCGATCGAGACCAGCATAACGATCGGAGGTCAGAGGAATACGTTCCTCAAAGTTTGACTTATAAATTTCTACGAATAACTGCCTGACGATAACTTCTGGCAAATTGCTGGTATCTATTCTCCGGTGATAGCGAAACTCTTGGAGTATACCTTTACCAGCACGAAGGAGTAGTCCTTTATCATAATATTTAAGTTTGGCTTGTTGTACCTGCCGATCAATCTCCTTACTTAAAGTAGCCCAATCCACAGAGCTATTATTACCAGAATTTTCAATAGCCCCTTGCAACATTGCTCCTAGCTGCTTGGCATATTTAACGGGCTGATCGCCGTAGTTTTTCTTGATATTTCCTAAAAGTGCCTTTGTCAAAGTCCATACAATTTCGCTGCGGTCAGACTTTCTTTCACAGATTCCTCGGTAAGCCTCCTGATAATGCCACGAAAGCTTACTGTGATATTTATCTCCATCAGGCATGATCTGACCTCTAAAGCTCAGAGCTTGATTCTATGTTTAAGTTAGCTGACTATATTTAACAATGTCAACTACTAAAATGAATATATCAATAAAATGTCAGATTTGTCAGATAATAGAGAAAGAGGAGGTCGCCTTCTTAGCGGCAATTATCGCAATGTCCGCAACGCCAGTTAGCTGCTTCTGCCTCAAAACCAAAGGCGTTTAATAAAAACTGCCAACGGCATTGTTTAGTAGTCAAGTATTGATTCATATGTTTACCAGCCTGTAATTGCGTTATCGGCTGATTTTTCGTCTTTTGCTCAATGATGTAATGGAAAGGGTCAAGCCATTTTAACTGACCGCTGCTATGGAGTAAAGCTAGTGCTGTAGCACCATCAGGAAATTGTCGGTTTACAGCATTGACTTCTCCCTGTTTTGGTAATTTTTTCATGAGTTGCTGTGCTGTTTGCTGTTGCGATCGCATTTTTTCAAGAAAAAACTCCTGTCTTTGCTTATCCTCTGAATCTAACCACCCTGTCGGTTCACTTACCAACGTTAAGGCTTGGGCTGGTTTCCCATCTCTTCCAGCGCGGCCTATTTCTTGCACATATTCTGAAAGCAGATGTGGCGCGTGAAAATGAATTACCCAACGCACATCTGCTTTATTAATCCCCATACCAAACGCACAGGTACAAACCACAAATGGCATTTTGCCACTTAACCAGCTAGCTTCCACTGCACGGCGTTCTGTTGCACCCAATCCTGCATGATAACTCGCTGTTGCATAACCCATGTCTGCTAACAATTGGGCTAAATCTTCACTATCTTGTCTAGTGCGAACATAAACTAACCCCGATTGTTGCGGTCTGTTTTGAATAAACTTTAATAATTGTTGTTTCCTACCTCGTGGTGTCCAAGCGATGCGAACGCTGGGATGCAAATTAGAACGGTAGGGATTCAAGCGAAAAATCTCTGGTTGCTGTAATTGTAAAACTGTTTGAATAATTTTTTGGGCTGAAGGGTCAGCAGTCGCAGTAAAAGCCGCAATGCAGATTTTTGTTCCTGGTGGTTTTGATTTGAGCAATGCCGGACGTACCGCTCCTAATCTGCGATAAGCTGGGCGAAAAGTATCACCCCACTGCACCAAACAATGGGCTTCATCTAAAATCAAACCGTTAATTTGCAATTGCGGCTGAGTTAATCTTTCCCACACTGGCGCACTCAACAAAGTTTCTGGCGATAAATACAGTAATCTTAGCTGTTGGCGTTCCAAAGCTTGCAGAGTTGCACGGCGTTGAGATGTAGGTAATTCATTATGCAAAAGTGCTGCTTTTTGGTGGTTTTCTCGTAGTTCTTGTACTTGATTTTCCATCAACGCCACCAAGGGCGAAACTACTATAGTTAATCCTGTTTGTAAGAGTGCAGGAAGTTGAAAACAAATCGACTTCCCTCCACCTGTGGGCATAATAATCAGCGCATCTTTTTGTGCTAACAAACTACTGATGATTTCTCCCTGTGGCGGACGAAAATCTTCATAACCCCAAATTTTTTGAAAAGCTGCGCGGACTTCTTGCCAAGATTTTATTGTAGGCTGATACATGAGCAGTAGTATACGGTAATAATTTTGAATATATCCACTGCAATAGAGATAAGGGTTCAGTAATCTTATCAGTCATTTATATTTACATTAGATATATAATAAGTATTTACAAATAGTATTTGATTAACTATATTTAATCTTAAGTAAAATTATTTATTTGGTTTTCTGGAAGACAGAATTCAAAAAGGAAAGTAGAGAAATAAAAATCTAATTTAAATATCAGAGTTTAAGAATTTCATTTTTTGAATGTCGCTCTAAGATTCTTAGCGATAGCAGCAGAGCTAGATTAAAGATAAATCGCGTTTCTACTTCTGACTCCTAGAACTCTAAGCGGCTTCTGCTGCTTAGAGTTCTATTTTAATTCTGCCGCAAGTTCTCTCGATCGGCTCTCCTAGCTGCATAAATTAAGAATGCCGATCGAGCGTACTATTCAACTAGTAACACATCAAAATTAGGGGTTGTTCTGATTTTGGGAATGGAAAGGACAACCACCTGCGGTTAATTTTTGAAGAAAGGTAGTATTATCAAAATAATGCTCTAAAGACTCAATCTTCAAATCTTCAGTTACGCGAGCAATACTAACTCCTACCACTTCTATTCTTTCTCCTGTAGGTGCAAAGTCTTTGTAGGAACCATTAAAGGTTCCCCAATGTCGCCACTTAAAAGTAACGTTAGGTGGTCCCGAAAGTACTTCTGTTAATTCCCAAAGAAAGCCATTACGAAAAGTATTATGAAAAATTTGAACTGAAGATTCAAAAGTTTCTGACTTGGAGCTATACTGCTCGCTTTCACCCAGAAATAAGTTATAAGTACCGTGAAGTGCAACATCTTCAGCAGTATATTCTTCTCCTCCATTACTAATCATTCTAAACTTATCAGTAACAATCGAAACCCACTGTTGAGGATTAGATTTATTAGAAGCTTCCATCTCAAAAGTGCGGACTAAATTTTGGGCGATCGCTTCTAAAGAACCTTCTGGATGCTGAAATTGGCTTTCTCGACGAAGATATTTATTGGTGTATGAATAATTCGGGCGTTTTCCTTCTCGCCACTGTACTTCTTCATCATGAGCAATGACTGTATCTCTATCTTGTACCCAAAGCGGCAATTCTGTAGTTTTTTCGCTACTCATACAAGCTAACCGAGTATAAACATCGTTTCTCAGAATAAAATTTTTTGGATATTAGTAAATTAGAATATCTCAAAAAGTAAAAAATATTAATAGTGCATAATTTTACAGCCAAATTTTGCTACTCATACTAAAATCCTCCCCAAAGTTGGGGAGGATTTTTTTAGCTAATGCTGAAAACAAGCTGTAGTGCGTTTATTGTAGGTAGGATCGATACAATCTTAGACTCTCTGTGCAGATACTCCTTCTGGCTTTTCTTGACTTTGCAAAGATGCATACAACCTATTTAGGGCATTTACATAAGCTTGCGCTGATGCGACGATGATATCTGTGTTCGCTGCATGACCAGAAAACACTCTAGATTCATAACGCAAACGAATTGTTACTTCGCCTATAGCATCAATACCTGCTGTTACTGATTGCACAGAAAATTCAATCAATTCGTTGGGCACATTCACCACACGATTGATTGCTTTATAAACTGCATCTACTGGCCCAGTACCAATTGCAGCATCGGTTAATTCTTCACCTTCTGGGGTACGCAGAGTAACTGTAGCGGTGGGACGGGCGTTGCTACCGCAGGAAACTTGCACTAGTTCTACACGGAATAAATCGGGTGCTTGCTGGATTTCATCGTTAACGATCGCTTCTAAATCGCGATCCGATATTTCTTTCTTTTTATCTGCAATTTCTTTGAATCGAACGAATGCTTTATTTAATTCGCTATCTGACAATTCAAAACCCAATTCTTTTAAGCGGGTGCGAAAAGCATTTCTCCCTGAATGTTTGCCCAAAACTATTTGATTGTCTGTCAAGCCAATCAATTGGGCATCCATAATTTCATAGGTGAGCTTATTCTTTAATACCCCATCTTGGTGAATGCCAGACTCATGGGCAAAGGCATTTGCCCCAACGATCGCTTTGTTTGGTTGCACTAGCATTCCTGTCAAATTAGAAACTAAACGTGAGGTTCTATAAATCTCACGCGTGTCAATATTTGTCAGGGATTCTTGAGATTCTTCTGGTCTTCCGAGATAGGGATTAAAATATTGTCGCCGCACATGCAACGCCATTACTAATTCTTCTAATGATGCATTTCCAGCACGTTCGCCAATGCCATTGATTGTACATTCTAGTTGGCGTGCGCCATTTTTTACGGCTTCTAAAAAGTTAGCAACTGCCAAGCCTAAATCATTATGACCGTGAACTGAAATAATCGCTTGGTCGATGTTGGGAACATTTTCTTTAATGCCTTTAATCATGGCTCCAAATTCGCTTGGAGTGGTGTAACCAACTGTATCGGGAATGTTAACTGTTGTTGCACCAGCTGCGATCGCCGCTTCTAATACTTGATACAGAAACTCTGAATCGGAACGGGCTGCATCCATCGGCGAAAATTCGACATCTGTCACGAAGGATTTAGCATAAGCCACCATTTCTTGGGCGATCGCTAATACTTCTGCCCGTGACTTCCGCAGCTGATATTCTAAATGAATATCTGAAGTCGAAATAAATGTGTGAATTCTACTCTTAACTGCTGGTTTTAATGCTTTGGCAGCAGCTTCAATATCTGCTTTAATCGCCCTTGCCAAACTGCAAATTACAGGACCATTTTCTGTCCCCACAATTTCTGCAATCTTGCTCACTGCTTCAAAATCTCCGGGACTGGCAAAGGCAAATCCCGCTTCAATTATATCCACACCTAGCCTTGCTAATTGCTTGGCAATAACTAATTTTTCATCTATGTTTAGGGTTGCTCCCGGACACTGCTCTCCATCTCGCAGTGTAGTATCAAAAATCAGGATTTTATCGGTTTTAGTTGTCATATGCGCTTTTTTGTTTAGTTTTTACTTTTGACTGGAAATATCTTCAAATTTAGTTTGTATTTATAGTTTTACCTTTGTAAATAATTATTAAATCTACTGCCCATCGGTTTTTTCTATTTGATCTCTGATATCATTTAAATCTATATATCTATCCGTAGCGTTCCTGAGTTCTCTAGCAATCATTCCTTCTGTTGATACTACTGTAATATGTGTGTTTTTAGAACGTAATAGTTCGATTGCTCTTTCAAAATCTCCATCACCACTAAATAATACCACTCGATCGTACTGGTCTACTGTATTAAACATATCGACAACAATTTCAATATCTAAATTTGCTTTTTGTGAGTAACGACCAGAAGTATCATCATAGTATTCTTTAAGAATTTTAGTTCGGACTGTATATCCCAGACTAATTAGAGCATCTCTAAAACCTCGTTGATCTTGTGGGTCTTTTAAACCAGTGTACCAGAATGCATTGATTAATGTTGTTTCTGACTGCTCATGTTTGAAGTATTCTAAGACTCGTCGCGGGTCAAAAAACCACCCATTTTTTTGTTGAGCATAGAACATATTGTTTCCATCTACAAAAATAGACAGACGATTCATTGGAGAACCCATACAAACTTACACCTAATAATATAAATGAATTTAGATGGAACAATAGATTATAGCAATTTTCAAATGCCTTGTTTGCTAATATCTATAAAGTAGGTTTTTATCTATAGCTTTGATCCTGCCTCTTTGAAGGCATAAAAACGGTTGCAACATTAGAGTTGAGATCGTGGGTACTAAGCCTTATTCACCTCCGGTACTGTAAGAGCCACGTGTAATCAAAATTTACCAATAAAATTGACCTAGTAACAGCATTCATCGCTGCATAACACTAAAGTTTACCCCTAAAGAGGTATGGCATAACCTCAAGAAAGAATATGAGTGAATGCCCATATAGTAAGTAAAGCTTTTAGTATCAAGACATACTTTGCCACTGATACCAATAGTTGTGCCCAAAATAGAAGACGGACTCGGAACCGCTTCTAGGAAAGCACCCAGTTAAAAGCATAGCTGTTGGTTAGATTGAAGTAAAATCTCGAAGTAAAATCTCGTAGTAAACAAGTACAAAGGCTGAGTATATTGGCTCCAATCTATGGGAGAATCACTAGTTGTAACTCACTCAACGCAGAAGGAATAAGTTAGGTAGTGCTTGAGAAAGAATCTCTTGGAGGCTGGCTTGGCCAAACAAAGTTTCTTGATGAATAAAAGATACTTTACAAATGTATAAGATTAGCATTTTAAGTCTTATTTCAATGTGCTTGTACTAAAAGGTGACCTAAAAAAATATTGGACTTCAATCAATCAGTAACACGATATGGCAGAAGAATCTACATCTACCTTAACCAAAAACTCTGTCTCTACTGCCAATAAACACTCAAGTAAACCGACAAAAGTCACGTCTACAGCAGCAGCACGTCAGTCTAGGTGGATAATTCGCATAGGTCATCTCTTGGCTGGCACTTGGGCAATAGGGGCAGCACTGCTAACTGCTTCTGGTTGGGATTCGGTTCAATTAATGGAAAATCAGGCACTTTCGGAGTTTTTTCAAGTGCGTGGAGCGATCGCACCTCCAGAAGACATTGTAATTTTAGCAATAGACGATCAGTCAATATCAGTTCCAAGACAGTACTATAAAACAGATCCCAAACAGTATGCCTACCTAGAAACACTGAAATCTTTTCCTTATAAACGTGCTGCTTACGCTCAAGTAATCGCTAAGTTAATCAAAGCAGGTGCGCGTTCTGTAGCTATAGATATTGTTTTTGACACACCAAGCAGCTATGGACCTAGTGACGATCGCCAACTCCAAGCAGCATTGCAAAAATATGGCAGCAAAGTTACCTTAGCAGCCCTCTATGAAAATTTCGACACATATCAAGGCTCGTTTATCCAACTGACAGAACCACAACAGATGTTTCACACAGGGTCAGTATTTATTGGTGCAGTTAATTTCCCTGTGGAGGTCGATGGTAAAATTCATCGATTAGCAAGCGATTCCAACTTGTTAAGTGAAGATAATTTACTTAGCAAGAAGCCACCTTCCTTTGATGAAGCAGCCTTGTTGGCAGCACAAGTAAATTATCCGCAACCGAAGGGCGATCGCATTCATTTTTGGGGACCTACGGGAACATTTGAGCAAATACCCTTTTGGCACGTACTCGACCCGGAAAACTGGAATACTTATTTGCAGCAGGGAAAAGTCTTCAAAGACAAGATAGTTTTGATTGGTTCAACAGATAAGTTAAACAATGATTATTATCCAGTAGCAGCTAGTAAGAGTCCCCAACCGATGGCAGGCGTGGAAATTCATGCCAATGCGATCGCAACCTTAATGAGAGATAAAGCGCTCGCTCAAGGAATCCAAACTTTACCATTGCAGGGGTTGTTTGTGCTGATTTTAGTTGGTAGTACAGCCTTAATTATTAGTATAAACAAGCGTAGTCTGAATCGATTTCTGTTTAGTCTGGCTTTATCTGGCACTTGGTTAGTAATTAGCTATGGGTTATTTATCTACGATCGATTAATTTTTCCCACTACTGTACCAATGGTAGCGATCGCTTTTTGTGGACTGAGCTACCTGGGAACTTCAATGGTCAGAGAAAATATTAGAAAACACCAATTAGTAGACATATTTCAGAAATATAAAACTTCTCCGATTGTCCAAGAGATTATCAGCCAACAAAATGACCTGCAACAGCTAATCCAGCAGCGAGATTTAGCTTTATCAGGTAAAATATTGGCTCAACGCTACAAAATTGTCAAAGTTCTTGGTGCAGGTGGATTTAGCGAAACCTACATTGCCGAAGATACCCAACGTCCTGGTAACCCGCGATGTGTTGTCAAGCAACTAAAACCAAGCAATAGCAAACCAGGAGTATTGCAACTTGCCAGACGTTTATTTAACTCAGAGGCGCAAACACTCGAAAAATTAGGAACTCATCCTCAAATTCCCCAACTTCTGGCTTATTTTGAAGAAGATGAAGAATTTTATCTCGTACAAGAATACATCATTGGTCATCCTCTGAGTCAGGAACTGCCACCAGGCAGAGCAATTGAAGAAATTGCAGCGATTAAAATTGTCAAAGAGTTATTGCAAACATTAATATTTGTCCACGAAAACAACGTGATTCACCGCGATATTAAACCTAGCAATATCATCCGTCGGCACTCAGACGGTAAACTGGTACTAATTGACTTTGGGGCAGTCAAAGAAGTCAGTGCTAAACAGCTAGAGCTTCAAGAGCAAACTGCCTTTACCATTGGTATTGGGACTCAGGGTTACGCACCAACCGAGCAATGTTTGGGGCGTCCCCACTACAGTAGTGATATCTATGCAGTGGGTATGGTTGGGATTAAAGCTTTGACTGGAATAGCACCGCGCGAGCTAAATAGAGATGCTAACGGACAGATCGAATGGAGCGATCGAGTACAGGTGAGCAACTCTCTAGCTCAGATTCTCAATAAAATGGTACTAGATGACTTCAAAGTGCGATATCAATCTGCATCGGAAGCGCTTAAAGCTGTTGAAGCTGTTGAAGCTTTTGAGGATTTAGTAGATTCCCAAAGCAGATATCCCATATCACAACATGATTCATCAATGAGTACTTTAGAGGAATTAAACGCTCCGACAAAATCTAACCCAGGAAGTTCGTCAGAAACAATTTGACAGGAACGCAAGAGTGCGGGGATGCGAGAACGTTGGGAGAATATTTGATTATTTCAAGGCATCAGAGCCTCTCCCACTCCGTACATCTTGTTGATTCTCTGCATCTCCCCTTCCCCGCGTCTTCTTCAATTTAATGACAGAAACTCTTCTGCTGTCGTCGGATGAATGCCTATTGTTTCATCCAGTTCTTCCTTAGTAATGCCTTTACGAATTGCAACGCCAAGACTTTGAATGATATCAGCTGCGTTTTCGCCCACCATGTGAGCGCCCAAAACTTCCTCGGAATCACCATTTACCACTAACTTGATTGTCACTTGCTTATCGTGTTGAGTTAGCTGATAGAACAGTGGTTGGAATTGGGTATAGTAGCATTTTACAGATTCACCAAATTTTTCCCGTGCCTTGGCCTCAGTCATTCCTACACTAGCTGCTTCTGGACGGCAAAAAACAGCAGAGGGAACATAATCATAATTCAGTTTTTGCGGCTTGTTGCCAAAAACTGTATTGGCAAAGGCAATACCTTCTGCCTTAGCCACAGGAGATAATTGGATACGGCTAGTACAGTCACCTACAGCAAAGATATTTTCTTGGTTGGTACGGCTTTGTTCATCTACTTTGATTGCACCCTGTTCGCCAAGTTCAACACGGGCATTTTCTAAGCCTAGATTTTTAGTATTTGGGATGTAACCTGTGGCAACTAGGATGGTATCTGCTGCAACTATTTCTCGGCTCTCACTATTAATAGTTAACAACAAACACTCTTCTGAATATTTGATTTTTTGAATCTTGGTCTTGGTGAATAACTTAATTCCCCGTTTACTCAAAGCCTGTTGCACCGTAGAGCGAATGTCATCATCAAACCCCGATAAAATCATCTCCTCTTTTTCTATTACCGTCACTTGGCAGCCAAAAGCGTGCATCATACTGGAAAATTCTATACCAATATAGCCGCCGCCAATAATTGCCAACCGCTTCGGCAGATACGGTAGCCGAAACATTTCGCGGGATGTGATAGCGTATTCTATACCTGGGATATTTGGCTTCAGGGGTTGTCCGCCCACAGCAATTAAAATTTTGTCTGCTGTAACTTTGCGTCCATCAATATCGATAGTATGGGTATCAATGAAAGTGGCACGTTCCGAAATTATTTCAATTCCAGCTTTCTGCAATTGTTGAGAATAGGATTGGTTGATGCTGTCAACATGCTGGTATACAGATTTAATAAATAATGTCCAGTCAAAGTATGTTTGACAATCACTCCACCCATAACTGCGCGCCATTTTATTTTGTAGGGCAAAGTCAGCAGCATAGACAATCAGTTTTTTGGGAACGCAGCCACGATTGACGCAGGTTCCACCAAGGGCTTCTTGTTCGGCAATCGCAACACGGAGACCGTAGCTAGCTGCTTTTTTAGCTGCTGCCAATCCCCCAGGCCCAGCACCAATGACAAACAGGTCGTAATCAAATGTCATAAAAATCTGTTCCTTTTCAACTTTTTGGAAAGCAGAGCTATTTCATCCCTTATAGTTATTTAGACAAAACTTCATCTACTGTCTTTGGGTGGACAAATCGAGATGAAAGCACACTGATATGTAGCAGATTGCCGCTAACCGCAATTACTACAAAAATAACAGCGATCGCCCAGGTATTGCTAAGTTACATGAAATTTTGTTGGGGAACAGACAACATA
Source organism: Nostoc sp. S4 (assembly GCA_029379225.1). Classification (GTDB taxonomy): domain Bacteria; phylum Cyanobacteriota; class Cyanobacteriia; order Cyanobacteriales; family Nostocaceae; genus Nostoc. The sequence goes on along the minus strand of JAQYWR010000013.1, from coordinate 44,717 downwards.
CTTATTTTACAAGAGGTAAGTATTGGCGATCGCTTCCGGTAAGGCGTAGCCCATTGATCTAGGGGGCAGGTACGCCATCCTACTTATAGGCTAACAACCATACTTTAGACCTAGGTTAGGTTGAACGAAGTGAAACCCAACATCAGCTTTGGGTATTGTCATGGGTAATGTTGGGTTGAGGAACGAAACCCAACATACCAATTATTACTACAATCAACACTAATCACCCAACAGATAACCTTGTAGTGATTTGATGTTAAATAATGACAATTTCGGGACTATTTGCAGTCTACAGAAAAATCGTTGTTTTTGCCCTTTATATCAGTTATTACTGAAACAAAACTGATAACTTTGCTGACTTGATTGTTAAGATGCCGATTCGCGTGCGTATTGTTGTTGCGATTAACAGAACGGCATTTAGCAGCATTGTTGTTCCACGAACCACCACGCAGCAGCTAAAATTGCCTGTCCCATCCTCAAATTCTCAACTAAGTGAGAAATTTGATTAAATATAGTGTATATCCCTCTTGTGTCAGTTTCCGGGTATTCTAACCCTCTTGTGTCACTTTCCGAGTAACTAATCTCTGAAAGCTTTATCAGTCGGTCAATACAGGCTTTCCTATTAGAAAAAAATAGGTCTTGTATTTGTTATTAGGAAATAATCGAGCGATGCCTGCGGTTCTTGCTAGCCTACACCTGGCAGATAAAAGCTCTAAAATTCACAAATGGCAAATGTTTTCGGAGAGTGACACAAGAGGGATAGTAACATTAATATCAACACATCTGAATTTTTAAAAAATTTTTTAACTGCCTGCCTCTGCCGGAAGAAGAAGGGAAAAGATAAGAGCTGTAAAGGATAAAGAGTCCTCACGCAACCACCGCCACTAACCGAAAACCAAAATAGTTGTACCGAGTGCTGCGGGTGTGGTTGTCACGACGACTAGAACGGCAGTCATTAGCAGGGTGGAGCCACGAACCACCACGCTGCGAATGAAAAGTATTCGCACTAGGTATAGCCCATGCACTACCGTCTTTGGGCGCACCTTCGTAATTATTATGATATATATCTAGACACCATTCCCATAAATTACCACACATATCATATAAACCGAAAGAATTCGGAAGAAATTTTCCAACATCTGTTGTTTGTTGACGATATTCACCTTTGGGTGCAGAACCGTAGGGATAGTTACCGTTGTAGTTGACTAAATCTATGGTAATCGTTTCCCCAAAATAAAACGGCGTTGTCGTCCTAGCGCGACAAGCATATTCCCATTCGGCTTCGCTAGGTAATCTGTAAGTACGTTCTGTCTTCTGGCTCAACTTGTTACAAAATTCTACTGCTTCATCCCAATCCACTTCTACAGGTCGTTTCTCACCTTTGAAATAGGAAGGATTTGTCCCCATAATTGCTTGATACTGTGCTTGGGTGACTTCATATTTCCCCATAAAAAACCCAGGAACTGTTACCTGATGCTGGGGACTTTCATTTGAAATTTGTTCCGCTTGCCCTGGTGGTGAACCCATCATAAAGGTTCCCTCTGGTATCTGCACCATTTCCAGATTGACACCATTCCCCAAGTCTTCAACAAAATATTTCGCTTCTCGGTTGATGCGGTTGGTGATTTTTCCTTGTGCATTCACTGTCACTGTTTCAAATGAAAAGGTTTTTAGGTTAATTGCTTCAGTAATGGATTTTGTAGTGCTTTCTCCTGAATAAGACTGCAACAAGCGTGGTACTACAATTGTCAAACCCAACCCACCTCCCATAAACCCAATCGTTTGAATTACCCGCCGCCGTGACCAGTAATTAGGCGGTATCGGTACAGAAGACGTTGGAGATATTTGAATAATAGGTGTTTTAGCTCGTGTACCAGAATTGTGAGCAGTCAAATTAGGTGATGGCGAAGATGGCTGTTGAGGTTCCATTTGTAGCTGTCTGAGCCTTTGTAAAGCCCTCACAGCTTCAATATCCTGACCAGAAGCCGCAGCTAATACCCGAATCCATAATTGTTCTGCCAAATCTAGATTTCCTTCATCTTTTGCGCGATAAGCATCATTTTTCAAGGTAGCGATATCTGCCAGGGTTGCATATCGTGGTACAAGAATCAAGTGTGATTTATTTACAGGTTCAGCAATTACATAAGGAGTTTGCCGAGCATTTTTATGCTGACGAACCAAATCAGGGACGCGAAAGTTGAGATACTGATTTAACCTTTCAACAGTGGCACATTGACCTTGAATTCCTAATCCTTCTAGTAGTGCAGTGGTAAAAGCACCTTGTTGTAGCACCTCAATTTCATAAGAATATTCCTGGGGACTACAAGAAAAAATGCTGATAACTCCTTGTTGACGTGCTTGTTCTGCGGTTTGTCTCCCAATTCCTTCGCCTGCACGAGTACCTAGACTACGACAAGCATCCAGAATTAAGACAACGTTATCAGCACCGCAGCGACGCAAACGTTCGGTGACAAAGTTAATAGGAATTGCCGTTTCTTCAATGTCTGCTGGATTGCCATCTAAGGGCATGAGATAATCGCGTTCAGCATGGCGCATCCCATGTCCACTAAAGAAGAACCAGAAATTATCCCCTGCACCCATGAAGGGTTGATTAAATAACTCTAAGAAGACTCGGCGCAAATTCGCGCGGGTAGGACGAGTTGATTTTCCCCCAATCTCAGGAGAGTCATCGGTGAAGAAAAATATTTTCTCAAACCCGGCTTCGGTGCGAAGAAACTGCTGAATTAACTCTGCATCCCGCTTGGCATAGTTTAGCGGTTGCAGATAATCATACTGATTAATTCCAATTGCGATCGCCCAATTTTTTGTCATCTCACTATGGTTCTTGGCGCTTGAATTTTAGCTTAATTGCTCCTTTACTCCCAGCTTTGGCACCATTACCAATCAATTTAACTTCCCCTTCCGCACTAATTTCTACCGATAACTCAATTTCATCTAGTTGCATTCCAGCAGAGTTGATTTTTGCTTGCTGTTCAGCTTGACTAAACAAATTTGTCACTAGTTTGAGAAAGTGAGTCATATTTTGCTCTAATTTTTGAGCGCTAACCTTAACAGCATCTCCGACTCCTTTGCTAACAGTGCTTTCCCTGATAGTTTCGTCTCCCCAACTGCGTGTATTATTTGCGCCTTTAACACCGTCAGGAATTGCTATTTGAGGTGTTTCATCGGTCACAATCCAAATGCCGTCTGGAGGTGTTTCTAACATATTATTTTCAGTATTTAGATGAAATTGTGCTATAAACATAGATACAACGACAGATATGGCGATTCCAATTACTAGCAAATCTCGCTGAACATCTTAATATAGTATTTATCTGAGTTTTACTTTAAACAAGCTTTGCACCAACCATCAAACTGGACGACAACTAGGCAATATTTCGTGCATCTTCACGACTTGTCCAATAACTGCGATCGCCGGCGCACCAAATCCAGTTTTCTCCACTTGCTCTACAATTGTCTCCAATGTCCCAATCAATTCTTCTTGTTCTGGGCGCGTACCCCAGCGCACCAAAGCAATGGGCGTTGCTAAACTCAACCCAGCCGTACTTAATTGTTCGACAATGTAAGGTAAATTGTGAATTCCCATATAAATCACAATGGTTTCCGAACCGTGGGCGATCGCACTCCAATTAACTAAAGGTTTATACTTCCCTGCTGCTTCGTGTCCAGTTACAAATGTGACTGAAGAACTATACAAGCGATGCGTCAATGGTATACCTGCGTAAGCGGCGGCGGCAATTCCTGAAGTGATACCAGGCACAACTTCCACCGAAATTCCCGCATCGACTAATTCTGCCATTTCTTCGCCACCACGACCAAAAATAAAAGGATCGCCTCCTTTTAGCCGCACTACTATGGCATTTTCCTGGGCTTTCTCAATCAGCAGTTGAGTAGTTTCTTCTTGCAACAGCGAATGCTTTCCCCTGCGCTTACCAGCATTAATTTGCTCTGCTTGGGGATTAATCATTGCCAGAATTGCTGGACTCACTAAAGCATCATAAATAACTACATCTGCACATTCCAATAAACCTTTCGCCTTCAGGGTTATTAGTCCTGGGTCTCCCGGCCCCGCACCTACTAAATAAACCTTTGCCAAATATTTCTTTGTATGTGTAAGTGTGCGGTTCATTTGTCTGTTAAATCCCAAATTAAATCGGCTAATTCTGCACTTGCTCCTAGAGGTTCTGCCAAGTGGAAAGTCACTGCCGAAAATTGTAATTTTAGCTTTTCTACTGAAGCGGCGATCGCATCAGTTATTCCACCAGCGAATAAAAAATATGGTAAAACTGCAATTTCCTTATACCCAGCAGTTACCAATTCTTTCACCCGTAACTCAAAACTACCAGCTACAGACCAATAAGCAACTACTGCTCTTAAACTCTGAGCCAATGCTTCGACTGGTTTTTGAGAATCAGGGCGGCGGCTACCATGAGCTAATAAAATCCATGCTTGTGCTTGTATATTAGCAATTTGCTTTGCCAACAGTTTCTTTAAATCTGGGTGAGAACCTAAGTATGGTTGCAATTCAATTATCATATCTTGACCAGTAGCCTGTTGTGCTAAGGCTACTTGGGTGGGAATATCTGTCATAACATGCACTCCCGGTAGCAGAAATAGCGGTAGAATCTTGAGGCGATTACCATTTGGAGAGATATGGACGCCAAAAGCAGTTTGGGCAAATTGTTTAATCTGCTCGTGTAAAGGCTCTTGACTCATTTCTAAAGCAGCTATCCCTACCAGATGTTCGCTATTTAGTTGGTTGTGATTTTTGTATAATTTATTGCATACTAACCTTGCTAGTTGCTGCATAGCAATTTCTGGCCGCGGGTCGCGACTTCCATGAGATACCAATAGATATGCAGATGACATGGGCAAGCTTTAACTTTCAGTGACTAGTTTTCATATTTTACATAATATTAAGCTGGTGTCATGGGTGGACTGGCGATCGCAAAAACTATTATTAGTTCTTAAAAAAAGTATTCTAGTCACTAGTTATCTTATTGCTGTTCGGCAGTATAAGTATAAAATTGATCGAAAGCTCCCACCGTTTCAAATTTGTAAGAAGGTATCCAAGAATTTATTTTTAGATCGGTACGGTAAACACTAAAAATAATATAATTTTGTCTTTGTGTAGTTTTGTTAATAATTTCCTGCATTTGCGGGTTAGCTCGATCGACTAACTTTTCACAATTAAAATGGATTAAGTTTTCTATGAAATTTGTAGTTTTTTTGCATACATCGGTTTTTAAGTAGCTTGCCAACCGTTGCACTGCATATTCTTCATAGGCAACCTGAGTGGGATTAGTCTTCGCCATTGTCACACCTAATGCAGCGAGTCCTGCTGCTGCTCCAGTATATGCGATGATGGTTAACTGTTTCATGTTTGCCAAATGAGATTCATTGTAATGCTTAGACTCCAGAGACTCTAAATCAAGTAAGTCCGTTCCTTGAACAAAAACTCTTGCTCACTTCCCAAAAAATTGTTATAATTCAAATTGTTGAATGGCGAGCGTAGCCAAGTGGTTAAGGCAGTGGTTTGTGGTACCACCATTCGTGGGTTCGAGTCCCATCGTTCGCCCTGATAATCTCTACAGACTTAAAACGGGCTAAACCAGGATATTTATTAATGTAGCTTATAAGTAATTATATGTATATGAGCAAATTTACTTCCTTAACGGGACTTAGGTATTATAAGCTAATCTGGAATCAAATTTGCATATTTTCTGGTTGACAGTGTTAGGGAACTTTAAGAAACGAATTATCCTATTTAAAGTTGATAACTGATGAGTGTTGACTATGACTGTGGGATATTTTTTTATTTTTCAGTATCTTATATAAGATTCCTAACTCTTGAGAATAATTGCGTTTTTTAAAGTGTATTTATAGCAGGAGGCAGCTATGCTGGATGTAGAACTATTACTATTCCTAGCATTCATGCTTGTCATTATGTCCTAAAGGGTGTGACTACGGTTACAAGTATGAGAAAATACTTAAAATAATGATAAAAGTAAACCCACATAAGGCAAGTAAAGAAATATGCATAATCTAGGCTAGATTGTGGTCAGAAGATGCTAATTAATGTGTATTATCAGCCATATAAATCAACCCGATTCCAAAAACTTGATGCAAAAATTATAACTACGCTAAATCAAGATTAGTCTATAGGACTCATATTTTATTTTGGAAATATACGTAGGCTGCATTAGCCAAAGGTTAAAGCAAAAAATAACTTTTCTTTCAACAGGTTTAGAGAATATAATCAGAGCAATCTTATAATTCAAAACTCAGGATAATTGATTCCCAATTACCAATTTATTCAAAGAAAAAACTCTAAATTTTGTATTATTTAGTTTAAAACATCTATCAAAAGAAAGAAAAGTTGTACTTTTTAAGTAAGAGTTAAAAATCCTGAGTCATAGATATTTTAGGTAAAGTAGAACATAAATTGAGTGCTACTGAAAAGTAGATACTTGTGTATACACAGATAAATATGGTTTATCTGTATTGTTTTGTGTTTCTATGTGGTGAAATAAAAGGTAGAGGCAGGCTTGTTTGTCCGCCTTGAAACTTAACAATGCAAACATCGTTATCCAGTGGAGTTGCCATGTCTGAATTGCTGCAAGCAGTCTTAGATAGTGAAGAAAAAAATGATTTGCGTTCCTTCATTAGTGAATTACGTCAACAAGAAAAGAAATACTTGCTGCGAAACGATATCCTCAATGTGTATATTAAATATTGTTCTAAGTACCAAAAACCTGAAGTATTTTCCACTACCTCTGATTTAGGTAAGCTGATTTACTATACTCAGGAAATTATTCAAGAGGACTCAAACTTCTGTTTCATCATTCGTTCTAAAATAGCCAGTCAAGAAGTTTATTGGCTAACATCAGACTTGAGCATTGAGCCAATGACGGTGCAGGATTTACTGGATCTGCGCGATCGCTTGGTGAACAAATTTCATCCTAATGAGGGTGACCTGCTAGAATTGGACTTCGGCCCGTTTTATGACTACTCTCCAGTCATCCGCGACCCAAAAAATATTGGTAAGGGAGTACAATTTCTCAATCGCTATTTATCGAGCCAATTATTTCAAGACTCGAAAGAATTGTTGGAAAGCTTGTTTAATTTCTTGCGCCTGCATCAATACAATGGTGTCCAACTGCTGATAAACAATCGCATCCAATCGCAGCAGCAACTTTCCCAGCAAGTTAAAAAAGCGATCGCTTTTGTTAGCGAGCGGACTGATGATGAACCCTACGAACAATTCCGGTTCCAATTGCAAACAATGGGTTTTGAACCGGGTTGGGGTAATACCGCAGCGCGCGTCCAAGAAACTCTAAATATTCTTGATGAATTGATTGATTCTCCCGATCCCCAAACTTTAGAAGCATTCATTTCTCGCGTTCCAATGATTTTTAGAATCGTCCTCGTCTCCGCCCACGGATGGTTCGGTCAAGAGGGTGTTTTGGGGCGTCCCGATACTGGCGGTCAGGTGGTTTACGTCCTTGACCAGGCGAAAAGTTTAGAAAAACAGTTACAAGAAGATGCTTTGCTAGCTGGCTTAGAAGAGTTAAACGTCCAGCCAAAGGTGATTATTCTCACCCGCTTAATTCCTAATAGTGACGGCACTCTTTGTAACCAGCGATTAGAAAAAGTTTATGGTACAGAAAATGCCTGGATTTTGCGAGTACCTTTACGGAAATTTAATCCTAACATGACTCAAAACTGGATTTCCCGGTTTGAGTTTTGGCCTTATCTTGAAACTTTCGCTATTGACTCTGAAAGAGAACTGCGAGCAGAATTTCATGGGAGACCTGATTTAATAGTTGGTAACTATTCTGATGGGAATTTAGTAGCGTTTTTACTAGCGCGACGGTTGAAAGTTACGCAATGCAATGTTGCTCATGCTTTGGAAAAATCTAAATATTTGTTCAGTAACCTTTACTGGCAAGATTTAGAAGATAAATATCATTTTTCCTTACAATTTACAGCTGACTTAATTGCGATGAATGCTGCCAATTTTGTGATTAGCAGCACCTACCAAGAAATTGTCGGAACACCCGATAGTGTGGGACAGTACGAGTCTTATAAATGCTTCACCATGCCGGAGTTGTACCATGTAACCAATGGAATTGAATTATTTAGTCCTAAGTTTAATGTCGTACCGCCTGGAGTGAACGAGAATTACTATTTTCCTCACACCGAGACTCAAGACCGAGTAGAAAGCGATCGCCAGCGCCTTGCAGAAACACTCTTTACCTTAGAAGATCCCAGCCAAATTTTTGGTAAACTCGACGATCCTAATAAGCGTCCTCTGTTTTCTATGGCGCGTCTTGATAGGATCAAAAACCTGACAGGTTTAGCCGAATGCTTTGGTCAAAGTAAAGAATTACAACAGCATTGCAACTTAATTTTGGTGGCTGGTAAGTTGCGTGTAGAAGAATCTGACGACAACGAAGAACGTGATGAAATTGTCAAACTTTACCAAATAATTGATGAGTACAATCTCCACGGAAAGATTCGCTGGTTGGGTGTACGCCTGTCTAAAACTGATTCTGGTGAAATTTATCGAGTGATTGCTGACCGCAAAGGAATTTTTGTACAACCAGCTTTATTTGAAGCTTTTGGTTTAACAATTTTAGAGTCGATGATTTCAGGATTACCAACTTTTGCCACACAGTTTGGCGGGCCGCTGGAAATTATTCAGAATAAGGTTAATGGCTTTTACATTAACCCGACAAACTTAGAAGATACAGCTAAAAAAATTGTAGATTTTGTCACTAAATGCGACCAAAATTATCAATACTGGAATGAAATTTCTGAGCAAGCAATTGACCGAGTTTACAGTACGTATACTTGGAAAATTCACACTACTAAGCTGTTATCTTTAGCACGGATTTACGGCTTCTGGAACTTTACTTCAAAGGAAAATCGAGAAGATTTGTTGCGCTATATAGAGGCTTTATTCTATTTAATTTACAAGCCAAGAGCGCAACAGCTATTAGAGCAGCATAAATATCGTTAGTTAGTCTTGAGTCATTTGTCATTTGTCATTTGTCATTTATTTCTTAGCTAAGAACATTTAGTTATAGTGGTTCTCTGTTGTGTAGGTCATTTGTCACTTGCTATTTGTTACAAGCTAAGGACAAATGACCAAGAACAAATAACTAAATTGTTAACGCCCGCCAAGTTCGTTGACCAACAATTCCATCCACGGCTAAATTCCGCTGATTTTGAAATGCTTTAACAGCAGTTTCCGTTAACGCCCCAAAAATCCCATCTATTCTGACTGTATAACCATTAGATACTAATAACCGTTGTAAAGCTCTGACAGCAACACCAGAGCTACCGAAATAAAGAGTTGGTAGAGGTTGACTACTATATTTCTCGAATTTTCCCTCAGACTTTGTCAGGTCTTTCCCTACTGACTGAGAATACTTCTTAGGCTGTTCTAAATCAGCAGAAGCTAGAAACTGATTATTTTTGCTGATTTTTTGGAGTATATATTCTTTCTCTAAGGCGATCGCTCGCAAAGAAGCGTGCGAAGTCACATCTGTCTGCATGAATTCAGGTGGTGTGACTTGAGCAGTTATCTCTAACTGAGTCTGTGTTGACTGGTTTAGGTCATTTTCCATCTGAAATAATTGCTGTTCTGGCAAATAAGGCCCAGATGCTTGTCTTGTTGTTAACATGCCTGTCATCATCAGGGCAATTTCAGTCATTGTTGTTCTGTTTTACTTAAGCCAATATTTCTTTTAACAATCAACAGTAATCCTATCCGGGATAGTGCATACTGTTCAATAAAATTCTGTAGTAATTTTTTCAAATAGTTGATAATTTGCTTACCTCCCATTCTGTATTATCAGACTAATATTATTAGTCTTTGTGCTTTTTTTATCTTTAAGCGAGCTATCAACTAGTCAGATATTTTTTCTAAGTCAAAGGTTTAGACAATAATATACTACACAATCGCAAGGGAATGCTATCAAACAAATTTGTCTAGTTATCTTTGACTGATACTTAGTATGCTGATACTGCTTTTATCATGTTTGTACTACGAGCCAAAATCCTACTGAATTTAATGAATCAATTTTTTCAGTCTTTATTAGTGTAGTATTTGGAAACAATGATAAACTCCTGATTCTAAACAATTTGTCCCCCCTTGGAGGGGGTTATAAACTTTTTCTTGTTTGATATTATCTTGATAGATACACGCTAGGTTCTCAGAGTATTATTTTGTTTTACCAACTTTACGCATAAATTCGTGGTCAATTAAAGGTTGAATTTTAATATCAAACTATGCAGAGTCTTTCCAAAGAGAATTCGCTCTTGATTAACGAAGCCTATACTAGGAGCCTTAGTTGTGGCTAGATAAAAGTTTTTACCTTTTATCATCTCGCCACAAAGCAATACCGCCTAATAAACCAGTGATATTGGGGATAAGTTTCACATTTAACGGTAATTGAAGATTTACTCTTACAGCTTCACCACCGCCAATATATAGGTAATCATAATTGAACAGATGTTGCAACGATGCGATCGCCTTTTGTAAACGCTTGTTCCATCTTTTGTCACCAATTTTTTCTAACTGTGCGCGTCCTAGTTGTTGTTCAAAAGTCTCTCCTTTACGAAATGGATGATGTCCCATTTCCATATTCGGTACTAGCTTACCATCCACAAATAAAGCCGAACCAAATCCTGTACCCAAAGTAATCACCACTTCTACACCTTTACCTGCGATCGCCCCTAGCCCTTGCATATCTGCATCATTAATCACCCGTACAGGTTTATTTAAGTGTTTTAATAATGCTGTTTCCAAATCAAATCCAATCCAATCTGGATGCAAATTTACTGCTGTTTCCGTGATTCCACGCCGCACTACACCAGGAAAACCTACCGAAACGCGATCGAATTCACCTTGAGCAACTGCTAAGACAACAATTGCATTAATTACAACCTCTGGGGTAGCAGGTTGGGGTGTATCTAAACGCGTTCTTTTGGTTATCGGATTTCCTGTAATATCCAAAACCATTGCCTTAACGCCACTTCCGCCAATATCGACTGATAAAGTCCGAATCGAACCATTTTCTGGAACCATTGAGTTACATCCTTGCTGCTACTTGTTATTTCGTTATTATGCTTCGCCAAATTTGGTAAGCGGATATTTTGAGAGTCTTCAGATATAATGGACATTACGCTTTTCGAGAACAAAAAGTTCAAGGTTAACAATAGCTATACGCCACAGCATCTAAATTTGTTAATCTAAGAATAATGGAAATAGTACTGACGTAGTTGCTTAAAATCTATCGGACAGGAAATTTCTCTTGAAAGTATTATCATAAAAAGAATTATGACGGCCTTTGAACCTCAAAGCATCCGCTCTTATAATCAAGAAGATGTACAACAAATTTTACACTTAGCGATCGCTCGTCAAGCTGATGACAAAGACAAGGAATTTTCTTACGAGCAGCTATTAGAAATTGCTGCTGAGTTAGAAATTTCACCAGAGTCTTTAAAATTAGCAGAACGCGATTGGCTAGTGCAACAAGGTCAAGTCCAACAACGAAAAGCTTTTGACGCCTATCGCCAGAGAAGATTTCAAAAACGTCTAGGTAATTATGCAATTTTTAATGGCTTTTTGATACTCGTAGATTTAATCACTGGTGGCGGAATTTCTTGGTCGCTGTACATTTTAGTATTTTGTGGATTGCCAGTCGCACTTGATATGTGGAATACCTTTCAAGTAAAAGGTGAGGAGTATGAAATGGCATTCCAAAGGTGGAACCGGAAGCATCAGATTAAGAAAAGTATCAGTACAGTTTTAAATAAGTGGTTTAAGGCGTTGCAAGCTTAGCAGATTTGGTGCGATCGCTCGTTCAAAGAAAAACCCCGCAGGAGAATTTCGGGGTAAAACTTGCCGCAACGCAATATTTGTTGTCTAACACCATCTACTCAAATCTTATATAAACACAGCAATTATTAGGGTTAAACTCAATATTATCCCCTGGGTTGAAGTATTTTTTATATCTTTCTAAGTATATGTACGTCTATCAATAGACTGAAAATTATCTCATTATATAGGCAAAAATCTTGGCAAAAAATCAATCATCTGTAATATAGCTGTACGTCCCTAGCGGTGCATCTAATATTTTTAAATTATCAAATATTTAGATAAGCCAGGTTATACCTGGCATGAAAACCGAGATTTATTCTGAGAACAAATACTAACAGACTTATATCATCACAACCAATAGATATGAAACAGCATTGGACGAATATAATAATACTGACTTGGAAATAGATTTCCATCAAAATAACTATGAAAGCTGAAGCAGAAAACCATACCAGGCTGACTTGTGAAGTAGAAACTACATTAAAGGTGATTGGCGGACGCTGGAAGGTTTTAATTATTAGAGAATTAATGATTGGCGTCAAACGCTTTGGCGAGTTGCAGCGGGCTTTACCTGGAATAACTCAAAAGATGTTGACTCAGCAACTCAAAGAAATGGAGGAAGACGGTATTATTCATCGAGAAGTTTATCCCCAAATTCCGCCCAAGGTAGAATATTCACTAACGCCTTTGGGAGAAACTTTGCAACCAATTCTCTATGCTATGCATGAATGGGCAGTTCAATATTTTACCCCAGCCAATCACCATCAATAATGCAACTGTTAGGGATTAAAGTTGCACTCTCATTTTGAAGTGTTTAAAATTCTTCGCATCAGCACCGAAGATACATTTCTTTATTATCCAAGACTGTTAATCTTTATTGTTTCTCTGAAACTGCAATCTTTGGTCTTCTGGGTGCAAACTGAACCAGCCGTACCAGTGACGAACCGCTAGCCAAACACCTGAGAGCAAACCTGCGAGGCTGAGGGTGAGGCCACTAAACGGTACTAATAATCCAAAAATAGGTAGTACTGCTCCAGCAATAGTGCAGATGATAGCAGCAACGGAAGTACTACGACTTGCACCCAATCCCCATGTCAAAATCAGTAAAATGATGGAAATGAAAGTCCAAGCCAACTGAGCATCAATCGAGCGAGCCAGATAAGTTAAAGCTAATAGACAACCAAAGAAAATACTACCAGCGATCGCGATATTTTTAAAACTCATTGGCAGTGATAAATATAACAGTAATATCCACCACAAAAATATTGCTGGCGCTAACAACAACAGTCGAGGAATAATGCCAGTGTGACGAATGGGTTCGGTATTGGTAAACACTCCAAATGGATTTTTGACTGAAACATTATCGTTAAATATCCAAGTAAATTGAGTGCTGCGTCCATCAACTTTAATCTCATTCGGAACAATACCACTGGCAAAATCAGCCGGAGCAAAATTGGCAATTGCTGTGAGGCGGAAGTTGGAGAGCAACTGTCCGGTGGCGCTATAAACCCAGCGCGGCGCTCCTTGAGCTTGATAGGTAACTCGAAAGGTGGTTGCTTCCCCTGGTTGCAAACGAAAGGGAAACCCATAATCTCCGGGATTGGTTTGTTGTAGCCTAGTACCGTCACGCTCTACTTTGTAGCTAGCAAGCAGTGAATAGCCATTAGGCGGCGGTGCTTCAAAGAAAAAATTATTAATATCCTTGAGTTGGTTAATTATTTTATAATCAGCAGTGTATTCCACGCGATAAATTGAACTGCGACCTGGAACATCTACACTTTGGTCAAGCTTGACTTGAATTTGCGAACTAGCCAAGGTCAACAAGCGGCTAACCTCTCGCGTATCATTGACCTTAACTATCTTGCCATTGACTTGGCTGGTATATGAATAAGGCTCTTGAATAGAGTAACGCACTTGCGGGGCAGACTGTTCGAGCCTATCACCTGCAACACTTTCAGCTACTTGAGCCACCCTTGCTTGTTCCCAGTGGTGGTAACGGTTACTCAAAGTCGAACAGAGAAAAAATCCCGGTACTAATAAAATTAATACTAAAATTAAATGTTGTAATCCCCGCAACAGTTGGGAATAACGAACAGCCCACTCGTCAATGAAAATAACATTTTCTGCCTGGTTGCGACGTAGAGAAAAACTCATCAGAGCGATCGCAACTCCCAAACCTATAACTAAAAATACTAATAATAGTGAAGCTTTAAGCGCTTGAGTTCCAAATTGAACAAGCTCATTCGGATGCGTTAAATCGGGTAATCCAGGAATACCTTGAGCAGTAAATGACATTGGTGTATTCTTGCAGATTTTGGAGAACCAGACCGATAAATTCTCTGAAAAGTTTCTCCACGAGAGTTTGATATGATACTCCCATTTTTCTTACCTTAGTCCGCCTACAAAGAAAAATCAACGAGGGGCTTAAGCCCCTTGTTTTAACTCACGCAGGTTGGTTTTGTTTGTCAGACGCGGTTATAAACTGCCCTTTTAACTTTGATTTGGAATTTTGAATTGTTCATGATTCATCTAAGCGCCGTTGCCATTCAGCTTCCATTTGTGCAGAACGTTCAACTTCCTGTTCTAGTAAATCAGTTTCGGTGGAGTATACTAAGTCTTCATTGCCAATGACTTTTTCTTTTGCAAACTGATGGGCAAAGTCAAGCTTTTGCTGCAAAGAACTATCTGCACTTGCTAATAGCCTGGCGCGAGAAAGGCGATCGCGGTTGCGTGCAGCAATTTTTTGATTGCGCCACTGAATCCAAAAATAACGCAATAAAGGTATACCTAAAAAACCGACTCCGTAAGCCAACAGCAGCCAATAAATTCCTTGAACAAAAGCTACCAGTCCACCTAATTGAGCAGCAGCCGTACCATCTCTCAATAAACTTCCCAATACTAAGGCACCAACAAAATTGAGTATACCCAAGCCAGCACTTAGCATAATTTGTCCTGAACCTGCGGCACTAAAACGCCAGGGAAATTCCTCTAAGTAAACTGATATTGAACGACGGTGCTTTTTAGCTGCACTTACCTGCAACTCTGGGAAGTAATATATAATTTGTCCTTGGTCGCTGACAAATGGTTGTCCATTAAATCGCGTCATCACAGGCAGCATATAATCTTCGTAATCTCTTTTATATCCCTCGCCAATATCATCAAGATACGGAGAAATTTGTTCGGCTACCACTGCACCTTGGTTATTCCGAATCACTGTAGCAATTTCTTGCCAGCGACGTTCTTCTAAGTTGGCGTTGGGATTACCATCACCAAATAAAAACGAAAACACAGCTTCAAAGAAATTCAAATCGCTTTGTTCTCGTCTTTGATATCGCCGTTGCTGATAGTGGGTATTATAATCTGGGCTAAAATACCAGAAGAAATCTGGGAAAAAGAAGAACCCACCACCGAAATTATTACCCCGATTATCACTATCACGGTCTGAATTGGCAGCGGTGATGATAATAATGATGGTAATAGTTATCAGGGCGATGGAAACAGTTAATAAAATTCCAAAAGAAATACGAATTAGGTAAAACAGAACACTCCAGACTTTTTTCCACCATTCCTGCAATCGTAACTGGAAGTATTTATTACGTAAAATTGAGCGGAAATTTTTTGGAAATAGGTAAACAATATCACCCGAATCTGCTACTTGTAAATGTCCGCCAGCATCAGATGCTAGGGCTAACAACCCTTGATTAGCTTCAGCGACGTTCAATCCTGCCTGAATTGCCACATCACCAACGGTGACACGGTAACCCAGTTGTTCCACTGCTTGCATGATGCTGGGATTGAGAGTCATTCCTCTCCCCTCCTGCGAAAATATATTCTTCTTTTTTAAGTATAAAGTTTTATTTTCAATGACTTGTCAATAGCTGAAATAAACTCACAAATAACTTGACATATAATATGTTAAAATGATTTCCCTTGGTTTAATTAACCAGCAAGTTTTCTGTCTAAATATGGTTCAGTACACTCTCGCTCAAAGTCCAGAAATTATCCTCACTGTTTCTGGAAAAGATTCAACCAAAGCCCGTAATAAAGCAATGGATCAGTTGATGGAACTGATGGATGCAGGTAAGCTTCCCACAGAACTCGAAGAAGGGTTTGGTCCTCAACAATTGATTGAGGTTAAAGAGCCAAGTATTGATACTGCTAACGGTGAGGATACCATTACCCAAGCTGTTCAGATTCTGAGTAACTTAGCCACGCTCAAACTAAAAGTTCAAGAGTCACGAGCTGAAGCCTTGGAAATTCGGAAAGCAGTTGATGTTCTGTTCGCCGACGAGTCAGTCAATGAAGAGGAAATTACTCGACTCAAGGAAGGCTTTAAAGTTCTGAAAAATTTTGCTCAAGCTAATGTGCGTTACCAGGAAGCACGAATTAAAGCAGAAGAAGCTCGGCAGATTTTAGATCGAGCTCTTCATACGCCTGACAAGTAATCCTGGAATAATGAATCTTCACTTATCTAATCAAATGCAAAAAGACAGGTTTTATGCCTGTCTTTGGGTTTACTGGGGCGCTAGGATTCGAACCTAGGGATGGCGGGACCAAAACCCGCTGCCTTACCACTTGGCTACGCCCCAACAACTTCACCCTACTTAATATAACAGTTAGTCATGGGTTAATGTCAAGTACTTTAATAGTTGATTTGAAATCGTCGGTTTTTACATACATATAGTAGACTGCCCTAGCCCCTTTCCTCTTTTTATCTGTATTTTAGATAACATTACATTTCTCTGTAGTTCGATATCCAAAACATTGACTGATGTAAAATACCCCATGAGCTGCGTTCAGAAAGAGCAATGAAAATTTATTTTCCCTACTCTCTACTCTCCATCGCTGATTTTCAACCTATTCATTCACAAGAGAATTCCACAAACAAGTATAAAAAACGAATATACCTTACTTTTTATTCGCTTTTTATAACTAAGTCTATTCTGAGCGATCGCTTGTTGATATGTCATCAGAAGTATCTTCAAAAATCAACTAGCAGTGCTGTAGACAGGCGATGCACTCAAAAAATCTTGCCTCAAGCATTACACAGTTTTTTCAAAAAATTAATCAATCTCAATTAATTCGAGTTCAATTTTTTGTCCAGTTAAAAGGTGTAACATCTTAACTATTTTAATTAGTAAAACTATAGAATAGCTACTTTCTGATTTGGTCAGTATCCAATTACTTGTTTTAGTTGAAAACATAGCTTTACCTATAAGCATACCTCTGAACTTTTGAAGGATTGTATAATTAGCAGTTTTGAATACTGTGCCACAGTTAGGTGCTATATTATCTTGATGTTCTTTTGCCCAAAGTTGTCTTGAAATTATCGGATTTTCAGTAAATTCTATTCGTTCAAACTGGAAAACTGCACTTAATATCAGTTTTGAGTGCATACCAGTAAATATAGTTTGTCGATAATCTTGTACAATTTGGCTCTTATCAAGTGTTTTTATACATCCATCCTCAAAGAAAGTTACGCTTTCAACAAAGTCATATATTGTACATCCATATTGCCTTCCTCTACCAGCATTCATTGCTAATGCACCACCAATAGTTGCTGGTACAGACGCAAGATAATAAAAAGAATTCATTGAGTTTTGGTAACAGTACTTTAATACTTCCATAATTGAAATAGAAGAAGAAACTTCTAATCTACTTTCAGCTAGAGGATTTATGTACTTAGGTAGTTTATTTTTTAAAACCAATGATTGAACATTCTTTCTCACAAATAGCGTGTTAGAGCCGTTTCCAATTATGTAAATATTTACTTTATTTTCTTTAGCCCAATTACAGTATTCTTGCAGATCGTCAACACTAGTAATCTCTCCTACTCGCTCAAAGTTATGTCGAGTTCTATAGTGCGAAAGACTATTTGACGTTAAAGATTTAATCTTTAAATTAGACATATTAATTTTTACTCCTAATTAGATCGTACATCAGTTTTACTATTCGATTTTCCTTTTGAAATTGCTTCAAGTAAATCCTTTTTGGATTCGTTAATTTTTGTTTCTAGTATTTTAGATACTGATTCGTAATCAATATCAAATATTTGTTTATTAAGTAATTTAGTTTTTTGCTCCACCGAAAATATACGATTATCCAATTGTAAATCAATCAGTAAATCTGTTACTTTATTATTTTTATCACTCCTAACAAATACACTAAAAGGTTTATTAAAAATAATAGAAAATATAGTGCCGTGAAAAGTATTAGTCATGATGTAATCTGCTTGGCTATATAGCCCAACCCATTCTCCTGGACTAGCGCTTTCTAGATTTATTTGTGCTAATCGATTAGGTTGATCGACTGAAACTATAGTTAGATTTTCAGATTTCGCCAGTAATTTTATAAAGTCTTCTTCCTCTGGTTCTATTTCACCATGCATATATAACAAAAGATATTTTTCTTTAATTTTTGGATTAATTTTAATAGCGTCATAATTAATTAGAAAAGTAGGATCTAAAACTTTTCTCGCTTCTCGATCGCATTCTTTATTAATAACTTTTAAACTATTAGAATCACGAACTAAAATAGTTTGAAATTGCTTAATTAGCTCGGAGATTTGTTTTTGATAACTTCTTAAATTTACTGTATTACCAAAACTTGCAGCATAACTTATCTTTCGAGTAGTTTGATTGCTAACAAAATCTAAAAAAAAAGCAGAATCAAAACTTCTAATCGAATCTATACACCATACTTGGTCACTGCCACATATTACTACGTCATACTTATCATGATAGTATTGTAAGCCTTCTTTATTGTAAAATTTTTTATGGCTCAATTTCACATGAGAAAGTAAGAATTGTCTCATTTTCCAAGCTCTGGGAATATTGACAAAGACTTTTTTTATATTTTTGAGCGGAATTAAAGGTCTGAGATATATCCATACTATCTTTATCGGTCGATAGTCTATTATTTCAACATCATAGCCTTGGCTATTAAGAAAACTCCACAGCGCACAAGCTTGGAGTGTTGCTCCATAATTATTGACATGGTGAAAAGTTAAAATTCCAATTTTCATCTTCGCTCTCTCTAGATAAACTATAAATTCAATATCAAATCGATGGCTCTTACTAATCGTTCTAGTTATTTCTGCAATCTCTAAAATACAGGTAGTGAACTTTGATTTTTGTATATCCTTGATTTAACAACTCTGCACAAATCTAATAAAAATAGATACTCATGCAACTCAAGCAAAAGTTTTATTGATTAATTAACTGATTAAGAGGAAGTAAATAACTATAAAACCCGTTTGGTATTTTTAACTTTTTATAACATTTAAAATGACATTGTTTAGAAAGATTTTTATCATAAGTTTGATTTATATTATTTATATTTAGGTATTTTAGTATATTATTTATAATTAAACTAAAAGTAGCTGATTTTGATCCAACTCAAATTTAATTTCATTATTTACTAGATATTGTCATAGTTTTTGTCAAAATACTCTCTATTTATAGTAATTATTCTTTTTAAAAAGTTTACCATAATCTTTTTGTAAAATATAGTCATTGAAGAAAAATTTTATAGAAAATTCACTGATAATTTAGTCTTTTAGAATTTGAAATAAAACAGATTGCGATTTATATTATAGGGCTTCTTAATCTCCAGTCTCTTGCAGAAAGACCGCTCCAATACGACTGGATGATAGTAGTTGCTTAGTAGCTAACCAGATAAATAGGGGAATGGTTTTAGAATAACGACCACAAAGCCTACGTGGTTCTTGAATCCATCGATACAGCCATTCAAGTCCTAAGTCACGAATTATCCGGGGTGCGCGCTTATGAATTCCTGCATAAACTGGGAAAACTCCACCCAGTCCAATCATCACGGCTTGTATTTTGCCTTTATGTTGAGCTATCCAATTTTCTTGTTTTGGACATCCTAGAGATACTAAGACAGCGTTGGCGCCACTAGAGTTAATCTTTTGAATCAAAGCTTCATCTTCACCTTCAGTCAGGGGACGAAAGGGTAGAGGTTCCATAGCCGCAATCTTCATTTGAGGAAATTCCCGCTCTAACCTTTTTTCCATCCTAGAAAGAATTTCTAGTTGAGAACCTAAAAAGAAAATACTGAGATTTTCTATTTGAGATAACTGACACAATGCTAAAAAAATATCCATCCCCGCTACACGATCTTGATAGGGCGATCCCATTTTTCGCATCATCCAGACAAGAGGCATACCATCAGGAGTAACTATATCTGCATTTCGTAATAGGCTGGCAAACTCTGGATTCCAATGAGCTTCAATCAGCATATGTACATTTGCTACGTATACACTTTTACTCTCACGCTGACTTGCCCACTTCAGTATTGTTTGCACTTGGTCGTCAAAGCGTAGAGCTGTAATAGGAAAATCAAGCACTTTTTGAGTAGGTAGAAGCACTCTTGCCATCATAAATAACTCCTGTGTCCAAGAAAAGAATCCATAGATTACCTCGACCATTCTGAATATTAAACTATTCAGATTAGATAACTCGTAGCCTTTTGCAGGCTTGTGTCATCGTTGGAAGTTAACACATGGAGGTGCAATTGCCTTCTCAGTACACTTTTGGCTTTCTTGGTAATACTAGAATTATTTGCTGCTGTGTTTTAGTTTACTGGTTTAATCAGGAGATTTCAGACGCGGTTTGACAAAATTCATACTTCCTTCACAATTAATTTTTGATTGATTCATGCAAGCATTACAATTGTGATAAATTACTATATCTTATAGATAATCTGGGGTTAAATTTGCTACATTTTATCAATTTAAAGTCAAGAAAAATACCAGAGAGTTAGTTTGATGATTTTAAATGTAAGTATGTATTTCAAAGGTTGGATTGTAATTATTGAGCGTTCAGTGCAATTATAGCTAACTCGCGAGGGCTGTAATTTTTTGTTTATCAATAGTCATTGATAAAAGTTTTAAGCCTATTAGCATTTCGTAATTGAATTGAGTTTATTGCCGCCAAGTGAATTATTTCAAAAATAGAATGATGATTTTTTATAGTTTTTTTAATATTATTGATTGAATTTATAATTTTTATCTCTTGCTAAAAGGAATAATCAAAAAACAAGGGGAAGATAAACTTATCTTCCCCCACTCTATGATTTTTGCTCTCGTCTGGCTTGTTATCTTTCTTAAATCTTTGCAGTAACATTTGCCTTTGTTTTCTAAGTTGCCGCTTCCTGGCAGAACCACCTCTACCTTTATCGTTCCTACCTTCTTTACGGGGAGATTCCCATCTCTTTAGTCGCATGATTTTTCACCTTTTTAATAATAAATATTATTTTTATATAAAATTATACACTATTGTGTTTACGCTTGCAAGCAAATATTGAATTATTTTTTCAGTAAAGTAGTATGACTTAGTACATATAATAACATAAAATTTCGAGTTATTTCTCCTGCTGAATCAAGGGATCGCATCGTCGAGATACATCACTTAACTCAAAATTTGTAATAAATAGAACATCAGCCAAAGCAATACATCCTCTCCTGATAAACTAGCAGGCGATCGCATAATTTTAACATCTTTTTCTGGGCGGTAAATTTCTACCCCTTGGTTCTCTTGGTCAATTAGCTACGTTAATTTCATTCACTAACCATGCTTTCTGTTTGTCGCTTAAAAATAGTCCAAACTTGATTTTTATTGGTGCGATCGCTAAAGTACAAAACGAGTTGAGATTTTTTAATAAAGAAAACTGGTGCTGCATGGAAGTGAAACTTACCTGGAGTTTGGTATTTGGTCTAACTCTTAAGAGCAGGGGTACGGCGGACGCAGGGACACACCAGACGCCGAGAGTTTTTTGACAAGTGATTAGGCAGACATGAGATTACGAGTCATAAACTTGATTTAAGGACTGACAAATAAAAAATATCCCGCTGTTGAAAGTCAACAGTCAACGGTCAACAGTTAACCGCCTAGCTCAACTTTTCATAAAACCCAAAATCGGTACTACTCCCAAGTGGATACATTTCGCAGTACATCCGGAATTTCTCCTTGAGACAAAGGAAACTCTAACATAGTCTCTCTATAACCTAAATACCCAGATTCAGCAAACGATAACAGCATTCGTGAAAGCGCCAGCCAAACCTCTGGTTCGTATTCCCAATCACGATAACGTGAAGCTTGACCAGCAATTGAACGTAGCGCCCAGAAATAAGAATTTCTGACCACAGAACCACCCTTTTTAAACTCTGGCAAATCTTCATGATGGATAAAAATTATTTTATTTTCAATTCTCGCTCTCATGATAATTTTGGATTTTAGATTTTGGAATTAAAAGTAAATCTTAAGTAGGCTAGAATAGCACTTAATTAAGTAAAATTTGCCGCCCAAATCCCCAACTTATATAAAAATTTGGAAAGCTAAATCTAGCTGAAGTAAGTAAATTTTAAGTAAGATGCGTTAGCCGCTCTAATATTGTTAATGATTATAAATAATATAGTGATTTTCATTTGTACATAGGTAGGGTAACACAGTTGTGCTATCCTACTATGTTCATAGTTATAGCCGTAGTCACACGCTTTAGGACATAATGACAAGCGTGAAAGCTAGGAATAGTAATAGTTTTATTTTCTGCCTTCTGCCTCTGCCTCCTGCTATACCTACAAACTTGCGCTTAAACCTACACGAAAAGTAAAACCAGGGCTATATATGCGATTAACTCGCTCATATTGCTCACCTAGTAGATTTTCTAGGTAAACTGTGAGTCCTAAATTGCTAGTTAAAGGTATACGACCAGTGAAATCTAAATTCACAAAAGATGGCGCAAAATCTGTAATTCTGTCATCAGGGTTATTAAAAACAGATCTGCGAGCGCCACTGTTGTAAGTAACGTATAAGTTAGCTTGCCAACCTGAATTTTCATAACCTATACCAGTTTGAAGTACAGAGTAAGGAATTAAACCTAACTGTAAACCTCTTTCTGAGCCTGTTTTAATTTGGGCATCTGTATAAGTATAGTTGAGAAAAGTTGACCAGCCAGCAGCAATTTTTAATTGCAATGCAGCTTCTAAACCATTGGTATCTACTAATCCAATGTTTTCCCATCTTCCTGCGATAACTCCCAGGCGATCGCGTATACTACTACCAAAGTAAGTAAACTGTCCGCTCAAATTGTGAGAAAATCTGACATCTACTCCCGCAGTCCAAGTGGAGCCAACTTCTGGTTCTAAATTAGGGTTAGGTTCCCAACCATGAACCGTATCATAAACATATAACTGATCTAACCCAGGATTGCGTTGTCCTCCAGCCCAACTTCCACGCACTGCTACTATTGGTGTAACGGCATAACGTAAACCAACACTAGGATTGAGATAATTTCCAAACTCGCTGTCAAAGCTTTGTCGTAGTCCTAAATCTACCAGAAAACTTTCACCAATATTCAAAGTATTGACAGCAAATAAAGCTGTATTGAACAAACTTCTATTTTCAGTTTCGTTATTACCAATTCTAGTAGGAATTGTACTTAAAACATCACCGTTTAAGTCGGTGTTTTTCAAATCTAAACCCCAACGCAATTTATTATTGGTAGTAATTTTCCATTCATGATCTACTCTGGCTGTGAGTTGTTGTGTATCTAAAACTCCTGTACGATAAAAAGCTCCTGTCGGTCCATAGGTACTGAAATAATCTTGGTTATAACCAATTGAAGTTGTCAGATTAGAACTTTCCCCATTACCAAGTCGAGTTTTCCAAGATAAGCCAATATTTAAACCATCGTGGTCTAATCTATCTTGCTGAAGAGGAAAACCAAAATAAATTAGACCGCGACGACTGCTGAGTTTAGTAATATCTAAATTTAAAGAATTTTTTTTATCTAAATCTAGATTAATATTACCAAAGTAAGTACTTGTAGCTGTGTCAGCATTTGATAAATACCCTTGACTATCACGATTTGCTGCACCTACAGGAATGCGATAACGGTTATCTGTAAAGAACCTTTCAAAGCTGAAGTTGTATTTTACAGAACTAGCCGAACCCCCATAACTTACTTGTTGATTATTTAAACTCAATGAGCCAAATTCTGTACTTCCAGAAAATTTTGGCTGTCCATAACCTTCTTTGGTGATAATATTCACAACTCCCCCGAAGGCTGAGGAGCCATACAAAGCCGAAGCTGTCCCGCTATATAATTCTACTCGCTCAATAGCTTCTACAGGAATGCTATTTAAATCAGTCCCACCATGATAAGTGTTGACATTATTGTTAATTGGTCTCCCATTAATCAGAAATACAGACTGATTAATTGAGGCTCCTCGGTAATATGTTCCTGTGTGAGTATCTGCACCATGACCAACATCATTGATAGCAAAACCAGGCATTCTTTTCAAAACATCAGCTAAACTGGTTGCACCTTGCTTTTCAATTTCTTCTTTTTCAATTACATAAGTTGGTGTAGACTGAGGGAGATTGTCTGGTTCTGCGATCGCTTCTATGTTAATGTCTGCATCATCACTATGTTCTGACTCGATTTCCGGCTGAGTTTCTGGCTCAATTTTATTTTGTGCAGGTTGTTGAGTTAATAATTCAGCATTAGTGATGAGTAGCTTAATTTCACTCAAACTAGGAATATCTGAAATAGCCTCAGTTGATTTAACCGTATTTCTCTGCTTAATTTCAAGATCGTCAGCAAAGCTAGGAAACGCTATCAATAAACTCGGTAAACCTACTGTTAGCAACAAAAAATCTTTTTTCACCTTTTCTCTCACACTAAGTAAAAATAGTCATTAAGTGTTATTGTTGCTATAGTATTGAAATTGTGTCAAAAGACAGGCTGTCATATTTTCCTGGCTTCAGATTACAGACAGGTTAAAAAATTTGGCAATCTTGTTGTTGAGGAATCGTTAAGTTAGTAGGTCTGCATAAATAGTTAAAGGTATGTAGTGTTTGTGTAATGTTTACCAAACTCAATGCTGACTGTTAAGTCTTGAGTGTTGAGTAGATTAAAACTTATTCAGTGATTATGTACTAATAACTCTAATTTTCCTAAAAATTAAGAAAGCATAATTAAAGTAATTCGTAATTCGTAGTTAAATTAGTTGGAGATTTAGATCTCAACTAATTTAAGACCACTAATTGAAAAATTTAGTGGAGGGACTTAAACCCTAAAATTACGAATTACGAATTAGTTAATTTTTGAAGTCAGATTTTAGTTCTACTTCCAATCTTTATCTGCTTGTGAAAGCACATAAGCAGTTACATCTTCAATCTGCTCGGGTTTTAAACGATTGCCAAAAGCAGGCATGGCATTTTTACCTTTTGTAATTTGGGTAATAATCGCCTCTGCTGAGTATAAACCATATTTTTCCAAAGCCTCTTTCTTCAAGTTTTTATTAGCTTGAACTAAATTCTTGCCACCTGCATGACAAGAAGCACAATTACCACTAAATACTTTAGCTCCATTAGCAGCATCTACGGCTAAAGCCGGACTACTGAAGGCAAAGGTGAAGATTACTACGCCTAACAGTATGACTTTAATAATTTTTTTCATTTCGTGTTCTCTCTGCAATAACGGCTGATTCGCAAGAATATCCTCCATAATTGTCAGTTGAGCCGCTACTATAGTCAAATGACAAGGTGTCAAACTTATGCTTAAAATATTTGAATTGAAGATTATTGGGTACGATGCTCATTAATCTCTATATTATTTATCTTACGTTATCCAATATTTATTAACTTCCAAACTCGGTAAATTGACGTATATAGGGTTCGTGAAACGCTAAAATAATATCTTGTTTGGGTACTTCCATGTCAACCAATCGATTAGTAATTCCTTTAAATAAAGTTGCCGATCTGGTTCAATTTTATCTAATGCATCTGATAGTTTAAAAACTGTCCCAAAGCTGTATTCTGGCTTTAGTTGCTTTTGGGGATCTTGCTGCGCCTAACGTGCCACTCTTAAGTTTCGTTCGCCACTTAGCAACGGCTTTGGCATCACCAAGGGCAAACGAACTCCTGAATTGAATTGTTACATAGCCCTTAACTTATTCAGTGCATCTTCTGTAACACGACAAATTCGCCAATCATCTAATATAGAAGCTCCCATACTACGGTAAAATGCTTGGGCTGATTCATTCCAATCCAACACACTCCATTCTAATCGCCCACAATTGCGTTCTACAGCTATCTGGGCTACTTTAGTCAGGAGAGCTTTACCAATACCTTGCCTACGATATTCTGGTAAAACAAATAAATCTTCTAAATAAATTCCTGGCTTGGTCAGAAATGTTGAATAATTATGAAAAAATAGAGCAAAACCAACAGCTTGACCAGCAAATTCTGCTAAAATTGCCTCTATATATCTGTGCGAACCAAATAAATGTTCCTTAAGTTCCAGAGCATTGCCGGTAACAGCGTGAGATAATTTTTCATACTCAGCAAGCCCTTCAATTAATTTAAACAGTATACTGTAATCCTCTGGCTGGGCAAAACGCACAATTAAATTGCTACTCGAAGTCATTAGTCTATAGTCTGTAGTTCATAGTCTATAGTCTATAGTTAACTATCCAGTTTTTTTGATTGTGCCAATTAGAGATTCTCTTGGTTAATCCGGGACTAACGTCTTGCTATGCTAATCCTCCTAATGGATAACACAAATCCTAAGTCTCAAATTTTAAACACTTCAAGCTTTATCCATTGAGCGGTAGGTAAATCCAAAATCTATTAACTAATGACCAAACAAAAGCCGAAAAAAGGTACAAAACACCCGGTTTTGCAGTTAGCGATCGCCACGCTCAAGAAGCGTTTTATAATTACAGCTAATTAGGTCA
Source organism: Nostoc sp. S4 (assembly GCA_029379225.1). Classification (GTDB taxonomy): domain Bacteria; phylum Cyanobacteriota; class Cyanobacteriia; order Cyanobacteriales; family Nostocaceae; genus Nostoc. Next base: position 18,039 of record JAQYWR010000013.1, on the reverse strand, counting down.
GGTATCATACCAATTTTGGATTTTAGATTTGGAGATTAAAAGTCTTTACCCAAGACTATTCCATAAATCTCAAACAATACTATCTATCCTAATTTGGTATTAGGTCTTAATTTTTAGATTAAATTCTTTAAATCAACCAACCTTTTAACCGTTTGGCTATGTGGGGACGCCGCAATTTACGCATGGCTTTACTTTGAATTTGTCGCACTCGCTCGCGAGAGAGATTGAACATGTTGCCAACTTCTTCTAAAGTACAGGGTTCGCTAGTTGTTAAACCGTAGCGCAGAGAAATTACATCTTTCTCCCGTGGAGTTAGTACATCACCTAATACTTCCCAAATCTCCTGACGCATCATATTTTCGTTCATTTTCGCTTCTGGAGATAGGTTATCTTCATCTTCTAATAAATCCATCAATTCTGTGTCTTCTTCTTTACCAACGCGATGGTTAAGAGAAAGTGCTTGACGGCGTAATTGTTGTAATTGGCGTAGTTGTTGGACACTAATTTCTAACACTTGTGCCATTTCGGCTTCCGAAGGATTACGACACAGTTTTTGCTTGAGTTCTCGTTGTGCTTTTTTAAGTTTGTTAAGTTTTTCAACAATGTGAATTGGTAACCTGATTGTTCGCGCATCATTAGCGATCGCTCTAGTAATTGCTTGTCTAATCCACCAATAGGCATAAGTAGAAAACTTATATCCTTTATCTGGATCGAATTTTTCGGTAGCACGATTTAAACCCATTGCTCCTTCTTGAATTAAATCTAAGAAAGGTACTCCCCGATTCAGATATCGCTTGGCAATAGAAACTACTAATCTCAAATTTGAGCGAATCATTTTACGTTTCGCTACTCTACCTTGATATAAGCGACTTTCTAATTGCTTTTCCGTCATTTCTAGCTCAGAAGCTACTTCTAACTTACTAGCTTCATGTCCAAGTTTTAACTCTAACGCAGCTTGTAATTCTCTAATTTCTTCTACAAACTTAACTCGCCGTGCTAACTCAACCTCTTCATCAGGTTTTAGCAGCGGATAACGCGCCATTTCTTTAAAAAATGCGCCTACAGCATCATCATGTTCGGTTTTATTGTATCCCGAAGCACGAGCCGCCGCCATTTCATCCCCGTCGCGTTCGTCTGATTCTAGATTTTCTATTACAATTGGAGCTTCTTCGTCTACTACTGCATCTAAACTATCAAGTAATGGTTCTTCGCTATCAGCAGCATTCTCCAGTATTTCCATTTTTCCTAATTCAACAATATTCATATTTTCCTTTAGGGATTGTTGTTTTATTTGGTACATAATTTAGTTACAGCTACTCGTTTGAGGCTTGGTAGTTTTCCCTAATGGATGAATGCACCCTTGATATAGCAAAATAGAAGCTTTTGCTAGATTTTGATTCAGTAATAAAAATCTGTATCTAGCTACAAACTGTAGGTTACGATTAGATGTAACCTGTGATTAAACTGGTTTTGACACCCAAGAAAACTTTCTATCTAGGCTCCTAACAGATATATTCTTCATTTTTTTCTGAATTATCAAATATGTCAAACCCCCTCAAACTTTCTCAACTTTAACAAATTTAAAAATCTCAGCTACCCATCCAGATTTATTAAACATTCATATATTTATCTAAATATTTTTTAATCTCTTATGTGTTGGAAGTGAGTAGATAAAATGGAAAACTGGTGGTAAGGTTATGCATTGCCGATTCAATATTTACATACATCAATACAAATTACACGAATGGCAGCATAATTTCGGGATGTTCTTATTTGTATAAAAGCATCTCATAAGTATCAAGGGTTGAATATCTATCGATAGGCGGAAAAAGGCTACTCCCTATTTAGTAGATAGAGCAACTGTTGTGACAAGAGCCGTCATGGTTTTATTTGTATAGTGGGCACCAAATATTTATTGCATGTATAGGAGATACGAATTTGTCTAGTAGATTACATAAGAGGAAACTTATCAAGTATTATGAAGAATAATAGTATTGAGAAATACCATTTAAATTTAAGAAAGCAAGAAATTAGAATTGAGTTAGCTAGGTTAATTTTGACCAGCTATGTGAGGAAAATATTTAACAATAAAGTTAGAAAGTATGTATATTAATGACATAAATTTATCTCCTTTAGTAGTGGCTGAGTCTGGTAAATCATATAAGTCAGGTGTAACTGTTAATAGATGGGTTGAAGTACTGGTAGACTGTCCAGGAAATATAGGACTATTTACTTATCGATTGCCAGCTCAGTTAGAAATCAAACCAGGGGATATTTTGAGCGTACCATTTGGGGCACAACAACTAGGAGCGATCGCCATTCGGTTACTGGCACAACCAAATATCGATCTAGCACCAGAAAAAATCCGGGAAGTAGAAGATATAGTCAGCGTTGGATTTTTTCCAAGTGCTTATTGGGAATTACTCAATCGAGTCGCAGCATATTACTATACACCCCTAATTCAAACTATCCGGGTTGCTTTGCCGCCAGGGTTGCTAGGGCGCTCCCAGCGTCGTATCCGCATCATTAAAAATAGAGAAGCACAGGGAAATAATTATTTACTTGCATCTCCCAATCCTTTAGCTTTCCTAACTCCAACTGCGCGGCAAATTTGGGAACTTTTACAAGCGCAGCCGACAGGGGACTATAGTTTCGTTTATCTTCAACAAAAAGTCAAATCTGCTTATCGGGGAATTCGTGAGTTGTTGCGATTCGGTTTAGTAGAAAGCTATTTAGAACCGCCACGCCTGACTCGACCAAAGCTACAAAAAGCAGTAACACTCACAGCTTCAACTGACCAAAACTTAACTACTCGCCAACGAGAGATTTTGGAAGTACTGCGACGGAGTGGTGGCGAATTGTGGCAAAATGAACTACTACAAATTTGCAATGCTAGTTCCTCTATCCTTAAAAGTTTGGCACAAAAGGGTTACATCGTCATCGAAGAACGAGAAGTATTGCGAACAGAACAAGGCCCAGCATTAGTAGGCGATGGTGCTAAATCCTTAACTGCTGCCCAAGCTAGTGCCTTAGCAACCATCCAAACACTCAACGGATTCGCTCAAGTTTTGTTGCATGGGGTGACAGGTTCCGGAAAAACCGAAGTATATTTGCAAGCGATCGCTCCTCTCCTGAAAGTCGGCAAATCTGCCCTGGTCTTAGTCCCAGAAATTGGACTCACACCCCAGCTAACTGACCGTTTTCGCGCCCGCTTTGGCAGTAAAGTCAGCGTTTATCACAGCGCCCTCTCAGACGGTGAACGTTACGACACTTGGCGACAAATGCTCACAGGAGAACCCCAAGTTATAATCGGCACTCGCAGCGCCGTTTTCGCTCCTTTGCCCAACTTGGGTTTAATCATCTTAGATGAAGAACACGACAGCAGCTTTAAGCAAGACTCACCCATCCCCACCTATCACGCCTGTACCGTCGCCCAGTGGCGAGCAGAGTTAGAAAACTGTCCCCTAATTTTAGGTTCCGCTACCCCTTCCTTGGAAAGTTGGCTGAGTGTCCGAGAGCAGGGGGGCACAGGAGCAGGGAGAGCAGGGGAAGAATTTATCACTCCTAACTCTTGTACAGACGCGATTAATCGCGTCCGTATTTACCTCTCCCTTCCCGAACGCATCAACTCCCGTCCGCTACCACCAGTAGAAATTGTGGATATGCGCCAAGAGTTGCAGCAGGGAAATCGTTCTATATTTAGTAGATCCTTACAAGAAGCTTTGCAAGAGCTAAAAGAAAGACAGCAGCAAGGAATTTTATTTATCCATCGTCGGGGACACAGTACTTTTGTATCTTGTCGTAGTTGTGGCTATGTGTTGGAATGTCCCTACTGTGATGTGTCACTGGCATATCATCACATAGAAGAGGGAGCGCCGCAATTATTGCAGTGTCATTACTGTAACTATAGGCGATCGCATCCCAAATTTTGCCCCGATTGCAGTTCCCCTTACCTGAAATTCTTCGGTAGCGGTACTCAACGAGTAACGCAGGAATTAGCGCGACAATTCCCACAGCTGCGCTTGATTCGTTTTGACAGCGATACCACCCGCAACAAAGGCGCACACCGTACCTTACTTACCCAGTTTGCCAACGGCGAAGCAGATTTATTAGTAGGTACGCAAATGCTTACCAAAGGTTTGGATTTACCACAGGTGACACTTGTGGGCGTCGTCGCCGCCGATGGATTGCTAAATTTATCAGATTATCGCGCCAGCGAACGGGCATTTCAAACCTTGACTCAAGTAGCTGGACGTGCTGGTAGAGGCGACGATCCGGGTAGAGTGATTGTGCAGACTTATACTTCAGAACATGCGGTAATTGAAGCAGTGCGATCGCACGATTATCAGTCTTTTTCTCAAACAGAATTAGAACAGCGCCAAGCCCTTAATTATCCTCCCTACGGACGGTTAATTTTATTGCGCCTGAGTAGTCTCGATCCCATTCAAGTGCAAAATACAGCACAAATCATCGCTACAGCTTTAAGTGCCCAAGAAGAATTAGAAATATTGGGGCCAGCACCAGCAAGTATTTTACGGGTAGCTAATCGTTATCGCTGGCAGATATTAATTAAATTTGCCCCCGATGCATTGCCACAATTGCCAGATTGGGAACAAGTGCGATCGCTTTGTCCGCCATCTGTTAGTTTAACAATAGATGTAGACCCATTAAATATTATGTAATTTTTTTAGTTAAAAAATAGATAAACAGCGTATAGTTCAATTTCTTAGCGATATTCAACGGGACTTTTTAGCTGCTAGACGATTCATCACTTGCTCAAACAGCTTGATAAACAGGTGTGTTGCCAAGCTCTGTATGTAGAGAATTACGTGAAAAAATACCAGGGCGTAAAACATTAGCGATCGTCATTTATGATAGTACCAACACCTTGGCTATTAGCGAATGTAGCATTTGCCGCACCATAAAGATTGACAAAAAATGTTTCGTTAGGTTCTACTTTATTATCACCTCTAACACCAATACTAATAACCTTACTGGTTTCACCAGCCTCGAAAATAATTGTCCCCAGTCCAAAATTGTAATCTGAGTCAGAATCTTTGGCAGTGCCATCACTCGTGCTGTAATTTACAATTATTCGTTGATAAAATTCATTGGAGAGAGTGACGACAAAATTAGCATTAGTTATCATTCCTGTAGTGCCTTCATTGAGCGATACATTGGAAATACTAATCGCAGGTGGAGCGTCATCATTCGTGATAGTAGCTACTCCCAAGTTATCAACAATTGTGGCGTTTGTAGCACCCAAGAGATTGACAGAAAATGTCTCGTTGGTTTCAGGTTTGCTATCACCTATAACACCAATGCTAATAGTTTTGCTGGTTTCACCAGGATTGAAAGTAATTGTCCCATTAACAGGATTGTAATCAGAGTCAGAAACTTTAGCAGTGCCATCACTCGTGTTGTAATTTACAGTAACCTGCTGAAAACTGGGTTGGGAGAGAGTAACAATAAAGTTAGCATTAGTTGTTGTACCTGTGTTACCTTCAGTTACTAAGACATCCGAGATACTGATAGTTGATTGGTTGTCATCGTTGATAATCGTAGCAACTCCCAAATTATCTGCAATTGTTGCATTTGTCGCACCCAAAAGATTGACAGAAAATGTCTCGTCACTTTCAGTTTGGCTATCACCTATGACGCCTATGCTAAGAGTTTTACTAGTTTCCCCAGGAGCAAAAATAATCGTTCCAGAAGCAGAATTGTAATCCGAGTCAGCAATTTTTGCAGTGCCATCATTTGTGTTGTAATCTACAGTAACTTGCTGATAACTAGAATTGGAGAGACTGATAGTAAAGTTAGCATTAGTTGTTGTGCCTGTATTCCCTTCAATAACTGAAACATCGGAGATGTTGATAGTTGGTTGGCTATCATCGTTGATGATGGTAGCAACTCCTAAATTATCTGCAATGGTCGCATTTGTTGCACCTAAAAGATTGACACCAAATGTCTCATCAGTTTCAAATTTGTTATCGCCAACAACACCAATACTAATAACTTTGCTAGTTTCACCAGGAGCAAAAATAATCGTTCCAGAAGCAGAATTGTAATCTGAGTCAGAAACTACAGCACTGCCATCACTCGTGTTGTAATTGACAGTAACTTGCTGATAACTAGGATTAGAAAGAGTGATAGTAAAGTTAGCATTAGTTGTTGTGCTTGCATTATCTTCAATAACTGAAACATCTGAAATGCTGATAGTTGGTTGGCTATCATCGTTGATGATGGTAGCAACTCCTAAACTATCTGCAAGTGTCGCATTTGTCGCACTTAAAAGATTGATACCAAATGTCTCATCAGTTTCAAAATTGTTATCCCCAATGACGCCAATACTAATAACTTTACTAGTTTCACCAGGATTGAAAGTAATCGTCCCAGAAGCAGAATTGTAATCCGAGTCAGAAACTACAGCAGTGCCATCACTTGTGTTGTAATTGACACTAACTTGCTGATAACTAGGATTAGAGAGAGTAATAGCAAAGTTAGCATTAGTTGTTGTGCCTGCATTACCTTCAATAACTGAAACATCTGAAATACTGATAGTTGGTTGGCTATCATCGTTGATGATGGTAGCAACTCCTAAACTATCTGCAATGGTCGCATTTGTCGCACCCAAAAGATTGACACCAAATGTCTCGTCACTTTCAGTTTGGTTATCGCCTATGACGCCAATGCTAAAAGTTTTACTAGTTTCCCCAGGATTAAAAGTAATTGTCCCAGAAGCAGAATTATAATCAGAGTCAGAAATTACAGCAGTGCCATCACTCGTATTGTAATTGACAGTAACTTGCTGATAACTAGGATTAGAAAGAGTGATAGTAAGGTTAGCATTAGTTGTTGTACCTGTGTTACCTTCAACAACTGAAACATCCGAAATGCTGATAGTTGGTTGGCTATCATCGTTGATGATGCTAGCAACTCCTAAACTATCTGCAATGGTCGCGTTTGTCGCACTTGAAAGATTGACAGAAAATGTCTCGTCTGTTTCAAACTTATTATCGCCAATGACACCAATGCTAAGAGTTTTACTAGTTTCGCCAGGATTAAAAGTAATCGTCCCATTAGCAGAATTGTAATCAGAGTCATTAGCGTTAGCAGTACCATCACTGGTGTTGTAATTTAGAGTAATTGGCTGATAACTGGGATTAGAGAGAGTTATAGTAAAATTAGCATTATTTGTTATGCCTGTATTGCCTTCGGAAACTGAAACATCCGAGATACTGATAGTTGGTTGGCTATCATCGTTGATGATATCTACCGTAGCCAAACTGTTAGTAATTGTGGAATTTGCTGGCGCAGTTGTGAGGTTAGGGTTACTCAGGATAACAGTAATATCTTCATTGAGTTCAAATGTGTTGTCACCTAAAACATCGGCTGTAATTATTTTTGTGGTTTCCCCAACAGCGAAGCTTAAAGTTCCTGATGCAGTAGTTCCTCCACCTGTTACTTGAATATTGTTATAGTCAGTGCCAAAAATTGCCGCACCGTTAAAAGCATAATTCACGGTACTAGCCACGCCAATACCACCACTGCGAGTAACCGTGAAGGTAACAGCTTGAGTACCGCTATTACCTTCAGTTAAAGTTAGAGTATTACTGGAAATGGCATATTGAATCGAATCATTAGCAGCAATATTTAGAGTACTTTCAGCTATTGTCCCCAAATCAGCCCCTATTAGCGTACCGAAGTTGAGTACAATTGTTTCTGCATTCTCAGGTAAATCGTCTGGGTTAATAGTAAAAGTAATTAGCTTTGTTAAATTTGAGCCTGTCGCCCCAGCAGTAAAAGAGATGGTAGTGGGAGAAAAAGTGTAATCACTGCCACTAGTAGCAGTGCTAGTATTTTTGATGACAATAGGAACTGTGACAGCCGTTTCAGGAGAAGCGTCTAAGGTAACAGGAATTGTTACTATAGTCGCGGTACTATCTTCTGTTGTATTGTACGTAGCAGCACCAAAGCTAACTTTTGGCAGCACATATTCAAATGCTCCAATGTCAAGTCTGCCGCTTTCAATCCGGTTAAAACCCGTGCCGCGTTGGTCGGTTGTTAAGCTACCACTGTAACCCGGATTGCCAGCATTCCTAGCAGGACTGTTAAAGTCTAAGGCGTGAGTTTGTGTAGAACCGCCGTAATTTCCTAGTGGTTTAAGTCCGGGGCTAGGATTAATAATATCTGTACCTGTGCCCAAAGTCCCGGATGATTTACCAGCAATTTTGCCAATCAGGTTATAAGCATTACCATTGAAGTTACTACCATAGACATCTGCTCCTTGATTACCTGGATCGATATTGCCAGCAATAATACTATTGCTAATGTTCACTGTGCCGCTATATTTATAAATGCCGCCACCATCACCTTGGCCACTGTTATCACTATCAGCAGTATTCCCAAAGATAGTGCTATTGCTGACTGTGGCATTGCTAGTGTAGATGCCGCCACCATAAGTTTTAGCTGTATTGCTAGAAATAGTGCTATTGCTTAAGGTGAGATTACTACTGCTGTAAATGCCGCCGCCGTTGCTGTTAGCCGTGTTGCTGGAAATGGTGCTATTGCTGATTGTGGTGCTACTGCTGTAGATACCGCCACCGTTAGTGTTTGCGGTGTTGCTGGAAATAGTGCTATTGCTGATTGTGGCGCTACTGCTGTAAATGCCGCCACCGCTAGTGTTCGCTGTGTTGTTGGAAATGATGCTATTACTGAGTGTGACACTACTGGTGCTGTAGATGCCACCACCATTGTTATTTCCTGCATTTCCTCCAGTTATCTTCAACCCATCAATTGAAAGGGAGGCAGTGGCATTAAAAACACGAGAAGCATTATTACCACTAATTGTGAGTTTATTAGCTCCAGTTCCTTGAATGATGACTCCTTCAGTAACATCCAATTCTCCAGAAGTGAGGGTAATCGTGTCGGGAGTAGCATCGCCGAATATCCCAGTCGTATCAAAGATGATTGTCTCAATCCCTGGATCGTTATTGGCATTGATAATAGCTTGCCTTAACGAGCCAGCACCGCTGTCATTGGTATTAGTGACTATATAGGTAGTGTTATCTACTTTGACAGATACATCATCGATCGCTAAACCGTGATCGTTGCCGCCATCATCTACATCTTCCCAACGCAATATAATCTCTTCACCGTTAGCGATTGGGGTAGCTAGGGTAATTGTTACAGGTGTGATGACAACTCGATTGGCACTTTGATTACCATTTAGGGCAGCTACGGTTGCATTTGCAATTGGCCCAGTGAAATCTAGCGATGTGACAGGCGTCCATGTTCCTGTTGTCAAACTTGTGAGAGTTGACCCAGTTTGATAACTAAATTTCAGCTGTTGCGGAGATGTATTATTACCATTACGCCATTGTTCACCCGTGTAACCTACTAGCAACTGAGTAATTGTTGAACCTGTGTTGTTTTGGAGGCGTAACCCATAATGAATAGTTCCTGTACTAGCAGAAGCTATAGAACCAAGGGCCCGATCTAGAGCAGTGGTACTAGTACCAAAACTGTACAATCCACCTGTATTATTAGTGCCACTACCAGCGTTGTAAGTTGTTCTTGTGGCATACCAGCCTGAAATGGTTGAATCATCAACCCAAGGAATAGATGTTCCGAAACTAACTAATGAGTTAAAGTTTTGAGAGTATGTCCCAGTAAAACTAGCTGGCAAAATAGATTTGTAAGCCTGTATTACTTCCGGTTGAAATGCCAGTGAAGCCTCAATTTTCCCTGTCTTCACCTCTAAATCCCAGTCGCCACCTAAAGCTGCACTTCCTGTTTTATTATTGGAAGCGGCAACATCTGCCCCAGTAATTCGGCTAAGAATTTGCACAAATTTCGTGCCTTCACCGTTGGCTACATCACAGCCATAAAGTAGGATATCAGCGTTATCAGTTAAAACAGTTGTCCACTTTCGTAACTGATTTGCATAGCTATTGAGGTTAGTAAGACTAAGGTAAGTTGACCCCAATTGCAAACTCCCTTCACTGCCGTGGGAGACAATGTGAATTGATTGAACTGAGTTAGGTTTACATCCTGCCAGAAACTCAGTGATTTGGGTTAAACCGTCTCGAGTATGGTCAAGGATAACAACTTCACTACCCGGTGTGACACCTGCTACTAGGCTTTGATAATCAATAACTTCACTATCTATAAAAATAATATTTTTGCTTGCTTCTAGTAAGTTTTTACTAGAATGAGTTTGATTTTTAATATGACTATTTTGTGACTGATTTCTCATAACTTTTATCCTTTGATAAAACTATAGATTGATTAAGATATTTATCAGATAAGTAGGTCAACATTATAAAATGTAAGATGGAATCTTTGCGATTACTTTGCTACCCTTTGGGAAGATGCTTCTCTACGAGACGCTTCGCGAACGCGTATACATTCCGTTTTGTTCGTAATAACATTTCACGTTTAATTAGGTTGAGCTACTTATAAGCGTTATTACAAAGGTATTTTTCTGCTTATGGCAGATTCCGTCCCCCATGAAGAGTAATTCTGATTTCTAAATTTAGAATTATTCAACTAATTTTCTAGAAGTAAAAAAATTGAGAAACCCGATTTATTTAGATAAACCGGGTATAGTTGCTCTATCACTGCCGTGGTGTATTAGTAAGTGATAAAATAGTTAGCGTTTAAAGTGGATGCCGTAATTCCACTTAACAAAGCAAGACTTTCGTTAGTGGAAGTAACCTTAATTAAGGTATCTTTGCCGCTCTGAGTAATAGACAAACCTGAATAGCTCAACCCACCTGATAAAGCAATCAAATCTTCACTAGTGTTGAAGTCTTTAATGGTATCTCTACCTTCACCTTTGGCAAGCACAAAGATATCATTGCCTGCACCCCCTGTAAGAATATCAGTACCCAAACCGCCGTAAAGTTGGTCGTTTCCTGCTCCACCAACAATTACATCATTACCAGCAAAGCCAAAAATCAAGTCGTCTGAGCTAGTTCCCTGCAAGGAGGTATCAGCCTTGGCTGAACCTGTAATAATGCTATTAACTTGGTTACCATTTTTTATGTTAACTACATCAACATCGCTGGGGTTGAGATTGTTATATTTAGCATCATTACTAACCGCTGCGCTAGTAATAATTTGGTAAGCAGTGTTGTCATCTGCAACACCATCATTAACACCTATAACCGTAATTGTTTGAGGTGTATTCCAGTTAGCTGCTGTAAAGGTAACGCTACCAACTGAAACAGTACCTTCATTCGGATTAGAACTACTCAAACTTAAGCTGACATCGGCAGTGGGTTGGCTAGTGAGTTGAATACTGAAGTTAGCACTGCCACCCGCTTCACTAGTTACTAGTGCAGTTGTGGGAGAGATACTAAAACCCGCTATATCGTCGTCAGTAATAGTACCATTAGCTTGATTATCAGCAATGGTGGCATTGGTGGGATTGGTCAGATTGACAAAAAAGCGCTTACTTGATTCAACAACGAAATCATCAACAATTGGTACGGTAATTGTCTGACTAGTAACTCCAGGGTTGAAAGTCAGGGTTCCTGTGACTGGGGTGTAATCACCAGATGCGATCGCAGTATCATTACTAGTGTTGTAATCGACTGTAATGACGTTATTGCTTGCATTGGAGAGTTTGACGGTAAAAGCAAGACTACCGCTATCTTCACTGCCGCTTTTATCTGCGATGGAGATACTGGGTGCATTGTCATCATCAACTATAGTGACTGCCCCTGGAGCGATCGCATTTGTTTGGTTGGGATAACTCAGGTTGAGATTAATGGTTTCGTTAGCTTCAGTGATTTTATCATTCAGAACATTTAAGGTAATAGCCTTTGTTGTATCACCAGCAGCGAATTTTAAAGTCCCAGATGAACTACCTGTAACACCTGCAACTTTAACGCTATTGTAATCACTATTAAAAGTTGCTGTGCCATTGAGAACATAATTTACGCTAGTGGAAACGGTAGTATCACCACTGCGAGTCACAGTGAAGGTGACTGTTTTGCTATTAATATCACCTTCAGTTACAGTTGGGCTAGCAGTTGAAATAGCGTAATTGACATTAGTAGTAAGAGTAAAGTTAGTGTCTCCAATGTGATTTAGCGATTGCCCAGCAAAGCTTCCAGGTGATGTTTTAGTATCAGCACCTAATGTCAAATTTGGTGCTGTGCCAGTGATTATACTTGCCACCCAATCAGAGGCTGTTGAACCTGTGGTATCACCTGAACGTCCTACATATCCTGGTATAAATGAGGTGTTAACAACTGTGGCATTCGTTGGAACCGAACCGCCAGTGCCTTTTCTAAATACAATCGAGCCATAGGCTTTATCTATGGTTCCCCCATCTAAAACCGAAACTGAATCCAGCACAGTCCAATTTGAGTAAGTACTACCATCAGCAATACCATCGTTATTTGAGTCAATATCATTGCTCAAGGTGGGTGCAGTAGCAGTTTTAATCAGGAAAAAGCTAACAGATCCACTTTCAATATCGTTTGGGCCCGTGTGACCAATTGAACTTGAGGCTCCGTTCCCCCATCCGGCTCCAGTTCCAGTATTAATTACTACATTTGCACCAGGTTTGGCTGTATAAGTACTGCCTTTTTGCAGCAGAACCAAAAACCCATTACTACCAAACTGTTTACCAGACAAATCAAAAATATCTTGAACAGCGCCAGGATTAGGGGAGCCAGAATCACCTTCAATTCCAACTAAATAAGTTCCAGCTGCTAGAGTAGTACCGGGAGTGCCACGCAGTTCAATATATTCTTTGGGGCTGTCTGTAGCTGGAGGATCGAAAAGAATTTCGTTGATTACTGTCGGTACAGGAATTACTTGGTCGTCGTTAATAATGTCTACTTGAGCTGAACTAGTAGTAATTGTGGAACTTGCTGGTGAAGTTGTGAGATTGGGGTTACTTAGAGTAACAATGATGTTTTCATCAGATTCAATTGTCTTGTCACCCAAAACATCAAGTGTAATTGTCTTTGTTGTTTCTCCAACTGCAAAGCTTAAAGTTCCTGATGAAGCAGTTCCGCCATTCGTAACCTGAATATTGTTGTAGTCACTGTTTAAAGTTGCTGTACCACTCAAAGCATAATCTACTGTACTCGCCACACCAATACCACCACTGCGGGTGACGGTAAAGCTAACAGATTGAGTACCGCTATTACCTTCAGTCAAAGTTGGCGTATTAGTGGAAATTGCGTATTGAATCGCATCGTTAGCAGCAATATTCAGAGTAGTTTGAGTGATTGTGCCTCCAACAGCCCCCGTCAGTGTGCCAAAGTTAAGTACAACCGTTTCGGCATTCTCAGGTAAATCATCTGGGTCAATGGTGAAAGTCACCAGTTGGGTTAAATTTGAACCTGTTGCCCCACTGGCAAAGGTGAGAGTAGTGGGGGAAAAAGTGTAATCACTGCCACTAGTAGCGGTGCTAGTATTTTTGATGACAATAGGAACTGTGACATTGGTGTTGGGAGTAGCGTCTAAAGTAACAGCAATAGTTACCTGAGTGGCGGTACTACCTTCTGTAGTATTGTAGCTAGCAGCACCAAAGTTAACTTTTGGCGGTATATAGCCTCCACTGGAAGTAGTATTCAGTAGCACTGAAACGTTACCGGAGCCTGAATTAGCCACTACTAAGTCAAGGTCGTTGTCTTTGTCGAAGTCCCCCACTGCCACGTAATTCGGAGTGCTACCAACACCAAAATTAGTGGCAGTATTAAAACCACCAGTGCCATTGCCCAACAGTATTGAAACATTGTCTGAGTCAGCGTTAGCTACGGCTAAGTCAGAGTTGCCGTCATTGTTGAAGTCTCCCACTGTCACAGAATAAGGAGCGCTGCCGACGCCAAAATTGCTCGCACCCCCAAAACCACCACTGCTATTACCCAACAGCACTGAAACATTGTTGGAGGAATTGTTAGCCACGGCTAAGTCAGAGTTGCCGTCATTGTTGAAGTCTCCCACTGTTACGGAAACGGGAGTGCTTCCCACAGCAAAGTTAGTGGCAGTGCCAAAGCCACCATTGCCATTGCCCAACAGCACTGAAATCTTGTCAGAGCCTGCATTTGCTACTGCTAAGTCAGAGTTGCCGTCTTTGTTGAAGTCCCCCACTGTCACAGAATAGGGAAAATCTCCCACAGCATAATTGCTGGCAGCGCTAAAACCACCACTGCCATTGCCCAACAGCACTGAAATATTGTTGGAGTTAGAGTTAGCTACTGCTAAGTCAGAGTTGCCGTCTTTGTTGAAGTCTCCCACTGTTATGGAAAAGGGAGTGCTTCCCACAGCAAAGTTAGTGGCACTGCCAAAGCCACCATTGCCATTGCCCAACAGTACTGAAATATTATCGGCACCTGCATTTGCTACCGCTAAGTCAGAGTTACCATCTTTGTTGAAGTCCCCTACCGTCAAGGAAATGGGAGAGTCTGCAACACTAAAATTACTGGCAGTTCCAAAACCACCACTGCCATTGCCCAACAGCACTGAAATATTGTTGGAGTTAATGTTAGCCACGGCTAAGTCAGAGTTGCCGTCTTTGTTGAAGTCCCCAACTGTTACGGAAGGGGGATTGCTTCCCACGCTAAAGTTGGTAGCAGGTGCAAATAATGAGGGTAATATTGAGCGATAAGCCTTTGTGACCTCTGGTGTCAAGGCTAAGTCTGACTCAATCTCGCCAATCTTCACTTCTAAATCCCAGTCACCACCCAACTCGGCATTACCTGTGATGTCATCAGAAGCAGCCACATCTGCGCCTGTGATTTGGCTCAATTGTTGGACAAAATTTTGATCTCCAGATGCCACGTTGCAACCGTAAAGCAGAATGTCAGCATCATCAGTTAAATAATCTCTCCACTGTTGCAACTGATTGCTATAAGAGTTCAAATTACTGGCATTGAGTTGAGTCGATCCTAGTTGCAAACTACCTTCGCTGCCGTGGGAGATAATTTGAACTGATTGGTATTTGCCACCTTGCAAAGCTTGAGTGATTTGTTCTACCCCATCCTTGGTGGAGTCAAGGATTACTACACTAGTACCTGGTTTGATGCCAGCAATCAAACTTTCGTAGTCGATAACTGCTGCATCGATAAAGACAATATTTCGATTTGCCATTTGTAGTTCCTCTGTAAAGTTAGTTGGGATTTAGAAGTTTGTGTTCTGGTAGTTGCACAATGATTGTTGATAGTAGATAAAATTTGGCAACTCAAAATTGATGACTTTATTCACCCAGCACTAAGCAGGAAGCAAATGCTTAAACATCCGCTTCCATCGGTAAATAAAATGGGTAATTTAACCTCTTTTTATTTAGGTAAAATAAAAAAGTTTGATATCATAACTCAGTACAAAATTATGCTAAAAACATAATAATTACTACAGTATTATTACTGTAATAAATAAGATATGCTAAAAATAAATGGTCTAAAACTCATATTTGATTGTGTAAAATATACTTAGTGGCATGGCAAGGTTAAAATATTGGATTATGGTTTTGTTGTGGGATGGGTGAGGACACCCATCCGGGCAGGCAAGATACCCGCTCCACAAGACCTAAATTTGATGCACAAGTTATGTTAATGCCTTTTAATTTGCAATGTGCATTTTATTACTACCTTTTGGACGATCGCTCGTGATGTATGCCAAGAAATAGAAATATTTATTAGCACGCTAAACTATTTAAATATCTAAATTGGGCGAAAAACCAATAGGCTTATTTTCAAGAATGGCAAATCTATAATCTTGGAAGAACAAAGAACTATTTAAGCGATTGTAACTGAAGTAACTGCTTGTAATAGCATCAAACCCTGCTTGAAAAACCTAGATTTTGTCACCTCCAACAGCCTTGAAGTCTCTGAATGTCTGTGGTGAAATCACCAGCCTACACATTTAAAATCAGCTAGATAAGTAAGTCAATTTTAAAAAACGTAAAATAGAATCTTTGCAATTACTTCTCTACGAGACGCTTTGCGTAGCTTGCTTCCACGTTCGCGTAGCGTCCCGCAGGGAAGTGGTACGCTTGACTTTGTTTTGCTCGTAATCACATTTTAGGTTTAATTAGGTTGAGCTACTTACCTGTTTTTTGAAGCTCGGATAGTAACTCAATAAGATTGTAATTACCAATTCACACTCGATTTTGGTTTCTAACATTAATATACTCTTTCAATCCTCATCGAACTCAGGTTCGTGTTAATGCTTAATGCCCCCATACCCAATCCTGAGTCACTTTATACTCATCATACTTTTTTTGTTCATACTGTTGACATGGTTAATGAACACACGTTATAAACTTTGAAGAAAATTAAATCAGTCTGCCTAATCCACTTTATTACCTAAAAACTTTTTTAAAGGTAAACCGGAGCGGAGGAACCAACCCTGGGGCGTATCTTGCAGAAAATGAGGAGTTAAAGTTACTAAATAAATAACTCATAACTTCCAACTCATGATTTTATCAAGAAGGACATCTCTCAGTCCTAGCCCGTCAGCTAACTTCGTCGGCATTGAGGGGAGACTGAACGAGCAGCATTCTTACAAGTAATGCCTTGTTCTCGTCAGTGTCCTTTGGCTGGTAACTTTGCACTTAGTTGTACCTGCCCTCGACCTTGAGGAGAGGATAATATTACCTTAATTTCTGGCGTTTGAGGCAGGATTGTTTACCTTGAGGTAAAGTTCAACCATGTTCCAGAATAACAAACTTCGCATTGCCCTAATTTCTATTGATGGTGACCCAGCTGTTGAAATTGGTCAAGAAGAGGCAGGAGGTCAAAATGTATATGTGCGTCAAGTAGGTTATGCACTAGCAAAGCTTGGTTGGCAAGTGGATATGTTGACTCGTCGTAGTAGTCCCGAACAAGCTGCGATTGTTCAACACAGCCCAAACTGTCGTACTATTCGGTTAAAAGCTGGCCCAGCTGAATTT
Organism: Nostoc sp. S4; assembly: GCA_029379225.1. Lineage (GTDB taxonomy): Bacteria > Cyanobacteriota > Cyanobacteriia > Cyanobacteriales > Nostocaceae > Nostoc. The sequence goes on along the minus strand of JAQYWR010000013.1, from coordinate 1,121 downwards.
ATCGGGCGAGATAATTTATTTGACCATTTACCTGAATTCATTCAAGAATTCCAACGATTCCAGCAGCATCAAGGGTTCCGTTACTCCCTAATTCATACCAACTATTGGTTGTCTTCTTGGGTTGGTATAGAATTGAAAAAGCTGCAACCCTTGATTCAGGTACACACTTACCACTCTTTAGGAGCGGTCAAATACAGAAGTATTGGTGATGTCCCAGTAATTGCTGCTCAACGATTAGCTGTAGAAAAAGCTTGTTTAGAAACTGTAGACTGTGTGGTTGCCACAAGTCCGCAAGAGCAAAAGCATATGCGGGTACTCGTTTCCAGCAAGGGGAAGATTGAAATGATTCCCTGCGGCACTGATACAGACAAATTTGGGGAAATTCAGCGGTCTGTAGCGCGGGAAAAATTAGGAATTGCACCAGATGCCAAGATAGTTCTTTACGTTGGTCGCTTTGACCGCCGTAAAGGAATAGAAACCTTAGTCAGAGCTGTTGCCAAGTCTAGTTTCAGAGATAAAGCTAACTTCCAACTAGTAATTGGGGGTGGTAGCCGTCCTCATCAGAGTGATGGCATCGAACGCGATCGCATTGCCAGCATTGTCACACAACTCGGACTAGAAAATTGTACAACCTTTGCCGGTCGCTTAGATGATACTGTCCTTCCCTTCTACTACGCCGCTGCTGATGTCTGTGTAGTGCCGAGTCACTATGAACCTTTTGGTTTAGTTGCTATTGAAGCAATGGCGAGTAAGACTCCAGTGGTCGCTAGTAATGTTGGTGGATTGCAATTTACTGTTGTACCAGAAGTCACAGGGTTACTTGTACCACCTAAAGATGAGGTAGCTTTTGCTGCTGCTATAGACCGCATTATTACTAACCCAACATGGCGAGACCAGTTAGGTGAAGCGGCTCGGCAACGTACAGAAATTGCCTTTAGCTGGTATAGTGTGGCATTCCGACTAACTCAACTCTACACTCATTTGCTAGCTCAAACCGCATCCAATAACCGACCTCAGATTGCAGCTTAATTAATAGTTATCAATACAACTGGAAACTGATTTACAACAGATTGCAACTAAGTGAGGTACAAGATCCAGGACTGATTTATCACAGATAAAGA
>JAQYWR010000012.1:122811-145265 GCA_029379225.1 Nostoc sp. S4 | reverse complement strand
CTCCTCGGTTGATGTAGGCATCGGCATAGTTAGGATTAATCTTAAGAGCAGCGTTTAAATCAGCTATTGCTCCTCTATAATCTTTCTGCAAGTATTTTTGGTTTGCTGCAATATAAAAGTCATCTGCTTTTGAAGCGGCCGCAACATTGACAGTTGGCAGATTCACTCCCAAATCTATCCCTAAAGCTAACATCTGCCGTGCAGCCGAATATATCGTAGTGCCGATACCAGTAATTATTTTACTCTGGCTTTTTTCACTGATTGCTTGCTCGTCAGATCTGCCGTGAACTGCTACTAATTCCCCTTGTTCGTTTAGTACTGCACCGCCACTCATGCCTTTTAAAGTATCATTATCATAAATGATGTTATAACCATCACGCTGTGCTGCTCCGTTGGCGGTTACTTGTCCTTTGTTCAAAAACAAATCTGGGTTAGAAATTGCTGCTGTCTTGGTGGGAAACCCAGCGACATAAACAGTAGTAGTGCGCGTAGCTTCATCAGAATTACCAATCTTAGCAATGTTATAAGTTTTACTACTGCTAAACTCCAAAACTGCTAAATCTGTCTGTGGTAAAGGTTGGATAGATTTAATTGCATTACTTTCGCCATCTGGTGTGAATATTTGATATTTTTGACCACTCTTGACCACATGATAGGCAGTCAGGACAATATAAGTATTCCCAGAGTGTTTAATCAGAATTCCCGAACCGGAATCAGTGGAGTTTTGAGTGTTGACAATTTTGACTGTAATATCTTGAGCGATTTTTTCGATCGCTGATGCAGATAATCCTAATGCCACCTGGGACTGCACCAATACCATTGATACACCAATCAGCGCAGGTGAAAGTGCATAAGAATATTTCATATTTTTATCCGATTTTTTTGGATTGAGATCCGTGATTTGTTTAATAAGTCAACTTATACCAATTCACTCTAACTAACTATTGTGTGACTTAAAACCCCTACATTAATGCAGGGGTTTAACATCAATGGATTTCTTGCAAATCGATCGCATACCCGCAATCGACGCAAAAAGCAATTAGTTCTTCAATATCGTCTGGATCTATAAACATTTGACCATCAGCACAGTGAGGGCACTCACCGTAAAAATCTAAGTCTCCTTGATTGTCATACTCGTCATCACTGTCATTTTCATAATCTTCGTTCATAGTTTTACGTTCGCCCTCTGCGTTGGAGAAATTGGACGCTCAAGCGGAACAGCTTAACATCAGCAGGAGCGAACTGATAGAGCGTATGACGCCAAACCAAGCACTATCTCAACAGGAGGAAATGCAAGCCCTGGGAAAATGCTAGAAGCTCTGAATCATCTAAAAGAGAAGCACCTAAATTATGTGCGATTTCATAGAGAGAGAATGGAGCCACAGCTAGATAAAAACAGAGAAGAAGAGCTTGAATTTCTAAAAGAATGTGAAGCACTAGAAGAAGAATTTCTTTCAGCTTTATCAGATTAATCAACATCAGACTCCCAAGAACCCGTAGAAGTAGAAACTAATGAAAATGCATAAACCGTCCTGCCAGTAGAGGTGTGGGCGGTTTTTGCATTTTGAGCGATGCCTACGGCGAGCTACGCTAACGCACTTAATCTTCAAATGTGGCGATCGCCAGGTGAAATCATGTACCGCTGTCAGAGTGGGGAGTGGGGAGAAGTGCGTAGGCTCAGCCCGCCGCAGGCATCGCTGTTGACTGTTGACCAATAATTAATGACCAATGAAGACAAGTACTCGCCGTAATAGCAAGGAAATAGCCATCCTCATTTACTTTTGCTTCCGTGCTATAATGACACCACGTGAGACGTTCCGCCATTTAAAAATCAATTACGTCACCTGTCGGTAGTATACTCGTAAGTTTCAAGAAATGATAAAAGACAAATAACTAATGACAAGTGACTAAAAAAACCAAAAAGCCATCAAAAGATTTCGCGATCGTGATGGCTTCCAGGATAGTAACTGATAGTAATAATGACACAAAATACATATAAAAACTATCTTCCGTGGTCGGAAGCACACGAAGAATTTTGCTATCAACATCATATCCCTCCCACCGCTAAATCGCTTTGGCAATGGCTAATGAGACAAGGCGAAATAGGAAGCGAAATAGAACCAGACTTATCAGAATTTAATACTTGGGTAGAAAAAGTACGCGGCAAGAAATATGCCCACAACTACCTAAAACACATATTTGAAATACTGGTATCATCTCGGGTTTTACAAGTAATTAACGGGACTTAAACAAAACAGTAGAGTAAAAAAGGTATAATTCTATCTCAGCATAGCTTTCACGTTAAAAGAAGCTGATGAAAGAAACCACCCCCGCAGCCATGCAATTAACCACGGTGTTGCTGGCACTATTGGCGGGCTAGCTACTTTCCTACTCGGCTATTTGGTGCAGCAACCTGCTGCTGGTGAGCAATCTCTGCCACAGCCACAACCTCAAAAGTAACTATGCGGGCATTCTTTTTAAATGGTTCGTATGATAATCCATACAAGCAAACCCATTGGCAATCTGTGCTGCCAATTGACGGCGACCGAGTTTTTAAAATATATAACTTTAACAACCTAAGTCAATTATAAGTCTAGCGATCGCATTAATAGATTTATGTATATTACAATCCGATTTTATTGCGTGAAAAAACCTAAATATATTTACTAACGTCACTGAGCTAAATTGTTGCAATAAATTTTATTGTGTGTCAGCCGAAAACCCCACATCAGACGAGCTAGAGAGCTTATTCTACAAAAGTTTTCTTATACATTATTTTAGCTTTGAGCGGCTACTAGTTTACGTATATTTCACGCAACTAAATATAATTTATATGGGCTTCTACGGTACGGAAGTTCTGGTGAATAGAATGTCTTAACTGACAAGCTTATACCAAAGATTCTTTTGCCAAAAACCTTAAGGATCTTTCTTTGTACTCATGCAGCAGCGTCCAAAATAAATAAATTGATAGTTAAAATACGATTGTTCGACAGTCAAACTAAATTTAGTTAAATACAGGTGTCAATGAAATCTATCCAACGTCCATCCAAACCACCATCACAACAGCCAAAATCCCCCAACCCAAGCCTAAAGCCTGAACTTGTCGCTTACCAATCACGAGAGCAACCCCCAGTTACACTTGAGCCAGATCCAACTCCCACTGATGAGCCGCTAGGAGTAGAGCAGCAAGCCCAAGCGATCCCTGTTTTTACCCCAAGCACGAACGCTGCTGAAAAACCGCAATCTTTAGAGAAAGGCAAAGCAGAATCTACATACCCTGTTCCTCGAAAATCCAATTCACCGCAACAGCCTAAGCAGCAGCCCCAATTTAGACCCCGCGATGATGATGAAGAATTACCATCCCAGCAGTGCCAGCATATCCAATTTTTAGACTGTGACAAACCAATAGGGCGAATTATCTTTGAATGCTACCACTGCCAACAGGGAATACTCAGTGAGTTTACTGGAAACCCAGCAATGGGAGAATACTTTGGTCGTCCTTCAGTGATTCAAGTAAAAATCAAATGCCCTAATTGCGAGCAGACAGCTATTAGATTGACAACAGGAAAGGTGCTTTCGATAACGGCGATCCCTTCACCTTGGAGGTAGTGATGGAGGAAACCTAACCTAATGAAGGCTGTCTTTGGTGAAGTAATGTCAAAGCTTGAGAGTATAAAGGACTAATAAATAAAAAATATCCCACTGTTGACACTCAACAGAGCCAGTGCGCCCTTGCGCTCTGCCGACAGCCAAGCAACTGGCGTTCATTAGTCATCAAGTTCATAGGGGATAATTTATTTCTTGGAGTTCTCTAATTTGAGATTTGATGAATTTTTGAGATTTACTCAAGCAAAACTATGCCAGTTAATTTAATTATTTTAATTGCGGCAGTTGTTGTCGCTGTGTTAATCTTCCGGGCATTGCTCTCCTTATTAAAGACGTTTCTGACTACAGCGATCGCAATCATTGTCATTGTGCTTATTTTGAGGATTTTTGGCTTTAGTCCACAAGACCTGATGCACGAAATTGTTAACTTACCTCAAATTATTAAACATTTGGGGAATGGGAATAAGTAATCAATAGCAGCAAATATTACTCTAAAAATAAGGTTTATTCTCTATCCTCTTTGTTCCCCTTTTGTTCTTGAGCTTTTGATTAACTCATTCCTTAATGCAATCTGCCTTAATAATCACTGCGATCGCTTTTTGAGTCAGGGATTTCCAGAGAATAAATTAATCAATTTATTTAAATGATATTCTTCTTTCTCCCCCCTCCTCCCTGCAAGAACTGCCCCCTGCCTCAAAAATGATTGATTATTTTTTGATTGTCAGTCCCTCATGAGCTAGCAAACGCTTAAAATACTGTGAATTTCGGGTGGTGTTGGGTTAAAAAAGAAACTATGAAAATTATCAAACCCATCACCAACTTCTTAGAAACTCGCGCCAGTGCCCCTGCATACGGCGGTTGGGTGTTAGCGGCAACAGCTATTTGTTTTTTTGGCGCAGGTATCAATACGATGGCTGGTTGGCTATACGCCATTAGCGGCATTAGTTTTGCCCTTTTGGCTGTAGCAGCCATCTTACCACCGCGATCGCTCACAAATTTATCCATTTCCCGCCGCCCCATTCAGCCTGTGTCAGCAGGCGATGAACTAACGGTGGAATTAGAAATTTCCAATCAGACACAGCAGCCTGTAAGTTTATTGCAAGTTGAGGATATATTGCCTTTCGTCTTGGGGAAACCAGTACAAAAGGCAATTGAGACAATTCCTAGCCAAGGCAGTTACCGTTGGGTGTATTACTACCCAACCCAGCGCCGGGGCGTTTATCGTTGGCATACAGTCGAACTCGGTTCTGGTGCGCCTTTGGGGTTGTTCTGGTGTCGTCGTCAGCGTGATTGTGCTGCTAGGGCGATCGTCTATCCGACAGTATTACCGTTGGCTACCTGCCCTCTAGTTGATGAAATGGGGCAAGAAGAAAGCAAAAGAAGCGATTCCCGTGGTCAACCCCAAAAGACAGCGACAACTGGACTAGTGCGATCGCTACGTCCTTACCGTATTGGAGATCCCATCCGTCTGATTCACTGGCTCTCTAGCGCCCGCTATGGAGAATTACGGGTGCGGGAGTTAGAAATGGTGACTAGTGGACAAGAGATAGTTATTGCCCTAGATAGTGCTAGCAATTGGCAAGAAGAAAACTTTGAACAAGCAGTAATCGCCGCAGCCTCATTGTATTTTTACGCACAAAAACAGCAATTACAGGTGCAACTGTGGACAGCATCCACAGGTTTAATTAAAAGCGATCGCTTTGTTTTAGAAACCTTAGCAGCAACCACTACCTTAGAAGAAGCCAGCACAGTAGTTCCCAAAAGCCATCCCTTGATTTGGCTGACTCAAAACTCACAGAGCCTTGCTACTCTGCCTCAAGGTAGTCGCTGGGTTTTGTGGCAGAATATTTCTTCGCCAACAGAACCAGAAGTCATCAATTGGGAGCATCCTGGGATAATTTTGCAAAGCGATCGCCCATTGCAAACTCAACTGCAAAAAACAATAAGTTCTTATTAATCAATCTTTCACCAAAAAACTATACCTTAGAAGGATGTGACTATACAAAAACAGCTTGCCTCTTAAAGGCTGTAAACCTTTTAGCCCATAGAGATGGGGTTCTTTTGTCTAGCCCCGACTTCTAATAATTCGGGCAAGGTGCAAGATTTTGGCGTTGCTGATTAAGAGTATGAATTTAGTCTCACGCAAAAGTGGGCCAGTACATTGGCATCTTCCCTTAGACGCGTCACAGCGTCGCTTGTTGATGATAATAAATCAATCTCTTGACTTTTAAATAATGTCTGAAGATGCAACTTGTATTTTGATTAACTTACAAGTCAAGCTTCTGTGATTTCCTAGATTCTCTGCGATCCCAGTACACCAGACATATCAGCCTTTAAGGAAAAGTAAAACAATATGAGTAACTAAGGTTGGGGAAATACACCCAGTAATCCCCTACTACGACTGAGGTACAATGCAAAGAAATATTTAAATTATGAGCGTCCGATCCACATGATCACATCAGAAGTTAACACAAAATCCAGCGATAAAAGCCTAGAGGCAATGCGGCATTTTTCTGAACAATACGCTAAGCGTACTGGAACCTACTTCTGTTCTGAACCTTCAGTTACCGCAGTAGTGATTGAAGGATTAGCCAAACATAAAGACGAGCTGGGTGCGCCTTTATGTCCGTGTCGCCACTACGAAGATAAAGAAGCTGAGGTTCACGCCACATATTGGAACTGTCCGTGTGTACCTATGAGAGAACGCAAAGAATGTCATTGTATGCTGTTCCTCACTACTGACAACGAGTTTGCTGGAGACAAACAAGAAATCTCTCTCCAAACAATTAAAGAAGTGCGAGACAGCATGGGATGAGCGAAACCATACCCCAAGAGTTTTGGCAAGGTATAGAACAGTTCAATTCTGGTCAGTTTTATGCTTGCCATGACACTTTAGAGGCTCTGTGGATTGAAGCCAGCGAACCAGAAAAAAGCTTTTATCAAGGCATTCTGCAAATTGCTGTAGCACTTTATCATCTGGAGAATCGTAACTGGCGAGGTGCGGTAATTCTGCTGGGAGAAGGCAGCAATCGCCTGCGGCGTTACCCATCTAGTTACAGCGATATTGATGTAGATGAGCTATTGAGTCAAAGCGTAGCATTGTTGAAAACATTGCAACAAATAGGAGCAGACAAAATTAGCGCTGGCGAGCTAGGTGAAAATGAAGCTTTATCTTTACCTAGAATTGTGCTAGTTAGTGACTAATAAAGTTTAAGTAGGTGAAAAAACACAAGGAAGATAGGGAGAAAAATTACCTCCTTGTCTTCCTTGTTTTTCTTTTGTTCATTTCTTTGATGTGGGCTTCTAAAAGTTTTTTATCTTCTGGAGTCATTGTTTTATCCTTCTTTTAACCATACTTTCTAATTGCCATAATTTTCTCAGCTATGGACAGCATTCGTATAGTCTCTCCATAATTCACGATAATACGTCGCGAATTATTTTCCCTTTCTTTCATCTTCTTGCCCTGGGGATGCTCCCAGAGGCGATGAGTGATAATAATCTATCCTTGCTTAGATTCACAGACTCTTTATCACAAAAGCCGTGTTTTTCTCATGTCAGTAGATAGTTGTCAAAAGCTAAAAACTATTTATACCGCTATCTACCATTTTCATGATTAGCAAAACCAAAAAGGTTGTTTGTACCGCATCTGCAATTTTGGCTGCCTTTTGGCTGCAAAGTTCATCAATGGCTAGTGAAAAATTTGTAAACGTTGGTGTGGATGACAATGGGAATCCGTTTTTATTGGACACTACCACAATGGGAGACAGCGAAAAAGGCTTTGGTAGCGTGATTAAGGTCTATCAACAAAGTGACAATTTGATGACTGAAGTACTGCTTCAGACTTCATGTGGTGATGACAAACTTTGGATTGTTGGAAGTAGAGTCTATTCCTCAAATGGTGTCAAGTTAAGCGAAAACAAGCAACGAGAGGAAATTCCAGCACGGGGCAGCAGTCCTGGAGCTAATGCAATTCTTTACTATTGCCAAAGTATTGGCGCTCGTGGATGGTAAATTTTTTAGTTTTCAAAATTCTGTAGATGCGATCGCTTCTCTCCCCTCCCACAATCCCCTACAGCCAGCCTTTCACCTCCAAGCCTGAAAGGCTAGCGAGTCACCAATGAGCTTAGAAATTACAAATCCCTCTCTAGCCCACGCTAAGAGGGATTTTGAGTATTGAGTATTTGGTATTGGTTTTTTTGACTGCTAGGTTAAATTACTTGCTTTCTCAACTGCTTGCTTTAACTCTTCAAAAGTAATACTACCGTCTTCGTCTGAATCATACTGTGCTAGTAACTCCCGGGGGCTACTGGTACCTGTTTCTGCTGAGATGACTGCACTTAAGCCAGGACTGAAAAAAAGCTCGTTAATGGAGACTTTGCCGTCTCGATCGAGATCTAATTTCTTGAAAAGAGATTGAAGCTCTTGCTCGGTTGCCATAAGTTTCTATCTAAATTAATTTTTAAATTTAATATCTCATTAATATCTCAAAATTAAACAAACTTATATCCTTAGACGTAGAAATCGGTATCACTAGAGCTTAAATGAGGTGTAGGCTATGATACAGTGTCTACAGTTGTGACAATAAAAATCAATCGGCACCGTCGAGCCAAAGTTCTCACTCAACAAGAGATATAGCTAATTTTCAGTCATGGCTTAGACAACGAGCGCGATCGCTATACCTGCCCCATGACCAAATGGTATAGGGTGAGGAGTAAAGGTTTGAATTTACCCTTTTGTCTTTCCCCTTTAACCGAACCGTATTGCTCCCCAACCTACGAAAAATGGCGAAGTATTGGGATTTAATATAAAGTCTCCTGAAACCTTGAGGTTGGGGGTAGCGTCACTATTTTAGCGAGTAGTTATCGTAAATCACTCCAGATTGCACGTTTCGTTTCTGGATAGAGTACTTAAGATAATTAAAACACAAGCCCAAATTCTCAACCCTAAATTGCAATCATGCCCTGCTATAAATTGCCCATATCCCAAATGCGTCGTGTTGGATTAGCCTTAATGCTCCCAGCTGCCCTGTTAGGAACTTTTGCTTTCCCGAACCAACTGCAAACCGCTACTGCACAAACATCAAAACAAAATCGCCCTCTGACTATCCGTGCTGATGTGCAAGAATATGACGCTAAAACTCAAGTAATCACCGCTCGCGGCAATGTGCAAATGTCGTATCCTGCTCGCCAGCTTCAAGCAACAGCTGCCCAAGCGCAGTACTTTAGTAAAGAACGCCGGATTGATTTTAGTGGCAATGTCTATATTTTGCAACAGGGAGGTAACAGTATTCGGGCAGAGAGGGTAACCTATTTAATTGATGAAGGGCGATTTGTCGCCTTACCCCAACCTAACACTCAGGTAGAGTCCATCTACATGGTGCAAGAATCAGATAATAATCCACAAACTACCACACCCGCCCCCAAGACACCTCAATTCAAGCGTTCTAATTAGCATCTACTACAAAGAAAGGCTGCCTCTAGCGTGAAAATTGTTTTAGAGAATATTCACAAATCTTATAACAAGCGAGTAATTGTCAATCGTGTCAACCTTTCTGTAGCTCAGGGCGAAGTCGTTGGTTTGCTAGGACCCAATGGGGCTGGTAAAACTACGACTTTTTATATTGCTACAGGTTTAGAAAAACCCAATCAAGGAAAAGTCTGGTTAGGTAATCTAGATATTACAGGAATGCCAATGCACAAAAGGGCACGATTAGGTATTGGTTATCTAGCACAAGAAGCAAGTGTTTTTCGCCAACTCTCGGTACAGGATAATATTCTATTAGTGTTAGAGCAAACTAATGTGCCACGATGGGAGTGGTCAAGGCGACTAACAACTTTACTGCGGGAGTTTCGCTTGGAAAAATTAGCTAATAGTAAAGGAATTCAACTTTCTGGTGGTGAACGACGCCGGACGGAATTAGCTAGGTCTTTGGCTGCTGGGCGAGAAGGGCCAAAATTTTTACTTTTGGATGAACCATTTGCAGGAGTCGATCCCATAGCAGTCTCAGAAATTCAGCATATTGTGGGACAATTGCGCGATCGCGGTATGGGTATTTTAATTACAGATCATAATGTCCGCGAAACATTGGCCATTACCGACCGCGCCTACATCATGCGTGAGGGACAAATTCTCGCGTTTGGCACTGCTGACGAACTCTACCAAAACCCCCTCGTGCGGCAATATTACTTAGGCGATAGCTTTCAAGTCTAAATTAAAAATTACAACTGAATTCAGGAATCAGAATTGATAAATTGGTAAATTCAAGAGTCAGGAGTAAGAAAATTTCTATTTAGCTTTCAGACTGAGATACTGTACTTCATTTAATCACTAACTGCTGTATTTGGTTCAAAATTTAAAATAATAATCTCATTGTTTATTTTTGAGCATGAATTTATTAGTTAATATTTGAGTTATTCCGAACTAAATTTTGATACTAAATACAGTAGACATCGCTAAGTGAGGTACAGAATTTAGACTTGGAAATCAGATATAAAAACTATTTTACTCCTGACTCTTGAATTCTAAACGGCAGTTATTCTGAGAACACACGTTAGTTCCTCCAGTTAAGGAAACCCCAACACTGCACTGCTTCCTGAATTCTGCTGTATGCTTGACTTTACCAGGGTTGCCAATATTTAACTTTTAAAGTTGCTTATGATGTCAAAGAAATTTACGTCTTTCTACAGCTTGCATTCGCTGCTGCCTTTTACGATTATGGATCGTTATCTTGCCAGCGAATTGTTGCCACCGTTTTTCTTTGGTGTCGGAGCTTTTTCTTCAATTGGTGTGACTATTGATGCTGTATTCGATCTAGTTAGAAAAATTGTCGAATCTGGGCTACCTGTAGACATTGCTATTCAGGTTTTTTTATTAAAATTTCCCAACTTTATCGTTTTAGCCTTCCCCATGTCCACGCTGCTGGCTACTTTGATGACCTACAGTCGTCTTTCCAGTGAGAGCGAACTAATAGCCTTGCGTGGTTGTGGGGTGAGTGTTTATCGCATGGTATTAACTGCTGTGATATTAAGTCTTGTGGTCACAGCAATGACATTTATATTTAACGAACAAATTGCACCAGCCGCAAATTACCAAGCGGCGATGACTCTGGATAAAGCCCTCAAATCAGACAAGCCAACTTTTAAACAGCAAAATATTTTCTATCCTGAATACCAAGATGTTACACAGCCGGATGGCAGTAAAAATAGGATATTGTCACGCTTATTTTACGCCGACCAATTTGATGGTAAGCGGATGACAGGTTTAACAATTATAGACCGTTCGACTAAAGGTCTCAATCAAATTGTGGTATCAGAATCCGCCCAGTGGAATGGTTCTCAAAATGTTTGGGATTTTTATAACGGCACAATCTATTTTGTCGCTGCCGATCGCTCTTATCGCAACATCGTTAGATTTGAACATCAACAACTGCAACTACCCCGCACGCCATTAATTTTGGCAGAAAAAAGCCGGGACTACGATGAAATGAATATTGCTGAAGGGCTAGCTCAACTAGAAGTAGAACGTCTCGGTGGCGATCGCCAAAAAATCCGCAAACTTGAAGTCAGGATTCAACAAAAAATCTCCTTGCCCTTTGTGTGCGTAGTTTTTGGCTTAGTCGGCGCCGCGATGGGAAGCATACCCCAGCGCACCGGCAGAGGTACTAGTTTTGGGATTAGCGTCATAGTGATTTTTTCATATTATTTAATTTTCTTTGTTAGTGGGGCGATTGCACAAGCAGGTGTCCTCTCTCCCTTTATGGGAGCTTGGTTACCCAACTTTGCTTTTTTAGGAATAGGTATATTTTTATTGATGCGAGTCGCCAAGCGGTAAATTGAAGGACACGGGGACACTCTGACGCAAGGAAAGAGAACATAGAAAGTATATTTGATAATTTTCCGTGTCAGAGCGTCTTCTTCTCTCCCCCACCTCAATTACGGATGATATTTCGACATTCCGGTGCATCTGGATTTTCCTGACAATATTTCTCAAAAGTTACTTTAGCTGACACCATACCCTCAGCTTTCTGATGAGCTGCTTCCGCTTGGAGTTCTTCTACCTCATCCCAAGCAGCCGCACACGCCTTAGAATAAGCACCTTGTTCAGTACAAATAGCACGAGCCTGTTCAATTGCTTTTTGAATTCTCTCTTCTAGCAGTAGCACTTTTGGCGCTTCCACAAAGTCGCTTTTGGTCAAAATGTCGGTAATTGAGATGATACCTAACAATTTACCTTGAATCACAGGCGCTCGATGAATACCAGTGTTAGCAAATAACCGTGCTACATATTCCACACCCAAATCAGGGTTTACCACAATGCAAGGCTTACTCATAATTTCGTAAACCCGCACTTGCTTTGGGTCTTTACCGTAGGCTGTTATTTTATAGACAATATCTGTTTCCGTGACAATGCCATAGGCATCATTATCATAGCGGCGATCCACAACCAGCGCCCGCAATCTTTTTTGTTTCATCAGCCCCACCGCTTCAGCAACAGTTGCCGAACCACGAATGGTAACTACGTTTTTGGTCATGATATCTTCAGCTTTCATCATTGCTGTAGTCTCCTGGAAAATAGTACAGTGCGGCAGGGCGCCCTCAGAAGCGTATCGAAGCATTGCAGCGCACAGTTTGCTAACTAGAAGGTAAAAAACTTGAATTTTTGCCCAGCTACAACAATAAACTTAGAGCAATTGTCAATTCGTGATGTTATCGAATGTGACCAATGCCTAAAAACTAAGCATCAATTGCGATAATAAGTAGGTGGGTAGAAAAATTTCTCGTTTAAATGAGGCAGAAGGCAGGGGGCAGAAGGGAAGAGGGTTTTAGCCTAGTTAATTTTTCTTCACATAGTTTGGTTTTATTGTGCCGACTTACTTACTCTTTCAATGAAAATCTTGCAGTATTCTCAATAACTCTAATAATCCAAAAATTAGACTAAGAGATTGCCAGTCGCTCATGGGGGAAACCCTCTGTCCTCACGCTGGTTTACCATAGTCCTTGAGTGTATCTCCGTCACAAGAAGGGTATTACGAATTAATATAAGAAGCGATCGCCTTTAATAATAGTGCTAAAGTTCTGGGTGTGGAGTTGCAAAACTATACAGACCGTTAAGCGTTGGTTCGTGATGGTAGACCCAGCCCACAAACTCAGGAGTATGACGACCAAAAATGTAAATCCCGTCTCTTTCTCTACCCAAGTCAACCCAAGCGGCAGTCATCCATTGTCGATATCCAAAATCAGCGTAGCGATCGCATTTTTCCACAGGTAAAAAGCACTTTAAACGAGTATCAAGGGCGTGGCAGACATAATTTTTGACCGCAAATATTGATAATCCCTCAGCACGTCTTTCAATAGCTAAGTTGATGCGATGGTGATACCACATCATATCTTGATATAGGTCTTGAAAATCGCAGACTTCTAAACCATATTGTGTCACGTAAGTTTTGACATTGGGTTGGAATAGTTTGCCCCAAGTCTCAAAGTTCAAACCCCATATCGGGTCTTGTTGTTTACGTCGTTTGGCTTCACCCATTGATATGACTCCAAGTGAGAGCATTCGTAACGATTTAATCTTAAATTTTCACTATATTACCTACCATACACAAATTATTTTAATCTTTGTGCTACTTGTTTGCTTGATATCAATACCGTTTTTGCCCAAAATTTTAGTTTTTGAAAGCATGAGCAAAACTTTGATATTCACATCGCAGGCATTGTCACAGTTGTGTTTATTGGGATGACTGATAACTGTTGAGTGTTAACAGTGGGAATTTTTTATTTGTTAGTCCTTTAGTGTCAAAAATCAACCTACATTACTGACATTCTGACACTTGGGCGGAGCATCTCCGGCTTTAGTACTGAATTTTAGTACTGATAAGTTTTCCAAATAGTTAATATTATTACAAATTATTACGTATTTTGTCATATATTAATATTTGCAGCTCTGCTTGCAGATATCTATATTTGTTTAGCGGCGAATAGAATTCGCCAGAATATTTAAACCTATGAGTCAAATAGTCTGGATTGCAAGACACGCTAACCGCCTCGACTTCGTAAACCCCGATTGGTTTCTCACCGCCGAACGACGCTACGATCCACCTTTGTCTGATGATGGTACGATTCAAGCTCAACAGTTAGCAAAGCGTTTAAAAGGAGAGAAGATTGCTCATATTTTTGCTTCTCCCTTCTTGCGAACCGTACAAACAGCAAACGCAGTTGCACAAGTGCTTAACTTACCAATCAAACTCGAAACAGGCTTGAGTGAGTGGCTAAATCCAGTTTGGATGACAGAAGAACCCGAAAGACTATCAACTCCAGCATTAACAGAATTATTCAACAGAATTGATATTGCCTACACTCCGCGCATCGCCGCCAATTATCCTGAAACTCAGCAAAAAGTGCGAGAACGTTCTGGACAAACTGCTAGATGTTTAGCTACTGAATTCTTTCCAGACAATATCCTGTTAGTAGCACATGGTGCATCCGTGTTGGGAGCAGCAATGGGGTTAGTGGGAGAAATTGCCAAAACAGAAGTTAAAGCTTCTTTATGTTCTTTGGTAAAAGTGGTACGTGACGAACCAGAATGGTTATTAGAACTAAAGGGAGACACTTCCCATTTAACCCACATAGAAGAAGTGATTCGATTTGCTTGAATCCTAAATTGGGATTTGCGATCGTGACTTTCGCTACGTTGGGTGTATCCTCCAAAAAATAATTTGCGAATAAGTTCTATGACTTTATTACTTGCAGGAGATATCGGCGGTACGAAAACTATTTTGCGGTTAGTCGAAGCCTCAGACTCATCAAGCTTACATACTATTCATCAGGAAAGTTACCAAAGTAGCGATTTTCCGGATTTAGTACCGATAGTGCAGCAGTTTTTGGTTAAAGCTAACACATCGATACCACATAAAGCTTGTTTTGCGATCGCTGGCCCCATTGTCAAAAATACTGCTAAGTTGACTAATTTAGCTTGGTTCCTGGATACCGAACGTCTACAAGAAGAATTGGGTATCCCGCAAATTTCTTTGATTAACGACTTTACCGCCATTGGCTATGGCATTTTAGGTTTACAAAAACAAGACTTGCACCAGTTACAAGCTGGCAAATTGCAACCGGAAGCTCCTGTTGCGATTATTGGTGCTGGTACTGGCTTAGGGCAAGGATTTTTGATTAAGCAAGGAAATAACTATCAAATCTTTCCCTCAGAAGGGGGACACGTTGATTTTGCTCCCCGGAACGAGATTGAGTTTCAATTGTTGAAATACCTACTCAATAAACATGATATCCAACGCGTTTCTGTAGAACGCGTAGTTTCGGGAATGGGAATTGTCTCAATTTACCAATTTTTGCGCGATCGCAAATTTGCCACTGAATCACCAGACATTGCCAAAATTGTCAGAACTTGGGAGCAAGAAGCCGGACAAGAAGAGAAAAGTGTCGATCCTGGTGCTGTTATTGGTACAGCCGCAGTACAAAAACGCGATCGCCTTTCGGAACAAACTTTGCAATTATTCATAGAGGCTTACGGTACAGAAGCCGGAAATCTCGCCCTCAAACTCCTACCTTATGGTGGCTTATACATTGCTGGTGGAATTGCACCTAAAATTCTGCCGTTAATCCAAGATAGCGGTTTCTTACTCAATTTCACCCAAAAGGGTAGAATGCGCCCCCTCCTCGAAGATATACCCGTGTATATTATTCTTAACCAGCAAGTGGGACTAATTGGTGCTGCTTTATGTGCTGCTGGGTTATAACAGCTAGCATCATCAGTGAGATTAGCATCTCAAAAGGCAAAAAATATGACAATCAAAAGTCTATTGTCATTCATCGCTGCTACCTTTGTCTGTGGTAGTTCTGTTTTAGTCGAGGCGCGTCAACCCAAAGCTCCAACGGCTGTTGCTAAACCAACTGTTTCTCAACCCGCACAGCCGCAATGGAAATTATTCACTGCTCCAGATGGACGCTTTACTGTTTTGATGCCGGGAAGACCGAACAGAAATACACAATTTCAAAAAACTTACATGGGGGAAATTAACTTAGAAATATTTGTCGCTCAACCACCAAAACAGCAAGTAGCATATGTAGTGACTTATAATGATTTTCCTTACAGTTATGGAGAAATGACTGATCCCCAAGCTGTACTTAATAATGCACGGGATATGGCTCTCAAAACGACGAAAAGTAATTTAATTAGTCAACGAGACATTCGCAGTTCAAATAATCATCCCGGCAAAGAAATTGAGTACATCAATTCTGGAGGAAAAATCACCAAAAGTAGAATGTATGTTGCTGAAGGAAGACTATATCAAGTAATGGCAATAACGACGAAAAAACAGCAAAAGACGTTAGCTAAAACTATTACAGGGTATTTAAATTCCTTCCAGATAGTTTTCAAAAAATGAATTGAATAATTCAGGAGTTAGGAGGAGGCAGTGCAGTCTTAGGGGTTTTGCCTATGAACAACTGCCGCTCAGAATTCATTCTGAATTTTATCTGATTGGTAAATGAATAAATGGATTTAAAATTCTCATCAAATCATAACTTCGGTGGTCTACCCGAAGGGCAACAGGGCAAACAATCAGCGGAGGATTCAAACCCGCCGCTGATTGCATTCTGACAGCTGGCGCTCCTGAATTGACTGATGAGTGTTGACCGTGAACAGTAGGATTGAGTTTATAGCAGTTTAGATTTGCATGAAGTACAAAGTTACGGGTTTTGAGGCAGTTCTTGCTGGGGGTAGGAGACAGGAGGTAAAACTATTACTGCTCCTAACATTCACGCTTGTCATTATGTCCTAACTTATGTGACTACGGCTATATCTGCTGTAATTTAATAAGGTAGCCACTTTATTGCATACCTACTATGTCCGCCGACTATCTAACACCAGAACAACGTGCATTCATATCCCGATGTCAAGAAAAATGGCAACACATTGGACTATCCACCGAATCCATCAACCAACAACAGGCTACAGATGCAGTTCGAGCAATATATACTGCACTCAAACTCAGCGAACCTGAAATAATTATCGTTGATAGCCCTAATGCTGCGATCGAGTACATTTGGAATTTGCTCAAAGTTGGCTCTCATACAATTCTGGGTGATGCCATAAATAGTTCCTACTGGAGCAGAATCTACAGTAGTTTGCAATCATATTTGCTGGTGCGAGTACCTGTTGGTTTACAAAAAGATTTACATTCTTTATTTGAAAATCATCTAGCAAAAGAATATACCAAATTACTGCAAGAACAGCTAGAAATACAGTGGAGAGACGTTTTAGAGGAACATTTTGGTAAACGCGAGCCCAACTTCATTAAAAATATATTCTCTTCCTGCCACAAACCTGAAACTTTAATCGCAGGATGTAGTTATTTTGACTTTTGTATTCATAGTTTCAACTACCACCAATTTGAAACCCAACTATTAATATTAGAAGAGTTTGTTAAAAATTGCGGCTGGAGTTTCTTCTTTGAGAAGATTGCCATTATCTCTAACCATTCGACCACAATTAATATTGATAGCGACAACCATCTACACGGCAAAGATATACCTGCCGTAGGCTTTGCTGATGGATATAGCCTGAATGCAGATCGTGGTAAAATAACTCTACAACGCAAGCGTAAACTCGATGATATCACCTGGGCAAAGTTATTTGAAAAAATGAAGGCAGTCGAAATTGACTCTTGGGAAGAATGTAAATTGTTACGTACCGTTCAAGAAGGAATTAATGTCCGGCCTCAGCAATTCCTCAAAGTAACAAATCCGAATACGAGGGAAGTGCGGGTTTTTAGAGTATCTATGCGGTTCGTGTCTGCTATTGAAGCGGCACGCTGGGTGAACCAGAAGACTAATTTAAACCTACACCCTTGAGAAACAATTAATATAGCAGTCCTAAATCATTTGTGAAATATTGCTGCTGTTGGCTGTTGACAGTCAACTGTTAACAGTCAACAGCCACCACTGCTATTTTCACTTTCTCATTTAGGATTACTATAGTTGAGCATCTTCCTATCGAATATCAACTGATCAACAAAGGTTTGAGGCTTTATTTCCTGAGTAACTTGATTCCAAGGAGTACGAATCAATTGCCAAGAAGGATTATTTAAAGCCATATCCATATCACGGGCGAAAATAGCAAAACCGTCATAGCCATGATACGGCCCAGAGTAATCCCAAGAATGCATCTGATGAAAAGGTAAACCCATTTTTTGAAAAACGTATTTCTCTTTAACGCCAGAAGCTACTAAGTCGGGCTTGAGTGCTTTAATTAATTCCTCGAACTCGTAAGAAGTTACATCGTCATAAACGATAGTACCGTTTTCAATATAATTAATAGTACGTTTGTAGTCGTCCTGATGAGCGAATTCATAACCAGTAGCCACAAGCTTCATACCCAAATCCTTAAATGCAGGAATCACGTGGCGAGGGCGTAGACCGCCGACCATCAGCGCCACAGTTTTGTTTTCTAATCGCGGCCGATATTTAGCAATAACTGTATCTATTGTCGGTTGATACTTAGCAATTACCTTGTGAGCGTTTTCTTGAATCTTGGAGTCAAATTTGGCAGCAATCTGTAGTAAGGAATTAGCAATCTCAGTAGGGCCAAAAAAATTGAATTCTAACCAAGGAATGCCATAAGCTTCTTCCATGTGACGAGTAATGTAATTCATTGAGCGGTAACAATGAATTAAATTTAGCTTCACTTGAGGTGTAAGCATCATCTCATTGAGAGTGCCATCACCTGACCATTGAGCAATTACACGCAAGCCAATCTCTTCCAAGAGGATGCGGCTAGACCAAGTATCACCACCAATGTTATAGTCACCGATGATTGCGACATCATAGGGGCCAGGTTCATAATTGAGTTTTCCTTGTTTTTTAGCAGTGTCAGCATGAGGAAACAACCAGTCACGAACGGTGTCATTAGCAATATGATGACCGAGAGATTGAGAAACACCGCGAAACCCTTCACAACGTACAGGAATGATTGGTTTGTTAATCTCGTTGGTACACTTCTTGGCCACAGCTTCGATGTCATCTCCAATTAGACCAATAGGGCATTCAGATTGAACGGTAATACCTCGGTTAAGTGGGAAAAGTTCTTCAATTTCTTTGATAATTTTGGTAAGTTTCTTGTCACCTCCGAATACAATATCTCGTTCTTGAAAGTCAGAAGTGAAATCCATAGTACCAAAGGAATCGATTCCAGTAGTACCAATGTAGTAGTTACGACGACCAGACCAAGACCAGTAACCACAACCCACAGGTCCATGACTAATGTGAACCATGTCCTTGATTGGTCCCCAGACTACACCCTTAGCACCAGCGTAGGAACAACCACGAGAAGTCATACTACCAGGAACCGATTTAACGTTTGACTTAACACCACAGTCTGACTTGCCTTGTTTGTAAACATTAAGTTGCCGATCTCGCTTTTGACGGGATTTATCAGGATAAGCTTTAAGAACTTCCTCAATTAGTTGTTTTCTTTGTTCTGCAATGTCAGTTTGTTATTCATGGATAAGCTTAGACATTTTTCTGTCTCCAAAGTATCTTGATTAATAATTAGCGGACAGCAGAACTGATGCCCCAAAGAGAAATCAAGGGTCTGTGTAACAGGAGTATTGTCAGCAAGAAGCTCTTAGCAAAGTAGTTCTTTATTCTCTCGCTTGGCTTCTATTATTGTGTGTTTACTGCTGAATTATCCTAAAATAACAAGAGCGAAAACCTAGTAAACATTAAATTTGCATGGTGTTTTGAACCTACCAAAATTAAATATTGACTACTTCAATACATTGTGCAAAGTGACTAAAGTAAAAAACTTATGTGCATGAAAACATCTCAGGTATATCTAGTACCTTAATGTTTGGATATGCTGACTAAAGTTAGTTACTCTAACGGTTAGTAGGTCAACATTGAAAAACCTAAGACAGAATCTCTGCGATTACTTGGCTACCCTTCTCCTAACGGAGACGCTACGCAAACATGTTTAAACTCCGTTTTGCTCTTAATGACATTTCACATTTAACTCGATTGAGCTACTCAAAACAAAACACCTACCAGTAGCAACATTAAATATGCAAATTCAACAGTTAGCACGACAAACAATCTGCTTTTCCAAATCTGTTGTTGTGCATAATGTTGTTATTCGATTGTTTGTCAGTAGATAAATCAGAAGACTAATTTAACTTTGACTAAGGATTTACGAATTATCTAATGCTTGGAAGCAGCACTTTATTGTTCCAAGTCACAGATAAACTCTTTATTTCTTGAACTAAGATTCAAGCAGATAGAATCAAGCCAAATCAATAATCACAAGGGTAGAACGCGATCCAAGCAGTATCAAAGAAGCATTAAGCAACTTGATACATTTAATGCCTATTCAAAACGCAGCAATATAAGCTAAAACGGCATAAAACAGGCTAATGCAGAGAATTTCTTGAATCTAAAACAATCCTTAAGTTGGATTCATAGATTGACTTTATCATGTGAGTGAAGGTCTTGGCAAGCTGAAGAAAAAAATTAATTTTGCTAAGCTTAACTTTGTCTAATTTTATAGTTGCTTTCTCCTCAACTATTGAACAGCAATTTTTAAGAGCGAAAGCAACCTATGCACGCAATTAGCTTTTACCGTTTCCTTTTGAAGTGGGTGTCATCCAAAAGTAAAAACCTCTATTAATATCCGATAAGTTGCTGTTGGCTTTGAGATTTAGAAGCTTTATGCTCATGAGAGTTAACACATTTACAGCAACTATTAATTATGCTCACAGTCTCAGTTGCAACAGTTACAGACATACCAGCGCTGATCCCACTTCTCAATTCCTTGTTCTCTCAAGAAGCAGAGTTTCAGCCAGATATAAATAAACAAACTGCGGGTTTAGAGGCAATTATTACACAGCCTGATGTAGGAGCTATTTTAGTTGCACGCGAACAAGAGAAACTCATAGGTATGGTGAACGTTCTATTTACAATTAGCACAGCCCAAGGAGGATTAGTTGCCATATTAGAAGACATGGTAGTAGATATTAATTATCGAGGTGCTGGTATTGGTTCAGTACTGATTAATAAAGCGATCGCCTTTTGTCAAAATAAAGGTGTATCTCGGATTACACTTTTAACAGATGCCGACAATTATTCAGCAATTCATTTCTATGAATCGCATGGGTTTGCTAAATCACCTATGATTCCTCTGCGGCGCTTCATATAATCAAATTGAAGTTGTTGACTGATGAACGCCAGTTGCTTCAAGTCGGCAGAGCCGCCCAACGCACTGGCTCCTGTTGACTGTGAACAGTGGGATATTTTTTTGTTTATTAGTCGCTAAGCGATCGCTCTTTGATACCATTTTTTCAGATTAGATGCAGAGTTGGCAAAAGCGGCTTCAGGATTGATAGTAGCGGCTTCCGGGTTGGCAAAAGCGGCTTTTGGGTTGGCGGTAGCGGCTTTTGGGTTGACAGTAGCGGCTTTTGGGTTGGTGGTAGCGGCTTTTGGGTTTGCGGTAGTGGCTCTAGGGTTGACGGTAGCGGCTTTTGGGTTTGCGGTAGTGGCTTCCGGGTTGGCAAAAGCGGCTTCAGGGTTTTTTTGTTTGGTGCGATCGCAGTTGTCAATAAAAAATAAAACAGACATTATAAGTAAGCGGACATAATTAAATGTAAAATCCAAACTAGCGAAACCTTTTACTGTTGAGAGTTTTACCCTCTGCCCCCTGCCCCCTGCCCCCTGCCTCCTACTTAGTAGTTTCACCAGTTTAAATTAACCTAGACCCAGACTGAGCAAATCACATGACAGACGTTTTTATCTCCTATTCGCGCCGGGACAAGGAGTTCGTCGTTATTCTCCAAAACGCCCTCAAAGCTGAAAATCGTGAAACCTGGGTTGACTGGAAAGATATTCCTTTGACTGCCGACTGGTGGGCAGAAATTGAAGCCGGGATTGAAGCAACTAACACCTTTGTCTTTGTAATTAGCCCAGATTCCATTGCCTCTAAAGTCTGCAATCAAGAGATTGAACATGCACTCAAAAATAATAAGCGTCTCGTGCCAATTATGCGGCGAGAAGGCTTCGACATGGAGCAGGTTAATCCTGCCCTTGCCAAGCACAACTGGCTGTTTTTTCGGGAACAAGATGATTTCGACACTATTTTTCCCCAGCTAATTAAAGCAATTGATACGAATTTAGAATATGTGCGCGGGCATACGCGCTTGCTGATTCGGGCGCTGGAGTGGGAGAACAAGGGACGTAACGACAGCTTTTTGCTACGTGGAACTGATTTAGACGCAGCAGAGCAATGGCTTGTCTCTAGTGCAGGTCAAGAACCCCAACCAACTCAACAGCAGAAGAACTACATTAGTAAAAGCCGCGAAGCTGAAGCAGCGTATCAAAGATTGATGAAAGCTGGACAGCAAGCAAGACAGATGGTTCGCATTGGTTTTGGCGTGCTGGCTCTGACATTGGTATCAGCAGCAATAGCTGGAGCCTGGGCAAACAAAACTATTCAAGAAGCCCAAGAAGGCACAAGGCTAGAGCGAGAGGGAGTTGCAGCTCAACAGCAGTTTGAGTTGCAATCAATAGAAGCTTTACTCACAGCTATGAACGCAGGACAAGGGTTGCAGTCACTCGTTAAGGATGGTCGCCCTTTAGAACAATATCCAACCGTCAGCCCCATATTAGCTTTACAAACAATTCTAAATGGGATTCAAGAACGGACGCAGCTTACAGGGCATCAGGGTTCAGTCAACAATGCCAGTTTTAGCCCGGATAGCAAGCTGATTGTCACTGCCAGTGAGGACAAGACAGCAAGGGTGTGGGACACAACGGGTAAGCTGTTAGCCCAACTCAAAGGGCATC
>JAQYWR010000012.1:0-122801 GCA_029379225.1 Nostoc sp. S4 | reverse complement strand
ACAGCAAGGGTGTGGGACACAACGGGTAAGCTGTTAGCCCAACTCAAAGGGCATCAGGGAATAGTCAACAATGCCAGTTTTAGCCCGGATAGCAAGCTGATTGTCACTGCCAGTGAGGACAAGACAGCAAGGGTGTGGGACACAACGGGTAAGCTGTTAGCCCAACTCAAAGGGCATCAGGGAATAGTCAACAATGCCAGTTTTAGCCCGGATAGCAAGCTGATTGTCACTGCAAGTGAGGACAAGACAGCAAGGGTGTGGGACACAACGGGTAAGCAGTTAGCCCAACTCAAAGGCCATCAGGATTCGGTCAACAATGCCAGTTTTAGCCCCGATAGCAAGCTGATTGTCACTGCAAGTGAGGACAAGACAGCAAGGGTGTGGAACACAACGGGTAAGCAGTTAGCTCAACTCAAAGGGCATCAGGATTGGGTCAACAATGCCAGTTTTAGTCCCGATAGCAAGCTGATTGTCACTGCAAGTTCTGACAAGACAGCAAGGGTGTGGCCAGTGGAAAGCTTAAATCAACAGTTGGCTAGAGGTTGTGCTTGGCTGCACGATTACTTTGTTACCCATCCTCAAGAATTGGAAAAACTATCAGTATGCCAAAATCAACCTATTTTAATGGCAGCAGCGCCATTTCTGATCGGGCAAGGTGAGGAGCAAGCAAGACAAGGTGATGCTCAAGAAGCAGTTACTACTTTTCGTAAAGCTTTGAAGTGGAATCCCAACTTAAAATTTGACCCAGAGGCAAAAGCAAAGTCATTAGTAGAAACTACAAATCAAGTTAACAAGGGTGAGGATTTAGCAAAGGTGGGTAATATTAATAATGCTGTTACAGCTTTTCAAACTGCATGGCAACTAGACCCTAGCCTTGAATTTGAGTTAAAGGCAAAAGCTGTTTCGCTGCTGGTTGATAAGGGAAGTAAACTTATAGAGGAAGGTAAGTTTAAAGAAGCAGCAGTCGCTTACACCGAAGTTCAACAATTCACTCGCAATAAAGAAATTGACGCGGATTCGTGGAATAACCTTTGTTGGCAAGGGAGTCTGCGGGGTCATGCAAAAGATGTATTGTCTGCCTGTGAAAAAGCTGTGGCGCTTGCTCCTGATGATGGTAATGCCCGTGATAGTCGCGGTCTTGCCAGGGCGCTAACAGGGAACACGAAAGGTGCAATTCAAGACTTTCAAGCATTCATCGCTCAGACTGATGATAAAGAAAGCAAATCCCAACGCCAAGGTTGGGTAAAAGTTTTGAGCGCTGGGAAGAATCCATTCACACAACAGGAAATCAACCGTTTAATTAAAGAAGAGTAGAAAATCATAGTAATTCGTAATACTTTGGCTTCACCCTTCTCTACGAGAGGCTTGTCTGTGACACGCTACTACGTGAAAGCCAATGGCTACGCTTTCTCAAGGCTCAGTACAAGTCCGTGATGACGCTCGTTCCTTGCTAATGCTGCGCTATCACTAACGTAATTCGTAATTAATGCACACTGTAGAAATCTTGATAGAGTTTGTTTCCAAGACTTCATATCATGTCCGTTTGATTACTTACTAAATCCTAAGAACCCCGAAGAGCCAAAGCTATACTTTGTCTCCCTAAGAGCGTGCAGGGAGGGGATTAAGGGGTGGGGTTTTTGAGTCTAAAACGTTTATACAGGAAACCTTCAATAGTATCTGTCAATTATCAAACGGACAAAATAATTCAAAGGCTGTATTTCTTGTTAAACAACCATAAAAAATAAAAGACTCAGCCGCCTAATTTTAGCGTGATTTTGAATTCCCTTAAAAGCCAGTTGACTTTACTATTTTCAATTCTTAAATGAGGTTTCGCCAATGACCAATTCAGAATTCGAGAGAGTCACTGTTCGCCCAATGGATGAGTATAATCAAAAGTTAGTATCTTATGTCCATCCGCCAAATTGGGTTAATCCTCAACCCGCTCAGGTTTACGACTTGGTAGTAATTGGTGCTGGGACGGCGGGATTAGCGGTAGCGGCGGGTGCAGTAGGTCTGGATTTGGGTTTAAAAGTGGCGTTAATTGAAAAGCATCTCATGGGTGGAGATTGCTTAAATGTTGGTTGCATACCATCTAAAACTGTGATTCGCTCTACTCGTGTAGTTGGTGAAATCTGGAATGCTAAAGACTTGGGAGTTAATATTCCCCAACATAATATTGATGTTGATTTTCCCACAGTCATGGCCAGAGTGCGGCGGGTAAGAGCTGATATCAGCCATCATCGCTCAGCAGAACGATTTCAAAGTTTGGGTGTCGATGTCTTCTTGGGTAGCGGTCGATTTGCAAGTAAAAATACCGTAGAAGTTGACGGTAAAACTCTCCGGTTTAAAAAGGCTGTAATTGCAACTGGAGCTAGAGCCGCACAACCGACGATTCCAGGACTTGAACAAGCAGGTTATCTCACTAATGAAACGGTTTTTTCTTTAATTCAACGGCCAGAACGTTTGGCGGTGATTGGTGGCGGCCCTGTTGGTTGTGAATTGGCGCAGGCTTTGCGGCGTTTGGGTTCTGAGGTGGTACTTTTTCATAGCGGTTCTCAAATCCTCAATAAAGAAGATGCTGAGGCTGCTAAAATTCTGCAAAAGGTTTTAATTAGTGAAGGAATCCGCCTGGTGTTGAATTCCAAGTTGGAAGAAGTGGTAACAGTTACCGAAGGTAAACGACTTTACTTTTCCTCCAATGGTTACCGAGATTCTGTCACAGTAGATGAGATTTTAGTTGCTACTGGGCGTGCGCCGAATGTCGAAGGTCTGAATTTAGAAGCAGCAGGTGTGGAATACGATCAGCGCCAAGGTGTGAAGGTGAATGATTACCTGCAAACAACTAATCCCAAAATCTATGCAGCTGGTGATATCTGCATGAGGTGGAAGTTTACCCATGCTGCTGATGCAGCAGCTAAGATTGTGATTAAGAATACCTTATTTTCTCCGTTTGGCTTCGGACGTACCAAACTCAGTAGCTTGGTAATGCCTTGGGTAACTTATACCGACCCCGAAATTGCCCACGTAGGAATGTACGAACACGAGGTGCAGAAGTTAGGCATTGAAGTGACAACGATCGCCATTCCTTTTAGTAGTGTAGACCGAGCGATCGTCGATGGTGAAGAGTTAGGATTTCTGAAAATCCACTACAAAAAGGGTACTGATAAAATTCTCGGTGCAACCATTGTCGCCCGTCATGCAGGTGAAACAATCTCACAACTGACTACGGCAATTGTGAATAAAATCGGTTTGAGTAAGTTAAGCAGTGTGATTCATCCTTATCCTACTCAAGCCGAAGCAATAAAAAAAGCAGCTGATGCCTATCGTCGTACACTCTTGACATCAACTACTAAAAAATTGTTAGGATTTGTAACAAAGTTATCTTGAATGGGGATTGGGTATTGAGGATTGGGGATTAGAAAAGAATTATTTTAATCGTTCCCCAGTCCCTAGTGCCCACTCATTTTAAACAGGTTTCCAGCTATCAATCTCACCTGATATCAAGTCTACGTAGTACAACTTGCCATCATCTCCAGCTCTTACATCCACAGGCACTCCTAAATTAGAAGCAAACCGTGTGACTGAAGTAACTTTGTTCTGATTGTTCAATTGTAAAGCATCGATAGTTCCCTGACTGGGATCAAAGATAAACAAAGCATTGTTAAAACTACCACCCGTGTAAAAAGTACCTACACCGGTGGAAGTGGAACCGATTGAATGATCGTGGGCGTAAATTGGTGCTGTAACGGTTGTGCCACTTGCATAGAACTTCTTCGCTGCATCGAGATTAGCATAGGCAGTTTGTTGGATGTTGATGAGATTGCCATTTCCATCAGTACCACCCTCATAGTATGGCCAACCAAAGTTTTTACCTGGTCCACCAGTATCCACCTCTTCCCATTTGTACCAGCCCGTATCACCGATAACAGGAATATTAGTTCGTTGATCTACGGTAAAGCGGAAGGGGTTACGCAAACCTAAGTTATAGACTTTGGAACGATTGCTGTCGGGGTCACCATTGTAAAAAGGATTACTTGATAAACCTTGGCCAGTAATGGCGTCAATGTGCAGGATTTTACCAGATAGATTATCGATATCCTGGACGCGTTGTGCTCTGGGGTCTGCTCGGTTGTAAGAAGTACCATCACCAAGGCTAACAAACAGTGTACCATCGTTACCAAACCGTACACTACCACCAGTGTGAGTTGCACTATCAGTGGCCATAAAATCCTGGACGTTTTTGATGTTGTTGTTTTTGACAGCGTCTATATATTCTTGGGCATTGGCAAATAATTTGCCAGTGGTTTTGTTTACAATACCTGATGGTGCGGCGTTATTGGTATCATCGCTAGCATCAACTAATGTGCTGTCTTGGTCTGCGTGACTAATGTACTGCCAAGTGCTATTTTTGCCTAGTAATATAACTTCACTGCCAGCGATCGCAGTTTTGTAACCAGTGTTGGGGTCAGCTGTGTATCTAACTAACCGTACTGCGCGGTTACCTCGCTGATCGGGATTGTCTAAGGAGCTTTTGGGATTGTTCTTGGTATTGTTTGGATTCGTTTCTGGTGGATCGTAGGTATACAACAGATAAACGTAATTGTTGCCAGTCGGACTTTTGCCAAAATCTGGATGTACCGCCATGCCTAGCAAACCGCGATCGGATACATCATTTACCTGTCCAGAAATATCAATAAATGGCTTTGATTGTAATAGGTTTGTAGTGGTATCAAACACCTTTACTATCCCATTTTTCTGAGCGATGAACATCAGTTTATTGTCGGCTGACCAGTCAAACTCTGTAGGTGCATCCAACCCAGAAACCACAGTCTTTTTCTGAAAGTTACCTGTGTCATTATCGATAATAGTCACACTCGTCTGATTAATCGGCAGCGACACTCCAACTGCATTACTAAACTTCAAAGTAAACGCTTCGTCCGCTTCTGTAACGTTATCATCTTTAATGGTAATAGAAATAGTCTTACTGGTTTC
The DNA here is from genome assembly GCA_029379225.1 of Nostoc sp. S4. Classification (GTDB taxonomy): domain Bacteria; phylum Cyanobacteriota; class Cyanobacteriia; order Cyanobacteriales; family Nostocaceae; genus Nostoc. Next base: position 117,809 of record JAQYWR010000012.1, on the reverse strand, counting down.
TCCAGCTGCAAAGCTCAAGCTTCCAGCTTTAGCCACATAGTCAGATCCAGCTTTAGCAGTTCCATCCACAGTTGTATAGTCTACACTAGCAGCTGCCGAAGCATTACCGCGTGTAACTGTTACTGTGGCAGTACCATCATTTTCATTAACTGCTGGCTGAGTGAAAGTGAGACCTTGACTATCATTATCTATAATCGTGATTCCCAGAGTTCTATCCAATCCTAGTGTTGCACCCTCTGGCTGATCGATAGCGATACTAAAACTTTCATTTGGTTCAGCTAACGAATCGTCAATAATCCGAATTGCTACCTGTTTGCTAGTTTCTCCAGGGGCAAAGGTAAGTGTCCCGCCCATTTCCTCGGCACCATTCCCGTAGTCATCACCTGGTGTTGCAGTATTAGCTAAGGTAGCATACTTGATTGAAGAAGTACCACTTAAATCACCGCTTCTCAGTACAGTAACGGTCACACTACCATCACCTTCGTTCACACTAGTGGGAGATTGCTTCAAAGTGATAGTAGTTGGGCTTGTCACGGCTGAGGAATACAGTTGAGACTGAGGAATAATTTCCTTGGTCTGAGAGGCACTTGACCAAGATAGTCGAGAGACAGCAGAGTAGGTATTGTCGAAGTACTCCAGTTTAATATCGTACTTTTGACCTGCAACCAGATTGATTGAGCCACTGTATTCTGTGTTCGATTGATTGACAAAGTGGTCAATGAGCAGTTGATTATTCACCCACAGTCGCACGCCATCATCACTGCTGGTGTAGAAGTTGTAAGTCTCGCTGTACTTAGCTTGTACTTGACCTGTCCAACGCACTGAGAAGGTATCTGGTTGGATGGAAGGATCTGGAGAACCACTACCCCAACCAAAGTCCACTGTCGCATCTGTGCGAGTTACCTTCAAGTTGGTAAAGTCAGGGTTGTCGTAGTATTGTCCTTGCAGTCCGTTGCCATTACCAGCAGGTGGGTTAGTGGGTGTACTAACCTGACTATAAAGCTGAGACTGAGGAATAATTTCCTTAGCCTGAGAAGTGCTTGACCAAGATAGTCGAGAGACAGCAGAGTAGGTATTGTCGAAGTACTCTAGTTTAATATCGTACTTTTGACCTGCAACCAGATTGATTGAGCCACTGTATTCTGTGTTCGATTGATTGACAAAGTGGTCAATGAGCAGTTGATTATTCACCCACAGTCGCACGCCATCATCACTGCTGGTGTAGAAGTTGTAAGTCTCGCTGTACTTAGCTTGTACTTGACCTGTCCAACGCACTGAGAAGGTATCTGGTTGGATGGAAGGATCTGGAGAACCACTACCCCAACCAAAGTCCACTGTCGCATCTGTGCGAGTTACCTTCAAGTTGGTGAAGTCAGCGTTGTCGTAGTATTGTCCTTGCAATCCGTTGCCATTACCAACAGCTGCAGCTGTTGGTGTACCTGTCGCTGTTGGTGTTGGTGTTGGTGTTGGTGTTGGTGTAGATGTATCGACCTGACTGTAAAGTTGAGATTGAGGAATAATTTCCTTGGCCTGAGAGGTGCTTGACCAAGATAGTTGGGAAACAGCAGAGTAAGTATTCTCAAAGTACTCCAGTTTAATATCGTACTTTTGACCTGCAACTAGATTGATTGAGCCACTGTATTCTGTGTTTGATTGATTGACAAAGTGGTCAATGAGCAGTTGATTATTCACCCACAGTCGCACGCCATCATCACTGCTGGTGTAGAAGTTGTAATTCTCGCTGTATTTGGCTTCTACTTGACCTGTCCAACGCACTGAGAAGGTGTCTGGTTCGATGGAAGGATCTGGAGAACTATTACCCCAACCAAAGTCCACTGTCGCATCTGTGCGAGTTACCTTCAAGTTCGTGAAGTCAGCGTTGTCGTAGTACTCTGCTTTGAGTCCATCTCCCTGAGAAAGTACGCTGCTAGCGTTAGCCAATATACTTGGTTGCGCCCGATCTAGGGCTGCTAGAGTTGATTGACCACCAGTTACTGGACTTGTAGATGTTGACGAGAGTTGATTGAGATTTTGATTCTGTAAATCATTCATTGAAATATATGCCTCACAAGAGAGCTAAAACTAATGCCACAATCGATGCTTGATGGGTAGTTTTAAATTGAATTTTGAGAAAGAAAATCTGTGACGTTCCTAATATAATTTACTTATTAATATTATCTTAATGAACGCTGATACACATTTTTTTATCTGTTATTTTGCCCGTTTACTTTGCTACCTATTTATATCAATTTAAGAATAAAATCATATTAGGTGACATATGTTTTTATATCTCGACTAATAGCAGAATTAATTTAGGGCGTGTTAACTATAATTAAACTCCGTTTTGTGTCTGTAAATTTCAAAGTTTATGAGATGTGTAATTCAGTTGGCTCAATTTAATATTTAACAAATATAAATCACCATTTGAAAACTTAATAATTTATCTGATGTCTAATAACCACTTCAAATATGTATATACGTAAGTAACGTCTAATTCCTCACTTTTTTACTTAAGTGTATTTCTTTAATTAATCAATTAAACATTTCACACTATATCACCGTGTTATGTCTATCTGTTTTATCTAACTTTGTTTAAATATTTACATTAAATATAAATTTTTAAAGGTATATGAAAGTTTTGATAATTTCTAAATAAAAATTACCGACATACAGAATAATCTCATGTTTTTTTTATTTATACATAGTGATTATATGAAAATCTTATAAAGAAAATTTTGCATATTTAAAGATTTTAAAAAGTAGTATTTATCACTTACTTTATTTTGATTATCAATTTAAAACATTGTTACAATAATTAGTATAAATAGAGTATTTACTTAACAATATTGCTATCATTTGTAACTAATTAACAAAAGTTTTCAAAAGTTTTCAATTAATTAAGCTTGGAAAAATCACAAGTTTGACGTTGTATTACCCCACTTTCCCCTAGACTAATGGCAGCAACCTTGTTCAAACTAGGCTGAGGAAAGTGAACTTTGACTGAGACAAACAATTTAAACTCTACCCTCCAAAATGTCTCACGCAGGGAATTGCGGGATTTAGTAAGGACTCAGCTACAAATGCTGCTAGAAGCAGGGGACTTGCAGGGAGCAAAAGCTATTCTCGTACCTGTGCAGCCTGCGGATATTGCGGAGGCAATTGAGGGTTTGCCAAAAGCAATGCACGCTTTGGCTTTTCGCTTGCTTTCTAAGGATGAAGCGATTGAGGTTTATGAGTATCTCGACTACAGCGTTCAAGAACGGTTAATTGAGGAACTTAAAAGTCAGGAAGTCCGTGATATCGTCGATCGAATGTCACCGGATGACCGCGCGAGGTTATTTGATGAATTACCAGCAAAAGTTGTTAATCGCCTCCTAGAACAACTAAGTCCAGCAGAACGCCAAGCTACAGCCCAATTATTGGGTTATGAAGCTGATACTGCTGGGCGAATCATGACCCTAGAGTTAATCTCGCTCAAAGAAAACTTTACAGTGTCTCAAACCCTAGAGCGAATTCGCAACTTAGCTAATGCCAGTGAGATGATTTATTATCTTTATGTCACTGATGCAGAAAGGCGGTTAACGGGAATTGTATCGTTGCGAGAGTTGGTAACATCCCAGCCAGAGCAAATTATTGGCGAAATTATGACGCGTGATGTGGTGTTTGTCCACACCGATACAGACCAAGAAGAAGTTGCCAGATTAATCCAAAGATATGATTTTTTAGCTGTACCTGTAGTAGATCGAGAGCAGCGTTTAGTAGGTATTGTGACTGTAGATGATGTGATTGATATTCTGCAACAAGAAACCACCGAAGATATCTATGCCTTGGGTGGTGGTGTGCAGTCGGGAGGCGACAACTATTTTCAAACAAATTTATTAGAAGTTGCTAGGAAGCGGGTTTTATGGTTGTTGGTTTTACTTTTAACTAATACGGTTACAGGAACTATTATCAAGTCACAAGAAGATATCTTAGCAAAAGTAGTGACATTAACAGCATTTATCCCGTTACTAACTGGTACTGGTGGTAATGTGGGTGCCCAGTCTTCCACAGTTGTAATTCGCGGGATGAACACCGATGAAATTCGATCGCTTGGCTCGTTGCAGGTAATTAGCCGGGAGGCGATCGCAGGTGCTTTATTGGGAGGAATGTTAGGTACGATCGCAACTGTCTGGGCTTACTTTTTGCAAGGACGGTTAGAAGTAGCGATCGCTGTAGGCATTAGTCTGGTAGCTATTTCTATCTTAGCCTCTGTCTCTGGTTCTGCACTGCCATTTTTATTTCGTTTCCTACGTTTAGATCCGGCGTTGATGTCAGCACCATTCATTACCACAGCAGTTGATGTATTAGGCGTTTTAATTTACTTTAATTTGGCACGAGTCATTCTAAAGTTATAATCATTAGTCATTTGTTATTTGCAAAGTCCAAATGACTAATGACAAAGGACAAATCACTAACTTTTACAATTCTGATGCCGTATCTGGAGCAACAATTTCGCCAGTACCCAATTCTAGGATCAAATCCTGTTCAGTAATTAGTTCGCTAAGCTCCTTTACTTGTAAATTCATTTCCTCGCAAGCTTGCCTAAGTTCTTGTGAAAATTTGTTGATATCTTCACCATAGCCACATTGATAAGCAGCAGTTTCGATTCCTTGCTTGGCATTTGCTCTAGCACAATCTACTAGTTCTCTGCCATGCAATGGTGTAGGAGATGCCATAGACGTAATTGTTATTTCTTAAATGTTTGCTGTTAGATAGATTAGCTATATTTAAATATTTAGTCATCTTCCAAATGGAGGAATATTCGGGTATAATTATTAGACATGAATTAAGATTTAGAAGTTAAAAATTAATAATTATAAATTTCTAACTCCTAACTCCAAAACTACTAACTCCTAATTTTTTAATTTAGCCGTTGACAACATCTCCGCCATTGACATGTAACACTTGACCAGAAACATAAGAAGCGTCATCCGATGCTAAATATACATAGCTGGGTGCAACTTCTTCTGGCTGTCCGGCTCGTTTCATGGGAACTTGTTTGCCAAAAGTTTCAACTTTTTCTTCAGGAAAAGTTGAAGGAATTAAAGGAGTCCAAATGGGGCCTGGCGCAACAGCATTAACGCGAATTCCTTTTGACACCAAATTTTGTGACAAGGAACGAGTAAAGGCAACAATCGCACCTTTTGTGGAAGAGTAATCTAGTAGTTGAGGATTACCTTTATAAGCTGTTACTGATGTGGTATTGATGATAGAACTACCTTCGTGTAAGTGCTTGAGTGCAGCTTTAGTCATGAAAAACATAGAGAATATATTAGTGCGGAAAGTTCGCTCTAATTGCTCTTTGGTGATTTCCTCAATACTTTCTTTAGGATGTTGTTCGGCGGCATTGTTGATTAGAATATCAAGTTTGCCAAACTCATCAAGTGTTTGTTGTATAGCCTGCTGACAAAAAGTTTCATCGCCGATGTCGCCTGCGATAGTTACTGCACGACGTCCTTGTTTTTCTACCAAATGTTTTGTTTCTTTAGCATCATCGTGTTCGTTAAGATAAATAATTGCCACATCTGCGCCTTCTTTAGCAAAAGCGACTGCTATAGCACGACCAATACCACTATCTCCACCCGTAATTAATGCGACTTTATCTTGTAACTTGCCACTACCCCGATATTGAGCATCATCGGCTTTTGGTTTCGGCGTCATTTCTGATTCCACACCTGGTGGCTGTTGTGTTTTTTGCTCTTTTGATTTAGCCATAAGTCTTGTTTTGGTAATTGAACATTTAGTTGATAATTGTGTAAAAAAAAGGAAAAAGTAAAAATTCAAAAGGCACTCATGTTATTTTATTTTTACCTTTGCCTTTTATCTTTTGACTTCCTACTCTCCACTCACCATTTTCATAAGTAAACCTTGGATCGTACATTCAACCCAAGGTTTATTTTTTGCTTTGGCTTCGACTTGCCATTTGCAATTTTAGACTTTTGTACCCCCAATGCTGAGCAAACGTAATCTTTTCTGGTTGCGATCCGCGGCTTGCATTGTTTATCCTCACATTTGACGTACGCTATTTATCTGACTGCGAAAAATAAATACACAACTCTCATACGATGAAAATTTTGTTCTTTTTCTCTGTATTTTAAGTTAACTATGTATGTTGCTAGACTTTATCGCTCTCTAGAAATAAAGCAAGCTGAAATTTGCTCAACCTTAAGACGTAAAATCAAATTAAATAAGTATATAAAATACATAATTGTTTAATTTAAAGTTTAGCAATCTTGCCTGTTATTGTTGTAATACATAGCAAGAAATTAAATATGTAGTCATCCAACTTTGAGTTGTGAAAAATATCAGTGGTGTCTGTTGAGTGTCAACTCTTAACAGTCAACAGTCAACATCTAACAGCAGCAATATTTAACTTTCTTATTTCCGACTGCTATAAATTTTTACCTTACCCTTTATAGCTGGCAAAATACACACCATAATGCTTGCTATTTCCGTTAATATGAATTTAGGCTGCTATTTTCTCAGAACCTTCTACCACTTTTCGCCAAGTTTCTCTGGTTTGCTTAAACCAATTCAAGCTACTCAACTTTTGAACAATAAAATTAATTCATATTAATTTTTTTCAAAGAAGTAACTTGTCAAAAAAGTGACTTAGGATGTACCAGAGGACTAGAGCAGTTTTTGGATCGCTACAGGTAGGGATTATGGTAACACTGGATGTTTCTGAATTAGAGCAAGTTGAAAAGTTTCGCCATCTGCAATCAACTCTGCGCGATCGCTGGAAAACCATTGAGCTATTTGATAATGGTGAAGCAGATATTTTAATTATTCCCTCCCTGAGCATTGACCAGGGCGAACTCCAAAAAATTGAAGGCTGCGAACATTATGAAGAAAGATTGCTGTTTTCTTTGATTCGCTTGCGGAATCCGCGTACTAGACTGATTTATGTTACATCAATACCGCTGCATCCCAGTATAATTGATTATTATTTGCAACTTTTACCAGGAATTCCCTTTTCTCATGCTCGCAATCGCTTGCTGCTACTTTCTACTTACGATTCTTCCCTTAAGCCTTTAAGTCAAAAGATTTTAGAACGTCCTCGTTTATTAGAGCGGATTCGTCAAGCTTTAAGGCTAGATAAATCATTCATGATATGTTACAATTCATCGACTTATGAAGGGGAATTATCTGTGAAACTGGGCGTACCATTGTATGCTGCTGCACCAGATTTACAGATTTGGGGAACAAAAAGTGGTAGTCGGCAAATTTTTAAGGAAAGTGAAGTACCCCATCCAGATGGTAGCGAAAAAGTTTGGCATCACAGCGATTTAGCACAAGCTGCTAGTGATTTGTGGGAACGCCACCAACCGAGGTTGCAAAGACTGGTAGTGAAACTGAATGAAGGTATTTCCGGAGAAGGAAATGCATTACTAGATTTAAGACCGATTGAGAATGTCGCACCAGGTGAAAGTACTCACCCTCAAAGGGTAGCAGCAATTAGCGATCGCTTTTCCACAATGCGCTTTCAAGCCAAACAAGAAAATTGGGAGAGTTTTTCGGCAAAAATTCCGGAATTAGGCGCAATTGTAGAAGCATTTGTGGAGGGAGAAATCAAGCGTTCGCCCAGCGTTCAAGGACGGATTACACCCAGTGGTGAAGTGGAAATCCTCTCAACCCACGACCAAATTCTTGGAGGCCCAGACGGTCAGATTTATCTTGGTTGTCGCTTTCCGGCTGATGAAAGTTATCGCTTGCAATTACAGCAATTGGGACTCAAAGTTGGCAGAAAGCTAGCCGAAAAAGGTGCTTTGGAGCGATTTGGCGTAGATTTTATCAACGTTGACAGGGGTAATGGAGAGTGGGATATTCAGGCGATCGAAATTAACCTGCGTAAAGGCGGCACAACTCATCCATTCATGACCTTGAAATTATTAACAAACGGTCGCTACGATCTTTCCACAGGCTTATTTTACAGCCAGCAAGGTCGTCCTAAATACTACGTTGCTACTGACAACCTGCAAAAAGACCGCTATCGGGGATTATTACCGAATGATTTGATGGATATCATCGCTCACCACAGACTGCACTTTGACAGCGGTACTGAAACAGGCACAGTATTTCATCTTATGGGTTGTCTTTCGCAGTTTGGTAAGTTGGGATTAACCAGCATCGGTGATTCTCCCCAACAAGCACAAGATATTTATAACAAAGTCGTTAAAGTTTTGGATGAAGAAACCCGCAGTAGTGAAAATCAGATTAACTCTGCGTTTTCAGATTACTCCTTTCCCGTGGTTTGGGATGAATTATAGCTCAGCATGGAGACGCAAAGATTAAGGATTTAGTCACAGCGATCGCTTTATTTGCGACTCTTGAGCAAAAGGCGCTCGCTCCCCAAGTCTCACAGATATTGCACCGGGTTGAACATTACTTAATTTTCGGGTGCGCCTTGTGAGGATGGGGTTGCGATCGCGTTGCAGTGGATTGAATAATAAAGTATTCAATCCACTATTGTTGAATTAAGAAGTTACTAATGAGAGCCGACGCAGTTAAACCTTAACTCGTCGTCAAAGTCTGCTTTACTCCTGGTCGATTTTTTCAATATCATCAGGGGTACCAGTGGCAGAAATTTTTGATGTGCCAGATTTCCCTGCACCAGAATTGCCGCCAGAAGCGCCAGCACCGCCTGAGTGTTTAGAATCTGTGTTCCCTTGTTCTTCTTGAAGCTGTTCAAGGCGGTTTTTTTCTTGAGCTTTATCTTTTTGGTCAGCCATATCTTAATTTACATTTTTGGCGAGCGTTTAACTCCTAACTCTACCATTTTTCTTATTCAAGCGACACCAGAACACCAGAGGCAAAGGCTTTTAATTGCCGCTTTTGGACTGTCTTGGTGGTAATAGCTTATACCAATTCACTAAAGTCATGAAACAGATCCAAATTCAGAAAACCTTGCAAAATACAGATTCCTTAATTTTTAATTTTGAATTGGTATTACCCCTCTATACAAATCTAATAACAGCGATCGCAATTAATATCATAGCTGACATAAGAAATCTTCTTGAGTGCATTAGTTAGTACGCTCTCACTTTATGAGTATATTTTTTAATAAATCTTGGCGAAAAAGCATTGCTACAGCATAGAGTTAGAAGTTTTTTGGCTTAATCAAGTAGTTGATGGTATTTACAATATGTTGATAATGCTTGTAATCGCGAGTAGGTGATGATAATGAAATTGATTTACCTAATTTTAATTCTAGTTGTATTAAGTACCACGGAGTTCGAGTTGCTAAAGGGATTTGAGTAACAGAGGCTTGTAAAACTTCACTTAGCTTTACTTGCTGAGTACATATACCTAAAAATTGATGTTGTTTTTTGATAATAATTTGGTCTGAAGATTTATCAAAGGCACAAAAAATCTGCTTTGGGATTGCCAAGGATTTAAAAATAATAGCAATACCTGGGAGTAAAAATACTATTCCTTCGAGAAATCCTGACCACCGATCATCTTGTTGAATCTTTAGCCCAAGCTGTTGAGGATTGTTGATAAAAGCATTAATTGTGTCAGTAATTTGGTAGTGCTTTTCTCTAATAAGTACTCTATGGTTCACTAATTCTATTGCATCAATACTAGAAGAAGTATACAGTACAACTCCTGTCCCAGATTCTGTGACAACAGCGGCTTCTTTTAGCTGACCAGAGAGCCAGGTTGTTTCTGTTCCTAAGAAACTAATAATTGTTCTTTGGCAAGTAATTTTGTTACTATTATTGCGCTGACATTCTAATTTAGTTAAATTGCTGGTAGCCGCAATAATGAGCAATCCAACGGTTACAAAAGGAATACTAAACATTATTCCCCAAAGCCATTGCCAATTGTTATCTTCTAAACGTAATTTAGTTGATGTTTGCTCAATAATTTGCATTTAATCATTCCCTAATTGACTTAATATTCGTGCTAATTCAGTCAGACATAAATTCCCTTCTGCTGGTTGTCTTTCTTACTGTTCTAGTTTTAAATAAAGATATTTACAATCAATCAACCAAATTAAAAACATAGTCAAAATTGCTGTTAGCTATGCAAATACAGGACAACAAGACAAAGCTGTGCAGATATTAGACAGAACTTTTAGCACTGTTGACCTAATTCAGGTTAATGATATGCTCAAACCTATATTACCCAAACTTGCTATTGGTTACGCAAAAATTGGTCAAAAAAATAAAGCCTTACAGTTTTTAGAAAAAGCCTTAAACATTGCTCAGTCTACTATCCAAGATGAATCTGAACGAGTTGGAGTATTGGCTGAAGTTGCTAATCATTATGCACAACTAGGACAACAGCAGAAAGCTTCAGATATACTAGCTCAAGCCCTCAAAGCTGCCGAAGATATTCTAATTGGAAAGCAGATAGGTGAAAGCACGTCCCTAACTTTCGCTTGGTTCAAATATCCTTGTGATTTATAGGGTTTACCGAACCAATAATATGGCAGTTTTCTACACCTAATAATCCTCCAAATAAATTTGGCGGTAATCATCAATTCTTAGGTGGAAGAACCGAACTGAGAATCTTATTAGTTCTTTATAAGATGGTAATCAAAGCAAGGAATTAAATCCGAAGTTGTTGAGCAAACTACTACTGATACAAGGGATAAATTAATATGCTAGTTCGTTACAACCCCTGGCAAGAATTGAACGCTTTAGAACGTCACATCAACGGCTTACTTGGGGATACCAGAGTACCATCTGCACGGCTTGAAAAAGACTTTATCAAAGTTCCCGCTGCTGAACTACAAGAAACTGATGATGCGATTCATCTCAAGTTAGAATTGCCAGGACTAGACGCTAAAGACCTGGATATTCAAGTCACCGAAGATGCTGTTCACATTAGTGGTGAGCGTAAGTCTGAAACTAAAACAGAAAACAATGGCACTACCAAGAGCGAATTCTACTATGGAAAATTCCAACGTGTAATTCCTCTCAAAACTAGAATTCAAAATACCAATGTCACCGCAGATTATAAAGACGGCATTTTGAATTTAACATTGCCAAAAACTGAGCAAGAAAAGAACAAAGTTGTCAAAGTTAATCTGGAACAATCTGCTGCCTAATGGCTGATGATGAGACTACTCAACCTCCAATAAATGATTGAGATAGCTAAAAGCCCAGTTATAAGATGACTGGGCTTTTTTGTAACAATTGTCTTGATTATGCAGTTTCAATGGTTTTCAGCTTAATTGTTGTTAAAAACGAACAATGACTTTACCGCACTCGCAAATAAAAAGTATTCAGCATTGGTAATGGAGCGATCGCACTTCGACCGATAAAATCCTCTCAAAAAATAATTTATTATTCGTTGCCTCTAAAGATGAGTGCAAGTCAATGCGATCGCACCCCTACAGCTGCTCCATCTTAATCCCTGGTACTTCCATCATTACCGTCGTAATCGGTACAAGTCGTCCCACAGTGGTGTAATAACTACTCCCCACTGGTGTTGTTGTGGCACGCTCCCGAAACCGCTTCATGGTGATGTGAAACCACTCTCGCGTTTTTGGCATCGGTAGCTTGTAGAGTTGACGAGTATTCACAAAGTAATAAAATAGCCAATCTGCCTCAGTGTACATGAAGCAGCCAGGGGTTCCCTTCTCTAGATTGCTATCAGTTTCAAAAAACAAGTTACGAGTTTTGTTCCACCTATCGCCCTTAATTTCAATCAAAATTTTACCCGTCTGCGTTGTCCAAATGAGGTCAATATCTCTGTGTTGGTAGTTGGGGTCATTTTCAACGTTGTTAAGGCTGATGGTTTCTGGCTTTCCCCATAACCACGCCTCAATGTCACTAGCCGCCTGATTGGCTACCTGCACTCCATCATCCATACTGTAGGCATAGGTCATGGTTCTACTTCCATTATTCAACCTAGTTAGTACAATTGTATTATAAAGATATAGAAAATCAAGTTATGCACCTTCTGTGGTTTCGCCGAGACTTACGTTTAGCAGACAACGAAATTGTCGCCTTATCATCTGCCAATAATGCCGCAGTTTTACCGTTCTTTATTATCGACCCTTGGTTTTATCAGTGGGTTGATGTCGGTAAAGCACGGGTGCGGTTTTTGTTTGAGTCTTTAGAGAATTTAGATAATAACCTTCAGCAATTAGGTAGCAAATTAATATTATTTGAAGGTAATTCTGTAGAAATACTACAAGAGTTAACCAAACAATTTATGCAGCAAGGATATAGACCAAAGCTTTTTTTTAATCGTGACGTACAAGTTGAGTATGGTATTAATCGAGATACAACTATAATTAATTTTTATCAAGTATTAAATCTTGAATATCATGTTGGACTCAACAACTTTTTACAATCCCATGATAATCGCCAGCAGTGGTTTAATGAGTATTACACACATCAAAGACAATCTGTTTATCCAACTCCTACTAAAATTAATCCGGTAGTACTTTCTTTTAATGTACCTCAAATTACCTTGACTGAACTTAAACAAAAATATCGAGCTTTTTGGCAAACAGAACAAATGTATTTTAGTGGTGGAGAAACACAAGCACAAGCTACATTAAATTCATTTCTTAAAAGTAGATTCAATGGTTATCATTGGAAACTTTCACGCCCTTGGTTAGCACAGCAAGGTGGAACATCGCATTTATCACCATATCTAACTTTTGGTACAATTTCAACTCGCATTGTTTACCAACGTACTAAAGCACGAGCAGCAGAGCTTATAAATCAGCCCAAGGCAGAATTTTCATTAAAAGCTTTTCGCGACCGTCTACGCTGGCACGATAGTTTTACACAGCGCCTTTATTTTTACCCAGAAATAGCTTATAAAAATCGCTATCCAGAATTTGATGAATGGTATACACCTCTAGACTTACCACTAGAAAAGCAAGAACTGTTTCATGCTTGGCAAGAAGGATTAACAGGCTTTCCTCTGGTGGATGCCAGTATGCGACAACTAAAAACTATGGGTTGGATGAATTTTCGTACTAGGGCGATGTGTGCCACATTTTTAACTATCAATTGTGGTATTTCTTGGCATCATGGTGCTAGACACTACATGAACTATTTAGTAGATGGAGATTTAGCAATTGATAATTGGCAGTGGCAGATGCAATCAGGTGTTACTAATCCTTTAAGTGATACTTTTCGGATCTACAATCCAAACAAAAACATTCAAGAAAAAGACCCAGACTTGAAATTTATTTACTATTGGATCGGCGAACTAAAAGGTTACAGTCTTCCAGAAATTCTTCAAGGTAAATATATTGGCACTAGTTATTATCCAGAAACTATTTTAGATTGGGCTAAAACCCGCAAAATTAATGGTAAAATCATCTCTGACCTACGTAAAAAAGTTAGAGAAAGGTTAACTCGCGAAGGAGGAACAGAATATGAAAGTGCAGTTGCAGCTAAAGAAACAGTAAATAAATACTGGCAGCATAAAGATAGGCAGTACAAAGAATTCAAAGAATTAGAGGCAGAGCTAAAGTAGTTGAACAGAATTGTCTGCAAAAAAAGTGAAATCTCTACTATGAAAACAAAGTACATCATAAAACAATTAACACATAATTAGTAACCATGCTTAATTATTGCAAAAACTAGACTTATCGCCCTTGATAAAAAGATTCTTAGTGCTATAGTGACTACATATCTGGAAATTCAATCATCTGGAAACTGCCAGCACGAGATATGTTCAACATCTTTGCTGCCACATTGACTACAGACTGCATCAGTCATAGAATCTACCCATTCATAACTGCAAATACGACAATGACAGAAAATGTTATTGCGGTCAGCCATTTCAATACCTTGATGCCACTGTTGCATTTGAGAAGAATCTGGAAAAGCTTCTGACATTTTATAAAACCTCGTTTATATCATTGGCCTACTTCTATAAAACTCATATTTGATTTTTGAAAAAATCAAATTCGATTGCTATACCTAATACCAAAGACAAACCATCACTAGATAGAGGAATACAAGGGAAACTAATGATACCTTGAAATAATAAAGCGCCCTTAACAACTGCTCAAGTGAATAACTCAGTATTAATCGCCCTTACCCTCACCACCTTTATAGTCCTATCGCCAGTCAGTATTGCTGGTACTGTTCTAGCTTCAATTAATCATGCCGTCAAAATGTCTTCATTTAACCTTAGTTCACAAAAATGGCAAAAGCGTGTGTTACTAGTGTTTGCACCGTCTGTTAATAACCATAGCTATCAGCAGCAGATGCAGCTATTTGACCAGCACCAAAATGGTTTTACAGACCGGGATTTAGTTCTTGTTCAGGTTTTAGCAACAGATAAAAGCTATGCCAACGGACAGCCAATAGATGAATCTTCTGCTACCAATTTGCGAAATCGCTTTGGAGTTAATAAAGAAAATTTTCGCGTTATTTTGGTGGGTAAAGATGGTGGTGTTAAGCGCCAAGACACTACACCAGTCCAAGCAAGAGCAATTTTTCAGGAAATTGATGCTATGCCCATGCGCCAGCAAGAAATGCAAAAGCGAGGCAGAAAGTAACTTACAGCAGTTCTCAATTATTTAGACCACAATTGAAATCAGGAATCATCGCATCCCCATCAAGCAAGTACCCCTATTGAATAAATTCAAGCCAGGAAAGATTAAACAAAGTAGATGAGCGTTGCATAAACTCACAGCTCTCAAAAATTATAAGCAATAAATTAATAAGCTCCTAGTTCCAAACCTGCTAGGAGCTTTTTTTAACAGTTATTAGTTACTAGTTATAAAATTCTTAATTAGGTTTAAGTTCCCCACTAGTTTGGCGTAGTTGATAGACTTCAGATTAATAACCAAAGCCGATTAGTGGTAGACGTTAATGCAGCCTAACACCACACCATCCGCCTCTTTACTGTTTGCCGATTTAATTATCCATTGGAATTAGAGAGGTTCATCATTAGAAGTAACGGCAATTCATCCTGATGAGTATTAAGAATTGGTTCTCTTGATAGAAGGAATATCAATATTGGGATTGTTATTCTGTATTTGTCAGTCAAAAACGTTTATCAAGTAAAAAACAATGAATCTTCTTGCTTGGATTGTTTTAGGTCTAATTGCTGGTGCTATTGCCAAAGCTATCTACCCAGGTCATCAAGGCGGCGGAATTCTCGGAACAATATTATTAGGAGTTATTGGTGCTTTTGTTGGCGGTAGTTTGGGTGTATTTTTCAGTACAGGAACCTTTACGCTAGCCGCTCCTACCCTTAGCATTCCCGGTATTGCAGTTGCGGTTCTGGGTGCAATTGTTGCTGTTTTCTTATGGAACTTACTAACTCGTCGCAGTACAATCTAATAAGTCTAACCAGAATTAATAGTAAGAATCAAGAAATTCATCTCACTATATTTTCTCCCTGAATTTAATAAAAAAGTAGCGCTTACTTCTGATTAAGTAAGCGCTATTATTATTTACAAAAATAAATTGTGTTAGGATGTCATATCTACAGCAGTTTTCTTTTGCATAAGGTACAAAGTCACTCGTTTTGAGGCAGGAGACAGGATAGCGCAGCGTTAGCGAGTCCGCGAGCGTCGGCAAAAGGCAGGAGTGAGAGGAATAATTTGATTTATGAATCTTTATCTCTGTACTTTCTAACGATCGCCCCAGACAACGTACTAAGTAAGTCGGCACAATATAACCAAACCATGTGAAGAAAGATTAACTAGACTAAAACTCTCTTTCCTCCAGCAAGAACTGCCCTCTGCCTCCTGCCTTACCTCAACGATAAATTTTCCTACCCACCTACTTATTAGCTTACTCTAAGCAGCTATTAATACAAAGTTAACTAAGATACTTTTGGTTGCTGCCAAAGGATGAGTTTCAATTGAGAGCAGTAGCAAGCCCCATTACTAATTTCTCCTTCGTGGTCAGCTAACCAATCATAAATTTTTGCAGCTTTTGCTAATGCTATCGTTTGTGAACGATAAAGCCCAGGAGTAGGGCAGTAGGCTTGGCCATTAATATGTATAGCTGTAATTAGCCAGTAATCGCTGTCTTCACCCTCTGGTATAACTTCCAAAAATCCGTTATTGTAAGGCTCGATTATTCCTATATTCATCTACAACCATCACACTTTAAACTCAGGCCACAACAAAGCCAATACCAGCCGATTGTTGCGAGGCAAAGCTGGAATCATCAGGGAATACTGTAGTAACCCCTGCTAATAATTTTGTATTCGTGGTCAATGGAAATCTGAATTATTGGTCACTTTTTGGCTTGATTCCGGATTAAAAGAGAAAATGAAAGGACGATGCCTGCGGCGGTAAACTACGCACCGCACTTGTATCTTAATTTAGGGACTTCCAGAGAATAAATTAACCAATTTATTTAGATGATAGTTTTCTTTCTCCCCCTGCCCCCCTGCTTACACAACGATTGATTATTTTTTAATTGGAAGTCCCTTACGTCATCCTACTGTGTACCTGATTTAGGGTCAGCTGGCAAGCCCCCTTTTCAAACTGATAACTCAATTTTCAATCCTCTTAAATAAGGAACTGACAAATAAAAAAATATCGTACTGTTATACAGTGAACAGTCACCAACTTCAAGAGGGATAATTTATTAATTGGTAGAAGATTAGTTAGGTAGAAGATTTTAAGCAATATCAACCACTTTTAAAACTTACTTTTCATTTTGACAATACTATTACCACTTTGCCACTTCTTGCCGCAATTCTCCCATATCTAAATAATCATTAATAAAAGCCTTCCGTAAAAGTGGGTGAGGAATAAATTCATCATACTTTTGAATTTCTGGTGCTTCTGAACTACTAACTAAATCTTCTACGCTAATCCTTTGTTTGCATAAAGAAGCAATTTCATGAAAAAGATAATTAAATTTATCCTTAGGTAATTTAATTATTAAATAATAAGGACTTACCCCTCCAATACTTGTAATTTCTAACGATTCCCGACAGAAAGAGTTAAGTAATCTTTCCAAAGTCCGATAACCAATACTACCCAACCAAGGAAAAATGCAACATTTACCTTTTTCTAATTGTAAAATATTCTGCTTCTCTAATTCCACTTGCCGCACTAATTGACGAACTGTCTGTAAACGTTGTATAGCATTCTTTTGTAAATAGCTATACTCAATATCCTCAAATAAAACTTGCTGCATTCTTTGCAAAACTCTTGTATGAACAGTGCCACCGCCACCACGCCAATAAATAGTAGCTTTCCCCTCAGCTTGTTTAACAACAATAGCTCTTTTTTTGAAGTCAATTTCTACAACTTCCCAACTTCTCCCAGCTAAAGCAAATTGATTACCAACAGGAATCGGTGCTGCAATACTACCAATTTCAGTTGTCCCATGCTTGACGATATATTCTTGTTGCTCAGCAAACACAGCATAAAACTGAAATTTTCTCACCACCTTTTCTCCTGCCAAACCTAGGATTAATTTACCTTGTTCGGTATGTTGAATATGACCGATATCAATTAAATAATGTAGTAATAGTTTAAAATCTTCTTGGGAAATTCTAGCAAAGGGCGGTAAACTCAAAATTTGTTTAGCTAAAACATTAGGTAAAATTTCTCCACTTGCTGTTAAAATACTCATTGTCTGATGATAAAGCAAACTTAAAGGATATTTAATTGGTTTGATTGGTTCAATCCATTTTTCCTCTAAATAAAGTTGAATTATAGCGATAGACTGCAAAAGTTGCCAGGGTATTTGCTCTGGTAGAGAAGCTTCTGATAATGGCTGTTCTTCAGTGCAAATAAAGCGCATATCAGCAGCTTCACCCCTTCTACCACTGCGTCCTAAACGCTGTAAAAAGCTAGCTACAGACAAGGGTGATTCTAACTGAATTACTCGCTCTAAATGACCGATATCTATACCTAATTCCAGAGTCAGAGTCGCAGCAGTCACAGCCGGAATGTTGGGTTCGCGCATGGCATTTTCCGCTGCTTGCCGCAAACTAGCAGATATACTCCCGTGATGCACATGATATATATCTGCTAGTCCTTGTTCTCTAGCAATTTTTCGCAAAGATGCAATTATAGATTCAGTGCGGGTACGATTGTTTGCAAATATTAGGCATTTGCGAGACTTACTGAGGTTGAAAATATATTGTTCGTAAGCTGTTACTTCAGATTCATCAACTTCATCAGTAATATAAAAATGTTCGATGGCGAGTTTTATTTGGCGTTTTATCCCATCTATTTGAGGAGTAATTACTGGCTTTTCGGTTCCAGAACGCAACCACTCTTCAGCTATGGAATAATCACCGAGAGTCGCTGACAAACCAATACGGCGCGGTTGTTTTTGGGTGAATTTGGCTAAACGTTGTAATTGGCAAATAATTTGACAACCGCGTTCTGAACCCATAAATGCATGAATTTCATCGATAATCACAAACCTTAAATCACCAAATAAGCGAAGTAAGTCATTATTTTTATTAATTAACAAACTTTCTAAAGATTCTGGAGTAATTTGTAGGATGCCTTGAGGATTTTTTAAAAGTTTATTTTTACGAGTTTGAGAAACATCACCATGCCAATGCCAAACTGGAATATCTGCTTGTTTGAGTAAGTCATTGAGACGCTCAAATTGGTCATTAATTAATGCTTTAATGGGACTAATATATAATGCACCTATAGTAGTAGCAGGATAGGTGTGTAATAAAGTTAAAACTGGGAGAAAGGCTGCTTCTGTTTTACCTGCAGCAGTTGCAGCAGCAACTAGCAAATGAGCATCGGTGTCAAATATAACTTGACAAGCAGCAATTTGTACTGGTCGTAATTCAGTCCATTGGTGATGATAAATATATTCTTGAATAAAAGGTGCGAGTTGGCTGAAGGTATTGGTCATGTTTTTTGTCTCACGCACAGAAGAGAATGCAAACAAGACTTATATAACAAGTCTATTAGTTGTTTACAAATGACAAAGCGCAAAGTCTGAGCGGAGGTTTCCTCCAATCGGAACTTTGTAAGAGAGGACAATTGACAAATGCCATTTTCTTCCTATTAACTCAAGGCAGATTAGCATTTATTCAGTCAAACTGAAGTAATAGGCACAAGTATATAATGAGGCAAAATTCATGAGTAAGCATAAGGAACTGCTACGTGTCATCCTTGCTATATCGATTATTGTGGTTGGAGTGACACACTTTCTGATTCCAGAACCGTATGTCAAAATTATGCCACCGCAACTTCCTTACCCTTTGGGATTAGTTTACCTGAGTGGTTTTTATGAAATTTTGGGCGGTATCGGGTTATTAGTCCCGCCTGTAAGTCAAGCTGCTGCTTGGGGACTTATTGCTCTTTTTATTGCGGTTTTCCCTGCCAATATCAATATGGCGGTTAATCATATTAAACTGGAACATATACCAGATTCACCTTGGGTACAGGTAGTCAGACTTCCTTTGCAAGCAGTTTTAATTGCTTGGGCTTGGTGGTACACGAAACCTTCTGATTCGGAAAAACAAGCTTCTCTGATTCCTAAGTCACTCATACCTAAAGAATTAGAATTGAAATAAGGTGTTTTTTACTAATTAACACTTTTGTTTATTTTAGGTAATCTATATCAGAAGATGCGTGTTGCAACTTTGTTTGGCATAACACTTTCTTTAGCAATTGGTATTGGGGAAGTCACTGTTCCAGTGACTCAAGCAGTGCAACTTGCAGATGGTACAGTCTATTTTGTCCAACCACCGAAACTCCTTGACGCGACAACTACTTACAAAGATGTAAATGTTTGGGGCGCAACTTACTATTTCACTATCAATCTACCGGAAAATGCTGGAGAATCTCTCCAGAAGGTAACGATCGCTCAACGTGAAGGGTCGCAGAATATCCAGTACGATCTTGATGATACCCGTGCGTTTGTCACAACAGGCGATCGCAAAAAAACGCAATTAACACTAGGGCCAGTCACTAGAGAACGCAAAACCCGCACAATCACTGTGAATTTTGACCCACCTGTGACCCCAGGACAAACAGTTACAATTGCCCTCCGCCCCGTAATTAATCCCAGTTTTTCTGGTGTTTACTTAATGGGTGTCACAGCATTCCCAGTAGGCGAGAAATCCCACGGTCAATTTCTTGGCTTTGGACGGTTTCAATTTTACAGTAATGGCAGAAGCTGGTGGTTCCCATAAGTAGTATTGCTTCATTCAATGAAACATGAAAAGATTATTAATCACTGGAGCCAGTGGTTTTTTAGGATGGCATCTTTGCCAGCTTGCAAAACAAGAATGGGAAATTTATGGTACTTATTTTTCCCATCCTGTTGAGATTCCTGGCATTAAAATATTAAAAGTTAATTTGACAGACTTTCAGGAATTGCGCCGTATATTTAGTATTATCAAACCAGCAGCAGTTATTCATACAGCTGCTGATTCACAACCTAACTTTTGTCAAACTCACCCTGAAGAATCTCACACAATTAATGTCACAGCATCGTGCAATATTGCCGGACTTTGCGCGGATAATTCTATTCCTTGCGCTTTTACTTCAACCGATTTAGTTTTTGATGGTTTAAATGCTCCCTATTGTGAAACTGATTCTGTCTGTCCTGTAAACATTTACGGCGAGCAAAAAGCCTTAGCTGAAGTAGGTATGCTGGAGCGATATCCCATGACCGCAGTATGCCGAATGCCTTTAATGTTTGGTGCAGCAACACCCACAGCAAAAAGTTTTATTCAACCATTTATTCAAACTTTAAAAGACGGAAAAGAACTAAATTTATTTATTGATGAATTCCGCACACCAGTAAGTGGAACAACTGCGGCAAAAGGATTATTATTAGCATTAGAAAAAGTTAGCGGTATTATTCACTTAGGTGGAAAAGAGCGAATATCACGCTATGATTTTGGTCAGCTATTAGCTGAAGTCTTTCAACTACTGCCTACTGGAATTAAAGCCTGCCGACAGCAAGATGTGAAAATGCCAGCACCCAGACCCGCAGATGTTTCTTTAAATAGTTCTAAAGCATTTGCATTGGGGTATCAGCCTTTATCAATTAAAAAAGAATTAGAAGAGTTAAAAGTTAGGAGTTAAGAGTTAGGAGTTTTAATTCCTAACTCTATCACTTATTACTTAATAAGCATCCATTGGCAGACAAGAGCAAACAAAATTCCTGTCACCAAAAGCTGCATCAATGCGACCAACAGCAGGCCAGAATTTATATTCGCGAGTCCAAGGCGCAGGGTAGGCAGCTTGTTCGCGAGAATAGGGATGATGCCATTCTCCGCTAATCAGACTTTCAGCAGTGTGGGGTGCGTTCTTCAAAAGATTATCTTGGACATCTACCTTGCCTGATTCGATTTCGGCAATTTCTTGACGAATAGAAATCAACGCATCGCAGAAACGATCTAATTCTTGTTTTGATTCGCTTTCTGTAGGTTCCACCATGATTGTACCCCCCACAGGCCAAGAGACAGTCGGCGCGTGGAAACCATAATCCATCAAACGCTTAGCAACATCATCGATTTCGATCGCCGCAGATTTTTTGAGCGATCGCAAATCTAAAATACATTCATGGGCAACTAAACCATTTTTCCCTTGATATAAAACTGGATAGTAAGATTCAAGTCTTTTAGCGATGTAGTTAGCATTGAGAATTGCTACTTTCGTTGCTTGGGTTAAACCAGATGTACCCATCATTGCAATGTACATCCAAGAAATCACCAAGATACTCGCACTACCCCAAGGCGCAGCCGCCACCGCACCAAGATGAGATTTTCCAGCTGACTTGTCGATAGTGACAACAGGATGTCCGGGTAGGAACGGTACAAGATGAGAAGCAACGCCAATAGGCCCCATACCAGGGCCGCCACCACCGTGAGGAATACAGAAAGTTTTGTGCAAGTTTAAGTGACAGACATCCGCACCAATATCCCTAGGACGGCATATTCCTACTTGGGCGTTCATATTTGCCCCATCCATGTAAACTTGTCCACCGTGGGCATGAACAACTGCACAGATTTCCTGAATTGCTTCCTCAAAAACACCGTGAGTCGAGGGATATGTCACCATTAAGGCAGCGAGTTCTAGCTTGTGTTTTTCTGCCTTAGCTTTCAAGTCATCAACGTCAATGTTACCTTGGGAATCACAGGCAACTGCCACTACCTTCATGCCACACATCACCGCACTCGCTGGGTTTGTCCCATGCGCTGAGGTAGGAATCAAACAGACGTTGCGGTGTCCTTCTTTGCGACTTTCGTGATATTGACGAATTACTAAAAGTCCAGCATATTCACCTTGAGAACCCGCATTTGGCTGTAGAGAAATTCCCGCAAAACCAGTAATTTCAGCTAACCATGCTTCAAGTTGCCCAAACAAAATTTGATAACCTTGAGTTTGCGACGCCGGGGCAAAAGGATGAATCTTGCCAAATTCTTCCCAAGTTACCGGAATCATTTCAGCAGTCGCATTCAACTTCATTGTGCAAGAACCCAAGGGAATCATCGATGTAGTTAGCGATAAATCTTTGGTTTCTAGCCTGTGGAGATAGCGCAATAACTCTGTTTCTGAATGATAGCGGTTAAAAACTGGATGAGTCAGATAGGTGCTTTGGCGGCTGAAGGGTTTCTCTTTTAAGTGCGATTGTTGAATTATCCAATCCATCTCCTGGATATTCAAAACAAATGGTAGCTCATCTAGCTCATCTGTACCTGCAAAAATCCGGCATATATCTTTAACATCTTCAAATGTAGTTGTTTCATCCAACGAAATACCTACACTTGAATCATCAAAAATACGCAAGTTAATTTGATAGGCTTGAGCAGCTTCTAGTATTTCTTGCAGGGGTTTGGTTCCCAACTCTACCCGCAGTGTATCAAAGAATAATTTGGAACTGATGTTATAACCTAGTCGCTGTAACCACTCTGCCAAAATTGAAGTTTTGTCATGTATCCTTTCAGCAATCTTCTTCAGTCCTTCTGGGCCATGATAAACGGCGTACATACTCGCCATCACCGCCAGTAACACCTGTGCAGTGCAGATATTACTAGTAGCTTTTTCGCGGCGGATATGTTGCTCGCGGGTTTGTAAGGCCAGACGCAATGCAGGCTTCCCTTGAGCATCTTTTGATACTCCAACAATTCGTCCTGGAACTAACCGCTTATACTCTTGTTTAGTTGCAAAGTATGCCGCATGAGGTCCTCCAAACCCCAAGGGAATACCGAAGCGTTGGGTACTGCCTACAGCAATGTCAGCACCAAATTCTCCAGGAGGGGTTAATAAAGTTAAACTTAAGGGATCTGCTGCTACCGTCACCAATGCACCCTGAGCATGGGCTTTTTCAATAAAAGCGCGGTAATCGTAAATCGTGCCATCACTTGCTGGGTATTGCAGAACAGCACCAAAAATTGGTTCCTCGAAATCAAATGTTTGACTATCGCCAATAATAATGTTAATACCTAACGGTTTAGCGCGAGTCTGCAACACATCAATGGTTTGGGGATGGCAATCACGAGAAACAAAATAGCCATTTGCCTTATTTTTAGAAACACCATAGCTGAGGCTCATCGCTTCTGCGGCGGCTGTAGCTTCATCCAGTAACGAAGCATTGGCAATTTCCAAACCTGTGAGGTCGATAATCATGGTTTGGAAATTTAGTAGTGCTTCCAATCGTCCTTGGGCAATTTCTGGCTGATAAGGAGTGTAAGCAGTATACCAACCAGGGTTTTCTAGGATATTACGTCCAATGACTGGAGGGGTAATACTGTCGTAGTATCCCATACCAATATATGAGCGGAAAACTTGATTTTTGGCAGCAACTTTTTTTAACAATGCTAGGGCTGCGTATTCACTTTCTGCTTGTGGTAACTTTAGCGGTTGCTTGAGCCGAATTGTCTTCGGTACTGTTTGCTCAATCAGGGCATCTAAGCTAGAAAACCCCAAGACTTCGAGCATTTGCTGGATGTCATCAAAGTTAGGGCCAATGTGTCTTGGTGCAAAATTACTTAAATGTTCGCTTGTTTCGTCTAGCAAATGGCGATCGCTAGACTTCAGAATAGGGAGATGTGATACCACAAATTACTCTCCAAATGGTACTATTTAATATTTTGCAACAAATACTGATGACAGGTAAGTGTAATTTATCAATTTATTCAAATTATCTAAATTTCATAACTTAGGGCTTGCTAGAGAGCGATGAAGAGGATAGGGGCACGGCAGCAAAGGAGAGAATAATAACTCCTAACTCCTAACTCCTCAGTCAACACTTCCAGCCCCATTCCCCAGTCTCTACTCGCCTTCTACCTGAGCGCGGTATTCATCAGCAGTCAAGGCATCATTGACTTCATCAGCGTCATTGACACGCACTTTTAAAAACCATCCTTCTCCATAAGGGTCATCTGATATTTGTTCCGGCTCGTCAATCAAAGTATCATTGCGTTCTACGACTGTGCCAGTCACAGGCGAATTTAATTCTTCAACGGCTTTCACTGATTCAATAGTGCCAAATCTATCTCCCTTTGTCACTAAATCACCAATTTCTGGCAGTTCCAAAAACACGATATCACCCAATTGGTCTACAGCAAACTCAGTAATACCAATGGTAGCAATTTCGCCATCTAGTCGCACGTATTCATGAGAATCCAGGTATCTAAAATCTTGAGGATATTCAAAAGACATATCACTTCCTCTCCCTTATCAAACAATTTATTGCCTTAACAGTCATCCAAGCCATATTTGGTAATAAACCTTACTATAGATTGAGTAACTCACAGAAGCGGTGCTGAGCAATGAGTGAAAAAAGCAAATTCTCACTTCTTGACTTGGTACTCAGAACTGGGCACCACTGAAAACACATTATTCCTTAAAAACCTCAGCACTTATCAGTTAGTAACACGATTTTTTGACCGATAGAAGGGACGTTTAACTACAACTGCTGGGTAAGCTTTGCCACGAATCTCAACTTCTAATTGCTGATTAACAATTGCTAACTGTGTGGGAACGTAGGCTAAAGCAATGGGATAACCAAGTGTGGGAGACAAAGTACCACTGGTGACTTCTCCCACTACTTTACCTACTGAGAGAATTTGGTAGCCATGACGAGCAATGTTGCGTCCTTGGGTTTGTAAACCTACCAAGCGCCGCTGCACTCCCACAGCTTTTTGCTGTTCTAAAACTGCCCGACCGATAAAATTACCTGTGGTATCTAGGTGAACTAGCCAGCCCAAACCGGCTTCTAAGGGTGTGGTGGTGTCGTCGATGTCTTGTCCGTAAAGTGCCATTGCTGCTTCTAGCCGCAAGGTATCTCTTGCACCGAGTCCGCAGGAAATGACGCCAGCATCATGGAGACTTTGCCACAATTCTACTGCCACATCAGGATCTACCATTACCTCAAAACCATCTTCTCCGGTGTAACCTGTGCGGGCTATGAAGGCTGGTTTACCTAGTACCGTTGCTTGGAGATGACCAAATGCTTTGATTGATTGTAAGTCTTCTTGTACTAAAGGTTGGAGATATTTAATAGCTTTTGGCCCTTGCACGGCAATTAAAGCTTTTTCTAGTGAAAGGTCTTGGAATTGCAACTGATTTTGGTCAAGGTATTGCAATAACCATACTTTGTCTTTAGCAGTAGTTGATGCATTGACTATAATAGACGCCTTTTGTATACCAGTGGCATCTTCACCTTGGTAATAAACAATGATGTCATCAATAATTCCCCCTTGGGGATTTAACAACACCGTGTATTGTGCTTGACCAGGTTGCAACCTACTCAAGTCTGAGGGTACTAAAAACTGGAGTTGTGATATTAGATTTTTACCTTGGAGAGTAAATTTGCCCATGTGGGAAATATCGAACATGCCGGCTGTATTTCTTACAGCTTCGTGTTCGCGGCTAATGCCACTATATTGGACTGGCATTTCCCAACCACCAAAGCTGGTAAAGCGTGCTTTGAGTTCTACACCCAATTGATATAAAATAGTTCGCGCCAAGGATTGGGCGTTGTCTTCTTGATTAGCCACAGGTATTTATGCGATCGCACCTTAACATCTCTCTATCCTACGAGATGCTTTCTTGTTTAACAGAATATACGATTTGGGATTTGGGATTTTAGATTTTAAATCGAGAATTAAAAAGGGGCACAGAGGTAAATAATAATTCCTCAGTCAACACTCAATAGGAGCCAGTGCGTTGTGGGGGTTCCCCCCGTTGTTCGCGCAGCGTCTCCCTTAGGAGCAGGCGCATAAGCGGTATACCACCCGGTACGAATAGAAGTAAACAAGTCAAATCCTCTTCCCTTCTGCCTTCTGCCCTCTGCCTCCTGCCTTGTTTCTTGAAAGAAGCAACTGGCGTTCAACACTCTTTATTAAGGTTTAATAGTTAATGGTGAAAAATGTTGAGATTTGTTAATTTAACATTATGAAGTATCGGCAAATACTAGCTAGCTTTGTCTTAGCTATAGTTCTTTTTGTTTTTCCGCTCTCAGCCCAAGCTGCAAGTTCTTCCAGTATTACCCGTTCTGCTGGAGATAACCTTCAGGCTAAGGATTACTCTGGTCAAAGTTTAGTTGGCACTGAGTTTACCAATGTCGATTTAGAAAATGCTAACTTTAGCAACGCTGACTTACGCGGCGTCGTGTTTAACGGCACTGTCTTAGAGGGAGTGAATCTGCATGGTGCAGATTTTACTAATGGCATAGCCTATCTAGCAAGATTTAAAAATACTGATTTAACCGATGCAGTCTTAAGCGAGGCAATGATGCTGCGTTCTACTTTTGAAAATGTTGATATTACTGGTGCTGATTTCACAAATGCAGTTTTAGATAAAACACAAGTGAAAAAACTTTGTACGAAGGCAAGTGGTGTTAATTCTAAAACTGGTGTGGATAGCCGTAATTCTTTAGGATGTAAGTAGAATTTTATAAAAGAAGGCAGGAGGCAGAGGGCAGGAGGCAGGAGGCAGGGGAGGAATGAACCTCAAAACTCTCTTAATGAGTGTCTGAAATGAACCTCAGAACTCTGTTAATGAGTCTTTGATACTCACTAATCAAAACTAAAGTTGCTGGGTCATTGCCCAGTTTAAAAGAGGATACTTGTAGGAGCGGAAAGTGCGCTCGATAGAAAGCGTTCACCTACTTAGCTACAACTTTTAAAACGTAGATTCCTCCAGTAAGAACTATTTCCTATCTCCTGCCTCCTGAAGAACCTCCTCTTTTGGGCTGGTTGCGAGGGGCACAGGGGGAGCAGAGGAGAATAACAATGCTTTGTCTCCAGTCCCTAATTCCAATCCTGTTCCTCTTTCTTGCCGCGACTTTTATAAATACCGCCCAAGTCGTGCAGTTGGCGAGTTTTCTCAAAAAGCTGTGCTTCCGTCAAACCCCACTGTTGCAAAACTTTATCTAAATCTTTTTGAATGTCTCTCGCCCCTGGAAAGCCTTGATAACGAATTCGCAATCTAGCTAATTCTGCCAAGTTATAGTCTGTTGCTTGTTGAGCGAGTAAAATATCAATAAGGGGGCGATCGCGGTTATAAAGAGGGTGCTGTTGATCTTTACCGCCCGTTGCTTCACTCATTGTTAGTCCTGAATATTGAGTGCTGAATCCTAAGTTTTTAGTTTAGCTAAACAAAGGGGATTGAGAACTGGGAATTGGGAGTGCCCAGTGCTAAGTTGAGAGTTATTCTCCCCCATCTGTTGGTTGGTGAGTTTTGACTACGCAAAAATCGAGTGAAGTCGAGATTCAACTACCGCCAAGTCAACCACATCTGGCTCATCTTCCCTAGTCCCCTCTCAGTACTCCCCAGACGGCAACTACACCTGAGGTCTTACGGCTCTCACCACTGCCAGTCAAATTTAAATAAAGTTACATTAGTCCTTAAGAAAATACAAAAATCTTTAGATGAGGGTGAATTTTATCTCACCCAGAGTCGAAGCAGCAAGGGAGCAAGAACCCGCTATGTTTGAACACTTCACTTCCGAAGCCATTAGAGTAATTATGCTAGCTCAGGAGGAAGCACGTCGCCTGGGACACAATTTCGTAGGAACTGAACAAATTCTCCTGGGTTTGATGGGAGAAGGAACTGGGGTTGCTGCTAAAGTGCTGGCCGAATTAGGCGTTACCCTCAAAGACGCACGTCGTGAGGTAGAAAAAATTATTGGTAGGGGTTCTGGTTTTGTACCACCAGAAATTCCTTTTACTCCTAAAGTGAAAAGCCTCTTCGAGCAATCGTTTAAAGAAGCTCATAGTTTGGGACAGAATTACATTAACACCGAACACTTACTCTTAGGATTGACTGAGGCGGGCGAAGGTGTCGCCGCCAAAGTGTTACAAAATCTAGGGGTTGATTTTAAGACTGTCCGCAGTGCAATTACTCGCCGTTTGGGTGAAAATGCGCCAGCTTACGCTGGGGGTGGAAATCAAAAGCGCACCCAAACGCTCAATATGGAAGAGTTTGGCAGAAATTTAACTAAATTAGCACAAACAGGTCAACTCGACCCTGTAGTCGGTCGCGAGAAGGAAATTGAGCGTGCTATCCAAATTCTCGGTCGTCGCACTAAGAATAACCCAGTATTGATTGGGGAACCAGGAGTTGGTAAAACTGCGATCGCTGAAGGTTTAGCTCAACGTATTGTCGATCAAGATGTCCCCGAATCGTTACAAGATAAGCAAGTCATCAGCCTCGATATGGGGTTATTGGTGGCCGGAACTCGCTTCCGTGGTGATTTTGAAGAACGGATTAAAAAAGTTGTCGAAGAAGTCCGTTCTGTAGGCAATATCATCTTAGTAATTGACGAAATTCACACCCTAGTCGGCGCTGGTGGTACAGAAGGCGGTTTGGATGCAGCCAACATCCTCAAACCCGCTTTAGCACGCGGTGAACTCCAGTGCATCGGCGCAACTACCCTCGATGAATATCGTAAGCATATCGAACGCGATGCCGCCTTAGAGCGTCGTTTCCAACCGATTATGGTCGGCGAACCATCAGTAGAGGAAACTATACAAATTCTTTACGGCTTGCGCGGCGCTTACGAACAGCACCATAAAGTCACAATTTCTGACACAGCAGTGGTAGCAGCAGCCAAGTTGTCAGACCGCTATATTAGCGATCGCTTTTTGCCAGATAAAGCAATAGACTTAATTGATGAAGCTGGCTCTCGCGTTCGCTTGCGGAACTCTCAAAGTTCTACCAATAAAGAACTCAAACGCGAACTCGCTGGTGTGACCAAAGCCAAAGAAGCAGCAGTTAAAGCCCAGGATTTTGATAAAGCCGGACAACTCCGCGACCAAGAATTGGAACTCACAAACCAATTAGAAGCAACATACGCACAAAATGATAAAACTGTCAATGTTGCTGTAGTTGACGAAGAAGACATCGCCCAAATCGTGGCTTCTTGGACTGGTGTACCAGTTAACAAGCTGACTGAATCTGAGTCAGAGTTACTTCTGCACCTTGAAGACACTCTACACCAGCGGCTCATCGGTCAAGAGCAAGCAGTAACAGCCGTATCTCGCGCCATTCGTCGCGCCCGCGTCGGCTTAAAAAATCCCAATCGTCCCATTGCTAGCTTTATCTTTTCTGGCCCCACTGGCGTTGGGAAAACAGAATTAGCCAAGGCGTTGGCTGCATATTTCTTTGGTTCGGAAGAGGCGATGATTCGCTTAGATATGTCCGAATACATGGAAAGCCACACTGTATCCAAATTAATTGGTTCGCCTCCTGGTTATGTTGGATACGACGAAGGTGGACAGTTAACCGAACTAGTTCGACGTAAACCATACACAGTGTTGCTTTTTGACGAAATCGAAAAAGCGCACCCCGATGTCTTCAATATGCTCTTGCAAATCTTGGATGACGGTCAACTGACTGACGCTAAAGGTCGGAAAGTGGACTTCAAGAATACGCTGATCATTTTGACTTCTAACATCGGTTCCAAGGTGATTGAAAAAGGCGGTAGTGGTTTAGGCTTTGATTTTGATACTCAAGCTGACGCTAGTTACAACCGCATTCGCAACCTGGTAAATGAAGAACTCAAAGCTTACTTCCGTCCAGAGTTCCTCAACCGTCTCGATGAAATTATCGTCTTCACCCAGCTTTCTAGGGATGAAGTTAAGCAAATCGCCGAAATTATGCTTCGTGAGGTTTCTAGCCGCTTGACGGAAAAAGGAATTACCTTAGAAGTTAGCGATCGCTTCAAAGAACGCGTAGTACAAGAAGGCTATAACCCCAGCTATGGCGCTAGACCTTTACGCCGAGCGATTATGCGTCTTTTGGAAGATTCTCTCGCCGAAGCACTGTTGTCTGGTGAAATTACAGATGGAGATACTGCGATCGTTGATGTTGATGATGACTCTCAAGTAAAAGTCCAAAAATCAACAAAACGAGAGTTGCTATTGGCAAATGTTGGCTAATATATCAGCTAATATTTATACCTAATCACTTTTTGCTGTAATATTTTAGCAACACTCTAGCCTCTTGCTTAAACAGAGGCACTGACAGGGGCATCTGCGACAAACATCAAGTGAAATGGTATTAATATATTCACCTCTGGTATTTCTACCAGAGGCTTTTTTTAGGGACTGATATAGCAGGAGGCAGAAGGTTTTATTAACAAGGGGATTGTGACCCCTCCTTAATGAGCGACCTTTCTTAAAATTTGGTTGGGGTTTTACCGCAAGTTCGCTTCTCTACCAGACGCACTCACGTTCGGTCATAGCAAAACACAGAAGTTACAATTCCCTCCTACCCCTACCAAGAACTGCCTTCTTTTGATAATTTATTTCTTGGAGTTCGCTAATGCTGCAATCAGTAAGTCAGCAACAGCACCACTAGATGCTGGATTTTGCCCAGTGATCAGCCTTCTATCTTCAATAGCAAAAGAAGCCCAAGGTCGATCTGCTCTTTTGTAAATGGCTCCTCGCGTCATTAATTCAGTTTCCGTCAAGAAAGGAACAAACTCATCTAGGTGAGCAAGTTTTTCTTCTTCATTTGAAAAACCAGTAACTTCTTTATCTTTAACCAGCAGCGCTCCATCTGACAATTTTATATTCAGCAAGCCTAGAGCACCATGACAAACCGAAGAAACAAACCCATTATTTTCATAAATTTTTCGGCTGATAGATTGTAATTCCTCGTTCTCAGGAAAATCCCAGACTACCCCATGACCGCCAGCATAGTAAATCGCAACGTAATCATCTGGTTTGACTTCGCTTGGTTTTAGCGTAGTCCCAAGACGATTCATAAATTCTTTGTTTTGATACCATTCCCAATCACTTGAATCTGTCATTGCCAAACTATGGGGGTCAATTGGCGTATACCCACCTTGTGGACTTACATAATCAACTTCATAGCCAGCCTCTTCAACTTTCTTAACAAAATGTATGGCTTCTCCAAACCACAATCCCGTAGCTCGATTCAAATTTGGATACTTTTCAACGCTAGTTAAAACCACAAGTATTTTTTTACTCACAATGTCACTCCTGCTTAATTTAAACTTAGTGTTAGTGCTTAGCTATACGTTAGTTCTTCTGCTTACTAATGTAAAGTAGGTACTGTAGTAGGAGGCAGAAAGCAGTTCTTGCTGGAGGCAGAAGGTAAAATTATTACTATTACTAGCATTCACACTTGTCATTATGTCCTCAAGGGTGTGACTACAGCTATATAAGATTCTTATTTGAGTTGTAAAAAATATCAGTGGTGGCTGTTGACTGTTGACTGTTAACAGTAGTGAAACGACGCAATCACAACGTTTTTAATATTGCTTTCCTGCAAGCGCAACGACGGTTATTTGAGCCGCCATAATATAAGCGCTATTACGTACTGTTTTGGATAGCAGTGCATTAATTACGGTGCTATCTACCCACTCTAATTAAAATTTACTTGATAAATCGTCTGTTAATATTTTTTAATAGCTATTAATCTTGATATAGTAAATTCAAATTATGAATCAGTTCATCTAGTGAATAATAAATAGTTAAACTCTGATTAATTGTAATTTGCCAAGCAATTTTTTCTTGATTCTGTATTATTTCAATTAAGATTTTTGATGTATTCTCCTTGGTAAAAGAAGAATATTTCGCCCGTTGAATAACTAGAAATCCCACTCTTTCTAAAGCACGAATAGTCCATATTACTGCAATTCCCTCACCGATAACATTAATTTCTCCTTTGTGCGGTTGATGGAGATAAAATTCACCAGAATAAATATCAAACTCTACACCTTCAGTGCGGAAAGTATTAGCAAAAGCGCCACTCAAAACTAAATCTTCTGGCGCGCCAATATCTAAAATTCCATTACTCGATAATAGCCAAACTTTATCAGCAAGTCGCAAAGCTAAATTTAAATCATGAGTGGAAAGGAGAATTGCTTGATTAGTTTCCCGCGCTAACTGGCGCAACAATTGCATAATTTCTACCCGTCGCGGTAAATCAAGAAATGCCGTAGGCTCATCAAGTAACATCACAATAGGCGACTGAGCTAAAGCACGCGCAATCATGATTTTTTGGCGTTCGCCGTCACTTAATTCGCTAACTTGGCGTTGTGCTAAGTGTACTGCTCCCACAGATCTGATAGCCGAATCTACTACTGCTTTATCTTGAGGTGTCAAATTTCCCCACCAGTCAGTGTAAGGATATCGTCCCAAACTCACCAAGGTGTAAGCAGATAGCATTCCCACATCAACTTTCTCAGTAAGTACCAGACTCAAGCGTTTGGCTAAATCTTGCGGTTGTAAATGATAGATGTCTTCGCCTAAGAGTCGTACTTCACCCGCTATGGGTGGTTGCATTCTGGCTAGCGATCGCAGTAATGTAGATTTCCCTGCACCATTAGGGCCAAGTAAACAAACAAGTTCCCCAGCTAAGAGAGATACAGAAATATCCGATGCAACACACCGAACAGTTTTCCGGGATGTCTTGTAACCAATAGTCAAGTTGTGAGTTGTCAAAATTGGGTTACTCATTATCAGAATAATAACTTATAGCAAATTAACCCTGAAAACACTCTGCGTTACTCTGTGTTTACCTTCCCTACGGGACGCTTTGCGAACGCGTACCTTTGCGTTTTAAAAATCTTAAAAAGACTTTCAAGATTGTGGTAACTTGTTGAAGCCAGTTAAAAATATCACAATCCTTGATTAAATCTTTAGCCTGGTTGTAGCCATTCTAAGAAAGTCTGTAACAACAACCAAGCATTCAATGTGGCAATCAAAGTTGCTATGGCATAGGCAAGAATTTTCAGCCAACGAGGATTCACGAACTCTCCCATTAAACGGCGATCGCTTGTAAACATCACCAGGGGAACCACAGCAAAGGAAAGCTGTAAACTGAGAATCACTTGACTGAAAATTAACAAATTAGTGGTGCTACCTTCGCCAAAAAATACAATCGTTACTAGAGCTGGAACAATAGCGATTAAACGAGTTAACAAACGTCGTAGCCAGGGACGCAAACGGATGTGCAAAAATCCTTCCATAACAATCTGTCCCGCCAAGGTGCCAGTAAGGGTTGAGTTTTGCCCTGATGCTAGTAGTGCAAAGGCAAATAGAATACTGGCAGGCCCAAATCCCAGCAATGGAGATAGCAATTTGTACGCATCTTGAATTTCTGCGACATCCCGATGACCAGAAAAGTGGAACGTGGCAGCCGCTAAAATTAAAATCGCAGCGTTAATAAATAAAGCAAACGACAACGCCACGGTTGAATCAATTGTGGCAAAGGCGATCGCTTCTCGCTTTTTTTCAGGGACTTCTAGCCAATCGCGGGTTTGGACGATCGAAGAGTGGAGATACAGATTATGAGGCATCACTGTTGCGCCCAAAATTCCGATCGCGATGTAGAGCGCCTCTGGATTTCGCACCACTTGTGACTGAGGAATAAAGCCCTGAATAATACCGCCAATGTCGGGACGAGCAACAAATAATTCAGTCACAAAACAAACCCCAACAATTGACATCAGAGTAATCACCAAAGCTTCAACGTAGCGAAAGCCTTTGTTTTGCAGAAATAGCACCATCATCACATCTAAAGCTGTAATGCATACGCCCACAGCTAAGGGAATGCCGAATAACAATTGTAGAGCGATCGCACTGCCGACCAGTTCTGCTAAGTCACATGCAGCAATGGCGATTTCACACAAAATCCACAAGCAGAAGCTTACCTGGGGACTAAAAAAGTCTCGACAGGCTTGAGCCAGATCTCGTCCGCCAGCAACTGCCAATTTGACACAAAGGAACTGCAATAAAATTGCCATCAAATTGGAGACCAGGATGACGCTTAGTAACATATAACCAAATTGGGCACCGCCAGCTAAGTCAGTTGCCCAGTTACCAGGGTCCATATAACCCACCGCTACCAGATATCCGGGACCACCGTACGCCAGCATTTTGCGCCAGAAACGACCTTGTTTGGGCACGGGAATTGTACGATAAACCTCTGGTAGCGAAGGAGTGCGTTCAGTCTCCGTCATAACGGCTTGCCTCTATGATAATTTTCGTCCTAAGTCCGAAAAAGCCGAGCAGCTGACTTGGGAACTGTTAAAAGTTATTTTATCTAAATTTTTTCATTATTTTCTCATTTTTCAGCCTATCATAGGGCAGATAAGCATGAAATCCAAAATGAAAATGATTATCAGTTAGGTGAAGAAAAGTACTGGTAGTCTGATATAGGTAGCAAAAGTACTTATTGTTGCATTTAAAAAATTATAATTATTTCAGAATAAATTAGGGTCGTAACTTTGGCTAAAATCTTCTGAAGGTTTTACTAATAAATCCTTTTTTTCATCAATAGATTCGGTACGATATCTTGGCTGGTTTAATCGATTAGTTATATTTAATGTCTCCAAGCCTTCATTGCCAACTTTTTTAATTGTATGAATAGTATTCGCTGGAAAGAATAAGGCTTTACCTGGTTTGAGGTCTATATCAATCGGCTGCTTGCTATCATTATAAATTAAAGAAAACATTCCTGAACCGCTGACAACAATAATAACTGTATCAACTGGATGAGAATGATATTCTAAAGCAGCTTGATTATTCTGTTTTGGTGGATCGTACACTAATCGTACTGATACATGATTTTCATCACCAAATAAATGTTGAGAAATAGATAATGGCTGTTCATAGCGACCATGTTCTGTTATCAATTTATCAAAAGATAGATGCCAAATATCTAGACAAAAAGAACTAGGATCGGGGTGATACCTCACACAGCCCTGTTTACTTTTCCATATATTTTCTACATATAATGAGAAATCTTCAGGAGCAATATTGTGAGATAAAATGTCTTTAATAAAAGTTTCTAAATTCATTTAATTAAAATAAATGAAATCTTCGGTTACTTATAATAAAATTATGATCTAGTCAGAGCTGATTTGTAAACAAAAGTTTAACTGGCCATTCGCCTTACTATTAGACGAATCAATGAGCCATACAATGATAGCTTCACTCACCTCATCGCTTAAGTCACTAGTACAGCGGGCACGTAAATAAACTACCGTTCCCAAATCAATGAAACGCTTGCAGTATAGTAATTACGAAAAACACATAGCTTGCTTCTCGTATGAATACGAGTATTACAAATTACGCGCAGCAGTATATAGGGTAGGTTTAGCAGTGAAGATTCGCAATCGTGGGTAGAGTAGCTCATCTGTAAGCATTTAACTACACCTGACTGAATCTAAAACCTACTCCCAGGTAGATTACGTGTTCTTTAGACTCTTTACGAATCACCCGTGAGTTATTTTTTTCTTTTAATGCATTTGTGGACAATTGAAATACTTTCTGATGACTGCTTGTTTATAGGTATTTGGAAAATAACTGCAAATGCTTCATTGGCAGTAATATGAGCACCTTTTTCTTTTGTTAGGTCAGAATAAACACTTCTCCATCCGCTACCACTCAGATGTATTCCTATATCATGAGTACCCCATTCCGTGCCTCCTCCACATATAACAAATACTTTACTATTGATAGAAAACTTTGCAAACAAAGCGTAATCTATATCATCTTTTGGACGAGAGTTTTGAGAATCAAGTGATACTGAATAAGGTCTCCATCGATTTTCATCCACAAGCCGTTTAGAAGTGTCAAAAAAACCACCCTTGATTAAAATTTCTGATAAGTTATTATTGTTGTCTAAATTGGGTTCGATTGAGAAATATTTTTCTCTAGATTGATTTATAAATTCAATTACATTATTTGAAAGACCTATTAGAATATAAGTTTTAATTCCATCATCACTATTAAGTTTTATCTCTTTATCCCACTTTATCTGAGGAATAGGAAGACCAAGTTTCGAGAAAGCTGATACCAAATATGAAGCAGCAGTAACGTCATTTTTGATAGCAGCATTACTAGAGAATTTCCAAACTAGTTTCTGTGCCTCCTGCTTTAAAGTATTACTAGTTTGCTGTGAGTTATTTTGGTTAAGAACAAACGCTGGAATAATAATTGCTATAGAACTATCACCATTTATTTTATCATCACAACCAAAAAGTTTCAAAAATCTACTTTGATTGGAAAACTTTTCTATTTTCTCTGTAAGTTATTGAATGATTTGAACAAAACTAGTTGCTAAGGCAGAGAGAGATATATTTAAACCTATTAAATGAAATAAATCTTTTGATTTATCAAGATTGATTGAGCGATCGCTAATAATAGTTACTGTCAGTATGAAAGATGCAGCTATTAACAAAAATATAGTGACAGTAAATCGTATATTCCTAGCTAATAAATCCAGCATAAACTCAATTCCTTAATGTAGTGGAGTTTTGTGTAATAAATATTTTTTATTAAAGGTAGGTCAAGATACGTGGAGATATAGCTTGTAGCTACGATGATATATTGTCTGAAGCGAATAAAAGTAGATAATTGAGGTTTGGTAGCGGATTATAAAATCATAACGGAGGGTAAATATTACCAGAAGAGTAAATGTATCAGTAACGCTTTTACTTAAAACTTTCCTGTATTCTTTGATTGCGTTTGAGAAAAATAAAGAAACAATCACTACTGCCGTTGTGGGTTCTGTCATTAAACTAGATCGTAATTCAATAGTAATAAGCTACTATACAAACTTACTGTGCCACTTTTCGGCTTTTTTTAAATTTATTATTAGTGATTACTCTATTCATATCAATCATTTCTATTAGCTTATTTTATAATAGCTTGCATTTCCTCTCTTGAAACTGGCAAGCGCTTTAGCAAAGCCTTCTGTAGACAAGTGAGAAGGAGCGATTGCTTAAAATCACATCACCTTGATTCCTCTTTTATCACTTTCAGTAGAGAATAATCTCAAACTCTTATTTTTAGATTTTTTTGCAACAAGGCAATTTCAATAAAAAAATAGAGATGCGATCGCTCAATTCTTGATTATGTCTGAGTCTCAAGATAAAGGTAATATTTTTCTCTCCCTAGAGTGATAAAAGCTGTTTACAGACGCGCTCACTTCCGTTATCGATAGGACAAACAAGTCAAATTCTCTTCCCTTCTGCTCTCTGCCTTGTTTCTTAAAAGAGGGTTAATAGTAAGAATATCTCTGCCTATTTACAAGGGTTCAAGACCTGTAGAAACAAGATGAATATGTGCTTATGGATAAAGCTGTCTTACCAGTAGCCAAAATTTCCTTGCTAGACAACTATTGGGTGGTCGCATTTACTTCCTCGTTCAAAACCACTGACTCAATGCCAACTCGATCCAGTTCCCGACCAATCAAGACTAATCGCGTTTGACGACGTTCTTGAGGTTGCCAAGTCCGATCGTAAAAGTAGTCAAATCGATTACCAACACCCTGTAATACCATACGCATGGCTTTGTTCGGAACTGCTACAAATCCCTTAATTCGATAAATTTCTTGCTGCTGTACCAATGTTTGCAAACGTTTGACCAAAATAGACGGCTCAAATGCTTGGTCTAAGAGTAGTTGCACAGCATTAATGCCATCATCATGTTCGTGTTCAGCTTCGTTGTCGTGATGGCTGGGACGACTATCTAAGTTGTCTTCCACGGCAGCGTTGAAACCGAGTAATAAATCGCTACTGATTTTACCGTCCTGGCAAGGAATGACTTTTACACCAAGGGATAAGTTTTGCTTGAGCCAATCCTGCACCTTAACTTGCGTTTGTTCGTCAACGCGATCGCTTTTAGTCAATAACACCAAGTCAGCACAAGTTAGCTGATCTTCAAACAGTTCCTCAATTGGTGTTTCGTGTTCTATGCTAGAGTCGGCTTGTCGCTGTGCTAACAGAGCTGCTAAATCACCTACATATTGATTGCTTGCCAAAGCTTCACAGTCCACCACAGTGATTACACCATCTACTGTTGCGCCTGTGCGAATTTCCGGCCAGCGAAATGCTTGCACCAATGGTTTTGGTAGTGCTAGTCCAGAGGTTTCAATCAACATACAGTCTAGGCTGTCGCGTCGCTTCAATAATTCTTGCATTGCTGGTAAGAATTCCTCTTGCACCGTGCAGCACAAGCAACCGTTGGTGAGTTCAACAATGTTACTGTTAGCGTCTTCTTCATCGTCACAAACTTGGCAATCACGCAAAAGTTCGCCATCAATGCCGATTTCTCCAAATTCATTCACCAAAACAGCAATGCGTCGCCCTTCGTTATTTTGGAGTAAATGGCGAATTAATGTGGTTTTTCCTGCGCCGAGAAATCCTGTAATTACTGTGACGGGAATTTTATACATATAAAGTATGTTGTTTATTGATTAATTTTGTAATGACAAGAAAGAAGTTTTAACCGCAGATATCACACATTAAAGACACAAGTTTTGTCTCTCTACTAATTTGTAAGGATATGGAAGGTAATCACAAAATCTTCAAAAGATGAACGAGTCCATAGGATTGCTTCCTCGTTTATCCTCCCAATGACAGCTATTCTCTTATTTGGAAAATAAAAATTGGGATGCACCCAAACAAGTAAGCGTATTCATCTTTTTTGTGAATAGTTACGTCAAAAAAAACTAGCGTCGGTGAGCGTAATCTGTTCCCCCAATGAATTATTTACCATCTGATAAAAAGCCGTAATCTGTAGTGTCTTAATATGTGTAGCTATGAGAATGTAAAGCTTAGTAATTGTATAAATATTCATAAAAATATTTAATCTGTGCCTCGCAGATGTACAAAATTTACAAGTCAACTTCGGCGGGCATTCTGACTCACAAGGCAAACCTTGATTACAGTTGCGGGACAGTGCCGGATTCACACCGGACTTTCCCCGTTTCCTCTAGTAGCTGTTCCCCACTAGAACCGAGATTCCTTTGAATATTAACACAAGTGTGATTTGCTTGCCTAAAAAGTAATGATTGTTCGGATACAGCATTCGTTCTTTAGGGGTACAGGTTCGATTATTTACAAATATTTTTTCAGTCTTCAACATCTAACGCGGTTTAGGTTCAGGAATTGAACGGCTTAAATCCTTAGCCGTTTCTATCCACTCCTGCATCACTATTTCTACATTATGCAAAGCTTCTTGATAAGTCTCGCCATCAGCAGCACAGCCTGGTAATTCTGGTACTTCGGCAATAAAAGCTTGATTTTCCCTACTCCAGTAAAGAATAATTTCATAGCGAAAGGTCATTTTTACTTCCTAGCTGATACTTAAGAATTACCGATCGAACTTGTTTAACTTGATAGCTTTTAGCTTTTCCTCTTTTGTGTTGCAGGTTTAATATTTCCTCAACACCATCTTTGACAAAAATACGATGATCGCCACGAATCCGTTCATCAAAGCCTAGTTTGTATAAGAGTTGCCACAATTGAGCAAAAGGGATGTCTGTATCAGAAGTCCCAGAGAGGATTTTTCCTAAGATTTTGTCTTGCTGACTCACGTTTTTCTGACTGTCTGAATATTTCTATAGTCTCATATTTTTGAAAAAATTTGTTGATATCAAGAAAAAAGTGAGTTTTATTTGGTCAATATAGGGCGATGTCTACGACAAGTTTACCTATACACCTGGTATTTCATCTAATTAAGCAGATATCAAGTGCTGTCTAGATTAATAAACTTGATGCATTTATTTTACATGTTCGGATTTACTGATTTGTAAGTTAAATAACAAAAGTAAAGTTAATAATTAAGGTATTCATACTCTAAGTATTGATTATTTTCTCCGCAGCAATAGTTAAGATTTTATCCATATAGTTATAAAAGTCAGTAGAGGCAAGCAACCTTGAACTCAGCAATAGAAGCTTTGGCTATTGACTCTTTTAATCACTGAGGTCGCAAGTCTTAGTTTTTATAGTAATACATAAACCTTTTGCAAAAGTCCCCTAACACCCCAGTTTTATGGAATTAATTAAGAGTTAAAATTGAGAGTTTTTCTGTATTTTTACTGATTTATATTTGTCCGTTGTTTTAGTATAAATCCAATCAGTAATCTGACGACGCTCACCAAAATAGCAAATGTAGTCGTCGAAATAGCAAATGTAGTCGTCGAAATAGCAAATACTGTCGCCGAAATAGCAAATGCTGTCGCCGAAATAGCAAATGCTGTCGCCGAAATAGCAAATGTTGTCACCGAAATAGTAATAAATTTCTACTTGCCGAGTCTCTAAATCAATTAACCAACCTAATCTATAACCGTTGTCTCGGTACTCTTGCATTTTATTTTGTAGCCTTATTAAACAATCATTATCAGAACGCAATTCCACTACAAAATCAGGACATACAGGTGGAAATCCCTCTTTTTGCTCCTGTGTGAGAGAATCCCATCTATCACGTTTTAACCAAGATACGTCAGGCGAACGAACTGCCCTATTTGGTAAAATAAACCCAACAGAAGAACCAAAAGCTATACCTAGTGACTCATCACGATTCCACACTCCAAGTTGAGCAGTTAAATTAGCATTGCGGTTGCTGGTTAAGCCTCCTACTAAAGGCATTAGTAGCAATGTACCATCAGCATTACGCTCAAATCTGATTAATTCATTTATCTGACATAATTGGAAGAATTGCTCATCTGTTATTTGAAGAACAGGAGCAAAATTGATAATTAAGGCATCCATAGAAAAATTTAAACTTGAATATTCCCATAAAATTTAATATAGAAGCGATTGCGCTCCCATATTTCCAAAGCGATCGCCTTACAGAAAATCTCAAAGACACAGTGTAGACGCGTAGCACAAAGCCGGAGACTCCGAAAGCTCCGGGCAAGTCGAGTGACATCGCTTGTTGTGGAAAAGTCAGATATACACCAGCAGCTTTCGGTAGGCCACTTCAACCAAATTGTTAGCCTACATCAGACACAGTGTTCTTAGGCTGACCTGACAGTTTTTGTCTGAAAGAGACTCTGATGTTGTCAAGTATCTCCTCATATTTTCTCTTGATACTTTGATTTTGGTTTATTAGTCCAGAAATATGCTGCTGCTCAACAACACCTTGAGAAATAGCGCTTTCAATATCCTGTCTAGAACTAAATTCAATTAACCGCCACTTCCCTAGTTGAAAATTACCAAATATCTCTAATACTGAAAATAACGGTATATAATCTAATTCCTCTAGGAAAATCCCGCCCTCATACGCTACTCGTGTAGTTATGTCTAGTTGCTCTGCGAATCTAATAAGGTTCTCTTCACTGGCTTGCTCCCATAATTTATTTCCTGCTAATCTCAACGCTTGCAGGCTTTTCCAGGTATTAGAGTAAGCCTCAAATTGGGATTTAGCATAGTCTTGCCTCAGGCTTTCAACACCAATCTGCTTAACAAAGAAAGTAAACTGATCAGCAAGCGTAGCTTGATTATTAACAAATTGCTCAATTGTAATTCCGTTATTTATATTTGATGTTTCAGCAATCAAGCTGTTTGAGGAATTAATAGAAGTTTCAGTTAAAGAAAAAGCCTGCTGAGATAATACTGAATCTGATAACTGGTGTTCAATTGCTTCAATTAATGCCTCATAATCTGACTTGTTATGAATATCTGGGGTTAATGTATTCATATTTTGAAGCATATAAATAAGGATATCAATTGTTGCTCTAAACTCTGTATATTGAGTTGCTATCTGTTGAAGATTAATCAAATTAGCACTGGAAGTAACCAATTTGAGCTTAGAATCTAGTCTTTGAATTTCATTATCCCAGTGAATAATATAATCACATCGCTCAACAGGATCATAAATCTTTGCATCTGGTAAGGTGATTGGAAAAACGCGATTATAAAACTGCCCGTTCTTAGATATCTCTAGAAGTTCAAACATGCAGTTGGGTGACTTTAAATATTTATCGCTGATCACGACAATTACACATTTGCCGCAACCAATGTACTTCATAAATTCCTTAATCAGTCCTTTGTAACCTAAGTCACGTTTATCCCGGACAATAGTAATCCCCTTTTTCTGCAAAGTTTGATCCAATCGATTGACAAATTCTTCACTATCACCACCCCAAGCATAGGAAATAAAAACTTTTTTAGATTCTGCTGTCATATTAGCTGAAGATGTAGTATAGAGTTACGTCAGTTATATCAAACTTTTGATTTGATATCTACTTTTGACTACATCCAGACCAAAAACTTATGCTTGCAAAATAATCACATCTTATTTCGTAATAAGCAGTATCCTCAAGACTATTTGGTTCCTTTACCCGAAAATTCCTGTAAATTTCTATTATTCAAAAAATAATTCTTCACAATTTATTCTAAACCAATGTCATGACTTCTTCATATTCCTCTTTATGGCTTTGCAAAGCATCCCAAAGATCAACTTTTTGCTGAAGATTAAGCCAAAGTCTTGGCCCATTTCCTAAAGCTTTACCTAGACGTATTGCTATATCTACTGTAATTGAACTTTGACCACTAATAATTTCTTGAACTGTTTGATTAGATACTCCTAAAATTTCTGCAAATTTTGTAGTGTTAATATCTAATTCATCTAAAATATCTGCAATTACTTCACCAGGATGTATTGGTCTTACTAATCTCTCATCAGTAATCTCTTGCCAATTATCCATAATTAATACTTGTTGCTTAAAAATTTGCTTAATTTTATTTAGCATGATCTAGCAAATTAATATTATATTAACACAAAAATTAATGATAATCTTCAAGATTGGCATTATAAGCATCACCATCTTCAAATATAAAAGTTATACGCCAGTTTCCTGATACCTTTATTGACCAAGTACCTTTCCTGTCTGCTTTTAATTCATGCAAATCATAACCCGGCAATCTAATATCTTCTACTGTTAAGGCTGAGTCTATAACTTCAAGAATGTTTGAATCATTTCTATTTAATTTTTTAATTTCATTTTATTGTTAAGGCAGGCATAAAGCCTGCCCGTGTAATCCTACTCGATTCCTTCAATCCGGTCTTCAACTTCTTGGTACAACTCGCGCAGGCGATCTAAATTCTCCTCGCTAGTCTCCCAATAACCGCGTCCATTCACTTCCAACAAAGTTGATACAACCTTGCGGAAAGAATGGGGATTAAGATTCATCAAGCGTTTTTGCATTTCTTCATCCTTGATGAAGGTTTCGTTAGTATCCTCGTAAATCCAGTTATCCACAGCGCCAGCTGTCGCACTCCAACCCATTGTGTTTACCAATCGCTTGGAGAGTTCGCGCACACCTTCGTAACCGTGATTCAGCATCCCCTCATACCATTTGGGATTTAATAATTTGGTACGCGCATCCAAACGCACGGTTTCTGTTAATGTCCGCACTTGAGCATTAGCTGTAGTTGTGTCTGCAATGTAAGATGCTGGTGTCTTACCATCACCGCGCAGACTTGCCACTAACTTAGTGGGATCTGAATCAAAGTAGTGGGAAACGTCCGTCAAACTAATCTCGGAAGAATCGAGATTTTGGAAAGTTGCATCAGCAGTTTTCAATGTACTCTCAAAAATCTTTCGGGATTCGTCCATGATTCCGGGGTTATCGGAATTGAAGGCGAAGGATTT
Source organism: Nostoc sp. S4 (assembly GCA_029379225.1). Classification (GTDB taxonomy): domain Bacteria; phylum Cyanobacteriota; class Cyanobacteriia; order Cyanobacteriales; family Nostocaceae; genus Nostoc. The sequence goes on along the minus strand of JAQYWR010000012.1, from coordinate 73,990 downwards.
GCGGTTGAGATACATTTCCTGTAACTCGGCTTCGCTATCCCAAGTGCTGTTTTCTACTGCCAAGTTAATATTTGAGGAGTAGGAACCAGAAGCATTCGAGAAAACGCGTGTTGCTGCTTGACGCAGATTAATCCCCATATTTTGGGCTTGTTCCAAAGCATGTTTGCGAACAAAGTTCATTTCTAAGGGTTCATTTGCCTCAGCCGCCATCTTCACGCCTTGGTCTAGCAAGTTCATTTGGTTGATGAACAAGTCTCGGAATACACCAGAACAGTTAATTACTACATCAATTCTGGGGCGTCCCAATTCTTCTAAAGGTATCAATTCTAACTTGTTCACCCGTCCCAAGGCATCGGGAACGGGACGCACACCCACCATCCACATAATTTGGGCAAGGGATTCACCGTAAGTTTTGATGTTATCGGTTCCCCAGAGGACACAGGCGATGGTTTCAGGCCACTTTCCCTCGTTTTCCACCTTATTACGTGCCAAGAGCCTGTCTACAACAATTTTGGCTGATTGGACTGCTGCTGTTGTGGGGATGGATTGCGGATCTAAAGCATGAATATTTTTACCCGTAGGTAATACATCCGGGTTGCGGATGGGATCGCCACCGGGGCCGGGTAGGACGTACTCACCTTCTAAGCCTTTGAGTAATCCTCCCAGTTCGTTGTCAGCACAAACTTGCTGGAGGCAGAATTCTAAGTACTCGAATAGGGGTTTGAGTGTGGCTGTGTCAACTTTGGCATAACCTGCTTTATGTAACGCTTCTACCCAAGGTTCTTTTTTGCCCATGTTGAAAAAATTCAACCGGGAAACCAGAGAAACTCGTCCTTCGGCGTCGGTTTGCTCTTGCACAAGGGCGCTAACTGCTGCACGGGTGGCTAAGGTGATATCTTGCAATAACTGGACATCTTCTAAAATGCCTTTGTCGTTATTTTGATAAATATCCTCAATGTTACGCCCAATGCTGTTAGCGATAATTCGCGGTAAGCCGACAATTTCTTCTTCTTGACGATCTAAGCTAGCAATATTGACCAGAGTTGCGATCGCTTCTTCTGCACTTGGCGGTTTACCAATGACGTGCAATCCACAAGGCAACAACCGAGACTCAATTTCCATCAACTTGCGGTAGACGTTGCCAACAATATTGTCGCGATCGTCGGCACTCATTTCTCTGGCATCGGTTTCTGGCAGATTAATATCTTTATCCAGATTCACGATTCGGCATTTATCCATGATGGAGTTGACAATGGGAATGCCGCGTCCAGTATCTTTCAAGGTTTGGTAAGAAGCAATTAATTCGCTGAGTTCCTTCAAACCTTTATACAAACCAGCATTTTCTGCCGGAGGTGTCAAGTAGGAAATTGTTTCGGCATAACTCCGGCGCTTGGCAATTGTCGCCTCACTCGGATTATTGGCTGCGTAATAATATAGATTGGGAATTGAACCAATTAAGTTATCTGGGTAACATTCCCCAGACATCCCCATCTGTTTACCTGGCATGAATTCCAAGGAACCATGAGTACCGAAGTGCAGCACTGCGTCGGCTTTCCAAATTTGCTCTAGGTAAGTGTAATAGGCAGCAAAACCGTGATGGGGACTAGCGGAACGAGAGAACAACAGCCGCATCGGGTCGCCTTCGTAACCAAATGTGGGTTGCACACCGATAAAGACGTTACCGAATTGCTTACCATAAATCAGCAAGTTTTGCCCATCGCTGTTGAGATGTCCGGGAGGCGGGCCCCAGTTTTCTTCTAAACGTTGAGAATAAGGGGTGAGTGCTTCATACTCAGGAACAGACATTTTATAGGCAATGTTGAGTTCCGGGCTGGCGTACTGCGCTTGGGCATCGTGGATGACTTCTTGCATCAGCGCTTCGGCTGATTCTGGTAATTCTGTAAGGTCGTAGCCGTTGTTCTTCAGGGCTTTCATTACCTCGTAGATGGAACCGAATACATCCAAGTAAGCGGCAGTTCCGACATTGCCTTTATCTGGCGGGAAGCTAAAAACGGTGATCGCAACTTTTTTATTTAGCTTCGGCTTGCGGCGCAAGTTAGCCCATTTTAATGCGCGTTGGGCTACAGCTTCCATCCGGTCTTGGAGAGCGATTGCCTTTCCGGTTGCCCCATCTCTACCTGATAAAATTATCGGCTCAATTGCCCCATCTAATTCCGGGATCGCAATTTGCAAAGCTACCTGAATTGGATGTAACCCTAAATCGCTATCCATCCACTCTTCTGTGGTTTGGAAAACTAAGGGTAACGCCACCATATAAGGACGGTTTAAGCGTTTGAGGGACTCAATTGCCTTGGGATGGTCTTGTCTGGCTGGCCCACCCACTAAAGCAAAACCAGTCAGCGATATCACTGCATCTACTAACTGTACATTGGTTGTCGGTTCGTAGAAGTAGGCATCCACAGGCTTGGAGAAATCCAAACCACCAGCAAATACAGGTAACACCCGTGCGCCTAGTGCTTCCAACTCCTGCACCATCGCTACATAATGGGCATCATCCCCGGTAACTAGGTGAGTGCGTTGCAATACTAACCCAACACAAGGAGCTAAAGGATCTTTGAGATCGTTAGAAATATCCTTACGAGCTGTATACCAATTGAGGTACTCTCTGACATCCTCAAACATACTCGGAGCCAAAGGATGCCAAATCCCTAAATCGGGGTAAACTACTGGCTGTTGATATGTAGAAGATGCAAAATTTTTCTCTAAACCTTTAAATACATATTTATCAGCTAGCATCAACAAGAAGTTTTCCAGATTTTCTGGTGAACCACCTAGCCAATACTGAAAACTGAGCATGAAATTTCGCGCATCCTGTGCTTTATCCATTGGTAGGAACTTCAGCACTTGCGGCAGCGTTCGCAAAAGCTTCAGCATTCCATCTTGGAATCCCGCACCGGATTTTTCTTTGCGTTTTCGCATGAATTGGGCGATCGCACTTTTTGACTGACCCAACTGTGCCAAAGAAAAGCTACCCATTTTACTCAGGCGCATGACTTCTGGCATCGAGGGAAAGACAACCGAAACGTCCAAGCGATCGCGGTGTGGTTCTACTGCTGCTACTACTTTCTGCGCTAAATCTTCGATAAAAATCAGAGAAGCGATGAAGATATTTGCATTCTCAATTTCTCGTTTGAACTCTTCGTAGTTCTCTGGGTCGCGGAGTTCCTCAATCAAGTACCCGCTGATTTCAATCGCTAAGTTAGGATTGTTCGCGTTAATCGTGCGAACCGCTTGCGACAATGCACTCTGGTACTGGGACTCAAGCACGACATAGACCACCTTGATTAAATTACGTCCGCGTAAATTATCTGGCGCAATGTGTCGAATGGTGGACTTGACGTGGGTGAACATGCTTCTTCGGCTCCTTTGATGCGTGTTCTCTACTGGAAGTTCATAGCGGCTGATGCCACTAAAATTGACTTGTTTTATTTGGCAATATGAGTTTTTTATCAGAAAATGCTTACCCACTGAGGATTTTATTCCTCATCTGACACAAATCGATATAAAAAATGCAATATTTATTAATGTATGTTGACAACTTATTTAAGTAATTACTTCTGTTTATGTAATAGTTATTTACATTGTTATTTAACTATTCAGTTATAAAGGTTAATATAGCTTCTGCGATGGGAGAGATTTTCAATGTCTGTTAATAAAATCATTGATTAATACTACCAGCGCGGGGATTGGATGTATATCTGGGGTTGTTTGTTGGCATAAGATAATAACTGCTTATATCAAGTTCGGCTAATTACTTACAATTATTGTTGGTCTATTTGGTAATTGGTAATTGGAATAAATAACTGACGATTACCTATTACCCATTGCCGACCCTCACAGATATATATCATAAGTATTCAACCGGATTTCATATCAGTGGCAGCAGTAAAGAGAAAGAAGATTGGCGCAAGAATCGTCAATAATTACCAGCCAAAAATATAAAATTATAAAAATAGGGAGTCAAGATTATTCTTAGACTCCCCAAAATTTTTTTAGTTACTACGTGAAAAACTATGCGCCGACAGCTTCTTTTGCAGCATACAATACTTCAGTCGATATTTCTTTGATGCCCCGATCGCGGGCAAATTTCTCAGTATTACGCTTGACTTTCCCGCGTACAAATCCCGGGATTTTATTCAATTCTGCTTGACCATCTTTTGTCCAGGTGAGGTCAGAATCAGCAGAAATTCCTTTAGTAATTACTTCTTTGGTATCATGACCTCCGAAGATTTCTAACAGATGATCTTCCATTCCCAAAGTGAAGGAATTGTAGATTAAATCTGTAATCTGATTTGTACCTTCGTAACCCATAAATGGTTTGTAACCAATGGGGAAATTCTGGATGTGAATGGGTGCAGCAATGACGCCGCAAGGAATATCCAAGCGCTTACCAACGTGGCGTTCCATTTGCGTGCCGAAAATAGCAGAGGGTTCGACGCGGGCGATCGCATCCCCAATTGCGCCGTGATCGTCTGTAATCAGCACTTCATCGCAATATTCGCTCACCTGTTCCCGGAACCAGTCTGCATCATATTTGCAGTAGGTTCCAGCCCAAACTACGTGAATGCCCATTTCCCGTGACAAAATTTTGGTGATGGCGGCGGCGTGGGTGTTGTCCCCAAATACCACTGCTTTTTTACCAGTCAAGTTTTGACAGTCAATAGAACGGGAGAACCAAGCAGCCTGGGATACATGTAGCGTTTGTTCGTTGATGAAGTCCTCGTAGTCAACATCAGCACCTTGGGCGTTAATCACCTGCTGAATTTTCCGGATACAACGAGCAGTTTCCACTACACCCATTGGGGTAATATCTATGTATGGTGTTCCGAATTCTGCTTCTAGATAACGAGCCGTTGCTATGCCGAGTTCGCGGTAAGGTACTAAGTTAAACCAGGCTTTGGGCATTTTCTTCAATTCGTTAACTGAAGCGCCTTCCGGAATTACAGTATTCACTTCAATTCCCAAGTCAGCCATTAATCGCTTGAGTTCGGTAGAGTCGTGCTGGTTATGAAAACCAAGGGTAGAAATACCGATGATGTTAACGGATGGCTTTTCGGTTTTGCCTGCTGGCAATTGGCCTTTTTTGCGGGCTTTTTCAATGTAGAATTGTACAATTTGATGCAGAGTGCGATCGGCTGCTTGCAGTTCGTTGAAGCGGTAATGGTTCACGTCCGCCAGCATTACGTCCCCTTTGGCTTCCAGCTGCGCCCGTTCTACAAAGTTGTGCAAGTCTTCTTGTAAAATGCTAGAAGTGCAGGTGGGAGTTAACACAATTAAATCTGGGCGTTCCTCGGCATCTTTGCGGGTAATATTATCTACCACCTTTTCTTGAGAACCGCGTGCCAAAACATTGCGATCGACAACGCTGGTTGTGACTGGGGTGAAGTTCCTCTCCCGTTCTAGCATCGAGCGCATGACGTTGAAGTAGTCATCGCCTAATGGAGCGTGCATAATTGCATGAACGTTTTTGAAAGAACTAGCGATTCGGAGAGTGCCGATATGGGCTGGGCCTGCATACATCCAGTAAGCCAATTTCATTAGTGTCTTCTCCCTTTTCAAGTCAAACAACACGGAGTCCTATAAGAGTTGGACTATAAGTGCATGATTATTTATTCAATCGTTTTTGATTGTCGCAAAACTTGTATCTCAGATGAAGTAAAGACTTGTAAGGGTTTTGCCTGGAGTCTGTAGGCATAAGCATAGCCCAAACCTTGTTCCTGATTGGAATCTAGCTTTTGACTTTGACAACATTACTATTGCTTTTTCAAATAAATCTTAATTTTTCGGCAAATTTGTTTTCAATTCAGAGCGATATATTAACTATTTAGCTGATTGTAGCAGCGCGAACAATCTGTTCGGCAGTCAATTTAAATTCTGGGAACGCTGGTGATTGCAGGCGTTCGCTGGTACAGAACTTGCTGACTTGATATTCACCTTCTACTAAACAGTAAATCGATATAGTTGCTTTAAGGTTACCAATAAACTGCCTACCACCTAAAGCTGCATAATCTACAATCCAGTATTCTGGTATACCTATTCCTGCATAGTCAGCCGCTTTTTTTAAATAATCATCTCTCCAGTTAGTACTAACTATCTCAATTACCAACGGAATAGATGCTGCTTGACTAACAGTTAATTCTTTTTTCCACAAAGGTTCATTGACTAAATTCGCCTGATTTAATATCAAGATATCTGGTGAGTAAGCTGATTCGCTCTCAATTGATTTTATAAATGCTGTTTTGGGTATAAAATAAGGTAAATTTAAGCGCTTATATTATGTAACAATTTCTCCAACTAAAAATCAAATTATCTGTTCGTGTTCGCCTGTTGGTGCGAAGATTTCAACAATGACTCCATTATGCAATTCATAGCGTCGTCGTACATCTGAATACCAATCACTAAATTCATCAAATGTAACTAGTTTGCCTAAGGTTTTAGTCAGGATTTATTCCTCGAATGTTGACTGTTGACGGTTAACGGTTAACAGTCAACAGAAACGGACTTAAATATTAGTTACTGCCGAAAAATTTCTACTTTTTCTAACACTACCTCTTGATTTGGACGGTCTCTAGTCGTAGGCACATTAGCGATACGGTTGACTACATCCATACCTTCGACAACTTCACCAAAAACACTGTGTTTGCGGTCAAGATAAGGCGTTGGTACTTCTGTAATGAACCATTGCGAACCATTAGTCCCGGGGCCTGCATTAGCCATTGAGAGGATACCCGCACTAGAATGTTTCAATTCTGGATGAAACTCATCTGTAAATTGATATCCCGGACCACCAGTACCCCAGCGGTTGGCCATATCCAGATAACGACTCAGGGGATCGCCACACTGAATCATAAAATTAGGAATGACTCGGTGAAAGCGAACCCCATCGTAGGCAGGAGTCCCTTTGAGAGATTGACCAGTTTTAGGGTCTTTCCAGTCGATTGTTCCAGTTGCTAGGCCGACAAAATTTTTGACGGTGTTAGGAGTTTTCTCTTCCTCTAAACGAACTACAATTTCGCCTAAAGAAGTAGTTAAACGAGCGTGAAGTTTGCCGTTGCCGGGAATATTAATTTCTGGAAAATTCATGAGATATCCTATGAATGAAAACTGCTAGTACTTGACCTATGATAAGCTTATCAGCATTCAAATTGCATGTTGATAAATTATCAAAAAACTCAACTTAGAATACTTGACAAAAAGAATATTTTACTCAGGTAAATTAATTGCTGGATTACGGTTAAAGAATCCTCTAGGTGCTAGTTTAAATCCAACTCGATGAATTGGCATTACAGGCCAATCTTCGGATCGCGGAATATGAGTCACGCCCATTGTGTACCATAAAACGATATCTTCACCCGTTAATGATTCATCATCTGTAATATATTTAGGTAAACCTTCTCCAGGTTGAGTTTGATTAGGATAATCACCGCCAGCGTACAGTTCGCTGGGTTTATATTTCGTTACCCAAACATGATGTGTGGCGAATTCTGCTCGTTGGCGGATTTTTGAGCCTTCTACAGGAAAAAATATAGAATTTTCTTCTGGGATCAGCATATATCCAGGCGCAGCACCAAGAGCATTTTTTTTATCTGCACTCACAATCATCCATTTTCGATTGTGTTTCATATCCATATCGCGCACAGCAGCCGTTTCTTTAATTAGTGGAGTTTCTACAAGTGCGATCGCATTTCCTGAAGGATTTTTTTCATCCATTGGTAAAGCGTTAACATTCATTTCCATCATCGAATTAGCTTTACCATCTACATCCAAATCTAGGCGATAGTTGAAAAAGTGCTGGTGATTTACTCCTATGATATTTTTTGCAATCAGACTGCCATAGGAATTATCTTCAGATTTTTCGGCAGCTGTTCCCTGTACCAGTACAATACCTGTTAATTCGTTTTGTACTTCTAAAGTTCCATCTTGGTGAAAAATCCAATTAATGCTGTAATCATAGTTGTCAATTGCCACTGTCATCGTCATCACTAATTCTCGATGACGACGGACATCATTACGTTGAGTATTATATTCATAGTGCTTCCAGAGCATTCCGTTATCGCGCTCGTAGATACCGATAACCCCTGGCATCTTGTAAGATTCTCCCTGTTCATTAGCAAATATTGCATCTAATAAAAGACCGTTTTCAGGAATTTCTTTACCTAACTCCATCTTATTTGCTAATAAACCAAAGTTATATTCACCAACATCAAAGGCATTTCTAAACGACCAAGTAGGCTCAGGATTGCCATAAGGAACTACCATTTCCGAGAGACTAGCACGATATAAAACTGGTCGAACATTTTCCCCATCTTTGTATGTGACTTGGTACAGCACCAATCCACTACGAGGATGCATTAGATAGCGAAACTTCCAACCTTGCCAGGTAATTTCATTATCATTAATTTGGAAACTTTTACCATTAGGTTGGAGAATCTTTAATGCTTTGGCTGGTGACAGTAATTTACCCAAAGACTTAACATCGTAGTTCCAATTTTCTTCAGAGAAAGGTACTTTTCCTCTATCAATCAAACTGGCCATTTTACCTGTATTCAAATTGACTGTTGCTACTACTCCTTCAATCGGACTACCGTAATAGTTCCAGTGTTTTCCTTTGTAATAAGATAAGCCTCGACAAAGGCGATTACCTGTTTTTTGTTCCTGTTCGCTTAGGACTCCTGCTGTCCACCAACTGATTTTAACTCGCTCAAAATCCGTAATTCCCCGCTTTCGCATCGCTGCTTGCCATCGGGGATCGGCTCTTACTACCTGGTTTGCTAGTTCATATTCTGAATTAACGAGTGGAGGTTGGACAAAGGGTATTTCTTTCCAAGAACTTAAGGTTTTGCTTGTTAAATCAACAACTCCCTCAAAGGTTTTATTTTGGGAACGCTCATAGATTGCCAAAAAAGCTTGACGTTTGAAAGTTTTACCAGGTGTGAAATTTAGAACTTCTTCTTTATCTGGTTCTTGTAAAGCAATAAGTGGAAAAACTGCCATTTCGCTCAAAGTTTTTTCTCTTTTTACAACCGAAACAGCTGTATTAATTTCTGCTTCCGTTAACGTACTCAAAGGATGGGAAATTGCAACCTGCTGAGCAGATAATTTTCCCAACAATCCAAATGAGATAGAAATGACAACAATGATACTAATAGCTAGTCTAAAAAAATACCTTAGCTGCTTAATCATCTTTTACTTCTGACAAAAGACGTGATAGTTATCTATTTCCAAGTCCAAACCTGAAAACCGATAAATTCAGAAGCTAAAGGTAAATTAATTGTGGCAACTAGGGACTGGGGACTCGGAAGATGAGGGGACAAAGAGAATAAAATAACTCCTGAGTCCCCAGTCCTCTAATTTATGCAGAAACTAAACGACGTAAAGATTCAGCGCGGCGTTTAGCAATAGGATTATTAGGAGCAAATTTGAGTGCTTCTTCGTAAGTTTGTAATGCTTGAGTGTTTAATTTTTTCTTTTCATAGGCATGACCGAGATTATTTAACGCTGTCACATAATCTGGTTTATCTTTGAGGGCTTCTTTATACTGACGAATCGCTAGGTCATATTGCTCTTGAACAAAGTAAGCATAACCTAGTCCATTGTAAATGGGGGCGATATTTTCTTCTTCCTCTTCTGGGGCAGCTTTCAGAGCTTTTTGAAATAATGTAATCGCCTGGGAATATAATTTTTTTTCGGAATAAATACTGCCTAACTCGTAATATTCTTGAGTTGTGCCCTTTTCTTTCTCTAATTTCTTGCGTAATTTTGAAAAGGAGTTTTCAATCTTGCGAGTTTTAAAAATTTGGCGAAAAACACCCACTAGTGTAAATGCGAGCAAACCTACCAAAATTGAGAGATAAACTACAGCTAAATTATTATCCATTGCCCACAAATAAAAATATTAAAAGTTACTTTTGTATCTATACTGTCATTTGTCCTTTGTCATTTGTCATTTGTAAATACTAATGACCAATGACCAATGATTAACTTATGGTAAACCCCAATATTGGGCGCGTTGAGCGAGCCAACCTTCTGCTATGTAACGAGCGATCGCCTCGTTGACTCGTCGTCTTAATTCATCGTACTGCAATCCTTTGGGCATTACTACACATAAGGGTTCAGTTGATAGCTTGGTTGGCAGTAGATGATATTGCGGATATTGTTCTACCCAACCGCCGAGAACGCTAGCATCTGCGGCAAAGGCTGCAACGGCATTATTTTCTGTTTGCTCTCGCGCTTCTTGGTAGGAATTAACTCCTACTAACTCGCTGTTTGGCAAATAGTACTGTAGTTTGGCAATTGTACTAGAGTTATTGAGTACGGCAATTTTTTGTTTTGCCAAATCCTTTAACTGCTGCACAGAAGCATCTTTGGTAATTAATACAGTGCTATCTAAGTAGTAAGGAACGCTGAAATTAACTATCCGGGCGCGTGAAGCAGTTGCGGTTACCCTAGCGATCGCTAAATCAACTTTCTTGTCTAAGACTACAGACAAGCGATCGCGATTCGCTACGGGTTTAAATTTGACAGCATCTTTTTTACTTAGCAAGTCAACTGCTAACTGCTGTGCCAAGTCAATTTCTAAGCCTTGCAAATTGCCGCTATCATCTTTAAATCCCAAAGGACGCAAGTTATCTTTAACTGCAATGGTTAAATAACCTCGTCGCTGTATTTCTGGCATTTCGGCGGCAAATGCAATTAATCCTCTGCCCAAAAAGCAAAAGCAGCAAATCAAGATAATTGTAGCGGATAATACCAGATGTAACCGAGTATTTTCTTGCCATCTGTTACATCGGTTATTCATCCGTTACCACCTTTATCTTTTAGCTTGATTGGCTAATTGGGCTACTTTGCCGAAGCTTGCAGGATCGAGTACTGCTAGTTGTGCCAACATTTTGCGATTCAGTTGCACATCAGCTTTTTTCAGGTTGCCAATCAGCTGGCTGTAACTCAAGCCATGTTGTCTTGCAGCAGCGTTGATCCGAGTAATCCATAGGCGACGAAAATCGCGCTTTTTCTTTTTGCGATCGCGGTAGGCACTCCGCAGTGCCTTCATCACTTGTTGGTTGGCAGTTCTAAACAGAGTTGAGTGGGAACCGCGAAAACCTTTAGCTAGTTTGAGAATTTTATTGCGGCGTTTGCGAGCTACGTTACCGCGTTTTACCCGTGTCATATACTTAATTTCCTACAAGGACTTACAAATATGGAAGCATCAAGCGCACATTGTCTTCATCGCGTTCGTGTACAAGTGTAGTCTTGGACAGGTTACGCTTTTTGTTAGAAGTTTTATGCTCTAAAAGGTGGTTTTTGAAAGCTTTGCGACGCACGATTTTGCCGCTGCCGGTGGCACGGAATCGCTTGGCTGCTGCTTTACGAGTCTTGAGTTTAGGCATTAGTCTAGCTTTAATTCGACACAATCCCTCATTATATACCATCTCGATTGCTTCAATGGCAATTAATTCAACGATTCTAACCAATCACAAAGTTGTAAAAGGGAACTTGACAGGAAATTTGGGGAGCGATCGCAAGGTTTATACCATTAGTAAAAATACTAGATTGGTGCTGTTATGACAAAAGCACAATGTTATCCCAAGTAGGTGGGCGTAAATATTTGTCGTTGGGATAAGGCAGTCCCGATGAAACAAGTTTCACCGCCATGCATGAAAAAGGAATATCCCCTACACCCCATACCCCACACCCTACACCCTTTTTCAAGTCAGGAGCTAGGAGGGAAGTGGGTTTTAGCCTCGTTCATTTTTTTAATATAGTTTGGTTTTATTCTCCCGACCTACTTAACTATATTTTTTAAAGACTTAGTAAAGATATTCTGTGAAATATATAACTTTACTTAAGTATTTATACAAAAAAAGTAAATGTAACTATAATTAATTAATGCCTGAAAGTAAGAAATTTGTGTGTTGCTGAGTTAGTTAAGCAAACAGGCTAAAGCAGCTAATTTTATTTTTAATCCTCTCAGAACCACCCTTTACGCTCTATTGCTACCGTTAAGCTTGGTCGTTATGCTGCTTATTACGCGTTTGTAGAATATTTATTTGGCTATCATCGCTGAAGTGGCAACACATTCAGGAAATTGGCGCTTTAATGCTGGAAAAACTGGACAAGGCGCTTGTTCTTGTAAATTTTCTGGCTTACTCCAAGTAAAGGGGGCTTTCTGCGCCGCAGACATCCATAACAAAAGCTTTGCTCGTGTCATAGCAACGTAGAGTAAACGGTACTCTTCAGATATTTTTAACTGCTTTGCTAGTTCCCATGCTTGCGTCACATCCGGTATGGAAGATTCTCCGTGGAGAGCAGCACGAATTTGGGCACGGGCTACTTCTGATAAGGTAAAATCGCCTAAGAATTGACTTTGGGGAGGAACCCAAAATCTTCCCGGAATTAAGTTTTCGTGCAGAAAGGGAATAAAAACATAATCCCAGTCCAGCCCTTTGGCTTTGTGCATAGTAATAATGGTTAGTTGACCGCGACGGGTGTAACGTTCTTCGGAATCTTCGGTTTCCACTGGTTCAAACCGTTCAGAACTAACGATTTCACTTAAAGCTGACAGCATTGCCCTCATTGAACTATTGCTAGCTACCTGCTGATTTACTCGTTCTGCTAATTTATCAGCAGTTGCCAATTCCGCCTGGTCGTAATTTAAGGTCAAGGCGAGGAAAGAAATTAGTTGATATAGGGGCAGTTCCAAACGGGCGCGGAGTAAACTGCGACATAAGTGTGCGGCTTTTTGTACTGGTTCTGGCTGGGGTGCTGCTAGAGGACTCGGATATAAAAATTCTTCTGGGAGACTAGCAAGGGCGTTGAGGTCTTGGGTAGAAATTAGCTGACGCTGCACCAATGTTTCTAGTGCAGCTTTGAGGTAATCAGGAGAGTGGGGTCGATCGCAAAATTGTAACAGTGCCAAAATTTCTTGGGGTACATGAGAACGGCGATCGCGTTCTCCCACATCATAAAGTGTAATATTATGCTCTTTACACACAGGTTCTAAAGCCTCTGCCAGCCATCGTCCTTGACGATTTTCTCGCACTAAAATCGCTGCACTATTTTTTGTGGGATCTTTGCCAAATAACTCGATCGCTCTTTGAGATAACAATTCAACGGTGTGATGAATATCACGCGGAGTATATAATTCCAGTCCTCGTCCTACTGGTGCTGGATTGGCATTCGTTTGCGGATCGCCAGCATCAACAGGGCGAATCGTCTGTAAGCGAAATGGTACTTGTCGATTATCAGTATCGGGGAATGGAGACTTTGTAGAGACGCGATTCATCGCATCTGGGTTACGGTTAGTTGTTGACCACTGATTATTGATCCATTTGAGGGCAAAGTTAGCAGCTTCAATAATTATTCTCGTACTGCGACCGGCTCGATCCATCGTCGCCAATCGTTGAATGCGATCGCACTCTTCGCAAAATTGCCGAAAATAAATTGGATCGGCTGGGGTAAAAGTGGAGTTAATCGCCTGGTTGGGGTCGCCGACGCGCACCAAATTGAGTGCTGAGTGCTGAGTTAGAAATTCTCCCGATCTCCCCATCTCCTCATCTTCGGAATTACTCGCCAAAATTTCCAACAACCGCGTCTGTAGCGGGCTAGAATCTTGGGCTTCATCTTCAAAGACGGCGAAAACTTGGTTTTGCTCAATGCGGCGGGCGCTGTCGTTTTCTAAAACCCGTAGTGCAGCTAAAATCATCTCATCGTAGTCAATGAAGTCGCGCGATCGCATTAAATTTTGATATTGCTCGTACAATCCTGCGGCTACACTTAAAATTACATATTCATCTGTGGTTTGTTGACTCCATTCTTGCAACAATTCTGGCGATATCCCAGAACTTTTGGCTTCATGAATTACTGTATTAGCTAATTCTGGTAAGACTTCTGTCCGCAGTACCGATTGACGACGTAACCTTTCTGTCTCTTCTCCATCAAATTGATGACCTTCTAATAACCGCAAATAACGTTCTGGATTATTTCCAATCCATTGCTCTACGGCTGTGCGGATTAAGCGGTGACTTTGAGTTGGTGTAATTAATGTGACATATTCTAACTGCAACCCTGATAAATCGGGATGGCGACTGGCAATGTTCAATGCTAGACCATGCAGGGTATAGACAAAAAAGCCTGTTTGAGGTAAAGATAAATCATCTCGTAAGTATTTGCGAATCTTGGTTTTAATATTGGCAGCGGCGGAGCGAGTAAAAGTGACAACCACTAACTGACGCCGCGAAGATGAGCGCGACTCAGCAGAGCGTTCATACTGCCGTGCAAGCGCGATCGCTGCTGCTGCCGCCATCCCCGTAGATTTACCCGCACCAGGAACGGCGGAAATAGCCAGAGGCCCAGATTGCCAGTCAGCCATTTGTTGCTGTCCAGGCCGCAGACTATTGCGGATACGTGCAATAGCTTCTGCCCGGAGAGATGACACGGGCAGAAGCAGCAATACTTCTGAATCGAGATGTTCTTGAGGCACAGTAACAGTGAGGTTATTGTTTTGAATATAGCGTTGATCGCATACTGCTATCTTTTTTAGGAATTTTCCCCCACAAGGCTATAAATTAACTCAGTTAGTACAATTAAAGTCACAATTATATAAGTCAAATCTCTTTGTCGTACAAAAGCAAACAGGGAAAATATAACTCGTGCAATTGGTGTGGCAATTAATAGTAGTAATCCAAATTGGATGATGCCACGACGACGACCTGACAAAACTGCTGTTTCTACTCCCTTTAAAGAGTTAAAATCTGCGGGTTCTCCCCGAAAAAATTGGTAATTGGCAGGACTTGTACCATAGTGAATCAAATACAAAACTCCACCGACCACAACCACAATAGTAGCAAAAAGTACTCCAAATCTTAACAAGTTGCCAATGAACTGTTCAACTTGATGTTCGCTCCATCTACGTCTGGGTTGAGACATTCTAAATCCCTCCTGTTAAACCTTTGTAGATCATTTCAATTGCCAGCGCTAGAATAACGAGGCTGAAGATATTTCGCAACAGTTCAATTCTGGCTCTAACTAGTACTTTTGCGCCCAATAAAGCACCAACTAGTACCCCCAACATTACTGGCATTGCCAGTCCCGGATCGATGTAACCTCGCCTCAAATACACTCCAGCAGTAGCTGCGGCCGTCACGCCAATCATAAAATTGCTGGTGGTGGTAGAAACCTTAAATGGAATATGCATCGCACGATCCATTGCCAGCACTTTTACAGCTCCTGAACCAATGCCGAGTAATCCAGAAAGTATCCCAGCAATAAACATCAATCCAAATCCAACTGGTACTGCACGGACATTGTAAGATTGCAGTCCATCAGGAGTTGGGTAACTACCATTGAGTTTGAGAGAAGTTGCTAGAGGATCTGGCGGTTCGCTGTCAAGATGTTCAACACGGGGTTGACGTGACAGGTAGGCACTATAAATTAAAACTATACCGAGGACAATCGCGATCGCTCTACTAGAAACCATCCCCGCCACAATTGCCCCGACTAATGCCCCTGCTGTCGTCGCTATTTCCAAGAACATCCCTAACCGCAGATTAGTGTAGCCTTCCTTAACATAGGCAGATGCAGCCCCGCTAGAAGTGGCAATCACAGATACCAGTGAAGCGCCAACAGCATATCGAATATCAACCCCAAACGCCAAAGTTAACATTGGCACAATTACTACTCCACCTCCTAACCCAGTTAGCGAACCGAGAAAACCTGCGGTTAAGGAACTAAGCCATACTAGTGAAGAAAATTCTAAAATATTCACGTCAGTTTTATATTACTTGAGTTGCTATTGAGGTGTTATAAATGTTATCCATAGCTTTCACCTAATACTTGTTTTTTTAGTGAATTTATAACAGTTTTACCGGGGATAGAGTACTTAATTTGACTTTAGATAAGCGAAGCAATATTAACAATCATTCTTTTGTGTCAAATTAATAGATTGATTTAATGAATTCTTCAAGATACAGAGATTTCAAGTTGATGAAGTACACAAACTCTGTACGATGTTAGAGACGGAAGACTTAGCTTTCTCAGGTATATTTGTTACTAACGCACTACTAATAGAATCACACCAAGCGAAGTAGCACTAATAAATATCCACAGCAGCACTCCCTGAAGCATCGGTTTCCAACCAACTGCTTTCAACATCCGTTGCGATAGCCCTGCACCAATTAAAAACAGCGTTAGCGTCAAACCCGCTTCTGAGACGTGTGTCACCACTGGCGACCAAGAAGCAACTTCCGGGATAAATGTCCGCGCTACCGAAGCAAGAATAAACAAGCCAATAAACCAGGGTACTTGGGGTTTATGTTGCACAATCTCCCATGATTTTGCCTGCTGACGCTGAAATATATAGCTGGCTGCTGCTGAAATAGGTACAATCCACAAGGCGCGGGAAAGTTTGACTGCTGTGGCTGTGTATAGCGCACTCTGACCATAATGTGATGCTGCACCAACCACACTAGAAATGTCGTGGATTGCTACACCTGACCACGTTCCAAATTGTGCTTGGGTCAAGTGCAGTACGTGTCCCAGAGGTGGAAATACGAATAAAGCCACAGCGTTGAGGATAAATACTGTGCCCATTGCTACGGAAATCTCGCTTTCAGCGGCGTTAATTACTGAACTAACAGCCGCGATCGCACTTCCGCCACAAATAGCTGTTCCGGCTGAAATTAAGGCAGAGGCTTTAATCGGAATCTTCAACCATTTTCCTAGAAAATAGCCAAGAATAAAGGTTGCTGTGATACTACCAACTGCAAACAAAGCACCGCTTGCACCTGCCTTTAACACAACCGCTAAGTTCATCCCAAAGCCCAGCATAATTACGGATGCCTCTAGTAAATATTTAGCGGCTGGGCGGCTAATCCGATGAAATGGGTTCTCGTGAGTCAGTGCTAAAAAAATCCCTAACATTAGTGCTATTGGTGGTGAAGCCCAAGGAGTCAGACAAAATCCAGCCGCCAAGAGAAACACAATTTTTTGATACAGTAGCTTTTGTTCTGAATTGAATTGCGGTATCTGCACTTTCTTGTTGCTTCTAATATCTTGTTTCATATCAACCTCGTATTTAGGGTTGGTATAACTCTAAGCGCTTGAAATAATAGAAGCAAACGTTGTTAACTATAAATACGATAGTTTTAAACTATTAAATCTGAACATGAAAGTTATTTAAAACTTGAAGGTGAAGAAAACTAAACTACAGTTATTGCAAATATGCATAATTTCTGTATTACCCTCAAATGCATCTAGAATTCTTCTCAATATCAATAGATTAAAACTATTGTTTACATAGTTAAGAACGTTTGCTTCTATTGATGGATTTATCTAAGCTGAAATAGTCAAAGGAAAAAGTTGATTGTAATCACAGCCAATCTCTGCATTGTTGGGCATTAATTTGCAGAGTTTGAAATTAATTTACTCAAGCAGCCTAATTTTTACCTTTATCTGAATGCAACTAAAAGGAGTTCAAGAAAATGATTCGATTACTAGTTGATTTCTTAGAATTTGTTTTGAATGCTTTTTACCGCAAGCGTTTGTATGCACGATTTTATGTACTGGAAACGGTAGCGAGAGTTCCCTATTTTGCCTTTTTGTTAGTCCTTCACTTTTATGAGAGCCTCGGCTGGTGGCGAAAATCTGACTGGCTGAAAGTTCATTTTGCTGAATCTTGGAATGAGTTACATCATTTACTCATTGCTGAGTCACTAGTATGTATCAATTGGCATTAACAGAGCGTTCTAGCCAACCTTATGGCAAACTACAGCCGTTGGCAAAGTTCCAAACTAACCAATCTGGCGCAGCAATTGTGACGACACTGGAGCCAATTGGGCAAGTTGTCAAGGGTGATGCAGGTGCACAATCTCGTCGCTATTTAGTAATCGTACCATTGAAGGACGATGTTCCAGGAATGCGTGTGCAGATTCAGCTACAGTCAATGTCAAAGTAAAAAGAGGTTCATTAACAGCTACAGCTATTTCACAGACCCAACCGATAATACCAATTGCTCGAACACTTGAGAAATGCGGGTTTGAAAGCGCTCCCGGTGTTTTAATAAAAAGAAGGATCGTGAGAGTAGATTTATATCATTAGTATTTCTCGCTATACCTGTAACTTGAATACAACGAAGCATATCAAGAAGTAGTTCCTTGGTAATAATGAGATTGGAAATCGCCGCAGCTCCTACCCCACTTTCAACGGCTGCTTTGACCATATCACCGCTTTTCATCTCCAAAATTACATTTAACTCGGTTGGTTCAATACCCCACTGTCTTAGCACTTGCTCAAACTGCTGACGGGTTCCTGAGCCTTTCTCCCGCATTACCCAAGCAGTGTTTGTTAATTCTGTTACCTCAATTGCCATTTGTCCAAACCAAGGATGAGATTGACCAACAACAATTTGCAGACAATCTCCGCCGACAATTTTCTGTTCCAGAAGAGCCAAAACGGATTGTTCAACTTCCCCTTCCACTAGGCTGAGGTCAAACAATCCTGTAACCGTTCCTTCGCTAATTTCAGTAGTGTTACCTAATGTACAATCCACAGAGATATCAGGATACTCTTGTTTAAACAAGCTAATGAAGTGTGGAAGCCAGTAATTACCTATGGTTTGGCTTACACCTAACTTGAGTTCACCCCGTCTCAGGTCATTTAATTCTCGCAATCCTCGCTCAGTCAACTCCACCTGAGTCAAAATTTTTTGTGCTTCTACTTGGAGGATTTTGCCAGCTAAAGTTAGTTCAATGCGACGGCCAATGCGATTAAACAGTTTCACCGCATATTGTTCTTCAAGGCTTTGGATGGCAGCACTTACAGAAGGTTGAGTGATGTAAAGTTCCTCAGCAGCGCGAGTAAAGTGCATATGCTGCGCCACCGCCAGAAAAATCTGTAACTGGTCAATGGTCATCCTTGCCATGTATAAAAGCGCTAAATTCTTCGAGTTATAAATGTCTTTATATAAGACTATATAGGGAATGTATTAATGAAAGATCAAATCTAGTTTTGATTTTAGAAGTAGATAGGCAATGCACACAAGCCACCCTGCAAAGCGATGAAAGCCTCACTTTAAGAGCTTTAACTCACCTCCTCATCCCTGATATTGCAACTAAAGCTTTAAAATCCCAAAGCTATAAAACTTTACATTAAATATTTCCTTAGACACTGAACACACTGGTTTCTGGGTAAACTAAAAACAGCACTGGCTATCCTAGCAATATAAGGATTGGAGCCGAGCGCAGACAACTCGAAGGGGTATAAAAAATGCTGAAGATAAGTTACAATTTTGACCAGGCTGTCCTACCCGCAGGATCTTCATTAAAGACTAATATTCTGCTACGTTTTCGTGCTGACATAGCTGAATCTCCCCGACGTAACCTGAATCTTTCCCTGGTAATTGACCGCTCAGGCTCTATGGCAGGCGCTCCCTTGCATCATGCGCTCAGAGCCGCTGAGTCTGTGGTGGAGCAACTTGAGGCAGACGACATTTTCTCTGTTGTTGTTTACGATGATGAAGTGGACACAGTAATAACCCCCCAGTCTGTGACTAACAAAGCTACACTGAAAAATTCGATCAACAAAGTCAGAGCAGGTGGTATTACTAACTTATCCGGCGGATGGCTCAAAGGCTGCGAACATGTAAAGACGCAACTCGATCCGCAAAAAATTAACCGTGTTCTGTTGCTTACCGATGGTCATGCCAATATGGGTATTCAAGACCCGAAAATACTAACAGCGACATCAGCACAAAAAGCCGAGGAAGGGATCGCCACAACTACTTTAGGTTTCGATCAAGGTTTCAATGAAGACTTGCTGATTGGTATGGCAAGGGCTGCTAACGGCAACTTTTACTTCATTCAAAGTATCGATGAAGCAACTGAAGTTTTTAGCATTGAGTTAGATAGTCTTAGAGCAGTAGTAGGTCAAAATCTCAATGTGACACTTGAGTTGGCTGATGGCGTTAGCCTCATTGACACGTTAAGTTTGGCTAAAGTCAGCCAGAATAAGGCTGGTCAAACTGTCATCACCTTAGGAGAACTTTATGAAGGTGAAGACAAACTTTTGGGGTTGAGTCTAGAAATACCCTCTGCTCAAGTCGGCGAATTACCTGTGATGAAGCTGCATTACAGTGCTGATGTTGTGCAAAATGATGTAATTCAAAGTGTGTCCGGCACAGCGGATGTCGTCGCCAAAGTCGGTACTGTTGAGGAAGCAGCTCTAGCCTCTTCGAGCCATATCATCCTTGAACTCAGCCGCCTTACTATCGCAAAAGCTAAAGAGATAGCCCTCGAGCTAGCTGAGCATGGCAGACATCAAGAAGCTGAGCAAATTCTCCAAGCACTGGTAAAAGATTTGCGCGCTCAAGGGTTGAACGAGAATTTTGAAATAGCTGAAGAGATAGATCAACTAGAGTATTTTGCGGGTCGAATTGCCCAAAAAGCTCTGGGCAATGCCGGACGTAAAGAACTGCGGGATCAGAGTTACCAGACAATGACGCGCAATCGCAGTGATTTGGCAGGTCGCGGTGTCACAGCCGGCGATGAAGTGTACGCGATGCCAGTTGTCAATGAAGTTGGTTCAGGTGTGGAACTACACTGCATTCGTGAAGGGGGTAAGCTGCGGATTAAGGTCATATCCGATGGCTACGATTCCACCAAGAACGTCCAGTTTCCTCGAGCAATTCGTGCCGAGGGCGCACGCTATGTAGTTGAAGGATTGGAAGTTTCAAGCGATGGCAGTTTCTACCGTGTCCGTGGTAACATCACCCGTCTTGCTCGACCTGGTGAAGCAGATATCTTCGTTGCCCATAGGCAATCGAGGTCAACTAGTACAGGCAAAGCCTCCAAAGGCCCTGCCAGTGCCGCTGACCTGCCGACAACTGACAATACAAAGGATGGTATTCTCGTTCAGTGTGTCAAAGATGGCAGCAAGCTCCGTGCTAGGGTAGTTTCCGACGGATATGAACCAGATTGGAACATGCGTTTTCCGCGATCGGTTCGTGAGGAAGGAATGCTTTACGTTGTTGATGAAATCAAAACAGCACCCGATGGCAAGTCCTATATTGCTTGTGGTGAAATTAAGCGATTTGTACAACCTACAATCACCAATTAGTATCAGCAACAAATTAAACAAGAATACAGAATTCAGAATTAATTAGTAGCGGCTCTTAATCCGTTAGTAATCAAACGTGAGTCTCTAAATAAGGCGCACGTTTTCTCATTTTTGCAGTTATTACAGTCTCAGTTTTTGTTCCTTTTTCAACCATCCAACTTGTTTCACTTAAATCTACATATTTAATGTTCTGTTTCACTGTTTATTCATCCACTAGTCACATAGAATTTTCAAGCTGAATTCTAGCTCCTGACTCTTCAATTATTTATTGTTAAAATTTAATCCTGAATTATTTACTCCTTACTAAGAGTTTGAGTTAAAACTCTAATTTTGTTATATCTAAAGATTTTCTATCTCCCTATCTCAGTATTTGTAGTTATTATTTTATCTACTATACTCAAGCTTTATACTTAAGAATATCTAGTTTACAGTAGGAAGTTAGCCATGTATCAATTCGATTAGCCTTAATCTTGAGCAAATGAATGTTTATCCTCTAACTTGTGATAAATTACGATTAGGCGCGATCCTATATTCTGAATGAACTTAAAGCGCGATCGCAACCACACGCGATCGCCAGTCTCAAAAACGACAGCCCAAATCCTTATTCTTTCATCAACTTTCAAAAGTTTTTGGTCTACTGAATTTGCATGACCAAGTACTATTTAGCTGGTGATAACTGCCTTTTATCGTGCTGCGAACCAAAATATTCAAAGTAGGAGTAGCTGTAAACCGACTGGGTGTGCCATTCGGTGATAATAGCCTTGCGGGTAAGCAATGGATTGCGTGCAGGCATAGTACCATGAATTATGTTTGGATCGAACAGCACCACATCGCCCTTGTTAATTGGGAAAGGAACTCTTGGTAGTCCCTGTGTGAGGGAAATCGTCTTCTCACAAACTACCTTCCAAATAGCTCGGTTTTCAAGAAATGCACTCTCTGAATCATTCAGTGACGGTGAGCGAAGCAAATCAAAAATCTCAGGATGGCTGTTAAGAACCTCGTCATAAATACGAAGGCGCTCATTTTTGTGCGTCCCAGGTATTACATAAAACATTCCGCAATCCGGGTCGATGTTTTCGAGCGCACACCACGCACGACAAACGCTCTCAGGTGGGTCGCGGAACAACATCACTGTATCCGAGTGTGGTTCGCGACCTCTCTCCCATAAACTTGTAGAGCCGTATGCGAGTACCGCCTCTTCTCTAAATAGGGCATTTAAATATTCGCGAAGTGTGGGAGCGTTTCTAAGATTTTTTGTGGGTTCATAGTTATCATCAAGGGCGAGTAGTTCCTCTTGAAAGGCTTTTTCGTTTTCCGATGGCTCTTTTCTCCAAGGAAATTTCTGATAAATGCCATGTCGCCGTTGAATTTCCTCACAGGCTTTTACATGAGCATCTATTAGTTCTAAAGGCAGAATCTTTTCAAGTACGACGTAACCGTGCTGACGGTAATGCTCTATCCAAGAGCTATTTGTTTGTTCACTGTTCATGACTATACATTCTTACTAAGATTAATTCAAAAGTTTAACTGAGATAGATAGTTAAATTTATCACCTGAACTTAAATAAAAATAGTGAAAGATAATACCAGTTTATAAAAATTTACCAATATAGTTGGTTAAACTACTCCTAATACTACATTAGTGGCGATCGCATTTAGTTGTAATTTGTCAAAGTTCTATTACCAAAAATGTTGGTAATATGCGTGATAGTTGGTATTGTATTAGCATTCCTGTTGCAAAAAGATAAAGGTTGATTGCTGATGCGATCGCCATATCTGTAGCATATTTTGTGGTGTGCTGACTTCAAAGAAAATAGCAAATTGTGAGGGGTGATAGTGGCTTTAGAAAAACTTTCTATCTGGTTTTGGCAGTGTCTTTTATTAACTGCTTCAATAGTAACGTATAGTCATCCTGTTCTCGGCCAGGAGACAGCAAATGCAACCTCTAAGCAACCGTCAGACCAACAGACAGCAGCTAATCAAGTTGAACTCAGTCATCAGATTTTAAATCTCAGCGATGTACAATCTGCTCTTACCAACGCTACATCCTTATTAAGGACACCCTGTAAGCAAAACTCTGTCACCGAACTTAGCCAAGCAGTAACTCCGGTAGTGTCAGTGACAGATGTGAAAGTAAATACCACAAATAAAGGAATAGAGGTAATTTTAGTCACACCCAATTCTCAAAAATTGTTTGTTTCTGGAAGAACTGAAGGTAATTCCTATATTGCAGAGATTAAAAATGCCCAGTTGCAATTGGCTAGTGGGAATTTTCGACAACAGAAACCAGCAGCAGGCATTGCCAATGTAATAGTTGCACCTGTGGATGGCAATACACTGCGGTTAACAGTGACTGGAGAAACCGCAGTACCAGTAGTGGAATTGTTTGATAGCCAAACTGAGGGGTTGGTATTTGGAGTCACTCCGACTGCAACAACTGGACAACAACCAACGTCGTCACAGCAAACAAAGCCAGAGAACCAACCAGTTATAGAACTAGAAGTAACTGCTCCATCAGACACGGACTATCGCGTGCCTGATACTACTACGGGAACGAGAACTCCTACGCCCAACCGAGATATTCCCCAAACGGTTCAAGTTGTCCCAAGAGCAGTAATTGAAGACCAAGCAGACAAGCGCGTTGGCGATGTCCTGAGAAATCTTGGCATTGGTCAGACTGCGGAACCAAGCCGCCTTGGTGAGAGTGTGATTATTCGCGGTTTCGATGTTGAGGCTTCAAATAGTCTTAGGGATGGTTTGAGGGATAATCTCACTAGTTTCATTGCTACTCCATTTCAAAATGACCTTGCCAACATAGAACGCATAGAGGTGTTACGTGGACCAGCTTCAGTGCTTTACGGTAATGGCTCACCGGGAGGGGTGTATAATCTGGTGACTAAACAGCCCTTGAGTACACCTTACTACTCAATAGAGGGTAACGTCGGAAACTATAGCTTATATAAATCTTCCCTAGACTTCTCCGGTCCTTTAACGACTGACAAAAAGCTTTTGTATCGCTTGAATACTGACTACGAAAATTCAGGCAGCTTTATTAATAATGCTTACTACGAGCGGACTTTTATCGCACCCGTGATTAGTTGGCAACCAAGTCGTAACACAAAGTTGACTATATCTGGGGAGTATCTCAATTCACGACAATTGGAAATCAATCCTTTAGGGTTACCCGCAATTGGAACAATTCTACCTAATCCCAATGGCAAGATTCCTCCTAACACTTATGTTGGAGATCCGACACAAGACAAAGTGAAGGTGACAGTAGGACGAGCTGGCTATAAATTTGAGCATAATTTTAGCGATCGGTGGTCTTTGTACAATAGCTTGAGCTATGCGTTTGTAGAGCGACCTTACAGTACTGACACCCAACCAACGAGTTTACAGGCAGACAACCGTACAGTCAATCGCTTTAACCAGGTCTGGGGTCCTACTACCATCAGCAACTTTTCTCAAGATACTCATGTGGTGGGTAAGTTCAACACTTTTGGTCTAGAAAACCAACTGCTCTTTGGCATTGATTGGTATCAGCGTATAGTTTCACCTTACAGCTGGACAATACGAACTTTTCCGGCGCTTGACGTTTACAATCCAGTTTATGGACAAACACCAGGAGATATTTTTGCGACTCGTAAAAATAAGGAGAGACTCGATCAATTAGGAGTTTATATTCAAGACCAATTAGCGATCGCACCTAATCTAAAGTTAGTCTTAGGTGGACGTGGGGACTTTGTGGATGAAAAGACGACCGCCACAACCTTGAACAACCCCACAACTGTTACCGAACAATCCAACTCTGCATTTAGCCCACGCTTGGGCATTGTCTATCAACCGATTTCACCTGTTTCACTCTACGCCAGCTACAGCCAATCTTTCGATCAAGTTGTGGGTACAAATGCCAACGGCAATCCTTTTGAACCCACCCGTGGCACTCAGTATGAAGTTGGAGTCAAAACCGACTTGCTCAATAATAAGCTCTCGGCTACACTCGCTTTGTACCAACTCACCCAAAGCAACATTGTAACAACAGACCCCAACGATCCCACCTTCGCAATCCAGGTCGGTGAGCAGAGAAGTAGAGGCGTTGAGCTATTTTTTACTGGAGAACTTGCCCCAGGATGGAATATTATTGCCGCTTACAACTATACTGATGCTCGTGTGATTCGTGACAACACTTTTAATGTTGGAAATTTACTTGCCAACACTCCAGAGAATAGCGCTTCTTTATGGACAACTTATATTTTTCCTGAAGGTAAACTCAAAGGGTTCGGAGGCGGCTTGGGTGTCTTCTATTTTGGGGACAGGCAAGGTGATTTGACCAACACTTACACGTTACCGAGCTATGTTCGCACTGATGCTGCTTTATACTACCGCCACAATCAATTCCAGGCAGCACTCAATTTTAAAAATCTGTTTGATGTTCTTTATTATGAAGGTGCTTTTAATATTAATCGGGTTTTTCGAGGCGAGCCGTTTGAGGTAGAGGCAACTTTAAAGTGGCAATTGTAAAAGTAAATATCATGCCTAAGTGGCTATCTTTAATGGCATTGTTACTACTTTTATTTTTGTGTAGTTGTAACTTGTGGACATTCCCAACTAATAAAGGTTATCTATTAACTAAATCACCCGATAAAACAAGTATGCGTGTGGTTAAACACGTCATGGGTGAAACTATGGTTCCTAGCCATCCACAACGAGTTGCTGTTTTGATGCCTGCTTTAGTAGAACCTACTTTTGCCTTGGGAGTCAAGCCCATTGTTGCCCCAAAAAATACTGTCTCTGACTTGCAGCAATTAGTAGGCAAGCTTAAAGATGTTGAAGATATTGATTTTGAATCACCGAATCTAGAGAAACTTTTACGAATCAAGCCAGACTTAATTTTAGGCTTTAGTTCCCATCAAGACATCTACAATCTGTTGTCTCACATTGCGCCTACAGTTTTAGGTACTTTTGATTCAAATGCACCGTGGAAAGGTTTCTTGGCTTTTACTGCTGATGCTTTGGGAAAAACTGACTTAGCACAGCAGTTAATGGCTAACTATTATGCACGTTTAGCACAGTTGAGAGCTTCTATGAATCAGCGTACTGTCGTGTCAGTGGTTGAATTGCGTGGTGATGGGCTTTTCCTACCGGAAGCTGCTTCTTTTGAGGGGGAGGTTTTCCGCGATGCTGGTATTCTACGTCCGTCAAATCAGTTACTCAGCTTTGAAACGAGCATCCGCTTGCGCTTAGGAGGACGCTATGCTTTTCTTCCCATATCTGAGGAACTTTTGCATGAAGTTGATGGAGATATCCTATTTCTAGTTAAGGATTGGTCAGCAGCAAGTCCAAATCTTAACTCAATACAACAGCATTTGCTAGCATCTCCACTGTGGCATAAGTTAAAAGTTGTACAGCACTCAAAGGTCTACGAAGTTGGCTCTCACTGGCGTGGTATGGGTCCAATCTCCGCAAACCTAGTCATAGATGATTTAGTGCGATATTTGACAAAACCAATGAAACCAACTATCACACAATAACTGTGCTGTAGTCAATGCTAATTTGTTTAAATTAACAAAAACTCAATCAATTGTTCTCCACCAAATACTTAAACACATCATCCAGCACAAGATTCGCAGATAAATAATAACCAATCAGCCAATGTTGCCCCACTACATGAACTTTTCCTTGCTTGACTACATTGAGTTTTGACCATAAAGGTTGTGCCGTTAACTGTTGAATTGCCAACTTTGCATCGTCGGGTTGAGAAAAGTTAGAAGTTACAACAAATAAAACATCTGCATCTATCAAACTCAGAAGTTCAGGGGATATAAAGTACCAACTAGTATTACCAAATATCTTAGTAAAGTTTGGTACAGCACTCGGTTTTTGTGAGAGTGGACGGTCTAAACCAAGCTCCTGCAAGATTGAACCAGAAAATGAATTTTCAGTGCGGATAATTATCCTACCTGGAAAAATATGTACAACTGATACCTGAGTTTGTTTGAGTTTTTCGCCCATGCTTGCTTTA
Source organism: Nostoc sp. S4 (assembly GCA_029379225.1). Lineage (GTDB taxonomy): Bacteria > Cyanobacteriota > Cyanobacteriia > Cyanobacteriales > Nostocaceae > Nostoc. The sequence goes on along the minus strand of JAQYWR010000012.1, from coordinate 46,840 downwards.
AATTGAGCTATTCGTGCATTGTAGAGCGCTGCTATTTGTTTTGCCTTTTGTGTTTGATTTAATGCTTGTGCTAATTGCATGAATAATTTTTTCCAGCCTCCTCCATCTTTGATAATTTGGTATACAACAGTAGGCGCAATGTGCGACCAGAAATTGTAGCTTTCTAAAAAACCGAAATCGATGCTTATTATCAAGTCGGGCTTTATAGAAAGAACCTTCTCAAAGTTAGGTGGTAAGCCAATGTCTACAGCATCAGAACGCCGCAATGATGCTGGTATTTCTTTTTGAGGATAGCCAAAAAGTTTTACCCCCAAGCTAATAGCTACTTCTGTAGATTGGGGATCTAGTGAGATAATTTTTTGGGGGTGCAGGGGAACTGCTGTTTCACCTATTGTATGTTTGACTATACGGACATCTGCCTGAGATGGTGATTTAGGTAACGGGCTGTATGGGTTTGAAAATAAACTGCAAGCACACAATGACAAAAGGCAAAAAACAGAAATAGTGCGGATGAGCATAACTATTCTTAGCGATCGCTGACCGTTAATTGTCAATGGTCAATCAAAATTTCCATCCCAATGTCAGAGTAACAGTGAATGGACTACCATAAGTCACTGATGTGTTAGTACCACTTTCAAAATATGCAAGGTCAAATAGATTCTCGAAGTTGAGGGTTGCATCAAATTTAGAATGACGGTAAAACAGGGCCGCATCAGTTCTGACATAACTGGGTACTTTCAAAGTATTAAGGGTATCGATGAAGCGATCGCCCACATAAAATATACCAATACCACCCCCTAACCCTTGCATGTTACCTTGGGGAATCGTGTATGTCGTCCAGAGACTAGCTTGGTTGAGCGGCACTCCGGTTTGTGCTTTACCAACAGGGGAGGGAGTACTATTATCTTTAGTAATCCGAGGGTCGGCGTATGCATAGGAAGCAATCACATTCCAGCCTGGTAAGATTTGACCTGTGACAAACAATTCCACACCCTGAGTATTGACCTCTCCTACGGGGATAGAATAATCAGGATTGTTTAAATCGACCGTAGGAACGTTAGATTCAGTTAACTGAAAAAGAGCTAAGTTAGCTGAAAGTTTATCACCGAGCAAATCAGCTTTGACACCCACTTCATATTGAGTACCGCGATCGGGTTTAAATAACTCGTTATTAAAAGTGCGAGTAGTCTGGGGAATAAAAGAGCGGCTGTAGCTAGCATAGAGCGAAAGCGGTTTAATCGGTTGATAGACTATACCAACACGAGGACTAAAAGCTTCGCTTGCTGTTGAAGTTGAAGAAGGAGAACCAAATAAATCAAAGACCGTATAGCTTGTTTGCGATGACCAGTCATAACGACCGCCTAAAACTAGTTTTAGGTTTTCAGACAAGGCAATCAAATCCTGAGCATATACACCCAAGTTATCCACTTTGACTCCACTTCCATTGGAACTAAGAAGTGTACCAAGTGTTGTATTCCCATAAACAGGATTGAAAATATCAATAGAAGGGAAATCATACCTGTTTTGAACAGCATAAAACTGGTTCCAAGCATATTCTGTCCCAAAAACAACTTGATGTTCAATACTTCCAGTTTTAAACCGCCCTGCAACGTGAGTATCTAAATCATAAACGTAGTAGTTGACACCTTCTGGATTAGTAAATACATCTCGTCTTAAGGTTCTGTTGTCTGGTAATAGACCTATGGGACGTGTTTTCAAATCGTTACTATATTTGGTAAAAATTGCTTGGAAAGCATTTTGCAAAGACCAGTTATCATTGAAGCGATGCTCTAGTCTGTAACTCAATCGAGTATCTGAAGTGTCTTGGTTTTCTTTATCTGGTTCGCCCAAAAATCGACTTCGAGGGAGTTTACCCAAGGGATTAGGAAATAAAGTTCCCAAAGCAGGTATCCCTTGATAGTAAGCGCTACGACTAAAATCGGCATAGCTTGTATAGAATGTCAGTTTCGTGTTTGTGCTAATGTTCCATGCTAGCGCCCCGGCAATCTGCGATCGCTGCTGGCTATAAAAATCAACAAAACCGTTTGAAGTTAGGTAGGAACCATTAAGGCGATACAAGAGCTTTTTATCGGTTGTCAGCGGCCCAGATAAATCAAGTGTGCCTTGATAAGTGTCATAATTACCCACAGAAAAAGAAGCCGCGTAAAAAGGATCTATTAGAGGCTGCTTGGTGACTAAATTAATTGTTCCGCTTAGGTCTCCTTGTCCATAAAGTACAGAAGCCGGGCCTCGCAGCACCTCAATTCGCTCAACATTGCCAATGCTAGTTAGGTCTCTGACCCCAGCAAAATAATTCCTCAAACCGTCGGTAAGAATATTACTAGTACCAGAGCCTCGAAGAATTAATCTGTCTGACTGAGCAAAAGTACCTCCGCCTACTACACCAGCATTTCTTAACGCTTCCCCAATGGTCAGAGCGCGTTGGTCTTTGATAACTTGTTGAGGAATGACATTAATTGTCTGAGGAATGTCGCGTAGTGGTGTATTCGTTCGAGTTCCGATAGCCGCATCAGTTGGGTTGTAGTCTATATCTGGTGATGCTGTCACATCCAGTTCAATCGGTGCTTGGTTTGGCTCAGATGGGAGTTTTTGCAGCGGCGTTGTTGGTTGCTGCCCAGTAGTTGCAGTACTAGTTACTCCAAATACCAAACCTTCAGTACTATCAAACAACTCCACAGCTGGCGCACTTGCCTCACCCGCCACTGTCACTCGAATACTGTTAGCATCAACATTAGTAACAGTTACCTCAGCAATTCCCGCTACTGGCTTTGATTGCCGAAATGTATTGCCACTAGTCAAGCGCAACTGAGCGTTAGGAATATCTGCAATATAGGAGTTACCCTCAGTTCTTGGCGTTACTTGCAGGCGATCGCTGTTCACACCCGTCTCTAAAATCACCTCCAAACCCTTATTGGTACTATTCACCTTCACCCCCGTCACAGGTATGACTTCTGTTTTGCTAGGTGTTGGTACAGTTACCAACTTTTGGGCATTGGTAAGCGGATGCTCTATTCGGCTGAGACTCCTAATTTCTCTAATCAGTGCAACTGACTTTGTAGTTGTTTTTCGAGGTAATAGTTGCCCTTTATTTCCTGGTATTTCTGCCACTATAATCGGAATAACACGCAAAGGCTCAATAAAAGACATTACTGAAGTAGTTAGCAATAGACACTGCCAGAAAAAATAGTTTAATCTCTGCGGCTTCATTGAATCTTCCTCACACACTTGCTAATTTGTCGCTCACTACACGCTAAGTTAAGGTATAAAGGCTAAGTGGAAAACTTATTACCTTTATCACAAACCTATAACAATCTCACTTCAAGATTCATGTTTGAAAAATTAGGAGTATTGCATCAGATAGATTGTTTAACACGGTCTAAATATTACCAACAAAGTAGATAAAATATTCAAGAGATTTTTGATATAAATCTCAAGAAATCTTGCTACTACGCAGATAATAACTGCTCATGAAGCGGCTAAAATTAAGGAATCAAGCCTCTTTTAATTAAAATCATCAAAGAAAGTGCTGTTTTATTGCTCCAAGTATTTTGTCAGAGTATCTTTACCAAGTACAGTTCAACCTAGCCAAGATTATTGGTAATAGGAGCGCATATATAGCTACATATCCATTTATAATGCGATCGCTCTTTTCGGGGAGAGTGTTTGTACGTGATGACTCTAAAGTTTAAATTTAAAAGCAAGTTGCCAGCTGTTAAATAGAACACACTTCATAATCTAAGCGATTATGCCCACTGTGTATGTCTTAAGAATGAAGATTTCAGCTATGACATTGAGAAGTATTAAGGGGGTGTGGGAGAGTTCTGATTTTGTTCAACCAATATCAACTCAACAAAGGAATTTCTCATGGTTAATCCGATTCAATCCGTCGATCTCGACACCACCATTGCTGCACTGCAACAAGACCCAACTAAAATTTCAAGCAACAAAGCCTTCGCCATCATTGAGGCTTGGCAGCAAAAACTTGAAGGTGATGACATTGCTGAAGACTTGGGTGAACTCAAAGAAGCTATCCAAAGTCGAGACACCGCCGCTATTTCTAGAATTCTCACTGACTTAGGTGAGGATACAACAGGAGTTGCGACAGATCTTCCTACTGATGTTGCTGCAAAAGTACAGCAGCTTGGATCGTTGCTTAAGCAAGCTGGCTCAAGAGCAAAGTAGGTTTCACTCTTGGAGCTAGTTTTATGAAAAAGTAAATTGCAACGATTGTTATTAATTAAGTCGGGATTGAGTTTGACCAAGCTGGATATCTAGTAGTTCAGTTGTTGAACTCAATTCCAAAATCAATAACTATTTGAGAAACACAGTGTTGCTAAGCTATTACGCCTCGATCGCCGGCTCGTAATCATTTGGGTTGTCAAAGCCTGCAATCCAAGCAGCAGCTTGATGACAGCTTTGCATATATGGGGGAACGCGCAAGATATGAATGTGTCCTGTGGATGGACAAGTGACTTTCAAAACCATAAACGGCTCGTCATCCTCAAAAGGAATGCAGATAAGTTGACGTTCTCCACCAGCGTCTCTATCTCGATGACGGACTAACCCTCCCACTTGCTGCAAAAATGTCTCGTATCCCAAACGTTCAATTAGTACGCGCCGTAACTCAACGTTCTCGATATTGAGAATATCTTGCCCGCTTATCGAGTCCGATTCAAAGGCAATGGCATCGCTCACCTGTACACCTCGCCAGCGCAAAACAAAACCATGCCCTTTAGGTAAACTAGTAATCCCGCTCCCGGCTAACTCAATCCAATGGGTAACGTGGAGACCTTTGGAAACAGAAGTCAAGTTCACACAATCGCTGATATCCAGACTTTCACAAGTAAGATTTTCAGGTAAATTGTGAAGTTGCAACGCACCGCTTAAATCCAAATGACCTAAAACGTGCATACCATCCCATGCACGATGCTCAAGGATGAGTTTTCTAGCACGTTCACCCGACATCGGCTCGTGGCTTTCTTTTGGGCGCTGCTGAACTGGTTTATTCGGCACACGCCCATTTGACATTATCTTCAGCATTAGTCCGCGACCTCTACGTAAGCGTCAGGGCGGTATTCACGTTGTCTCCAGACGCGGTAAAGTCCTTGGGGTAATTCAATCGCCCGATGTTCTTCATGAACTAAGGTCGCGGTTGGTTGTTTAACCTCAAGAAAAAGTTCGCTACCATTTTCCCACAACTGAATAGCATCCGATTGCTGAATGCGATGGCTGTGTCCTGTGAGTTCACCATGAGCCAGAGTCGCACCTACACCTTTTTGAGCGTTCATCGGTAAGCTTGCAATTCGTCTGAGCAGAACATCGCCATGTCTATAAAGCATACCAGCTTGATTAGCTTGAGAGTTATTACGGTTGTTCAACATCTCTTTATTATACAAGATTTTTGTCATTAATGACCAGGGTTATAGGTTCAGAGTGTGGGCTGTGGAGACTCATTTACAGCCTTTCGTTTCTCTCCAAGCACAGCATGTTTCTTGCTCTACGTATTTCAAAACATATCACTGTTTTTTACTTAAAAGTTTAGGATTTTACTGACTTTTTCCTTCTCTTCGAGACGCTACGCTTTCCGAGGCTTTGTCCTCCTTAATAGTAAAGACGCGATTAATCGCGTCTTTACACCCCCCAAAGGAGCTTGGTCATTTGTCCTTAGTTAAATAATGACCAATGACCAATGACTTTATTCGTCAATCTGCCATGAATCTTTAGTTATTTCTTCATCAAGAATTTTCTTAGGACGCACAATAATAATGATTCGTCCTAATAAAGGAATTTCTGGCTCAGTTTCAAACCATTGAAAATCTAATTCACCAGCGTTTTCAACAATAAAATAGTTGGAAGCATCCCATTGTCGTTGAGCACGATCTACTACTACTACCACTGATTCTATTTGACTTTGATTTTGGTTGGGCAAGCGATCGCTAGAAGCTAAAATTGCTACTGGATCTTCTGCTGCCAACAGTACTTGCCAACCTGGTAACGAAAGCCAAGCTTGCTCTCCAGCAAATTTGACCATCCGAAATGGTTCAATTTCTGTGATTACGGGCACAGCTTGCAAATCTTGTGGTGATAATGGTAACTCGCCCACCACTGGCACGATTCGAGGCAATTGTTCTTCTGATTCCAGGCGGTAAAAGGGTAAAATTGGAGCCGGACGCTTGGGAACAGTAGTAAAATCAGTTAGTAATTGTTCGATTTGTTTTCTGGCTGTTGGCGTGTGAGCAAAACGCAAACCTTTGGCTATTAAGCGCGAGCGCTCTTGTAAATCTGAGTTTTGGCGTGCTAGTTTCCAAACTTGGTGAGCAACCGCATCCCCTGGATGACTAGAAAATCCTTCTGGCAAAGTACGCAAATAAGAGAATTCTTTGATTGCTTTGGCAACTTCCCGCGCTTCATCAGCATCGAGTTTGTGGATAAAAATCAGTTCGGCGGCGGCAGCGCGTTCTTCTTGGGTAAGCAAACGCAACTCGTATAAAACATCACTACCTCGTGTCGTGTAATGCGATTGCACTGCTGACGAAACTCCTGACTTCTCTAAAGAATTGTAAACTTGAGAGCCAACAATCACCTGATTTTGTTGAATCGGCTCAAATCCAGTGGCTTCAAAAATTTCTTGGGGATTGTAGCCGGTTTTCTGCAACGAGGCGATCGCGTACCCCCATTCCACCCAATTGCCTTGCTTTTGCCTCAACTTTCGCAGTAACTCTTGTGCTACATCGCTGGTAGTATTTTCGGGATTCTGAGCGTTGGGTGGTAGATCAGTCATAAATCAGTGTGTGAGCTTCAACTTGAGAGGTTGATTAATACTTCATGAGCAAGTTTTATTCTAATCTATCAACTACGCACAGCTACTCTATTAAGTTGATTTGTAGCAAGTTCAACTGAATCATTAAGTTATTTCCGGAAGCAATTTTTTCCGTGTTGAATAATTAAATGTGTCTAAAAAGATAGAGTGACTCCGTAATAACCCATGAGAAAATCGCGCTATTCTCAATTAAGCTTGGTATGGAATATAACAAGATAATGAAATATATAAGGAAAATATCTTATGGATAATCCTAGCCTCGAAATAAATAAACTCCAGTATCAAGTGATGACTCTCGAACGACCAAAAAAGCTGAAAATTCTAGTAGTTGACGATGAGCCAGATAATCTCGATCTACTTTATCGTACTTTTCGACGCGATTTTAATGTTTTGAAAGCTGATAGTGGGATGAATGCCCTACAAGTTTTAGCAGCAGAAGGGGAGGTAGCGGTGATTATCTCCGATCAACGGATGCCAGAAATGAAAGGAACTGAGTTTCTTAGCAAAACTGTACCTCAGTTTCCCGATACAGTCAGGATAATTCTTACCGGATTTACTGATATCGAAGACTTGGTAGAAGCGATTAACGCTGGACAAGTCTACAAATATATTACCAAGCCTTGGGACCCAGGAGAACTCAAGGCAGTGGTGCAAAGAGCAGCAGAAACCTACGACTTACTCAAGCAACGTACAGAAGAATTACGCCGCGCTCATGCTCAAATGGCATTGCTGAGTGTTTTGGTGCAGCTAACTCAAGCAGCTTGTAGCTTAGAGGAAACTCTTACCCCAATTGCTAGGGCTTTCAATGAAACTTTCGGTACTCAAAGGTCTATTATACAACTTATAGATAAAAATAGTCTGCTTGAGATTCAAGGAAATTATAGTGATACAGGTACAATAGAAAACTGGCTTTCCCAAGACCCGCTCGTTCAAGAAGCGATCGCCACAGGGCAAATGCAAGTTTGCTCGAATATACTTAAAGATACTAAATTAAACAGTATTATTCATTATCAAAGCAGTGGTGTGCAAGCACATTTAGTGATGCCGATTAGCTACCGCAATCAACTATTGGGCGTATTGTCGCTACAGTGGAAACAACCGTGCATTTTGCGAGAAGATGAATTAAAGCTGATTGATTTATCAGCCCAACTAGTGGCGATCGCACTGACTAGTAGTCGCTGCCATCAAACCATTGTGTAGTTGTCATTAGTCATTTGTCCTTTGTCCTTGGGAAATGACTAATGACCAATGACTAATGACTAATAACTAATGACTAACGAAATTCAGTCCATTTTTAACCGCATTGCTCCAGTTTATGACCAGTTGAACGATTGGTTGAGTTTGGGACAACACCGAATCTGGAAAGAAATGGCAGTCAAATGGAGTGCGGCTAAATCGGGTGATACTGCACTAGACTTGTGTTGCGGTAGCGGTGATTTAGCTTTTCGTTTAGCACGGCGTGTGGGAGCAACAGGACGGGTGTATGGAGTAGACTTTTCTGCAAACCTGCTAAAAACTGCTAAAGAACGCTCGCAAAAGCAGTACCCCGAACCTGTTATTGCCTGGGTAGAAGCCGACGTGTTAAATTTACCCTTTGACGATAACCAATTTGATGCCGCCACAATGGGCTATGGTTTAAGAAATGTTAAAGATATTCCCCGCAGTCTGCAAGAGCTATACCGTGTGCTGAAGCCGGGTGCTAAAGCGGCGATTTTAGACTTTCATCGACCGAGTAATCCTCAGCTACGCAGCTTTCAGCAATGGTATCTGGACAGTTTCGTGGTGCCAGTTGCTGATTATTTGGGCTTAAAGGAAGAATATGCTTACATTAGTCCCAGCTTAGACCGCTTTCCCATCGGCAAAAAGCAAGTAGAGTTAGCTCATCAAGTTGGTTTTGCCGTTGCCACACACTACCCCATTGCGAACGGTATGATGGGAGTGCTAGTAGTCAGTAAATTTTAAATTTTAGATTTGCAATTTGGGATTGGGGGCTGCGAAATAGGTAATAGCTAATTGAAAGTCGTTAGTAGTTATTGAAAAATAACTCACGACTAATAACCGCCAATTACCAATTCCCAATACCTAATTTCTCATCTACAATTCAAAATCTCAAATTCTAAATCCCAAATTCTGTGGACTGGTCTCATCTTTGGCTTTATATTTCTCCCCCAGTACTGGGTGGAATTATTGGCTATTTTACAAATGATATAGCCATCAAAATGTTGTTCCGTCCCTACCGAGCAATTTATATTGCTGGACGAAGACTACCCTTCACCCCTGGATTAATTCCCCGCAACCAGGAACGTCTGGCTTTGAACATTTCCAATACAATTATGGGGTCGCTACTAACGCCACAAGAATTGCAAAATCTGGCACGGCGTCTGTTACAAACAGAACGGGTACAAGCAGCAATTCTCTGGTTATTGCGGTTAGCGGTCGAACAAATCAAAACAGATAAAAACCAAAAGAGTGCCAAAATCGTAGCCGGAATTTTGCGGGATTTAATAGGAGAATCCTTGCCAAGATTACTGAAAGTTTTGGCACGACGAGAAGACTTTTTGGAAGCGCAAATCAATCAAGTTTTTGACCAGATATTGCTAGAATTTCAACTAACTGAAGAACAAGCCACACGGCTTGCTGATTGGTTATTGCAAGTAATATTACCGCCAGATGTATTGCGGCAAGCAATAGTTGATTTTTTGACCGATCGCACAATTCAAATTATTGATGAAGGCTTTCGGGAAAAAACCAGTGGTACTTACTGGGTAGTGGCGAATTTATTTGGTTTACGTAATACTCTCACCCGACTCAGGACTTTTTGCTTAGATGAAAAAGAGGCTACCAACACTCGCTTGCAGGAATTAACTCAAGATTTGCAAGTGCGCGATCGCATTCGGAAATTACTGCAAAATTTATCATTACAAAACTTACCAATTGGAACGGTACGCCAACTACAAAAGACCACACGTGAAAGTGTGCGCCATTACGTGCAAACAAGTGGCAGCGATTTACTACAAGGGTTAACTGATTCTGTGAATTGGGAAAATATTGCTGTAGTGCTGTTGAATCGTCTGAGTACTTCACCCGTTGTCAATACTTCTTTAGAAGTAATGAGTCAAGAATTGGCTTTTATTTTAGAGAAGTATTTGGAAAAAGATTTAGAGGCAATAGTGGCACAAGTGATTCCGATTTTGTCCATAGATCAAGTGATTGTTGACCGTGTGAAATCTACTTCTCCTGCTGATTTAGAAGCTGCTATTGAAGGAATTGTCAAAAACGAATTACAGGCAATTGTAACTTTAGGCGGTGTTTTAGGTTTTGTTGTGGGATTATTTCAAACAGGATTTTTACTTTTGAGTCAATTTTAAATTTTGTAAAATATAGTTGTCAGAGTAAAATTGAGCGATCGCCTTTGAATGCGAGGTTTAAGCAAAAAGCGATCGCTAATGTTTTGATTTAGTTGTGCTGTCATCACTCCTGAATGCGTTGACGTAGCCCCTCTGCTGACATCACCCTAATAACTAATCACCATCTGTCCCCTGACAAAAAAACTCTAGCGCTGGCTAGCTGTGAGTCGAATTCTGTTAATAGTTAAAAGCTATTCATCATAGCTAGTAGAGGTTATTCAACTAGTTAGCTTAAGGTTAAATTTTTAATTAGTGGGCAGGAGGAGAATCGAACTCCTATGACCGCAAGGTCGCCACATTTTGAGTGTGGTGCGTCTACCAGTTTCGCCACCCGCCCTTATATTCAACTTCACTATTATACTCTACTCAGTGATTTTGCAACAACAAATCTCAAGATTGATTCTCAAAGTATTGCTGGATTAATAGTTTTAAGTAATTGCGCCAAAATGCTATTTAGCTGTATTACATAGCTGGAAAGTATTTCCAAACTAGAAATTCTTTGCTCAGCATGTCTGAATGATTTGAGTCCTGTATTTTTATTTATTTACTCTTGTGGGGATTCACTGAACTTCAGCGCTTAAAGGCGTGGAAACATTAATAAACTAGGGTCAATATCTTCTAGCTTGGCACAGCCGGTAAGTGCCATTGCCAAATTTAACTCGTCTTGGAGAAGTGAGATGACATGAGATACACCGACTTGTCCTGCTACCGCTAGTCCCCATAAAATGGGTCGTCCGATAAGTACCGCTTTTGCTCCTAATGCCAAAGCCTTGAGAATATCTGTGCCCCTACGGATGCCTCCATCCAACAGTACTTCTACCCTACCATTGACTGCTAATACTATTTCATCTAAGGCATCTAAAGAAGCGATCGCACCGTCGAGTTGTCTGCCTCCATGATTAGAAACAATAATTGCTTTGGCTCCATATTCTACAGCCTGCAATGCATCATCTGAGCGTAAAATTCCTTTGAGTACTAGAGGTAGTGGAGATATGGACTGCAACCATTCCAAGTCCCTCCAAGTAACTGCTGAGTTTAGCTGTTGGGCAAAATAGGTAAATAACCCAGATTCGCCTTTTTCATGGGAAATATCTAGTCCTGATATAGTTGCAAGATTAGCCAAATGTAGGTCTTGAGGTAAAGCAAACTCATTACGTCTATCTTTTTCGCGCTGTCCGAGAACTGGTGCATCTACAGTCAGACAAAGTGCTTTGTAACCTGCTTTATAAGCTTTTTCTACCAAAGCACGAGTCAAGCCTCGGTCTTTGTGGATGTAAAGCTGGAACCAGCACAGAGAATCTGGAAACTGCTCGCAAGCGCTTGCTACTTCTTCAATGTTTTTTGTTGCCATTGTACTTAACACCATGCCCACACCAGCTGATGCTGCGGCTGAGGCGGTGGCAATTTCTCCATCGGGATGAGCTAGACATTGAAAAGCCATCGGTGCAATCAGTAAAGGTAGTTGCAGAGGTTGTCCTAAAATGGAGGTATTGAGATGGCGATCGCTAACATCAACTAATATCCGAGGTCGCAGCTTGATTCGCTCAAAGGCAATACGATTGTCTCGCAAAGTTATTTCATCCCAAGCACCACTGCTGTAGTAATCAAGCGTCATTTGGGATAAATACTGTTTTGCAAGTTTTTCGTATTCAAAGAGGTTAATGGGTTGAAAGCGATCGTCGTTAGGTACAACTGTCATAGTAGCGACCGTGGGTTAAGCGATGGGATGTCTTTATTAATTCCATCAAAGTTATGATATATCGCTAAGGAACCTATTTATAATTCTTCTAATTTCTGTTCGTAAATAGGTGATAAACGTATAATTAAATCTCTCTCCTCATCTTCTATATTTTTATTTACTTCTAACGTCGTCTTTAAAGTCAATAATAAATTTATCGCTTTGGAACGTAAAGGATTATTTGAGGGAAGTGCTTCTAGTCCCTCTATTGCTTGTTCCGGTTTTTTCTTAAAAATTAAAAAGCTTATATTCATAATTCATAAATTCTTAATTATGAATTATGAATTACGAATTACAAATTATTTGCTCAAAAGATATTGCCTTGTTTGGTGATTGTGGTAAATTTACCAGTTTCGCCAGCCGCCTTGGGGTACAACTTGACTATCGGTAGATTTAAGTCCGTGACCTTGAATTAGAGATTGATATTCTGTGCTGCTTGCCCAACGGTCAATTTCTCGCGCCCGTAGCACTGGTACTGGATGAGTTAATTGGGCTGTGCGGGCAGCTTTGACCATTTCACCAAGTTCAGTCTTGCTAATATCATCGTAAGCGCGGGCTTGGGCAACAAAGGCATCGAGGTTTAATTGCGGTGCTAAGGTGGGAGAACCACCAGCTAGTTTCATCAATACGGACATGACAACTTTGGGGTCTTGGGTTGCTAGCAATGCAGCGCGATCGCAGGTAAACTCAGCACAGCGCACCCATTCCAATAGTTGTGCTTGTATTGCTTGGGCAATAAAGGCTCCGACATTCGGCACAATTGCCGCAGCTAATATTAGTAAATTTACAGGCGTCAAATAAACGCTATGGTCACACTTGAGATGTCCCAACTCGTGGGCAATTACTGCTTGGATTTCCTCTGGCGTGAGGATATCAATTAAGGAAGTGTGCAGAACTATAAAAGGTTGTTTACCCCGCACAGCAAAGGTATAAGCGTTGGGAGCTGGATGCTGTCGGACGTACAACTGGGGAGGCTCTATATCCAAGATTTTGCAGGCTTGTAACAACAGCTGATGTAAATCAGGCAATTGTTTCTCACTCACCAGAACGCTTGAGGCAATATTTTCTACATAAAAAACCTGCTCTGCCATTGGGCCGAGCCAATTTCGCACCAACATATCGATACCTGGTATCTGCTTGAGCGCATTAGTAGCTTCCAGATCTAATGGATGACGAAATGAGTCAGCTTTTAAACCAATCAGGGGGGTTTTGAAGAAAGACATAGTGCAGCAAGCGATAAAAAATACAACTATGGAAGCTGGCTGGTTAAATGAAACAGCCTCCCAAACATAGTATAGCGATTAAGTCGGGTCGGCATTACCCACGCTAGGTATGCAGGGGGGCATTGGGCATTGGGAGTGTAGGGTGGTGGGGTGATAGGGTGGTGGGAACAAATGCAGGTGTGGGAGGAAAAGGAGGTGTGGGAGGATGGGGAAGAAATCTTGCCCCCCTCTCTCCCCACACTCCCCACACTTCCCACACTCTCCACACTCCCCATCTCCCCATCTCCCCATCACCCCATCTCCTCATCAGAGCATCAATTTCAACTTGACAGGCTAGTGACACTGGGAGCAATTTGTGCATCTGCTGATGCCTCCCCCACTCGTAGGATTCTAGCTCCCAATTGCTGCAACTTCGTATCAAGTCGATCGTAGCCGCGATCGAGGTGCTGTAATCCTTGAATTGTAGTTTGTCCTTCTGCTGCTAGTCCTGCTAGGACTAGTGCTGCGGATGCTCGCAAGTCTGTGCCTAATACTGGTGCGCCAGACAGCTTCGGTACTCCTCTAACGAAAGCAGCATTACCTTTGACACGAATATCTGCTCCCAAACGATTTAACTCTGAGGCATGACGCAAGCGATTTTCAAAGACAGATTCGTTAATTACGCTGTCGCCTTCGGCCAATGTCAGCAAAGCCATGAACGGCGCTTGCATGTCTGTAGGAAAACCTGGATGGTATTGGGTTTCAATATCAGTTGCCTTGAAGGTTTTTGCTGGGAGAATACGTAAATGTTCGGGCGCTTCCTCGATTATTGTCACTCCAATATCGCGCAGCTTGGCAATTACTGGTATGAGATGTTCTGGAGCCACAGGTGAGAGGCTAAGTTCTGAGCGGGTAATTGCTGCTGCCACTAAAAACGTTCCTGCTTCAATGCGATCGGGGATAATACTGTAGTCAACAGAATGCAACTTGGGGACTCCTTCGATGATAATTCTGCTAGTCCCTGCCCCAGTAATTTTTGCTCCCATCGCGTTACAGAAGTTAGCCAAATCAACTACTTCCGGTTCTCTAGCAGCGTTTTCAATGATTGTTTCACCTTCTGCCAAGGTAGCCGCCATCATCAAGTTTTCCGTCGCTCCGACACTGGCGATGTCTAAGTAAATTTTCGCTCCTTTCAATCTCCGATTGCTACCAGGAACATAGGCGTTACAAATGCCATGTTCAATCTGCACCTCCGCTCCCATTGCTTGCAGTCCCCGAACATGCAAATCAACTGGTCTTGCCCCGATAGCACAACCACCTGGTAAGGGCATCTGCGCTACTCCCAGTCTTGCCAAAATCGCACCAATGGCAAAAAAACTCGCCCTCAACTGGGTAACTAGTTCGTAGGGAGCTTTTGATGTTTTAATTTCGCTGGCGTTGATATCTAAGATGTCACCCTGGCGTTTTAAACGTACACCCAAAGCCGATAACACCTGACCCATCCGCTCTACATCCGCTAATAAGGGAACATTACGGATGCGACAATCACCTGGACACAGCAAGGCTCCAGCCATGATTACTAATGCTGCATTTTTTGCCCCGCTAATTTTTACATTACCTCGCAAAGGATGCCCACCCCAAATTTGCAAGACTGAGGAGTCTGCTTTGGGAGCAAATTTGGCATCTGGTAAGCTGCTAGAAGGATTAATAATCCTACCTCCAAAATTAATACGTATTTTATATGTCTGAAGTTGGTTTTGATTCTACAGTAAAGATTCAATTTGTCCACGTTTTAGAACAACATCTCTGATTGAAAAATTGTCTTTTTGCTCATAAACTAACACTCAAAACCAGCGATAGCAAAGCTTTCAAGCTTTTAAAAACTTTAATAAAAAAGACCAACTCAGTAGTACTTACAAGTAACAAAAAATACTCACTAATCTAACTTAGGTATTTACTAAAAATCAATACTCCAATGGATATTTTTAGAGCATTGCTGAATGAAGGGATGAATTGATTTATATAGATATAGTTTGATACTTCAAATAATCAATTAATTATTTAATCGAGTATTTTAGCATTTCTTATCTCTTGGAAGAGCGTAATTTTTTTGGTAAAGACGTGTAAAATGATGTCTAATCATTGTATTTTATTTAAAGTTTTGTCAGATATGTCTTAGTTATATAGGATTTCCTGTTTTTTGTTCAATTTCCATATCCAAGCATCTTATCATAGCTATTGAGTCCAGCGATATCTATGACGGGTGCAGCTGCGACACCAATTAAGCTGGAGATGCAAAAGAGCGATCGCAAAAGAACTAGAGGTGTTCTCAAACTGCAAATTAGACTTAATTGGAGGTTGGGTTAAACGAAGTGAAACTCAACATCAGCGTTGACTTCCATCACAGTGTATTAGTACAACAAGGCAAAAGTCAAAAGTCAAAAGTTTACACTAAGCGAAGTCAAAGTGTAAAAAGAAAGAATACCTATACCATAACCCTTTTATCAATTCCAGATGGTCTGTTTATTTCTGCCTACTGTACTAGGAGGATTATTTAGGGCTAATTTTGTGATTTACTATAATTATATTTTGCTGTAGTTTGCAACTTCAACCTCATGAGCAATGCTTGTAGGTTTAGGTATAGGTAAACCATCTTCTAGCATTCCTTCTATATGAAATATAATAGCTTCTGCAATCATCTGCTTGACTTCTTCTAAAGTTTCGCCCACAGCTACACAACCTGGTAAATCAGGGATATAAGCGCCATAGCTAGTTTCTCCCTTTTCAATCACAACTGTATAACGCATCAGTCTTCCTCCAATCAAGCTTGTCTCCAGATATTTTTCAGAGTACCAATTGGCACATCCACATTTGGCTTACCGGACACTGTTACAGTACCAGGTTTATCTGGATGTTTGAACTGTTGATGACTACCTTTAGTTCTATCAAGATACCAACCATCAGCTTATAGTCGTTTGATAACTTCGCGTACTTTCATCCTACTACTTATCTGTACAGATAAAATTTCTGTTAATCCTTATAGAGACGTTTCTCGTTGTGAATAAAACCCAGTGCAATGTCTACGAGGGGTGTAGCTGTGGCATCAATGATGATGGAAATGCAAAAGAGCGATCGCAAAAGAACTAGAGCGTGTTTTCAAACTTAAAATTAGACTTAATTGTAGGTTAGTTTAAACGAAGTGAAACCCAATTATCTGGGATGGGTAATGTTGGGTTTAGTTCCTCAATCTACCTCCAAATTACTAAGTTTGGCGTCTGTTTTTGTCTGGTTATTAGAGTAATTTTGTAACCTTTTCCGATAAATGATAGACAAACACAATAAATAATTGTCCTGAAGTGGGAACACTAGACTTAGACATTGCTGGAAGTCACCCCACACTATGAGCATGACAATTATAAGTCTTCGAGCGGCATTACAAAGCCTGCCCGAAAATGCACCAGAAGCTGTTGTAGACCATCTTTTCGCTTCTCACTTGCTGAGAGAATTAGGGTTTGAATCTGAAGAAATTCATCCGCAATATAATACTGGTGATGGAGCTGTTGATAAAGCCGCTAGGAGAACTATTGGAGATGATATCTTTTTACATACAAAATCTAATCCATACCTTCTGCTGGAGTTGAAGGGAAGGGATGTTAACTTATCTGAAGATGCTGCACAGTATCAAAAAACGGTTAAACAACTAAAAAATTATCTACTTGCACCTAATTGTCAAACAATCCAGTGGGGAATTATTACTAATTCTTGCCATATTCAACTGTTTCGCAAGCATGGAAAAGTGATTTATCCTGCAACACAGTGTCTTCCACTTGATGCAGATAATATTGATAATGTAGTCGCTTCAATTCGGAAAAAAATTGAAAATCCCACTAAAGCTTTAACCATCGCGCTTTATAACAACAAAGGTGGAGTAGGTAAAACGACAACTACCGTTAATTTAGCAGCTATTTTAACTTTTTTAGGGAAAAAGGTTCTAGCGATCGATTTCGATCCAAATCAACAAGATTTAACAAGTTCTTTAGGTCTTCCATTAAGTAAAGGTAGTGTATTTGAGGCTCTTAAGGAACGGAATATAGAACTTCAAAGTACTCTACATCCTTATAAATTTCCTCTAAGGAAGGTTAATTCAGAACTTAGATTTGATATTATTCCTGCCGATCGAGAACTGACAGATGTATCTGAAAATCTGTTGCGTAATTACTTTAAATTTCCCACTCTTTATGACAAGTTAGAATTTTCAAGACAAGAATACGACTATATTTTGATAGATGCGCCACCCAACTGGCGAGTGTTTAGCCAGCTAGCTGTATATGCGGCTGATGTCGTTCTCATTCCCACAAAGCATAACAATCTTTTCTCTTTAGAAAATGCAGCAATAGTAATGAAGAAATTCATTCCTGAAGTCCAATCTCAAAAAGGTGATGGTAGCCCCATTCCATTACCAATTTTTTTCAATGGGGAAAAGATTACACCATTTCAATTAGAAGTTGCTCAAAAAGAAATTAATAATATTCTTAAAAATGCTCAAAAAGAGGGATTTGATTTACTGTCCTACTTCTATCCCAAGTATACCAATGCCAACAGAGACCTTCGTATTCATGAGCTTCCAAGCTACGCTAACATAGCTGGTTCAGCTTTCTCGCGTATTCCTGCGGTTTATCGAGATCGATCTGCTCATGAATATTACAAAAATCTAGCAAAGGAATATTTTTTACAATGAGTAGCCTCAGCGATATTGGAAACTTGATGCATTTATATTTGGATGAAATTGACCCTGGTGAAGGAACTGATGCACCTGAATTTTTAATTAAAGCTTCAGCTCATTTACTGAATCAAAAAGGTGGAAGAAATTGGATTCCAGTAATTGTAAAAGAAACTGGCAAAAATAAGTATCAAGTCATTGGTAACTCTTTCATTTATGCAATTGCAGAAGCCGCTCGTTTAGATCGCGTTTGGTGCATTATTACTGATGGTAGTGATGAGACAGTTGAAGTCACAAAAGTACTGGCAGGAGAAGAAATTCCAAAAATCAATCTCTCTAAGGCGTCTAGGGATGAAATAAAAGCAGCATTAGAGTATTTAGTCAAGCAACCAGATAGCGTTCTCAAAGCAGTTAAACCTGCTATAGCTACAAACCGAATTGATGAAGCTCCTCGTGAATATTGGAAGACATTAGAACCAATTGTTGATTTAAAGTGTGGTATTACCAAAGGTAAAAAACTTGATGCTTTAAATCAAGTTTTTTATCTAACTCCTCAACCGATGCCAGATACAACTACTGATATCGGTATTCTCAAAACAATGACAACAGCCGAGCTAAAAGTGATGGCAAAAAAACAAGGGATTATTGGCATCACTAAAATGAAAAAAGACGAGCTTGTTAAAGCATTGAGTAAGCCTTCAAAGTAGCGACAAGACAATACAGTAATCGCATCCTTTTGCGTGCGTTGAGTGTTTGCGACAACGCACCATTATCTCAAATGTTGCAAACCAAAATCCAAAATGCTAAAACATTACCCCTCTCCGCCACCGGAAAGGGGTTAATTAACTAGTGAAACTCAGCACTAATTAATAAGCGTCTTGCAATTCGTAGAAATCAGGCGAGACATAATCTTTCCGCAAAGGCCAACCTACCCAATCTTCTGGCATCAAAAGTCGTTTGAGATTTGGGTGTCCTTCATAAATAATGCCGAACATATCGTAAGACTCGCGTTCTTGCCAATCAGCGGTCTTCCAAATCCAATATACTGAAGGCACTCTTGGATTATCTCGTGGTAAGAACACCTTTAAGCGGACTTCTTGGGGGCGATCGCTATTATCACCCACTTTAATCAAGTGATATACACTCACTAATTCCTGTCCTGCACCAAGGTCAATACCACCTTGAAACTGGAGATAATTAAACCCATAAGCATAGAGGGCTGTAGCGGTAGGGAGCAAGAAATCTGGCTCCACTTTAATTATCTCTACCCCATTTTTGTCTGGTGGCAAAAACTCATGCCCAAAACCATTTTCTGTTAACCACTGAGAAACTTTACCAGCTTCTACCAATGACTCTTCTTTCGCTGCTGGTACTGGTTTAGATTCTTCTTCAGCCACGGCTTTGTTCCTCCTTTTGTGTCTTTGCTGTCAGCAATGCAGGTGGTACTGGCATACCGATCGCTTCTGTCAATTCTTTCGGTGGTACAGAGCGAGTTTCTGACTGCAAATACTTACCAGTTAAAATTTCTTTTACTGGTTTGAGGTTATGAGTTGTGCTGTAATAGCGGTGAGTTTGCTTAATTTTATTCCGCTCTTGCATCGAATCATTAGCGATTTTCTTCCGCAACTTAATAATCGCGTCGATAATTGCTTCTGGACGAGGAGGACAACCAGGTAAGTACACATCCACAGGAATCAGTTTATCAACTCCGCGCACTGCTGTCGGAGAATCAACACTGAACATCCCGCCAGTAATCGTGCAAGCTCCCATTGCGATTACATACTTCGGTTCTGGCATTTGTTCATAAAGCCGCACCAGTTGGGGTGCCATCTTCATGGTAATTGTCCCTGCCGTAATGATTAAATCGGCTTGGCGGGGGCTAGAACGAGGAATTAGTCCAAAACGATCAAAATCAAATCGTGAGCCAATTAAAGCTGCAAACTCAATAAAGCAGCAAGCAGTACCAAATAGCAACGGCCACAAACTAGAAAGCCGCGCCCAGTTGTAGAGATCGTCAACCGTGGTCAAAATCACATTTTCCGAAAGGTCTTGAGTGATTGTCGGACGGTCAATAGGATTGATGATTCGCTCTTTGTCTTGGGTTATTAAGTTAGAATTTAAGACCATTCCAAAGCTCCTTTACGCCATGCGTAAACTAAAGCGACTACAAGAATTGCAATAAAGATTAGCGCTTCAATAAATGCTAATAATCCTAGACGATGGAAAGCTACCGCCCAAGGATACAAGAATACAGTCTCTACATCAAAAACGACAAAGACCAGAGCAAACATGTAGTAGCGGATATTGAACTGAATCCAGGCTCCCCCGATGGGTTCCATCCCAGATTCATAAGTGGTACGCCGTTCAGGGCTGTAACCACTGGGTCGTAGGAGCTTGGATGCTGAGAGCGCTAAGGCAGGAACTAGGCTACAGACTATTAAGAAGCCTAGAAAGTACTCGTAACCGCTGAGGACAAACACAATGAGTATCTACCGCTTATGAAGTATTTAAGTTGGGAATGGGGCATGGGGACTGGGGACTGGTGACTGGGGACTGGGAAAGCAGGAGAGAAGTTGCAGCAAGTTTTTCTCCTGTGCCCCTCTGCTTTAGACCTCTGCTTCTTCCCAATGCCCAATTCCCAATATCTAATCCCCAGTACCCAATCCCTTGAATTGCGTTACTTTCTTTTACATTATATCTTTTTGATTTTTCTGAAATCTACGAAACAAATGCATTTCAGGTATTTGATTCGTTTTTGGTATTGATAGAAAAGTCTAACAGTTATGTCATAATTTTTAACGTATATTTAAGATTTCTCCTCTGCGAGGCCTTAGCCATGAGCGAACCAGCTGTTGAGACTCCAGTGTTAGACCGCTATGAGTGTCGCGCCTGCGGTTATGTATACGAACCCGAAAAGGGAGACGACAAAAATGACATTACTCCAGGAACAGCTTTTGCAGAACTACCGGTAACTTGGCGCTGTCCAGTTTGTAGTGCCAAGAAAGCGGTTTTTGCCAATATTGGTCCTGCGGGTACTGCATCCGGCTTTAAAGAAAATCTCGGTTACGGTTTGGGTGTCAATAACCTAACGCCAATCCAAAAAAATGTCCTAATTTTTGGCGCTTTGGCTGTTGCATTTTTATTTTTTCTCAGTCTCTACGGCTTACAATAAGACCCGCTTGAGAGTGCTGATTGTTGAGTGTTAACTGCTGAGTTAGGAGTTCTCAATTGTGAATTCTGAATTCTCAACACACCCTCATCCTGTTTTACCAAGTCTATAAAGCGACTGTAGCTTTTAAGCTAAACCTTTTAGAAAACCCCTACACAAATTTAGAACCAATCTAAGAGATACTGATGCATTCAATTGTGAAAAGTTGGCAACGAATATTTGCCTTGTTACTCGTAGTTCTGATGTGTATAGGTTGTAGCAAAGTTACCTCTATTAACTACAACCCTTGGAAAATCATTTCTGTGCCAACAGATGCGAAGTTGCTGGATATTGCTTTTACTGATAATCCTCAGCATGGTTACTTAGTAGGTAGCAGTGCCACACTATTGGAAACCAATGATGGAGGTGATACTTGGAAACCAATAACACTGCAACTAGATGAGCAAAAATATCGCTTTAACTCAGTTAGTTTTTTGGGGAGAGAAGGCTGGATTGCCGGAGAACCTGGATTTTTAATTCATAGCACTGATAATGGTGCTTCTTGGTCGCGGATTGCTCTGAGCGAAAAGCTACCGGGTAACCCGATCGCAATTAAGGCATTAGCAGACAACAAAGCCGAGTTGGCTACTGATGTGGGAGCCATCTATCAGACTACAGACGGCGGCAAAAACTGGAAAGCTCAAGTGGAATCAGCAGTTGGTGTAGTGCGTAACTTAGAACGTTCTGTTGATGGCAAATATGTTGCTGTTTCCGCTAAGGGTAACTTCTACTCAACTTGGGAACCAGGGCAAAATGCTTGGGTTCCTCATAACCGCAATAGTTCCCGGCGGGTAGAAAACATGGGTTTTGCTGACAGTGGTCAATTATGGATGCTAGCCAGAGGAGGTCAAATCCAGTTCAGCGAACCAACTAAACCTGAAGAATGGCAAAAAGCACAAAATCCAGAGTTATCCACCAGTTGGGGTTTACTGGATTTGGCATACCGCACACCCAATGAAATTTGGCTCGGTGGCGGTAGCGGTAATTTGCTACGGAGTACCGACGGTGGCCAAACCTGGGAAAAAGACCGTGAGGTAGAAGGAGTAGCTGCTAATTTGTACAAGATTGTTTTCTTCCAACCAGACCAAGGATTTGTGATTGGCGATCGCGGTGTCTTGCTCAAATATCTACCAAACACGAAAACTACTTCTTCAGAAGCAGCTTAATGGAGGCTGGGAACTGGGAACCAGGGAAGAGTTTTCACAACACCCAATACCCAATACCCAATTTCTATTTCTGAGAAGAACGTTGCAACTTGTAACTCTTTCTAAACTTTGTAGGATAATAAACTCAATACATTCTTTGTGAAGGTAGGGATCTAAATGTCAGGTACCACTGGAGAACGTCCATTTTCGGACATCATTACCAGCGTTCGTTACTGGGTAATTCATAGCATCACCATTCCCGCATTATTTATTGCTGGTTGGTTATTTGTCAGCACTGGACTGGCTTATGATGCTTTTGGCACACCGCGTCCTAATGAATATTTCACACCAACGCGGCAGGAAGTACCAATTGTGAAGAACCGTTTTGAAGCGAAAAAGCAAGTTGAACAATTTATCGGAAAGTAGTTTGAGATCATGACTAGCGGTAATAACATCAATCAACCAGTTACCTATCCAATTTTTACTGTCAGATGGTTGGCTGTTCACACTTTAGGTGTACCAACTGTATTCTTTTTAGGCGCGATCGCCGCAATGCAATTTATTCAACGCTAGGAGCAAGTTATGGAAAGATCGCCCAATCCTAATAATCAACCGGTTGAATTAAACCGGACTTCGCTATACCTGGGACTATTGATGATTTTCGTTCTGGGAATTCTGTTTTCTAGTTACTTCTTTAACTAACTAGGACTACTGTTGTTAATCTTTATTTATTGAACGTGTGTTGATTTGTTGTTAAGGGAGGAAATAAGCTGTGTCTGGAAGTGGGAGAATTCCCCTGTGGGTCGTCGCTACGGTCGCAGGATTAGGTGTAATTACAGTCTTAGGCATTTTCTTTTATGGTGCCTACGCCGGACTTGGTTCTTCAATCTAAAACTAGTTTGAACAGAATAGTATAAGTCTGAATTTTTTAGCATTTGTTGAGAAATCAGCATTAAAAAACCGCCTGTCTCTCTGAGATAGGCGGTATTATTACAGCTAATTTAAAGCAAGGTGAATTACAAAACTTAAGCTTGATACCTTGGCGTCTAGCCTGTTTTGTTTACCAATTTTGACTTGTGAATTTACCAATTATAGTGTATATTTATTACCTCTATAATAAATTTGATGAAGTTATTAGAAAATTACAGCAGATTCCCAGAAGGTGAAGTAACAAGCTAAGTCTTAAAGCTAGGTATAAAGCTTATTTACTTAAGAATTTACCAATTCTGACTTCTGAATTCTGCTGTAATATTCAGGTAATTGGTAAAAAGCTAAGCAATCTATTACCAATTAACTCATAAACCTATTAAGCAATATCTTCGCTTTCTATGTATAAAAACAGAAATGCGAATACTACACCTGGTACAATCCAACCAACGATCGGAACGAAGATAGCAGGCAGGTAGGAAGTGCTAGCCAACATCGTAGGCCAAAATTCAAATGCCATAGTAAAAGTTCCTGTTAAATCACACTACAATTCAAGATGAGCTTACTGCAAAGTGTGCCAGATTTTTTAAATTCTAAAGATTTTTAACACAGCCCATATTGCGAGTGGGAAGTCAGGAGTAGGGATGAGGAGATAAGGGAGGCCGAGGGAAAATTCCTAACTCCTCAGTCAACAGTTAACCATTAACACTCAAATACCCAATAGCTCATCTAGCTCTAAGTTTGGCAAGTCTGGAGGAATGACAGTTCGTAGTATTGTGACTTTGTGACTCTCCTGTTGGGTTGTCGTCTCTAGAGCGATCGCTTCTAAGCGAATTTCCAAACAGCCAAAGGGAATATTTAATTGGGTCATCACTTCCAGTCCTCCCAAGGCGTTAGGTAATAAATTTGTCAGTAAATGGGGACCGTCTAATAACCAACGAGTTTGATAATCTTCAACCCATAATTTGATAGCAACTTGTCGAGATACTTCAGGCAATACTACACGCACTATCACAGACTTGCCAGCTATTAGTTCGCCCTCTGGTACATGCAGTTGGGGAATTGGTAAAGGCTCAATGGCTACTGTATTTATAGGTAGAATACGAGATAAATCTAATGCTGGTTGCTCTTGATATTCCAAGGCATAACTCTTGGTTGCATCGGCTTCTAGTTCACTATAGGTATCATCTACAACAATTTCTTGCGCCAACCAAGCTGATGGTGTATTTATGTTTATCGGAGGAGGGGGCGGTATTTGTGATAAAGGTGGTGAAAATATCGGTTCTTCTAAGATTTTTTCTACTTCTGTATTTTCCTCTACGATCGGGTCTGTTTTTTCTCCTATATCTGTATCTTCAAGTATTTCTGTGTTAATATCTATACTTAATGACGAGTTGATATCAATAACATCAACTTCACTATTGGCAGTTTCTAGGCTAACAGAAAGCGGCGTCTGCTGGGTTGGAACGTAGTTATCGTATCCTTGTGGTGGCAGTTCATTTATGGGTTCAGGCAAAGAATATCCTTGGCTGTGCATCCATTTCCTAAGCAAGGGAGAGGAGTAAAGTTTTGTTTGAATGAATTCTGAATTTGGTTGAGCTAGTACTTGAGCAACAAATTCTTCTTGAATTTCTGGATTTGGTTGAGCTAGCACTTGAGCAACGGATTCTTCTTGGATTTCTGAATTTGGTTGAGCTAGTACTTGAGCAACGGATTCTTCTTGGATTTCTGAATTTGGTTGAGCTAGTAATTCAGTTGTATTTTTATCTTCAGTGATAATTGTGTCCGAATCCGGTATGTCGTCAGTTGCTTGAATTTCCGATGTATCTAGGGCATTATCTTTTACTTCTTCTGTAGGACTTGGTATTTGTAGCCGTTTCAAGTATGGAAAAGTCGTGTCGAGTACTGGTATTCGACGTTGCCTGATGACTAACTGCTCCAAGTTAATGGCAGCTATAGTAGCATCCTTTTCTAGAAGTTCGCTGTGTGTAGGAAATTCAGCAACAACATCTGTGGGAGTGTTGATATCAGTTTGAATGGGGGGCAGTTTTGGTAATTGAGGCGAACTAGCTGAATTCTTCAGTTGAGATGTCCGTAGGGTGGTTTCTCGGAGAACTTGCAGGTTAATTTGCGGTGGTAGGGGTGTGTTTGGCGATGAATTGACTAGCAAAGGCTGGTCTGTTTTTCGCAGTTTGACCAGATTCAATAGTTTTAAATCGAGCTTAGCAGCTGCCTTTGGTTCTGTGGAACTAGCAGAAGACGATGGTTCTATCAGGTCATTTGATGATGTGCTGGATTTTGCTACGGCTGTGATTGCCAGTAATTGTGTTACATCTGCTGTAATGGTGAAGGACTGGCTGGCTAAATGTATAACTTCACCAATGTCGCCGAATTTACCATATAAACTGATATCTGCCAAAATTAATTTAGATTCACATTCAGCAGGAATATCAATCGAAGTATTGATGGTGAAAGGCAGGTGTTGGTCTGGTAAGGATTGGCGTACCTGGGTCAAGATTTGCGACTCTAAAGGCGATCGCAGTTCAATTTTTAGTTCGAGTCCACGGACACTTTTTAGAGATAATACTTCAGCTAATTCTAAATTCGTTTTTTCCTCAAGTTCTACCTGCCCATTAATTGTGAGAGCTTGTCCCCAACGAGCAATATAACTATCCCGATCTAAAGTTAGCAATAATGGTGGCAGGGGTTGTGTTACTGAAGAATCTATAACCTTTTCATCTTCAGACAGCGGTTCAGAAATCGGTAAGGCTAATTCTATTAAATTTTGTAAAATCTGTTCTGCCGTCTCACCTTTGAACCATACAGGACTGACAGGCCGATCGATGGCTGTATCTTCTTGTTTAGTTACATTTGGCACAACAGCTGTGTCAACTGTACTATCTGTATTTTCTTGTTTAGTTACATCTTGTACAACAACGGTGTCAGCACTGCTATGTATATTTTTGTGGTTAGTGATATCTAGCACAGCCTCAGTGGCAGTACTGCTATCTGTATTTTCTTGTTTAGTTACATCTAGCACAACAACTGTGTCAACTGTACTATCTGTATCTTCTTGTTTAGTTACATCTAGCACAACAACGGTGTCAGCACTGCTATCTATAGGAATTAGTAGTTCTGTCGAGATAGCCATCGCCGGCTCTGGTGTTTCCACAGCGTATGGAGCATCAAGCATGGGATATGCAGGAGCCACTGCGGTCTTGGCGAGCTGCTCAGGTCTTCGGGTCTCCTCAATTGGAGGAACCGGCGTATCTCCTAAAGTAGAGCAAGTGGCGTCATTGCCAAGAGACACAGAAGAAAGACTTACTGCAACTTCTCCCCTGCTCCTCTGCTCCCCTGCTCCTCGTGTTTCCTGGGACAGGACTTGCAGTTGGACGCAGTATTGCCAAGATTTACCAAGCATATCGGACATCAAATCGCCCGAACAGCGTAATTCCCAAACTCCTGGCTCAAAGTAGGTAAAGGGAACTACCGCCATTAAGCCTTCTGAGTTAGTGCGACGCAATCGCTTGAAAATTCGCTGTTTTGATGTAACTTCTGTTGAAAAGTGAGTAACCCGGATTTCTACATTTGTATTCCGTAGGCTAGAACGAGCCAGAACTCTATACTGCCCTTGCAAAATTTCTAAATTCGGCGATTCTAGGATATGCCAGGAGCGATCGCCTTGCTTCTGTATCAGAAATTGCCAGTGTTCCATTGTAAGTGATACCCAGACCGACAAGCCGCCCAGTAATATTGTGTATTAGCTTGTTTGCAAGTTTACTCCACTAATTTGTAATTGCATCCTTAAAAAGGCTATCAAGTTAACTTAGTTTCATATACTTAAATTTTTCTAAAGTCAATACCTTGGAATCAGCCTTTTCTAATAAACAATCCAATCTGCAACAGAACAGAACATACAATAAATTAAGATTCACTTGACAATTTTGATTTAATTGTGACACCTGCATTTTTGCTACTAACACTTAGGATGTAGCTCTTAAGTATAGTTGGCGCTCGCAAATCACCATAGCTGAGAGTGCGCTGTCCTTTAGACTGCTACAACGAGTGTGCTTCTTGAAGTGAAATGTAGGTGACGATGAAAATTTCCAGGAGGGATTAGATGCTAGTCATTTTAATGGACGAGCAAATCCTTGCCCCTGAGCAAGTTTGCCAGTCTTGTTTACTCGCTGATGACAGTGGTCAACCCCGTTGGCGTGGCGGTCAACTGCGTTGTGGTCAAGCCATTCGCAAACTTACTCAACAGCAGCCAGACCAGTATGAGTGTGTAATGGGTTTTCGCATAGCCCATGTAGAATAATTTAATTTGCCAGCAAGAGCAAGCAACTGCGTTATCCTAAGGTCAAGTAGCTGTTCAAATATAACCATAGGAGAATCCATAATGTCTTGGCGCGGGTCTACAACAGTTTGGGATCGAATTTTTGCTTGCTTGCCTTACCTGCTGCCCCTAATAGATGGTTTAATCTTTAGCAGGTTTTTATTGAATGATTTTCCAGCATTACGAGTCCTGCTTTTACCGCTGCAACCAGTACTAATAATTTATGGTAGTTTAGGACAATTTGGACAACTAATCGTGTTCTTTGCCTTGTTTTTATTGGTGGTAAGAAACGAAAAAATCAGTCACTTCATTCGTTTTAACACGATGCAGGCAATTCTTCTGGATATAGTTATATTTTTATGTTCCATACTAGTGCAAATTTTAGGACAGGTTCCTGGTACTGGTTTTGCAATAGAAACAGTGGCTAACACTATCTTTTTAGGTGTAGTGCTAGCAGTTGGATATTCAGTCATCCAGTCTTTGATTGGGCGTTATGCAGAAATTCCAGCGATTTCTGATGCAGTGTACATGCAAGTGCGCTAGTCCTTAACGGGTCGCTACGGTGTTCTCCAAGCGACCAATACCTTCAATTTCTACACGGACGCGATCGCCTAGTTGCAATCGACTTACACCCTCTGGCGTTCCTGTAAGCACCACATCCCCCGGTAATAGCGTCATTACCTGACTAATATAAGACACTAAAACATCTGGCGGAAATACCATTTGGTCGATAGAGGCAGATTGGACTGGATTGGAGTCGTCATTTACAAAAGTCTGCAATCTTGCTCCCGGATTTAATTCTCGGACAATCCAAGGGCCTAAGGGACAGAAAGTATCAAAACCTTTGGCTCGTGTCCACTGACCATCTTGTTTTTGTAAATCCCTGGCTGTCACATCATTAGCGATTGTATAGCCCCAAATTTTAGTTTGGGCGATTTCTGGTGTACAGTCAAAAACGCGATCGCCAATCACTAATGCTAATTCTCCTTCATAATCTACTCGTTGCGACTGGGGAGGATATTTAATTTCCGTTTCAGAGGGAATAATCGATGTAGTTGGCTTGAGAAAAATAAGCGGCTCAGAAGGCACTGGAGTTCCCATTTCTGCGGCATGATCTGCATAATTCTTGCCCACCGCCACAATTTTCGACGGAGCGCAGGGAGCCAAAATTTGGTAATTTCCTGGTGTCAAAGTCAAATCAGTGGGTTGCCCTTGTAACCAGGGCGGAGCATCTAGCACTTGAACGTCGAGGGATAGTTGTAGTAACCCATAGTAAATCTGTCCTTCTTGATTTTGAATTCGTACATAGCGCTGCGCCATAACCTCGATCGATATCCTTTTGTTTTTTATTAAAACTTGTAAACGCCCAGTAGCAATCCTCAGTTAGCTTTTTGGCGAACCGATTGAGCCTTGAGCAAAAAAGCGATCGCTACAGATGTCCTTGGGGAAAGGCTAAGCTGATAGCTAGATCGATTTGCTGGCGAACACCAAAAGCTGGATTCTTACTTGCTTGCATTAATCTGGGGGTCGGCGGCCGACCTAGTATTTCATTAGGGACATCCAAGAAATGAAATCCAAAGTTCGGCGGATTGGCTAATGATTCAAATTGAAAACTGGTAAGATTATAGTTCCTTGTTGCTTCAGATGTTGAGCGATACTAGTATTTTTATAATATTAGTATAAATTGACACTAGCGACCATTTTTGTCCATAAGGAGACCAAAAAATGACTACAAGTTACGAAACAATGTACATCCTGCGTCCTGACTTGGGAGACGAACAAGTAGAGCAAGCAGTTACTAAATATCAGAATTTGCTTCGCGAACAAGGCGCTGAGGAGATCCAAATTCAAAATCGGGGTAAGCGTCGTCTAGCTTATGAAATCAAAAGACACCGGGATGGGATTTATATCCAGTTAAACTACACTGCACCTGCAACTGCGATCGCTCCCTTTGAACGTGCTATGCGCTTAAGTGAAGAAGTGATTCGCTATCTGACAATTAAGCAAGAACTCGAAGAGACTAAACCTGCTAAAGTGGCTGCGAATGCAACTGTATAGGGCATAGGGCATAGGGCATAGGGAATAGTTTTCTACTTTCCAATGTCCAATGCCCTTGAATAAAATTTTGTTTTTTCTTTACCAGTAACTTGGCTTGCAATGCTAAATTAACAAATACTTGCCAAAGGTAGTACTCCCGCAGTTATACCTTAGATTGGACAAGATACCAAATGGGAGATGTAAGCTACTGTGAGCCAATCTAATACACCCAACATTCAAGTTCTCTCGACTGAAGTATCGCAACTACGCCAAGAGTTGCAACTTCGCGATCAATTAGTGCAACAGTTATCTCAAGAACTCTTTCGGCTGGTAAAAGGCAATACAAATTTTATGCCCCAGCAACCAGATGTTGAGCGCGATATCACGCAGTTACAAGCTTTACAAGAACAGCTGCAAGCTGTGGAAGAGCAGGTAGGATTCTATCAAGAGCAAATATCAACTCGTGACTCCGAAATTTACCAATTGCGACAGTCAGTTCAAGAACTTAGCGATCGCAGTCGGATGTTGGAGCAGGTAGTCCAAGAGTTGCCTCAAATTTACCGTCGGAAGTTTGAGGAGCGGATGACACCAGTCAGAGAAAAAGTAGCAATGTTACAACGGGAAAACCGCCAACTACAAGCAGAACTGCAAAGTGTTAGTTACCGCTTAGCAATTAAAACCCGCAATGCTAGTCACAGCGGCATTGATTTGCCAAGTTTTCCCCGGACTGCATCTGAACAAACTCAAATTTCAACTCCCCAGAATGCCTAAATGAGGATGTTTTCAAAGTAGTAGCTGATGGATTAAAAACTGTAGATACCCTTACTCGTCTTGTTAAAAAGAGGATTTTGATCGGGTTATTCCAAAATATGTGTATACGACAATAGACTTTTCAAACTGCTCTCGAAGGATGTTTGAAAAGCTGTACTTTCATGAGGCTGGGGAGTCTAATAAACAATTGCATCTGTTTTAACCAATTTTGGTCATTTCCTATACTACATGAGTAGCTGGAAAACTCGTAGTTTTCCTCAATATTGTTCTCTAGGTAAAATAGGAGATTAGCCTGCTAGCACCAGACTGTTATCTTTAGACGAGGTGAGGATACACAACATAGTGTAAATAAATGCAAATTCACTTGACTCCACCATCCTTCTCAAGGTAGATTTATTTATTAGCCTGCTAGCACCAGACTCTTATCTTTAATAGTGGTAAAGATGTCTTCGTAAGTGTCAAAAATCTCAAATACTGTATCTAATTGGGTAAGTTCCAAAATTAATCTTACAGGAGTTTGCACGTTGCATAAAACTAAACGACAACCGCTCTGACGTGCAGCTTTTAAACCTTTTACTAGAGGAACTAAACCAGAACTATCCATAAAATTAACTTCTGCTAAGTCGATAACCCAGAGTTGATGGGGTTCGGGCACTACTCCAGCCATCTGTTCGCTCAAAGCCATACCAACTTCCAAATCGATGCTTGCTTGGGGTTTGAACAAAATCACTTGAAGTTCTTGTGTGAGAATCATGAATTTAACAGGGTAGTTGGAACACTTAACAAAAAACCAAAAAAAGACATAAATACGTTTTCTCTTTCAACAGCAAAATCACTGTCTTACCTGAAAATTTAGGTAATTCCAGCCGTGAAATTGAGAGAGCTTTTTTCAGTATTCATGTCGTATAATTTGTAATAACTTTTCCCAATATAGGCATAAGCGCCTAACAAATTCGGTATCAACTGCGTCTTTTACACAATTTTCATAATTTAACTAGATATTTATAAATTTTTTATAAATATTTTTTATTTTTTTAAAAAACGTATAGCTTTGTGGTAGTGAATGCTAAAAATATGAGAATTAATAGTCCAAATTTGATAATCACCATAGATAAAAATATAATGGCGAATTAAAATTGACTTAATAAATCTATGTAGCGGTTTGCATTGACAGCCTAGCCAAAAACAAGCAAAGATATAGTAAAAGTAAAAATTTGTAAAGACGGCGGTGCGGGATGTCTTTAGAACTGATTTCACTAGAAAATATCCAGGAAGTCGCCCACAACTACGGCTATTGGGCAATTTTTTTGGGAATTTTGCTAGAAAATTTAGGCATTCCTGTTCCAGGCGAAACCGTAACCTTAGTGGGTGGATTTTTAGCTGGTAGCGAGGAACTGAATTTCTGGCTGGTTCTCGGTAACGCAATTATGGGTGCTGTAATTGGGGGGGTTTGTGGTTATTGGATTGGTAGAGTTAGCGGTTGGGCTTTCCTGGTAAAAGTTGGTAGCATCTTTCGGATTTCGGAAGTGCGAATGTTGAATATTAAAGAGCAATTTAGTCAAAATAGTGCAAAAGCAGTATTTGTCGGACGTTTTGTGGCATTGCTGCGGATTTTGGCTGCACCACTAGCTGGTATAGCCGAAATGCCGTTCAGAAAATTCTTTTTATATAACTTGTTAGGAGCAGTTGCTTGGGCTAGTTTAATGGTGACATTAGCTTTCTTTGCTGGCAAAATTATCTCCTTAGAACAATTGGTTGCTTGGGCGAGTAAATTTGCGATCGTAGCACTACTGATCCTGGCAGCTTTAATTTTCGTACCAGTGTGGTTAGAGTCTCGTCAAGTTAAACAAATGGGCAATGAAGAGTGATATCATGTCCCGTTAATTACTTGTGATTAAAATCGCCTAAATGATAGTTCTTTAAACGGACATGATATGAGGGAGCAGACATAAAGACGCTCTGACACACAGACATCGCCAAAGGGGATGCAGGGAATCGATCGCAAACACTCTCTGTGTTGTCGCGTCTTCAGATCGGAGCGTCTCCCACTCTTTGCGTCTCCCTAACCCTTAGTTAACTGCGACCAAATACGAGTTGGTAGTCCCCAAACATAGATAAAGCCTTCAGCAGCTTTATGATCGAATCGATCTTCGGCTCCGTAGGTTGCTAAATCAGGACTATAGAGGGAATTATCGCTAGAGCGTCCAACTATGGTGGCATTACCCTTAAACAACTTCACGCGCACAGTTCCAGATACTTGCTCTTGTGTTTTTTGAATAAAAGCATCCAGTGCAGCTTTGAGTGGACTGTACCACAGGCCGTTATAAACGATTTGGCTGTAAGTTTCTTCAATCCCACGCTTGTAATGAGTAACATCTGCTGTAAGAGTCAAACTTTCCAAATCCCTATGTGCCTGAATTAAAACTAACATCGCAGGTGATTCGTAGATTTCCCGTGATTTGATGCCCACTAGACGGTTTTCGATCATATCAATCCGTCCGACACCATGATTTCCTACAAGCTGATTAAGTTGTTCAATTAACTCGGTCGGCTTTTTAGTTAAACCATTAAGTGTGGTGGGAATACCACGATAGAAACCAATTTCGATGTACTCTGGTTCATTGGGAGTGTGAGCGATGGCTTTAGTCATCTCATAGATTTCTTCTGGTGGCTCGAATGAGGGATCTTCGAGTAAACCAGCTTCAATACTACGACCGAGCAAATTCTTGTCAATGCTGTAAGGAGAAGATTTTTTGACTGGTGAAGGAATACCAAACTTTTCACCATAGGCGATGGTTTGCTCGCGGCTCATTCCCCATTCTCTGGCTGGTGCAAGGATCTTCAGGTTGGGGTTGAGAGCAGCAACAGAAACATCGAAACGAACTTGATCGTTACCTTTACCAGTACAGCCGTGAGCGATCGCATCAGCACCATATTTTTCGGCTGTTTCTACTAATACCTTAGCAATCAGCGGCCGGGCAAGGGCAGTTCCTAGAGGATAACGATTTTCATAAAGGGCGTTGGCTTGAATTGCTCCAAAAGCGTAATCTTTAACAAAGCTGTCTTTAACATCAGCTACTAAGGATTCACTTGCACCCGATTTGAGAGCTTTTTCTCTGATTGGCTCTAATTCATCTCCCTGACCCAAATCTGCTGCTAGGGTAATTACCTCTTCCACACCCCACTCATGTTTTAGGTAAGGGATGCAAACTGAGGTATCTACTCCGCCAGAATATGCCAGAACAACCTTTTTGGCGCGACCCATTAATTTCTCCAGTTAGGAAAACAAAGAATGAGTCATTATTATATCGAAACTAATCCATATATACTTTCTTCATGCAACAACCTATAGCAGGAGTTAGGAGTTAGAATTCAGATCCCAGTCTGCTCATAAACCGATCAAATATTTTTTGATCTGGTTTTTAACGAAGATCATCTTTTGTTGGTTATTTCTTAACCTATATACATTGGTTCAAAGCTTATTTAAGTGAAACTACAAAATTATTCATTTTTGAGCTTTGGAGTATTTTCTAATGAAATTAGCTAAAGATATTAGCATTGCTGCTTTTGCAGTTGCTATCTTGGTTGCTGCTGTAGCTAAACCAACACAAGCTGCCTTGGTTAATTACGGTTTCACCGTGAATGCGACATCTGGCGATAACCCCGGTCAATATTTTGGCTCTTTTCAATATGATGACTCAACTTTAACCGGGATAGGTGAGGAAACTTTAAAGGTTAACAATGGATTATCCATTTTGTTTGACTACTTGGGTACTCAATATACGCAGGCAAGTGATTTTGATTACCCAGCATCTCCTGTAGTCACCTTTACAAATGGCAATCTGTCAGGACTGAGTTATTTGGTTGAAGATCGATTTTTTATTGGTAACGACCCAGGTAATCCAAATACAGGAGGAACAAAATTTTATAGCATTCTCAGTGCTGACTTATTGTCTACAACAGAGGTGGGTAGAGTAACCTACACTAAGAGTACATCAGTACCAGAACCGATGACTATTGGTGGGACAGCGATCGCTGGTGCTATGGCCTTGGGAATGAAGCGCAAGAAAAAAGTATCTGGACTAGCAAATTAGAGTCAGCATGAAAATTAACGTAGAGACGTTATAATTTAACGCCTCTATACATACATTTTTAAGTAAAACTACCAGTAGGATTCTTACGTCTGATGGCAATCACAGATGGTTTGGGAAGACCTTTAGGTTGACCCTTACCACCATCAGCGGTTGGGATGTTAGTTGGCCAACTACTGCCACGAGGTACAGTACGAGCCTGATTAAATGTAATACCATTCAAATTCAGTATTTCAATATCACGACTCAGTGTCGTACCATCGTTGACTGGGCTATCTTCACCGGGATGCTGTACCGAAATAATCAGAGTGTCTTCCACAAAAGTTGGACCAGTCATCTCACAGCGTACTGGGCCTTGAGCAAAAGGTATTAGCTCTCCTGCATGAGTACCAGTAGTAGGAATGTAAAATAGCCAGTTATTACCGAAAACTCCTGTCAAGTTGGAAACATTACCACTGGCTGTATGGTCGATGATAGTTACAGTGCCGGCTGCACCGACATTAAAACCATTATGAGTGGTGGTAGACATATCCGTCACACCCCAAATATTTGCCTTATTGTCGAATACTAGGTTATCCACATTGGCAAAACCAGCACCAGAAATCGACCCGGCTTCTCCTCCTTGGGCAAATCTCTGCCAATGGAATGTTAGACCTGTACTATCAGCACTATCTTCAATAATCTTGTACAATCCTCCCGATTGCTGCGTTGCGTTTGGATCTGTACTTAACTTGGCAACCTGGAAAATCCGGGAATCTGGATAACCGTCGCCTCCTGGCGCACCATCAGTATAGGAAATAAACACTTCTTTGGTGGTTGGATGAACTTCTATATCTTCTGGACGTGCGGTGGGGGTGCCGCCAGCCAAGTTGGCTGCTAAGAAAGCATCAGCGAGAATAGCACCTTGGGAAGGGTAGAAATCAGATAGCTTTTTACTTTGATAAGCAGGTAGTATAACTGCTTCATTGGTGCGATCGACTGCGAGGGAACCCCCATCTGTGGTTTGACCTGCAATTCCATTGCGTTTTGGTAGGGGTAAAAGACCATTTCTTTGAGCCGAACCCAAAGCGGCAAACTCCACAGAAGAAATTACTGATGGCGCAATAGGATTGGTGGGACTATTTAAATTTAAGGGTATCCATTGACCCGTACCATTTGGATTGTAGCGGGCGACATATAAAGTACCACTTTCCCACAAACTGCTGTTGGCTTTGCTGGTTGGTGAAGAAATCACACCTGCACTGACGAATTTCCAGGTGTGTCCCCCACGCCTATCATCACCCATGTAGGCGATTAATGGCTTCCGAGCTTCGGCACGGATGGCGACGTTTTCATGGCGAAAACGACCCAATGAAGTATGTTTGCGAGGGCGGAAATTTGGATTAACGGGGTCAATTTCTACAATCCAACCGTATTTTTCCCCAACTAAGCCGAAGGTTTTGCCTGTAGTACCATCGGTATAACCTGTTTGAGTTCCATTAGGGTTGACTGATTCTGTAACACCAACGAAAGCTGCCGCACTTCCTTGAAAGTTTTCTTCACCACTTAAAATAGTTCCCCAAGGAGTTGTACCACCAGAACAGTTAAAGGCAGTGCCAATAATTTTGTTACCTAGTCCATCCAAGGAGAGGTTAAATACTTGGGTGGCGGCTGGGCCAGTTGCGATTAAATAATTTTGGTCGCCTTTTTGGTAACTGCGACTTCCCCAAGAGGTGACATTTTTATATTCATCAGTTCTTTGGCTATTAATTCCCAACCCAGACAGACCGTGAAGGCGGCGATTTCTCGCATCACCTTTAACCACAGCATAACGGTTATTAGAATTACGGCTGGAGATACGGACTATTGAACCGCCTAAGTTATATAGAACTTCCCCATCAAATTCAAGACCTCTAGTGGCAGGTAAAGCCCAGCCAATAACTGATTCAAAGGTGGTAAGCAATCCTTTAACATCAGCTGGGGCTTCTGGTGCTAGATCGGAAAAAGGAAAACTCACGTATTCGTGATTGACCCACAGATAGCCTACATCGTTGGTTCTGCCAAGGGGAATAAAACCTGTATAGTCGTTGTTATAGCCGAAATAATCATCGCTGTTGGGAAATACGCGATCGCCCCAACTTATAATTACATAGCGATCGTACTCTGGTGGTACTACCAGATCATCAACTACGTTGTAGCTATTTAACTTCGTATTTGCAGATGGATTAAGTACCTGTCCCTGACCGATTCCCGTTGGCAAGAAACTTTTTTGCTGTTGATAAACAGGTAGCGGATGAGGTAAACGTACTGGTGTAAAGCTCAATGGCGTATTATTTGCTCCTGCAATATTAGAAATACCATCTAGAATGGTGTCTCCCAACACAGCAGCACCAGCACTGCCAGCAAAAAATACTAAAATTTGTCTGCGACTAAATGTAGACATCAAACTCTCCTCTCTTGTGACAAAAAAATCTCGTAAAGGCAAATCTTGATTACTGACAGAAAAAGCCATCAATTCTTGACGTGAAATGCCACAGATTTTGAATAGTCAATAACCTGTTCTTAACAAAAGCTTGTTTGTTATTTAGGTCACTTAACTAGACAAAAATTTTCCAGTTTGTCACATAATCTAATGAGCAAAAATTAATGCTAGGTTATATCTTGATTAATAGAGATTTCTTGTCTACTTGACTAAAGTGTAGGAAATTTCCGAATCAGAAGTTATCAGGTAAGGAACAGAGTCAGTGCCCCATCTGTCCTATCCTGGAGATGGATAAATGTGTTATGGGTGAGACTGTGTTTTTCAGCGTTGTGATACCGACTTATAATCGCCAACCGATTTTAGAAAAGTGCCTCCGTGCTTTGGAGATGCAAGAGTTAAGTCAGCCAAGTTCAGTTATTGGTTATGAGATTGTCTTGGTGGATGATGGTTCTACTGATGGCACATTGGAGTGGTTAGCAGGACACAAACAAGAGTTTCCCCATGTGCGATGGTTTGAGCAAAATCATGCTGGCCCAGCTGCGGCGCGAAATTTGGGAGTAGAACAGGCGCTAGGAGACACAATTATTTTTATTGATAGTGATTTAGTAGTGCTGAAGAATTTCCTGCAAGCTCATGGTAACGCACTTATGCAGGGGAAAGATAAATTGGGAAGCGATCGCTTTTTCACCTACGGCGCAGTTATTAATACTTGTAATTTCAACAACCCAACGGCTGAACCCTACAAAGTCACTGATTTTTCAGCGGCTTTTTTTGCTACGGGAAATGTAGCAATTCCCAAACATTGGTTAGAAAAAGCTGGACTTTTTGACACTAGTTTCCAACTTTATGGTTGGGAAGATTTAGAATTAGGTGTGCGGCTGAAAAAACTAGGTTTGACACTAATTAAATGTCCGGAAGCTGTTGGCTATCACTGGCATCCACCATTTAACTTAGAACAAATTAAAAGCTTAATCGACAAAGAAATTCAACGCGGACGCATGGGAGTTTTGTTTTATCAAAAACATCCCACATGGGAAGTGCGAATGATGATTCAAATGACTTGGCTGCATCGCTTACTTTGGGGTATTCTTTCACTCAATGGCGCACTAAACGAACGGACAATGGCTCCATTTTTGCAATGGTTGATTAACTTAGGTAAACCTCAACTGGCTTTAGAAATTGCCCGAATTTTTCTCAACTGGTACAACGTCAAGGGTGTTTATGAAGCCTATGCCGAAATGCAGTAAGCATCGGGATTGAAAAGTGAGGTGTTAAATTAGCTATCAACAATTGTATTGATTCTTAATTATAAAAATAGGATTGCGATCGCTCTACCTGTAGGCAAATCTCAGCACAGCGATCAAGTCTGGAATGCTCGCTAGCTGCATTGTATAAGGTATTCATGATAACCTAAGTATTAACCACAATATAGAAAATTGTAGCAAGATAGAGAGTCACAGATGGCTAAGGTAGCATTGCTGATTGGGGTTGGCGAATATGGAAATGGTCTTTCTCCCTTGCCTGCGGCTCGCAAGGATGTGGAAGCGATGCGCCAAGTATTGGAAAATCCTGAAATTGGCGGTTTTGATCGAGTGACACCGCTGATTGATCCTGAGCGACAGGCGATGGAGGAAGCAATTTATAGATTGTTTGCAAATCGTAAAAAAGATGATCTCTTGCTACTTTTTTTCTCTGGTCATGGAGTAAAAGATGATAATGGCAATCTTTATTTGGCTGCTCATAATACCCGCAAAGAACAAGAAGCACTCGTTCAACCTACAGCGGTAGCAGCGAGTTATGTACAAAATATTATGAGCAGTAGCCGCTCGAAGCGACAAGTAGTGATTCTGGATTGTTGCTTCAGCGGCGCTTTTGCCCAAGGAATGACGGCCAAAGATGATGGTTCTGTGCCTGTCAAGCAACAATTAGGTGGAGAAGGACGAGCTGTTCTCACATCTAGTACCTCAACTCAGTATTCTTTTGAGAGTCAGCGTTTCGACCTCTCAGTTTATACGCATTTTTTAGTTGAAGGTATTAAAACTGGAATAGCAGATAAAGATCAAGATGGAGCTGTTTCTATTGATGAGTTGCATGAATATGCTAGCGAAAAAGTACAAGAAACTGCTCCTGGTATAATGAAGCCTGAAATCTATCCAATTAGAGAAGGCAGTAAGATACTACTGGCTAAAGTGCGAGTTGAAGATCCAAAGCTGAAATATCGCCAAGATGTTGAGCATTGCCTCAAAGACGGTAATATTCCCCCTATTGTCCACAAATTGCTAGACCTTAAACGAGATACTTTGCAACTAACTCCTGAAGAAGCTGCTGTCATTGAAGCAGAAGTTCTCAAACCGTATCGAGAGTACAAGGCAAAATTGCAGCAATACGAGCAGGTATTATCTGAAGCACTTCAAGCTGAAAATCCTATAAGTAACTACACTCGCAACAAGTTAAAAGACTATCAAGAATTTTGGGGACTTAAAGATGAGGATGTAGTATCGATTGAAGCGCGAATTATTCCAGACAGAGAATCGAGTAATAGCAATCAAAATGTATTTTCAACTGAAGCATTTAGCTTTAAGGTAAATAATATTGATACCTCTAACAGCGTTATTTCTGATATTCAAGGTAAACCAACCATAAAATCCAGTTCTACAGAATTTCTAATTGATGACTTTAGCGCAACGCCAACAACAGACTGTACTGAACTACGAGACTTATTAGTAGCAGGTAAGTGGAAAGAAGCAGATCAAAAAACTAGGGCTATTGTGCTAAAGCTATCTGGTCGTGAACAAGAGGGCAAGCTGCAAGCAGAAGATTGTAGACAATTATCCTGTGAAAGTCTAAGTGAAATTGATCAACTTTGGATTAAATACAGCAACGGGCGTTTTGGTTTTAGTGTGCAACAGCGTATTTGGCAAAGTCTTGGAGGAAGCAAAAGTGCGGGATACAACACTTTTAAGAGTTTTGGCGATCGCGTTGGCTGGTCTTTAGAAGGAAACTGGAGAAGTCAAGATAACCTAATCTTCAGCTTAAACGCTGCTGATGGACATCTCCCATATTGCAGAGAATGGTTGAATTGGGGTTATTCTAATACGGTAGTGCATCGATTTTCTGCACTCATATCAAGACTTGAGGAGTGCGGGATTAAACCTGCTATTGTTAGCACTCAACCTAATCTCAAGCTAGAAAGTCTAAATACTACTATTATTTCTCCACAACAATTAAACTACCCTCAACTCTCTGTATCACAGCCTCAATCAAATTTTGCAAAAGTTTCTCAGCACAAAAATAAATTATATGTAGTGGGAGCATTTCTGTTATTTGGCTTCATGGGATATTTAATATATCAATCTTTAGAGAATCTAGAGAAACCATCTATATCTAAACTCAATAAACAACTATTTGCTAAGAATTGGCGTGATGCAGATCAAACCACTTCTGATCTCATACGCCAGTTTTCTGGAACACAAGCAGGCTATATTACAAGTATAAACAGTAACAATATTAAATGTGGATATTTAACAGAGATAAATAACCTTTGGGAACAGTCCAGCCGTAACTTCGGTTTTCAGAAGCAACGGAATATTTGGGAAAAAGTTAAACATAACCAAAATGAATTTGAAAAGAAGATTGACTGGTATGGTAAAAAGAACAGTGACCTTATATTTAACGAGACAGCACCTGTAGGGCATCTACCTGCTGCTGGAAGGATATTCTATAGTACAAAAGATTATACAAACAAACTTGAAGAATGTTTCAAAGCACAAAAATAGAGGATTTTTATAGTGAAAACTATAAAAAATTTTCTATACAGCTTGACCTAAACTATGTATAACATTGCCATATTCCCCAGTTTCATCTGGGCTTCTAACTCAATTTTCAGGAAAGATAGGAGCATCTAGTCGCTGTTCATCATCAAGACAAGACATCTTTATGTCAAAATCGCCCCACCCATCAACCGCTCATAGCGATATTTCAATTCTTCTTTCATCAAATACCAGCGCTCTAAAGTAACATCCATTTCTATGATTTTCTCGGCTGCTTGGCGTGCTAAAAGTAAAATTTCTTCATCTTCGACCAAACTTGCTAAGGTAAAATCTGGCACTCCTGATTGACGAGTTCCCAGTACTTGCCCTGGGCCACGAAAACGCATATCCATCTCTGAAATGAAAAAGCCATCCTGAGACTGTTCCAACACCCTCAGCCGTTGTTGAGCATCAGGACTCCTAGAACTGCTCATCAACAAACAGTAAGACTGAGCCGCACCACGACCAACACGCCCCCGCAGTTGGTGCAGTTGCGATAAGCCAAATCGCTCCGCATTTTCAATCAGCATAACTGTAGCGTTGGGTACGTCTACACCCACCTCAACTACAGTAGTCGAAACTAGAATCTGCGTTTGATTATCGCGGAATTTAGTAATCGCTTCGTCCTTTTCTGCTGAACTCATACGACCGTGCAACAGCCCCACTTGAAAGTCTGGAAAAACACTTTCCTGTAGCTTTTGATGCTCATCTACTGCCGATCGCAAATCTAATTTTTCTGATTCTTCCACCAATGGCAAAACTACATATACTTGTCTTCCTTGGGCAATTTCTCGACGCATCAAGTCGTAAGCATGGTTGCGTTGCTGACCTGATAATACTGTTGTCTGAATCTTTTGTCGTCCTGGCGGCAGTTCATCAATTTGGCTGACATCCAAATCCCCATGTATTGTTAGTGCTAAGGTTCTAGGAATCGGGGTAGCTGTCATAGTTAACACGTGGGGTTGCTGACCTTTTTGCTGTAAACGCGCCCGTTGTTCTACCCCAAAGCGATGCTGTTCATCAATCACTACTAACCCTAATCGCTGGAAATTTACTGGGTCTTGAATCAAGGCATGAGTTCCTACTAAAAGAGGTAATTCACCCGTTTCTAACTGAGAATGTATTTGTCTACGTTTAGCAGTTTTAGTAGAACCCGTCAGTAATTCCACTGGTAAATGCAGCAGGTTAAACCAACTAACTAACTTGCGATAATGCTGTTCTGCCAAAACTTCTGTGGGAGCCATCAGTGCCGCTTGGTAGCCAGATTGAATTGCTGCCAGGATAGCCAGCACAGCCACAACCGTTTTACCAGAACCAACATCACCTTGCACCAAACGATTCATCGGTGCGGGTTTTTGCAAGTCGTTGAGGATATCGTTGATAACTCGTTGCTGTGCGCTAGTGAGTTGAAAAGGCAGTATTTCGTGAAATTTCTCTACAAGTTGACCTCGTGGCACAAGGATGGCGGCCTTTTGAATCGCCTTTGCTTGCTGTTGACGTTGTAGTAAACCGAGTTGTAAGTAGAAAAACTCGTCAAAGACTAAGCGACGACGAGCAACTTGCAGAGTTTCGCCATCTTTGGGAAAGTGAATATTAGCGATCGCATCTTTTAATTCCATCAAAACATACTTCTGCCGCAAACCACTTGGTAGAGGGTCTTTCAGGTGAGCCGCAGCAGGCAAAGCAGCAATTACTGCTTGTCGTACTGTATTTGCCACCACGCCCTCAGTCAATCCGTAAATTGGCACCACCCGCCCAATATTCAGCGACTCAATCGCATCTCCAGGATTTGCTAAAACCTCTAATTCTGGATTATCTAGTGTCAAGCCGTATTTACTTTCTTTCACCAACCCACAAGCAGCTAGAATACTACCTACCCGATAACGGCGTTTTAAACTTTCTTGCCAACCTCGACTACTAAAGCGTGTACCTGCGTAAAAACGCCCAATTTTAATTTGACCGCTGTTATCTTTTACTAACAGTTCTAAAATTGATAATTTCTGGTTCTTGGGGCTAGTAAAGCAGTTGCAGCGCTTCACCGTCGCCACTATTGTCACCGTCTCACCAGCCTGTAACTCGCGGATATTCACTTGACGCGCATAATCAATGTGGTCGCGAGGATAATAAAAAAGCAAATCACGGACGGTATGCAAACCAAGACGTGCTAGATTATCAGCTTTTTTAAAGCCTATTTCTGGTAAATCACTCAGTTTTTGCTCAATTTTTGGAGCAAGCCTGCGATTCACCTCAGCAACAATTGGAGATGTCGGATTTTGAGTTTTGGATTGATAAATTTTCCTTTGCTCCTGTGTTCCTCTGCTTCCCTCCTCTTCGGACTCTTGCTGTAGTTGGTAAAGATATCTGCGAGTCTCCGCTACTAAATGTTGTCTTTCTTCCAGTGCTAGATGTGGATAACTAGCAAATTGCACCGCTAATCCTTGCCAACGGCGGCGCTCAGTCTGGGGTAAGCCGATGGGAAATTTACCTAAAGTCAAGCTCAGGAATTCGCTGAAACGGTATTGTCTGCCCATCAAGTCTGTAAAGCCATGTTCGGCTTCTATTGCTAAGGCTTTGTCCAATCGTATCCAATCTGGTTTTTCATTAGTCATTGGTCATTTGTCATTAGTCATTAGTCATTAGTCATTGGTCATTTGTCATTTGACTTTGGACAAAGGACTAATCCTCAAACCAACTAGCACGCCATGCAGCTTCAGCTTCAGCAATTGCCCTTTCTCTAAGTTTCTTTTGATACTCTCGTTCTAGCTTATTTAGCTGAACTAAGATACTACGGATCTGCCTGCGTTCAGATGAAAGTGCAGGGTCAGCAAATTCAATTTCTCCTAGTCGCAAATTAACAGCCATAATCTGCGTTAGACCAGAATCTTCTGATTGCTGCTCATTTTCAATTTCAATTACTAAGTTTAATAAGTTGGGCGGCCCGGGCATTACCTCAGTAGATGATTCTGATTCAGCCGCAGCCGCAGCCGCAGCCGCTAAAATTGGTTCTGGTAATTTTTGGGGTAATACCCCGGCTTTCTGTAATAAAAGATTAGCATCATGGGAAACTTTCTTGAGTATCTCTTGAGTAACCTGCTCTAAGTTATGTTGCCATTTTGCCAGTTCTATAGGACTAGATGTGTCTGGAGTAAAAGGTTGAAGGTTAGAAACGCTAATAAACACAGCAGATGATGAAGATGTTACTTCCTCATCCCCTTCATCCCCCTCATTCCCCTCATCTT
This sequence comes from Nostoc sp. S4, assembly GCA_029379225.1. GTDB lineage: Bacteria > Cyanobacteriota > Cyanobacteriia > Cyanobacteriales > Nostocaceae > Nostoc. Next base: position 2,908 of record JAQYWR010000012.1, on the reverse strand, counting down.
TTCCATCCCCTTCATCCTCCCGATCTGCTGCTTCCTCACTTTTAATATAAGTAAGGAACTGCTCGGCTGCCAGTTGACCTAACTTACGGATGGCTTGTTGCAATTGTTGGCGCTGATTCAATGACAAATGCAGGAAGTTTTCGGGATACCCTTGAGTACAAAGGTGGTAAGTAGCTAGAATCAGTTGTTTTTGTACGGCTAGCCCCAAGGTGGCTAGATAACTAGCATAAGCGGTTTGTAGTTCTAGTGCGATCGCTCGAATCGCTTCTTTGAGTGCTGCAATATCCCGCTCAATTCGCTCGATTGCTCTTGCCATAACTTCTCGTTCTTGCCCATATCAACCATTACATAGTACAAATGTACAAATTTATTTTAAGATAACTTTCCCAAAAATTTTAAATGCTTCTTTACTAATAAAATACAGGTCAGGCTATTGGCTTGACCTGTCTGGTAAAGGGTCATTTGTCATTTGCACTTTGTACTTTGTCCTCTGTTACAAAGTTCTGATTGCCGGAAGCCAGCGCTCAGACTTTGCGCTTTGTCATTTGTCCTTTGTTGTTTAACTAATCACCAATGACCAATGACCAATGACCAATCACTAATACTACTTGCCGCCCATTTGTGCAGCGACTTCTTCAGCAAAGTTACTTTCTTGCTTTTCAATGCCTTCGCCCAGTACATAGCGGACAAAGCGATTTACTTGGATGTCTTCGCCTACTTGTCCCTTGACTTGCTTCAACAATTCTTCTACAGAAATACTTTGATCCCGAATATAAGGTTGATCTAGCAAAGCCATTTCTTTAAGGCGTTTTTCAATCCTTCCCTGGACAATCTTTTCTTTGATATTATCTGGCTTATTTGCCAAATCATCCTTGCCCATTTCAATATCTTTTTCTTTTTGAGCTACTTCAGCAGGAATTTGATCTACGCTGACATACTCGACATTAGGGCAGGCTGCAACTTGCATGGCTGCGTTCCGCGCCAAGCTCTGGAACTCTTCTTTGGCAGCAGCTGAATCAGTTTGGGAACCCAACTCTACCAATACACCTACTCGACCGCCAGTGTGAATGTAGCTGTCCACTACACCTGCGGTACCTTTTGCTATTGTAAAATTGATAAATCGACGCAGTTGGATGTTTTCGCCAAGGGTGCCAATAGTTTGCTTAATGAATTCATCTACAGTTACGCTTTCATCACTAATATAGGGTTGAGCTAATAAGGATTCAACACTATCAGCTGTTGTTGCTTGCTTAGCTAAGTTTTTAACCAAAGCTTTAAAAGCTTCGTTACGAGCAACAAAATCTGTTTGGCAGTTGACTTCTATGAGTACACCCACCTGACCGCCGGGTTCAATGTAGGTGTCTACTAGACCTTCAGCTGCAATGCGATCGCTTTTTTTACCCCCAGAAGCAATGCCCTTTTTCCGTAGCCAATCTATGGCTTCTTCGAGATTGCCATCAGTTTCTTTTAGTGCCTTTTTGCAGTCCATGATGCCAGCACCAGTTTTTTGGCGTAGCTCTTGGACGAGTTTTGCAGATATTTCCGCCATGTTCCCTCAATTCCTAACTTGACCTCGAGTTGTAATCGCTTATTTAGTTTAGTGCTGAGTCACCGTTCGCTATTAACGTCTCCCTTCGGGGAAGTTCAGATGTCTTCTCTTCTCTACGAGACGCTAACAGCGAACGACAAGACGCCCAAAGCGCGTCTACAGCAAAAGCTGCTCTCAACTCCTGGCTGAGTTTTGAGTGGTGAGTTTTAAGTGTTTAATTATCAATTTAGAATTGATGACTCACAACTTACAACTTCAAAAATCAAGACTCAGCACTATCCAATTTGCTGAGTATTTCTATCTTACTCAGCACTTTTGCTGAAGCACCAAGCATTATTCATCATCTTCATCATCATCGGGAATCAGGCTGTCAGTATACTCACCTTCATCGTAGTCTTCGTCATACTCAGCACCTTCGTAATCTTCGTAATCCTCTTCAACTTCGAGTTGACCGTGACGACCTTCATAAATGGCATCTGCCAATTTTCCGACTATCAGCTTAATCGATCTGATAGCATCATCGTTTGCTGGTATGGGGATATCAACTACATCCGGGTCGCAGTTTGTATCCAGCATGGACACAATGGGAATGTTGAGTTTTTGGCATTCTTGAACAGCATTATATTCCCGCCGTTGGTCTACAATCACCACGATATCGGGGACTTTTCGCATTGTTTTAATGCCACCCAAGTATTTTTGCAGCTTCGTCATTTCCCGACGCAGCATTGAGGCTTCTTTTTTCGGCAATAAATCCAGCGCGCCGCTTTCTTCTCGGCGTTCCAAATCTTTCAGACGGTCTACCCGTGTTTTGATGGTTGCCCAGTTGGTCAACATTCCACCTAACCAGCGCTGGTTAATATAGTGCGAACCGCAACGGCTGGCTTCTTGGGCAATAATTCCAGCAGCTTGCCGCTTAGTGCCGACGAAAAGAAATTTCTTTCCTTGTTCTGCCTGCGATCGCATATAAGTATAGGCATCTTCCATCAACTGGGCAGTCTGCACCAAATCGATGATATGTACACCATTGCGAGAAGTGTAAATATAGGGAGACATTTTTGGGTTCCAACGCCGGGTTTGATGCCCAAAGTGAACCCCTGACTCCATCATTTGAGCCAATGAAACAACTGGCATATATTTTTTTAACTCCGATTCGGGTTAAACCTCCATCTAAGCGTATTTCCTTATTGGAAACACCCGAATTCTTAGATGTGCGAGATTAGTTAACCATACTAGGTTAGCATATTTGCCAGGGCATTGGCTAAACAGGGAATGTGGGAGGAAAAGGAGGTGTGGGGAACAAATGCAGGTGTGGGAGGAAAAGGAGGTGTGGGAGGAAAAGGAGGTGTGGGAGGAAAAGGA
>JAQYWR010000073.1 GCA_029379225.1 Nostoc sp. S4 | reverse complement strand
ACGACCTTTGTGAGGGTTGGCAGCTTGCAAAAAACACTTAACGGGAAAAGTCAGAGTATTAAATCGGTTGAGTTTGCGCTCGTGTGGCTAGAAAAAAGCGATCGCAATCCCAAGCTTGATATATTTCCCACCCATGCTATCCCTGTCGAGTTAATCTCCCAAAAGCGATCGCACGGGCGCAAAGTCAGAGAATTTTAGTCATTAGCAACAAACTGTTAGCCCGGAAGTTGCTTTTTCAAAGCTTCCAGAGAAGCCCAGCGGTTGTCAACTGGAGTTTCGGAACTGTCAGAACTATCAACAGTAATACTTGTAGGAATACCTGGGCAATTGCGATCGCACAGCTGGCGTTGAGGTATTGCTAAGCACATTTGCTCGTACAGCCATTCACTGGGATAAAAATAACCATCGGGTGGTAGAGTTTCTACTAAATCTTCCATAGTCACTTCCCTTTCTAAAGGCAAGTCTTGTAGCTGGTTTGCAGTTTCATCTAACCAAATGATTTCCTTAGTATCAATCCCTAAGCGCTGATTGTATTGCTGCAAGCAGCGGTTACAGGTACAAGTAATAATTGCTTCTGCCTGACCGGACACTTGCAGGTAATTGCCATGATGCTGCACGCGCACACGACCGCGAACTGGTGTCAAAGTTTCCAGACCAGGCAGAAATTCCTTAACTTGAACTTCCTCTGTCCGCTCCGATGCTCTAGTTAGCTGCGGAATATAAATTGCGTCCATAGGATTTGTGAGACATTCTCACGAAAATTTATCTTGATTATCAGCCGAACCGCTGATAATACATTTTTATTTTAGCTTTTAAGGATAATAGAAATTTTGAAATTATCTAGTTATGAGTTGTCAATTAACTCCTAATTCCTGTAGAGACGCAACTAATAGCGTCTCTCTTGTACAGACAAGGGTTCATCGCGTCTCTACTGCTAATTTATTCCAAAGTAGCCGGACGCACAACCAAATGACGATGTGGTTCTTTGCCACGACTGAAGGTTTCTAAATCTTCAAAGTCTTTCAAGAAAGTATGAACTTGACGCCGTTCTGCAGAACTGAGGGATTTTATTTCCACTTCTCTACCAGAAAAGCGTACTTCATCGGCTGCTGCTTCTGCTAATGACCTAATTTCGGCTTGTCTTCTAATACGGTAGCCATTCAACTCAATAGTGTAAGAAGCTTGTCCCTCGTGGGATTGGCTCAAGTTGAGAACTGAATTTGCTAGATACTGAATTGCATCTAGCACAGAACCATCGACACCAATTAATACCTGGATTTGTTCTGGTGTCAAATTCGTTTCATCAATTGTCAACCAGTAGTTATCTACTTGTGGCGAATCGTCGTCTGGAGTTTGGGCAGTTTCTAAATTGGTGTGAATCTCAGTAGATATCCCACTGAGTTCCAGCAGTGTTTTTAACCACTGCTGACCTCGCTGCATGGGAATATTGCTCATGAACCCCCTGTAGCCTTTTTCTTAGAACTTTCCTCTGTAGCCTTTTTCTTAGAACTTTCCTCTGTAGCCTTTTTCTTAGAACTTTCTCCTGTAGCTTTTTTCTTAGAACTTTGCGGCTCAAAAGGTAATGCTTTTTGTTCTGCGACTGCTTCTTGTTTTTCTTGAGCTGCTACGATTTTTTGCAGTTCTTCTGGTAATGGTTCGCGGGAGAGAATATAGGTTTGCAGTGTTTGGAAAATATTACCAATCACCATATACATCAGTACCCCAGCTGGTAGGGGAAAGAACAAAAACATCCCAGAAAAGATGACTGGAGTAATTTTGTTAACTGTGTCTTGCTGAGGATTCCCGCCGCTGGAATTTTGCCCGGAAAGCATTTGGCTAACATAAAGGCTGATTCCAAAAAAGACAATCATGGCAACGATATCCCAGTGGATTGTGCCATCTGGATCGGTTGCACCAACTCTGCCTAAGGCATCAATAAATAAAAAGCCTTTATCGGCTGCTAGTCCAGGAATTGTTCCTTGAATGGTCACTTCTCCCGGCTGCAAGGCTTCTAAATTGCCCTGGGTATCAATTTTAACCTTATCTTCGCCTTTGGTGACTTTCCATTGAGGAATCAGCTGATTTTCTGGGTGTTCTGCTAAGACCACCTGAAATGGTTTGCCTTCAGTAGTCTGATATTGTATTTTGGTATGTTCGCCTACGGCTAGTTTGTTACCGGCCGGAAGGATTGCAGTTACCTTAACGTGTTCGCCATCAGCAATGTAGATATTTTGAGGAGGAGTGGCAAAGGCTTGCGGTTGAATTTGTTCGATTTGTTCTGCGGGAAAGATTTGCAAGTTAACGCTGTAGTTCACACCTGCAAAAGGGGAACCCCGCAAAGTGGCGAACAGCGCTAATAAGACTGGCATTTGTATTAGCAATGGAAAACAGCCTGCCAAAGGATTGCCAAATTCTTTCTGGACATTGACCATTTCTTCTTGCTGCTTTTGCGGATCGTCCTTATAGCGCTCTTTGATTTCTGCCATCCGCTTTTGCATCAGAGGTTGTACAATTCGCATCTTCCGCATGTTGCGAATTGAGCCAGCACTCAGGGGATAGAGCGCAAAGCGGACTATCAGTGTCAAAGCAACGATCGCCAATCCATAGCTGGGTACAATCCCATAGAAAAAATCTATGATTGGCAGCATCACGTTGTTCGAGAGAAAGCCGATACCAAAATCCATTATTCTGAATTTAACCTGAGGTACTGTAAACTGATTGAATCTAATTTATCTAAATCATGACTTATGTGCGACTATCCTTCGCTACGGATAGCCGCACATTTTTCGGCACGAGGTATGGGGCAAACAGGGAGTGTAGGAGGAAAAGGGAGTGTGGGAGGTGTGGGAGGTGTGGGAGGATGGGGAAGAAATCTTGCCCCCCTCTCTCCCCACACTCCTCACACTCCCCCATCTGGTCATCTTTTCCCCTCTCTCCCCAGGCTCCCCACACTTCTGTGTCTCCTCATCTCCCCATCTCCCCAGTCCTTTGCCGTCACTTGTTAGCAGCGGCGCTATATTGGGGATTTTTGGCCGCAATTTTTTCATTAATGTAATCATATACTTCCCGAAAATTGGGAATTGCACGCAATTCGAGACGACTGCCGTTTTTTAAAGTTAGTACCATATCTCCCCAAAGACCAACGCCACGGGGGACTTTGACAACTTTAACAATTTCTGAGTAAATTACGTCGGTGCGATCGCGTCCTTGCCAACCTCCTGTTACAGTAACTCGGCGATCGGTGATGCGGAAGCGCAGCCATAATGCTCTGACAATCGCCCCAACTGTCAAGGGTATGCCAACGACGGTTAGCCCAATTAGTAGGTTTATAATTAGATCCCCGATATGGGGGCCACCTTCATAATAAACTTCTTCACGAATGCCCATCGAACACCTCGGCTTGTGCCAACAACTGCTCTAATTCTTGCAGAAATTGTGGGCTTACGCACTTGGATTCTGCTGCTGTGGGTTTGACAACCACTACTAGCCGCCATCCCGGTGATAATTTGGGCAGTAAGTTATACAAAGCAGCAGTAATTTGCCGTTTGAGCCGGTTGCGAACCACTGCTCTCTTGCTGACTTTTGTGCTAATCGAAATGCCAATTTGCGTGCTGGCAAAATGTTTGGTGTCACTTGCTTGCGTAGTCTTAGTGGCGCTGTCCAAAGAAGGATTTATTGAAGATAAAGGTTTTAAGGCTCTCAATGTTAAGTAAGAGCCATGACGGCGAATTCCTTCTCGGAAAACTGCCTGGAAATCTTTTCGGGATTTGAGCCGATTTGCTTTGGGCAAAGCCACAGATACCTTTTAGCTTGATATGCCCTAAACGCTCAGACGGTGACGCCCCTTTCTTCTTCTTGCCCTAATTACGTTTCTGCCATCTGGTGTCCGCATCCGAGCGCGAAAACCAGAGGTTCTTTTTCTTTTACGGCAAGTGCCGCCTAGCGTTCTTTGCATACTATTCTCCTGTTAAGTGATTTTTATAAAAACTCACAATCTCTAATTTTATCACTTTAACAGCAAATTGAAAATGAGGGAGAGGCATTGACCAAATAGGGCATTGGGCAAGCGCGGAGTGTAGGGAGTGTAGGAGGAAAAGGGAGTGTGGGAGGTGTGAGAGGATGGGAAGAAATCTTGCCCCCCTCTCTTCCTACACTCCCCACACTCCCCCATCTGGTCATCTTTTCCCCTCTCTTACCCGCACTTCCCCATGTCCTCACTCTCTAAACTTAATTAATGCTCAAAATCCAGGTTCCTACGTAGCGCAGTAGTGGCACATCGCCAGGTGAAAGAACTTGACAGCTAAAATAATACGTTCCGCCAAAGGAGGGGTTTTTCACGTTAGATAACACTAACTCAACTTTGCTACCTGCTGGTACAGGTTCTTCAGGAAAAATATTAATTAGCCTACCTTCTTTATCCCACTTCACTTCAGAAAGCTTAACTGCTTTCCCTTTAACCCGCACCTCAATTTTTTTGGAGTCAAAAGTTCCTTTGTAATAATCAGGGTAGGTAATGGCAAATTGAGCAACTGCCAGTTTCATTTTTTTAGTTGGAATCCTTAATATATAACGATCCCAACCATTGGCTTGTCCACCAAAATCTAACCTGAATGGTAGCTGATCTTCGCTTTTGACACCGCTAAAGAGCGTAAATCCAGGTAAGCCTTGCGCCCAAGTCAAAGCTGGAAATCCAGTCAGTAAACAGCTAGTCACGGCTAAAGCAGAAAGTAAACGTCGCATAGTTAGGCTCCCTCCACCAAAATATAAATCTGCGATTTAAATAACTGTGTGTTATTATTCTTTACTAAACTTTACTACTGACTTCATAACAATAGACGTTGAATAACGAAAAAAGTGCCATTTTTTGTGAGTTATGGCTGACAGTAACTTTACTTAGTAATAAATTTAACGTTTAATCAATTTACTTTATTATCCTTACAGAGTCTTGATTTGATTGCTAAGTTGGTCAAATCTGGAACTGGATAAAAATACAGTTGAGATGAGATTGTGTTTCCAAATATGTATAAGTGTATCTAAACTTAAGAATTTTGTTATAAAAATTGAGCCGTGGAATTAGCGATCGCCAGTTAACTTGAGATAAATTGATTAAAATAAGTTGGAATCAAAGTCGTAATTATTAAAATTTGATTTGAAAATTATCAAGCTTCAAAAATTTGGTCAATATTGCTCTATAAGAAAAGAATAGCCAATTTCTCAATCCCGAAAATAATCTGAAGATAAAGATGCAAAATTTGGGAATCAACATAATATGTGCAAAACTAACCCTATTTGCAAATATCTGAAAATGTCAGCTCAGCAAGCCGCAAAGCAAAAAGTAGCAGTGGAGGGAACCTTCGCTTAGAACTTTACAAGAAAGTAAGGCTTTGCCTGAAGAGCTAACAGTGGGAGAGGAAAGATTCAAGGTTCAATCTACGAGTAAAATTCATGGCTGATGTTCCTGCCTCAGTACTAAAAGTACAAGATATCCCCAATCGGGGCGATCGCTTAGTTGGCAGAGATATAAGTATTTATCTTCAGGAGATTTCATGAGAATAGCAGTTGCTAGAGAAATTGAAGTTTGCGAACGTCGTGTGGCATTAATTCCTGACACCGTTGCCAGATTGGTAAAACAAGGTTTAGAAGTTTGGGTAGAATCGGGTGCAGGAGAGCGATCGTTTTTCAGCGATCCTGCCTATGAAGCAGCGGGAGCCATAATAATCAAAGATTCTGTCAAATTATGGAGTGAAGCAGACATCCTGCTCAAAGTTAGTCCACCGCAAGAGCGAGAAGATGGACGCTCAGAAATTGACTTATTAAAGGAAGGAGCTGTATTAGTCAGTTTCCTGAATCCGTTGGGAAATCCTGTGGTAGCACAGCAATTGGCAAATCACAAAGTCACAGCCTTGAGTATGGAAATGATTCCCCGTACTACTAGGGCGCAAAGTATGGATGCTTTATCTTCACAAGCTTCATTAGCAGGTTACAAAGCAGTATTGATTGGCGCAGCTGCATTACCGAAATATTTCCCAATGCTGACAACAGCCGCAGGCACCATCGCCCCAGCCAAAGTATTTATTATGGGTGCTGGTGTAGCTGGATTGCAAGCGATCGCCACCGCCAGACGCTTGGGAGCAGTGGTAGAAGCCTTTGATATTCGTCCCGCCGTCAAAGAAGAAGTGCAAAGCTTAGGAGCAAAATTCGTCGAAGTCAAACTCGAAGAAGAAACCGTTGCCGCAGGTGGTTACGCCAAAGAAATTTCTGAGACTAGCAAACAACGTACCCAAGAAGTTGTTGCCGAACACGTCAAAAATGCCGATGTGGTGATTACCACTGCCCAAGTACCTGGGAAACAAGCGCCACGACTCGTGACAGAAGAAATGGTGGCACAGATGAAACCCGGTTCAGTAATTGTAGATTTAGCTGCCGAACAGGGTGGTAACTGCGCTTGCACCGAACCTGGCAAAGATATTGTCTGGAATGGCGTGACAATTATCGGCCCCATCAATTTACCATCCTCAATGCCAGTCCACGCTAGCCAATTGTATGCCAAGAATGTGACATCGTTAATCCAACTATTGATTAACAAAGAGAAAGCTTTACAAGTGGACTTTGGCGACGACATCGTTGATGCAGCTTGCGTTACCCACGCAGGTGAAATTCGCAATCAACGAGTGCGGGATGCGCTACAAGCTTTGAATACTCAAGAATCGGCAGTTAGTTAAGGAATAGGGAATGGGGAGATGAGGAGACGGGGAGACGGGGAGATGAGGAGATGAGGAGACAGGGAAGTGTGGGAAGCGTGGGGAGAGAGGGGAGCAAGATTTCTTCCCCATCCTCCCACACCTCCTTTTCCTCCCACACCTCCCACACTTCCCTGTCTCCTCATCACCCCACCACTGGACGCCTCCTAACTCAGCACTCCCCATTCCCATTTACAAAAGGAGTTTTATTTCATGACAGAGGCATTACTTGCTGCTTTGTTTGTGTTTGTTCTGGCATCTTTTATTGGCTTTGAAGTCATTAACAAAGTACCACCTACGCTACACACCCCTTTAATGTCAGGTTCAAACGCAATTTCTGGCATTGCGGTACTTGGGGCAATAGTGGCCTCAGGTGCTAGAGAAACGAGTGTGTCAGTGATTCTCGGTTTAATTGCTGTGGTACTGGCAACTGTCAACGTTATTGGCGGTTTCCTCGTCACAGACAGAATGCTGCTTATGTTCAAGAAAAAGGAGATTAAGGCGTGAGTGACTTTTTACCAACTGGCATTCAGCTGACATATTTAGTCGCTGCATCCTTATTCATTTTTGGTTTGAAAAAGCTGGGTTCGCCAGCGACAGCACGCAATGGTAATGTGATTGCAGCGGTGGGGATGTTGCTGGCAATTGTGGCCACAATGCTGGATCGGCATGTGTTGAACTATGAAATGATTTTGTTAGGTTTGGCAATTGGATCGGGGATTGGTGCGATCGCAGCCTACAAAGTTCAAATGACAGAAATGCCCCAAATGGTGGGTTTGCTCAACGGTTTGGGCGGTGCGGCTTCAGCATTAGTCGCCGTTGCTGAATTCTGGCGGTTATTGGATTCTGGCGCACCTGTACCCTTAGATGTGAACATTTCCATGCTGCTGGATGTGTTAATCGGTGGTGTTACCTTCACGGGTAGTTTTCTCGCCTTTGCCAAATTGCAAGGTTTAATTAGTGGTTCCCCGATTACATTTCCATTCCAGCAACCATTTAACCTACTGCTTCTAGCTGCTTACGTAGCGGGTAGTGCCTATTTAATCGTTACACCGGATAGCCTACCAGTATTCTTGGCAGTAGTTGCTGTTTCCTTGGTGCTGGGTGTGATGTTCGTCATCCCCATTGGTGGTGGCGATATGCCAGTGGTAATTTCGCTGTTGAACTCCTTGTCAGGTATAGCCGCCGCCGCCGCTGGGTTCGTGGTGATGAACAACATGTTGATCATTGCTGGCGCACTGGTGGGAGCATCTGGTATTATCCTGACCGAAATTATGTGTAAAGCAATGAACCGCTCCCTCTTCAGCGTGCTGTTCAGCGCTTTTGGTACGGCTGGTGCTGCTAGTGGTGGTGCTGGTGGTGCTGCAATAGATCAAACTGTCCGCAGTATCGATCCAGAAGAAGGAGCGATGATGTTGGGATACGCTCGTTCTGTGGTAATTGTACCTGGTTATGGGATGGCAGTTGCCCAAGCACAACATAGCGTCCGCGAATTGTCAGATCAACTAGAACGGATGGGCGTAGATGTCAAGTATGCCATTCATCCCGTGGCTGGGAGAATGCCGGGGCACATGAATGTGCTATTGGCAGAGGCAAATGTGCCTTATACGCAGTTGTACGACATGGATGATATTAATCCCCAGTTTGAACAAGCTGATGTGGCTTTAGTAATTGGGGCAAATGATGTGGTGAATCCAGCGGCACGGAGTGATGCCAATAGCCCGATTTATGGTATGCCGATTTTGGAAGTAGACCGGGCGAAGCAAACAATTGTGATTAAGCGTGGAATGAGTACGGGTTTTGCCGGTGTAGATAATGAGTTGTTCTACAAGAATAAAACTACGATGCTCTTTGGTGGCGCGAAAGATATGGTGTCGAAGTTAGTTTCAGAAGTGAAGCAACTGTAAACGAACTGCAAACGCGAAGCAATAATTTAAAGAGTTAGCTTGCCTTGGGGGTGTGAGATTCCCAAGGCAAATTTTTTCATCATAAAAATATTTAAGTAAGTATCCTATGATATAATAAACATCTTTAGTAAAAAATATGACTTCCAACCATTCTACTCATTCTCTTTTTAGCAGAAACATCAATCAAGAGCCATGTTCATTATATCGGTACTCTTCCTATGAAATCATCACAACAATTGAAGCAAGAGACAGAACAAATAAGTAAAGAGGAAGCGAATAAAAGTGAAAAATTGTTACTTCAGCGTTTAGCAAAAGAAGAACAAATAAGACAACATCAAAATGATATCTTACTACAGCAAGATAGTTCTTCTATAGATCGTGCTTACCTAGCCGCAAAAGCTATTATCAACAGAAGCACTTTTGGTTGATATTACTTCCTATGTATCCTCTATAGTTCGTAAAAAAGAGCGATCGCACCTCCAAATCTCCACCATATGTAAGCTTTAGTATAGCCTCATTCCACGTAACTATCGTACTTGTGAGCAACAAGATATGTATTTTACAAACGATGTGGGGTTAGGTTTCTCTACCAGAAGCTATACCGACACGAACGCTTTTTTTAATTAACTAACTCTTCGTTTGATAGGAATTTCTATCCACAACTCACAGCCTTTACCAGGTTCAGAAACACACTTAATATTACCGCCGTGTTTTTCCACAATAATTTGATAGCTAATAGATAGCCCCAAACCAGTACCTTGGCCAGGTTGCTTAGTAGTAAAGAAAGGTTCAAAAATGCGCGATCGCACCATCTCTGGAATCCCACAACCATTGTCTGCAATGCAAATGAGAATAGTATTCCATTCTCGGACTTTTGTCCGAATCCATATTTTGGGATTATCAATTATTTGACGATAATTTACTGAGTGTTCCAAAGCATCGATCGCATTATTAAGAATATTCATAAATACTTGATTCATCTGCGCTGCATAACAAACTACTGGTGGCAAATTACCATATTCCTTAATTACTTCTATTGTCAAAGAATTAGTTTGTGGTTGCAGTCGATGTTGTAAAATTAATAAAGTACTATCAATACCTTCATGCAAGTCAACAGGTTTCATTTCGGCTTCATCAAGTCGAGAAAAACTTCTCAAGGACAACACCAATTGAGAAATCCGCTCTGCACCCATTCTCATTGAAGTAAGAATTTTTGGTAAGTCATCGGCAATAAAATCTAAATCTAGTTCAGCTGCTTGCTTTTGAATTTCCTCTGTTAGTTGGGGATACTGCCCATCGTAAAGTTGCAGTAATTTTAATAAATTTTCGGCATGTTCGGTAACATAAGTAATGTTGCCGTAAATGAAACTAATTGGATTGTTAATTTCATGTGCTATACCAGCAACTAATTGTCCTAAACCTGCCATTTTTTCACTTTGAATCAACTGGCTTTGAGTATGTCGTAATTCTTTGAGAGTATGGGCGAGTTCTTCTTTTTGACGTTGAGTTTGTTCGAGTAATTCCGCTTGCTGAAGTCCGACACCTAACTGAGTACCAATCTGCATCAGCAAATCTACTTCATCTTCTTGCCAATCACGGGGTTTAATATTTTGATAAGCTGCTAATAATCCCCAGAGTTTCTCGCCCTGAAAAATCGGCACAATCATATATGCCCTAGCCTCAATTAGCTCGATTAGGGGAATATGATAGGTAGAATAATTAATCTTAGAAATATCTTTAATGACAAGAATTTTACCATAAGCAAAGTCTCCGCCTTGGCTATTTTGCAAGTCATCATCTGCGATTGCACCTACAAGTTCTTTAACTGGTATCCAGCCTTGGGCTAAAGACTCAGCGACAAATTCGCCACTCCAATCAGCCTGGAATCGATAGATTGTCACTCTATCAACTTCTAATAGCTGTCTGACTTCTTCTGTACTGGTAGCAAAAATCGTATCAATATCAAGAGATTGGCGAATTTTCTCCACAGTTGCGGCTAAGGCCTTCTCCCTTTCGGTGGCTTTAGCCAATTTCTGGGCTTGTGCCTGCACCTGTCTCAAAGATTCAGCTTGCTGTAATGCTACCCCCAATTGAACCCCAACTTGTGCCAGCAAGTTGACTTCTTCATCTTGCCAATAACGTGGCTGGGAGTTTTGATAAGCTACTAGCAATCCCCAAAGCTTCTCGCCTTGAGAAATAGGTACAAAAACTTCATGACGTGCATACTTACCTGCTTGCGTTCCTTGCACAAGAACAGTTTCCGTCACAGGCTGCGGCTTAACCACTGGCGTCCAGCCATCAACAATCGAATCAGCGACAAATTCACCACTCCAGTCAGGATAAAACCGATAAATTGCCACTCTTTCTACTTCTAATAGCCGTCGGACTTCTTGAGTAGTGGTTTTAAAAATAGCTTCAATATCAAGTGACTGACGAATTTTTTCAACGGTATTTGCCAATGCTCTTTGCCTTTCAGCAGCTTTGCCCAGCTGTGCTGCTTGGAGTTGCATTTGTTGTAAAAATTCTGCTTGCTGCAAAGCCACACCTAGTTGAGTACTAACTTGGGTGAGCAAGTAGACCTCATCTTCTTGCCAATCACGGCTACTAGCGTTTTGGTAGACTGCTAGTAAGCCCCAAAGCTTTTGACCGTGGTAAATAGCAATGATCGCATAAGCTCTTGCTTGATAGATCTCTAAAATTTTAATGTAGCAGTCGCTAAAACCTGCATTGTAAATATCATTACAAATACGGTATACTTCGCTTCTGCTGAAGCGACCGCCTGCTGTTTCTTGTAAGTAAGTATCTGCAACTGGAGGTTTGCCTAAATCCTTAGCGCTACATTCGCTGATATTTTCGCTCAATTCTGGTCGTCGAAATTGCTCATCTATCAGCGAAATCCAACCCTCTGCTACTGATTCAAACACAAATTCACCGCTCCAATCTGGATTAAAGCGATAGATACCTACGCGGTCAGCATTTAGCAGCTGCCTCAGTTCTGCGGTGCTGGTGCGAAAAATGCTTTCTAAATCTAGGGACTGACGAATTTTCTCAATAGTTATGGCTATAGTTCTCTGCCATTCTGCTGCTTTTTCTTTAGCTTTTGCTTGTGCTAGTTGTGTCGATTGTAGTTTCACTTGCTCTAGGTAATCTGCTTGCTGTAGAGCTACTCCTAGATGTTCAGCTATCTGTTGCACAAACTCAATTTCTGATGCTTCCCATTGCCGAGGACTATTACACTGATGAATACACAACAATCCCCATAAATCCTTACCTTTAATCAAAGGAGCAACTATATTGGCACGTACCTGAAATCTTTCTAAAATCTGGATGTAGCAATCACTGGCATTAGCTTGATAAATATCAGTTATTGCTTTAATTCGACCTTGCTGATATAGCTCTGCGAACTCTTCGGCAAAGCAGTGATCCCGTAGTTTGGCTGTTAGTGCTGAACCCCATTCTATTCCCACATCTTCATAGATAAATTCTCCTTCCCACGCCAAATCAGGATAAAAACGAAACACACCGACCCGATCGCTTTTCAGAAGCTGGCGGACTTCAGTAACCGTAATTTTAAAAATAGCGTTTATATCTAAAGATTCACGAATTCGGGCAATAACTCCAGACAAAGCTTTTTGTTGCCCATTCTGACGCGAGGAGAATGTGACATCACAATCAGATTCTTGCTGTTGTGAATTTGGTTCTATGGGTTGAATAATAGAGGAGTTTTCCATTCCCTGCGGAATTTTAAATAATAAAAGTTCTTCATCTCATAATTCCCTCAATCATTACAAAGGTAACAATTATCTATTTTGAATGCTGCATAAAATAATCTAGGGACACGATAATATCGTATCCCTATAAAAATATCTTTTAGTCACGAAGGAATTATCGCCGCTTGGGAGTGGTGATGCGAGTGGTACGTTTTTCTTCATCTCGACGACGGCGATCGCGCCAATCCGCCAAGGTCAAATAGCTTATGCCACCAGTCACCGCTACCAGCAGCACTATAGCAACTAAAGCCAAAATACTCAGGAATGGACTTTCTACCATACCTCTATAGTCCGTTACGTCCCCAAACTACCATTGCAATTGACCAAGTGAACACGACTAGCAGCGATACCCAGCCCAGTGTCAAAATTTCCATAGTCCCGCTTTTCAAAAAATTACAAAAGGTTTCTAATGTTTATCATACTGGGAAAGGGCAGGCTGAGATTTTTTTATCAATGATGTTGTAAATTTTGTGAGCGAGTGCAAACAATCTACGAGCTTTTATTGATACACTACTAATTTAAGTAATTAAAGGTTGGTGTGAATATTTATCGTTGGGATGAGGCAGGAGGCAGGAGGGAAGAGGGTTTTACCCGGATTTCTCACAAGAAGAGTGTGGGGAGTGTGGGGGGAAAGAGGAGGTGTGGGAAGTGTGGGGAGTGTGGGGAGAAAGATTTCTTCCCCATCTTCCCCATCTTCCCACACTCCTTGGATTTCTCACAACTGAGAAATCCAGGTTTAAGCCTATTTAATTTTCCTTAACATAGTTTTGTTTTTTCACATCGTTTTACTTATAAAAAATCAGGTAAAAATAATAGCCATCGCGCTTTTCGGCTTGCTGATTTGGGAATACTGGATTACAAGCATATATTTCAAATTCCCCAACCCTTATTATCAATGCCGACATTTATTAACTACGCTTTCCACTCTGAGGGTTTTATTCCTCACGGACATTGTTATCTCTGGAAAACTGGATTAGTTTGGCTGCATATTATTTCTGATGCCACGATCGCTTTTGCCTACTATTCTATTCCTTTTCTATTAATTTACTTTATTTCCAAGCGCCAAGACGTTCCTTTTAATGGAGTCTTTCTCTTATTTGGTGCATTTATCATTGCCTGCGGTACTGGACATTTAATGGATATTTGGACGCTCTGGCATCCAGACTATTGGATTGCAGGTAGTTTAAAAGCTCTAACCGCAATTATTTCGATATACACGGCATTTGCGTTAATTTCTCTGATGCCTCAAGCTTTGATGCTACCGAGTCCAGCTCAGTTAGAAGCTATCAATCGAGCGCTTTCGAGTGAAATTGTAGAACGCAAGCGCATCGAAACAGAACTACGGCAAGCCGAAGAAGTCGCTCAAAATTCTAGCCAAGCCAAGAGTGAATTTTTGGCCAATATGAGTCATGAACTACGTACACCCCTGAATGGCATCCTGGGGTATACACAAATCTTGCAACGCACAGAATCTTTGAGTGAGAAAGGACGCAAAGGAGTCAGCATCATTTATCAATGTGGTTCCCATCTTTTAACCTTGATTAATGATGTTCTCGACCTCTCCAAAATCGAAGCTCGCAGACTCGAATTGTATCCTGTTGATTTTTACTTGCCTGCGTTTATCGATAGCGTGACTGAAATTTGCCGCATCCGTGCAGAACAAAAGGTCATCAGTTTTCACGTCGAACTCGATCCTGATTTACCAACAGGCATTCATGCTGATGAAAAACGCTTGCGTCAAGTACTGATTAACTTGCTTGGTAATGCGATTAAATTTACCGAACAAGGCAGTGTCACCTTTAAAGTTCAGGTTACTGGTGAAGAATCAAATGCTAATAGACAGAATAACTACAAAATTCGCTTTGAGGTATTAGATACCGGCACGGGTATAAATCCCGAACAAGTCGAGAAAATCTTCCAGCCCTTTGAGCAAGTAGGAAATCAGAAACGACAATCTGAAGGTACAGGCTTGGGATTAGCAATCAGTCAAAAAATTGTTTTGCTGATGGGTGGTCAAATTCAAGTACAAAGTACTTTAGGCAAAGGTAGTACTTTCTGGTTTGAGGCAAAATTCCCAGAATCTAAAGACTGGGCAAAGGTTTCTAGAGTAGTTGAGCAAGGAACGATTATTGGTTATCAAGGACAAAGGCGCACGATTTTAATTGCAGATGATAAATGGGAAAACCGAGCAGTAATTGTAAACTTACTAGAGCCAATTAGCTTTACTGTTGTAGAAGCTAGTCAGGGTTACCAAGCATGGGAACAGGCTCTAGCGCACAAACCAGATTTGATTATCACTGACCTAGTAATGCCGATATTAGATGGATTTGAGTTAATTAATCGTTTGCGTCAGTCGGAGCAATTTCAAAAGATTGCTATCATCGCTTCCTCAGCCAGTGTGTTTGCAGCCGACCAGCACAAGAGTATTGATGTCGGTGCAAATGCATTTCTACCAAAACCTGTAGAAGCGGAAACGTTACTGGAAATGCTACGACAATTTTTAGAATTGGAATGGATTTTTGACAGTCAAGTAGACACAAACAAAAAAAATCAGATAGATAGTTTGGAGCAACCAAATGAGATAATTTATCCTACCAAGGAGGTTTTACTACAGTTACTCGAACTCGCACAAGACGGTGATATTCAAAAAATTATCGAACTGGCTGGAGAACTTTCTGTATCTGATAAACATCTGGGCGTTTTTACTCAGCAAATTGTCCAACTTGCTAGTAATTTCCAACTCAAACGTTTGGCAACTTTTATTGAACAATGCATCAATTAATTGGAGTTGAATCTCACTTTCTAATCCATCATGAACAAAAACAAAAATACTGGATTTATTTTGATTGTCGATGATAATCCGACAAATTTATCTGTCCTGTGTGAAGCCCTCAATAGTGAGGGTTTGCGTTTCCGTGTTGCAATGGATGGAGAAAGTGCGATCGCTCAAGTTGAACGCAATCAACCAGAGTTAATTTTGCTGGATGTACAAATGCCGGGTATTGATGGATTTGAAACTTGTCGTCGCCTGAAAGCCAATCTTGTTACTCAAAATATTCCAATTATTTTTACTACAGCCTTAGCAGATACCGACAGCAAAACCAAGGGATTTTCCCTGGGTGCAGTAGACTATATCCCCAAACCGTTTGCCCAAGAGGAAGTGATTGCTAGAGTGCGCGTCCATTTACAACTTAAACAATTGACTGAATCTTTGGAACAACAAGTCAGCGATCGCACCAAGGCTTTGCAACAAGCGAAAGTCAAACTGGTGCAGCAAGAAAAACTATCAACACTGGGAGAGTTAATTGCTGGTATTGCCCACGAAATGAACAATCCTATTAGCTTTATTTCCAACAATATTCCACCTTTAAAGGATTACATTGCCGGCATCACCAAGCTTCTCCTACTCTATGAACAAGAGTATCCCAACCCAACAGCCAAAATCACTACTGCGATTGAAGAATTGGATCTGAAATTCGTTCTCGAAGATTTGACAAAAATCTTGAGTTCATTGCAGATAGGATCGGAACGAATTCAGAAGCTTTCTAATTCGCTCCGTTGCTTCTCTCGCTCCGATAGTGATGAAAAAATCCTTGCGAATTTGCATCTAGGACTGGATAGTACACTGATGATTTTACAACACCGCCTCAAGGCTAATGGCGATCGCCCCGCTATTGAAGTTATTAAAAGTTATGGAACATTATCACTGATAAATTGCTATGTCGGGGAGATGAATCAAGTATTTATGAACATTCTGGCAAACGCAATTGATGCCCTTGACGAAGCTATTATCCAAGGCAAAATGAGCAATAAACCTCAGATTCAGATTGCAACAGAAATAGATTCTGCACAATTGGCTGTAATTCGGATTGCTGATAATGGAATAGGTGTTCCTGAACGGGTTAAAAAACACTTGTTTGAACCTTTATTTACTACAAAACCCGTTGGGAAAGGCACTGGACTTGGTTTGTCCATCGCCTATCAAATAATTGTAGAGAAACACAAAGGTGTATTAGACGTAAATTCTCAACCAGGTATGGGAACCGAGTTTATCATCAAAATTCCTACATGAAAGCAGTATTTAATTACAAAATTCCAATACGCTACATCATACTGGGCATTGGCTAGACTATCAATTCCCAATTATTAATCACCAATTTCTATACACAGTGAACATAATTTCAAATCCTCAATTAATGGCAGAACGCCTAGAATCTCTCAAGGCTGGAATAATTGGAGGTTTTTTCCTGTTTTCTAGTTTTGCGATCGCTAATCTTTTAAATACTTTAGTACTGGCAAAGTATTTTCAAATACTTCAAAGTCTGCAAAGTGATGTTAATTGGCACTTATGGGTGAGTGCTACTGTTGCAACTTTTACTGGTTTCCTATTTGGTGTCACTTATCGCTATATTATCCGCTCAGATAAAAATCCTCAACTCAAAGTCGGTGGTGTGCTGGCTTTTGGGTTGGTACGCGGATTAACTCAAATAGAACTGGGGTGGAATTTTCATAGCACGATTTGGCCTTTTCTAGTATTGGCGGCAGAAAGTGTATTGTGGTTTGGAATAGCAGCGATCGCTGTTGATATTGCTATACAACTTAATTGGCTTAAACCTTTTCCATCAAGCTAAGTAGGGTACACAGCAGTGCTACCCCACAGCGGATTGTGCTTCAAATTGATGAAAACTGTAAGCATTTTATTTTTGTAGTATAATTAATACATAATAATTACAATGAATATCAGCGTAAAACTAGGTATAAATAATTACTAATCCTTCGTTAATATTTTTTATTATCTAATATGAAAGCTCAAAAATACCACTATTATTTGATAGTTGATTTAGAGGCTACATGCTCTGACAATGGAACTATTTCCCGTCACGAAATGGAAATTATCGAAATCGGTGCAGTGATGCTCAATCGGACAACGTGGGAAATTGATTCGGAGTTTCAGCAATTTATCCAACCTACCAGACATCCGCAACTGACGGTTTTTTGTACAGAATTGACTACTATTCGGCAGCAAGATGTTGATGAAGCACCAAAATTTATAGAGGCAATTTCTCGCTTTCAAGAATGGATTAATTTATTTTCCAATCAGATTTTTTGTTCTTGGGGCAATTATGACAAAAAGCAATTTATTCAAGATTGTGCATTTCATCATTTTCCTTATCCTTTTAGTTCAGAACACATAAACATCAAAGAGGAATTTTCTAAATATCTTGGCGTATCTAAAAAATTTGGTATGGCGCAAGCTCTCAATCAGTTAGGAATAGAATTAAAAGGCACGCATCACCGTGGCATTGATGATGCCCGTAATATTGCATCTATCTATAGACATATTAAAACTAAAAAAAGAAGTTTATAAGTGGGGCTAGGGAATGGGAATAAGAAAACGAGAAAACAAAAGGACAAGGGAATAACCAATCTTCAATCCCCAATTCCCAGTCACTTTTACAGATTGCTAATTGCTTGTGCAACTAGCTTAGAAATAAAGGGCAAAATATCGCGGTTCTTAGCTTGGGCTTTGCCTTCAGTAAATACTACTAAAAGGTAAGGGCGTTGGTTTGGTAACTCGATATAGGCAACATCATGGCGAACTTGACTTGTCCAACCTGCCTTTGACCAAATTTGAGCATCTTGAGTCAATCCACCGCCTAAAAAACCTGTTATCTGATTTTCTTCGGTGTCAGTAGGCAAATCTTCAAGGCTACGTTTGAGCAAAGCCATCATTGCTTGCGCTCGCGCACTGGAAACTGCTACCCCACCGACAATACTATGCAGTAATCTGGCGATCGCATTTGTGGTCAACATATTACGGTTTTCCAGTAACTCTCCTAGAAATGCCCGCTCGCGTCCATAGGGACCATCACCCCAAGTTTTTTGACAGACGTTAATCGTCTCTATTTCTTCCCATCCCAAGGATTGGTAATAGCGGTTGACGATATTACGCTGATATTTCCAGGTTTCAAAAGGGGCTGATGCTAGTTCTGGACCTGAGGTAGTGCCAGTCAGAATGTCCACAACCAAGCTGGTGGCATCATTACTAGAATCTACAATCATATCGCGCAAGGCTCGCTCCAATTCCTTAGAAGTTTGGCTCATACCTTTTTCGAGCCATTCATTTACTGCTACCAAATAAAATAACTTGACTACACTTGCAGGGTAAATCCGCTCAACACCCCGATAAGAAAAACCGCGAACTGGGTGATTCCAAAAAGCGTCAGGAGTCAGCGCACCACCAGTATTTACTGGTACAGGTGGGTCGTAAACAACCCAAGTTAAGGCAATTTGGTTGCGGGCTAAACTGGGAAATGCTCCCCAAGTCGCATCTAAAATGCCTAACCCAAGATTTTCGAGTTGTTCGTCTTTATTAAAAAAAATCATTCTCGAATAATGTCCTTTAACCTAAAATCCAAAATCCAAAATCTAAAATCAGCGGAGTATCAGTGTCTAGCTGACCTGAACTTATACGATTCTCCTGGGTGTACGCGCTTAGCAACTCAAGCCGCATCTGGGCGACATTTATGGGTAACATCAAATCATCAAGATTTGGCGGTTGAGGTGTATTTGCGTGAAGATGACTATCCTGGATGGGCATCTTTTTCAGATTTGGGTTTATTACAACCTGCTACTGTACTTTATCAGGCTGCAAGATTTTCTGAATCTGAAATTAAAAAACTACTCGTAGAGGTTATCGCTTTTACCCAAAAAGCAATGCAACAATCAAATTATTATCTTTGGGGTGGTACGGTAGCACCAAATTATGATTGTTCCGGGTTAATGCAAGCGGCTTTTGCTTCAGTGGGTGTTTGGTTACCGAGAGATGCTTATCAACAGGAAGGATTCACCCAACCAATTACGATTGCAGAATTAGCAGCTGGCGATCTAGTATTTTTTGGAACAAGCCAAAAAGCAACTCATGTAGGACTTTATTTAGCAGATGGTTATTATATCCACAGTTCTGGAAAAGAACAGGGACGCAATGGGATTGGGATTGATGTTCTCTCGGAACAGGGAGATGCAGTTAGTCAGTCCTATTATCAGCAGCTGCGAGGTGCTGGTAGAGTTATCAAGAGTTACGAACCACAAATAGAAGTCACCAGCAGCGGCTTTGACTGTTGAGAACTTCTCTCAAGACACTGAGGACGCAGAAGAAAATGGGGAGTGGGTTGGTTTATCAAGGGTTGAATGAGGCGATTTCGGCAATTGTCCCAGATGTTTCGATAGTGATGCCGATACATAACGAAGTGGAAAGCTTGCCGCTTTTATTAGAAGCGATCGCATCTACATTATCTTTGAGTCAGATAAGTTATGAAATCATTTGTGTGGATGATGGTTCTGATGATGGTTCCGGGGAATTTCTCAAACAAGAGGCGCAAACCCGTTCTGATTTAAAAGCGGTGATTTTGCGTCGTAACTACGGCCAAACTGCGGCGATGGCTGCTGGATTTCATTATGCACTAGGTAAAGCGATTGTCTCTTTGGATGCTGATTTACAAAATGACCCAGCTGATATTCCGATGTTATTGGCAAAGCTGGATGAAGGTTACGATTTGGTGAGTGGTTGGCGGCAAAAACGCCAAGATGGTGCTATAAATCGCTTACTTCCTTCCAAAATTGCCAATTGGCTAATTCGCCGTACTACTGGTGTGAATATTCATGATTATGGTTGTTCCCTCAAAGCCTATCGTGCAGAACTACTGGCAGATATGAACCTCTACGGAGAATTACATCGCTTTTTACCTACTTTGGCCTATATTGAAGGAGCGAGAATTACCGAAATACCCGTGCGTCATCATCCCCGCCGCTTTGGTCGCAGTAAGTATGGGATTTGGCGCACATTTCGGGTGTTAATGGATTTATTAACCATCTTGTTTATGAAAAGGTTCCTCACCCGCCCGATGCATGTTTTTGGTTTGTTG
Organism: Nostoc sp. S4; assembly: GCA_029379225.1. GTDB lineage: Bacteria > Cyanobacteriota > Cyanobacteriia > Cyanobacteriales > Nostocaceae > Nostoc. The sequence continues at coordinate 8,532 of JAQYWR010000073.1, read as the reverse complement.
GGCTTGATTTCGATGGTTTCGGGAACGCTAATCGGCATTTATTTAACATTCATCAAATTAGCTTTTGGTGAGATGATTGGCAATCGCCCTTTGCTAATTTTGGCAGTTCTGCTGTTAGTAACTGGAGTACAGTTGTTTTGCTTCGGTCTTTTAGCAGAGTTGCTAATGCGTACATATCATGAATCCCAAGGACGGCCTATCTATCGTGTGCGAGAGGTGGTAGCAAAAAAGGTTAACTAAAGTAACAATAGTCATTAGTCATTGGTCATTAGTCATTAGTTACGAGCAATAAATGACAAAGGACAAAAGACAAATGACAAAAAACTCATTCAATCGCATCTACTTTGAAAGTATTTAATACCTTTGACACCGAACTGCGGTACAACCTGCTGATTCTATTCACAGCAGGTTTATTATTCTGGTCGAGCGTGGCTTCGCTGTTACCAACTCTACCGCTTTATCTTGAGTATGTAGGCGCAACTAAGCAACAAATTGGGATTATAACAGGTAGTTTTGCCGTTGGTTTATTGCTAACTCGGCCGATGCTGGGACGATTGGCCGATGAACGTGGTCGAAAATTTCTCTTGTTGATTGGTACGATAGTAGCTGCGATCGCACCTTTTGGTTACTTAGCAACCCAAGCCATTGGGCTGTTGATCTTGGTACGGATTTTTCATGGCGTTAGTATCGCTGCTTTTACTACTGGTTACAGTGCTTTAATCGCAGATTTGGCTCCAGCCCAAAAACGTGGTGAGGTAATTAGTTACATGAGCCTTGCAACTCCCCTTGGTTTAGCAATCGGCCCTGCCTTGGGAGGGTTTTTACAAGCTACAACTACTTATGGGGTGTTATTTTTATTTTCTGCTGAATTGGGTTTTGTGGCTCTGTTGGCAATTGTCCAAGTCACCAATCCACCACTACAGAGACAGGAGCCGACTCCAGACAACGATCGCAAATTTTGGCAAATTCTCAGTAGCCCACGGGTGAGAGTGCCAACTTTAATTATGTTACTAGTTGGTTTGTCTGTGGGTACTGTACATACCTTTGTGTCTTTGTTCATCAAATCAACTCAGATAGAGTTTAATGGTGGATTATTTTTTACAGTTGGGGCAATTTCTAGTTTTACTACCAGGGTATTTGCTGGTAAGGCAAGCGATCGCTTCGGTCGGGGTTTGTTTATCACCTTTGGTATAATTTGTTATATTTTGGCATTGCTCCTGCTGTGGCAAGCTAACGGTGTGGGTAGTTTCGTATTGGCAGCGATTTTTGAAGGTAGTGGTAGTGGTACAGTTATATCGATGATTGTAACTATGATGGCAGACCGTTCGCTGCCACAAGAACGGGGGCGAATTTTTGCTATCTGCGTAACTGGATTTGACTTGGGGATTGCAATTGCTGCTCCTGTTTTGGGTTCTATTGCCGAACAAGTCGGTTATTGCAGTATGTTTGGCTATGGTGCTGCCATTACTTTTGTGGCACTTGTGATTTTCTTCACCAAGTCCAGCAAAGATTTATCTCAGTCCTTGCGCTTTGCCTTGGGCCGTGCCCCAGATACTTATGCGTTGAATAAGTTATAAGAGACTAACAAATAAAAAATGTCTCACTGTTGCCTAGTCATCAGTTACCAAGTTGAAACAGGAAAATTTATTTCTTCGAGTTCCCTAAGTTAACGGTTAAAAGCTTTGATTGTGGTCGCTGATAACTTGAAAAAACGGGCGAGGAGGGATTCGAACCCCCGACACCGTGGTCCGTAGCCACGTGCTCTAGTCCACTGAGCTACACGCCCTTGACAAGAAACTATATTAACACTTCCTCACTAAATGACGCAAGATAATTTTCTATCTAATTCTGGCAACCTAACCCATCTAGATTACCAAGGACAAGCACAGATGGTGGATGTATCCCACAAAGTACCCACCGTGCGCCAAGCAGTAGCCGCCGCCAAGGTGCGGATGCTCCCAGCAACCTTCGCCGCAATTCAAGCCGGAAATGTTCCAAAAGGTGATGTGTTGGGGACTGTGAGGTTAGCTGGGATTATGGCAGCCAAGCAAACAGCTGCTTTAATTCCCCTATGTCATCCGTTACCTTTACAAAAAATTGCGATCGAGGTAATTCCCGATCCCCAACTACCTGGTTATGAAATTCAAGCCACAGTCAAAACCAAAGCTGAAACTGGCGTAGAGATGGAGGCTTTAACAGCCGTTTCTGTTGCGGCTTTAACTTTATACGATATGGCTAAAGCATTAGAAAAGTCGATTCAAATAGAATCAATTCGCTTAATCAGTAAAAGTGGCGGGAAATCAGGAGATTATTCCCCGCCAGAGCAATAACCTACACTATCTCCCCTAAAGCTTTATTCAGAGCCGTTGGACTTTCAAACTCTTTGTCTTCTGGCACTTTTTCTAACAAAGAGATAATTTGCTGAGCTGCTCCTTGCTTTTTAGCGTGTTGAATTAAATCTTGCTTTTTAGCAGGATAGTCAACACCTTTCAAGTGTTTTTGGATTTCAACTGGGTTTGCCTTAGGCATTTTTATCTACCTCTAAAGGTAATTCCCATCTTCACAAGTGGATATATTTACTCCCTCTATCAAACAGATGAATCATTTGTAACTTGAAAAATACAAAGGTCAGCCACTAGGTTGATGAACCAGGGTTTTAACTTTGACTAATAGCGATCGCACTCCCAAAAACCTTAGAATGAGTAGGGTGTATTTAATATCTGTAACAAATATTTATGCCTCCTCGCTGGCCTCGCAAACCCGATCGCAAAGACCCAGAGTACCGCAAATTAGATGACCGGATGAATTTTGCCATGCATGTGGCGATTGCTGCTACTATTAATTCTGGATTGTGGTTCTTTCACAACTTGAAAAACACTAGTTGGGAGTGGCTGCCCTGGTTTACAGTCAGTTGGCTAGTAATCTTGTTGGTACATCTAATTTATATTGCTGCGATCGCCAACTACACCGAAACACCACCCAAATCCACCTGAAGATGGACTGCTGATACTGGGGCGATTGTAACCTGTGGCAGTAGAATTAGCTTTGTTAATTGAGCAATAATCCAATATAAGCCTGAAATTTCGCGCTCTTTCTCAATTTAGGGTTATTTTTATGGCTAAAGCTAACACCGCAGAACTACTGGAAGCCCTAGCAGCTGAAATTGGTGAAAACGTCTATATAGACGTTGCTAAATGGCATCTTTATTTATCTAATGCCAAACTGCATACACTTGTTGCCGAGCAACTATATCCTTTAATTACTTCCAATACTGTCAATGAAGACCGAATTACACAAGTTTTGTCATCTATTTCCGTAAAAATTGGCGGCGGCAAACGCGAACTTCCTTTAATTGATTTTCTCCCAGTCCAATGCCAAGCTAACTTAGTAGATATTTTGGAAAAATTTCAACGCGAAAATTAATCGCTAAAACCAAAATTCTATTTGATAAAAACAGAGTTTATAAGTCAGAATTCCAAATAAATTCTGTAACTTGAGCGAGTTAATATTGAGACTCGCTATAAATTTTCATATTAACTTACTGAGGCTAGTTATATGCTTTTACAACTCAAAGACACCGGCGAATTAGTAAAAATTCTGGAAATTCAAGAATTAATCGACCCTAATAATGATGTTGTTCATGCACGAGAACAACAAGGTGAAGAAGAACAGCAACCTGATTCTTTTAAAAAAGAAAATCTCGTTTTTCCTTCTGGTGAAGATTTACCACGCTGTTGGTTAGATGCTAATTACCGAGGTGGCAATGCTTAATTAATTTTAAATCAGTAGGTTGGGTTGTAGCAAGATGCCACAGGGTACTAAGTGAAACCCAACGTAACTGAATTGTCAGGTTCTCCTAAGGGAAGCAAGTTAACTACATAGCTATATAGTTATTTAAAAAATCAAGATTTTCACGATTGTTGGCAATAATTTTAAGCTATTCCAATATCCGAAACTTACCTTTTTCAACAACTTGAATTAAGATAGGTTGGTTCTGACGTTCTCCATTTTGGAACTGGAGTATATCTCCTGAGGTTTCACTGCTAGAAAGATTTATCTGTGTTAATTTTTCTAGAATAGTTTCTCTAGAGGGATTAGGAAATGATGCTTTAATTGCTTTGAGAAAAGCCTGAGTAGCATCATAACTGGTAGCTGTGCGCCAACTAACTACTCCTCCCCATAATGTATTTGCGGCTTTAGAAAAATCCTTAGCTTGCGGTAATTGGTAAAACCAAGGTACTGCGATAACTAAACCTTTAATAGCATTTCCTCCATCTTGGAAAATTTTCTGATTATACAGAGTAGTCCCACCTAACAATTTTAGCCCTAGCCGATTATTTGCATTGACTTTAGCAATATCGAGTGCCGTGGCTGTATGTTCTACATCTGAAAACAACATCACTGCCTGTACCTGTCGAGATACACTCTTTTTAAGTTCTTGCTCAATATTCAGTTTTAGATCTGTCAAATCTATCTCGCTAATAATTTGACCTTTAAAGTTTGTTGTAAACTCCTTCCTCAAACTTTTGCTATATTCGCTTTTCGGATTATAAAAAATTACAACTTTATTTAAACTGTGATTGATAGCATATTTTGCTAATTTCTCACTAGATGCAGCGTTTGAAGCAATTACTCTAAAGAAAACATTACCTTCCAGGTCATTACTGCCACTTGTCGGAGAGATAATAGGTATATCTGCTTGTTTGTATATATCAAGAGCAGCTTGTGTGACATCACTAGTATTGTGCCCGATTACTCCCAATATAGATTTATCGTTAACAAGTTGTTGAGCTATTTCTTTTGCTTGTTCTCGGTTGTTAGCATCATTAGCAATAGTAACCTCTAATAATCGACTATTGAAACCACCATTGGCATTAAATTGCTCTTGTGATTGTGCGACTCCACGCAGCATTTCTTGAGCTATGTTTAGTGCATTGTCTGCGGGTACAACCACTGCTAAGGTTAATGGATTACCTTTTGCACGAGCTTTTGCGTTATTGTAGTAAATCCGCACTTCTGGATCGTTGTGATTAGCGGTTATAGCTTGTTGAAATAATTGAATGGCTTCGAGGTAATTACCTTCTTCAAATGCTGCTATACCTCGATCGCGGTAAGTGTTGGGGATAGTAAAAAACAGAGTGCGATCGCCACGACTAATATTATTCAGAACACAACTACCATCAACTTTCTGTTGACCACGATCGCAGGAAGTCGAAAACAGATAAACACTAATACTACTACCTACAATGGAAATAACTAGTAGAATTATACCCAATATAAATGGGTGACGAATCAAAGTTTTTTGATTTTGTAATAATTCAATTTTTACTGACTGTTCTTTTACCTGTTGTTGATAAATTTGAGCTTTTCTCTGTAGATTTTCTTGTTGTTCAATTTCTGCTTCAATTTCGCGTAGTTTATATTTTGCAGAGTCCCTATCCGGCTCAATTGTTAAAACTTTTTCAAACTGAATTTTTGCTTTGATAAAATCTCTTTGTTTTATAAAATTATTTCCATAAGCTTCTAGTGCGATTAAAAAACCTTCTTGATTACGTACATAATCTATCTGGTAGGCTCGCTCATAGAGTTCCAGAGCTTTTTCAAAATTGTAAATCTCCAAGTATTTATCAGCTAAAATAGCTAAAGTCCTAAAATGATTAGGATTGAGTTCTAAAATTTCCTCATAAGCATCTATAGCATCTTGGATTTTACCATTTTGATACAGGTTAGTTGCTTTTTCGGTAATTATATTAATTTCTTCCTCTCTAAGTTCTTCTAATCCCCATACTACTTTTTTTAATGGGCGACTTTCTACTAACCAACGACGAACTAATTCAATTTTTACTCGCCGCTCGGTGTTATCTAAAAAATCATTTTCTGTTAGTTTTTTAGCAGCTTCAGTAAGTTGCTTTGTTTCAATAATTCCATATTTTTTTAACAGGATTAATGGATCTTTTAATAACTGCTTTCCTTGCTCAATGGCTATTTTTTGAGCTTCTGCTACTGCTGAAAAAACTACTTTCTCATCAATAGATAATCCATACCAAAACCCTACTAATCCGGGTTCTACACTTTCAATTGTTTTGTCTACAATACCTTTGACATCAGAACGAGTAACTTTCCATATCTCTGCAATTTTTGCTTGCAGAAAAAGATTAAAACAGATAGCTTGGGTAAAATATGGATGCCCGGATGAAAGTTCAAAAATTGCTCTGATTGCATCTTCCTCGTACTCCAGCATACCTTGTGCTGGTTTAGTAATTAGTTGTTTAGTAGTTATTTCATCTAGTAAATCAACTTTTTGATATGGCGGAGTGTTGAATAAATCAACTAAATTTTGTAAATCATGTTTAGCTCGCCCAACTACAGGGATAATGAATAATTTTTCTTGCTGGTCTAGAAGTGATTGCAAATATCTGAAAAAATTATTACCATGATTTAATATGTTATCATCAGTACTGATAACATCAAACTCATCCAGCAAGATTGCTAAATTTTTATCGCCTAATTTTTGATAAACTCTCGGTAGAAAATCATCAGAAAATATATGTACATCATTTTCTAACAGTTCCTCAGAAGGAATTGGGATCGGATCTGGATTTAACTCTAAAGATTCTGCGATCGCTTCAGACAAATTGTGTAATATCTCACTCAAAGAAGATTGACTGTGACCTTGCAAATCAAAATTAATAAAAACAAATTTATTTTGAGAAAGTTGGCGAGTAATTTGCTGAAGTACGGAAGACGTACCAATCCGTCGTTGACCGTGCAATAAAAGAATTTTTGTATTACTATTGAGACAATCTTCAATAAACTTAAATAAATTTTCTCGTCCGAAAAACTTTTCCGGTTCATAAATTGGACGACCGATGATGTAAGGATTTTTGCGAGCAGTAGAATTATTCATATAAAAAAGCTACCCTCGTCTCCTAAGGGGAACATTGCTGCAAGCATGTAAACTGGCCCTGCTCAACCGTTACAAGCATGGCTTTACTTTGGCGTTCTCCGTTTTTAAATTTCAGATCGTCTCCTGATGTTACTTTGGGGGAAAGATTTAACTTTTGCAGTCCTTGTAGAATTGCTGCTCTCGAAGGTCGAGATGACAGAGATTTAATAAAAGCTTGGGTTGCATCATAACTCGTGGCTGTGCGCCAACTAATGTCTCCTTCCCATTGTTGCTTTGCAGCTTGGGAAAAATCTTGAGCTTGTGGTGCTTCCCTAAACCAAGGCACAGCAAGAACTAAGCCTTCAACACTTTTAGCATTATCTAATGTTTTATTATTGTATAAGCTATCACTACCTAACAACTTTAGCCTTAAATTATTATTAACATTAACAGTAGCAACGTCTAGTGCTGTGGCTGTATATTTTATGTCTGGGAACAAAATAATTGCCTGCACCTGTTCAGATACACTCTCTTTAAGTTCTTTCTCTATATTTAATGTGGGATCTGTCAAATCTATCAGGCGAAAAACCTGACCTTCAAAGTTCTTTTGAAATTCCTCCCTCATACTGTTACTATAATTACTTGTAGGATTATAAAAAATTACAACTTTCTTGAAAGGATAATTGGTAGCATATTTACCTAATTTTTCACCAAATGCACCATTTGAAGGAGTTGTTCTAAAGAAATTTTTTCCCTGTAAATTGTTTGCAGTGCTGGTAGGAGAAATAATAGCTATATCTGCTTGTTTGTATATATTAAGAGCTGCTTGTGTGGTATTGCTAGAACCATGCCCAATTACCGCCAGTAGAGATTCTTTCTTGACTAATTTTTCAGCTATTTTTTGGGCTTGGTCTGTGTTGTCATTATCGTTAGCAATGATTATTTCCAATAATCGACTATTCTGACCACCATTGGCATTAAATTGCTCTTGCGATTGTGCGACTCCACGCAAAATTTCTTGAGCTTTGGATTGATCGTTTCCGGGTACAACCACTGCTAAAGTTAAGGGACTATCCTCTGCTCCCAGTTTAGCCTTATCACGAGCTTTGGCATTATTGTAGTAAATCCGTACTTCTGGATCGTTGCGTTTATCCGTTACAGCCTTTTCAAATAATTCAACGGCTTGAGAGTAATCACCTTTTTTAAATGCTTCTATAGCTCGGTTGCGGTAAATGTTGTTGGTACCGGGAAAGAGAGTGTGATCGCCACTACTAATATTACTCTCAATATTATCATTTGGTTTTGGTGGAATCGAATTTGAAACACAATTACCATTAACTTTCTTTTGACCTTCAGAACACCAAGGTAAAGATTTATAAACTGGGATACCAATACTACCACCTACGAGGACTGCAATTGTCACCAATACAGCTGGCTTGCGAATCCAAGTTATTAAGCGGTTACTATTAAACTTAATTAATTGTTTATTAACATTTATTTGGGGTGTTTCCTGTTTTTCTATTTGGAGTGCTTGTCGCTTTGCCAGTTCAGCGTTAATTTTTAAAATTTGTTGTTCTGCTGATTCTTTATTAGGCTCAATTTCTAAAACTCCCTCAAACTGAATTTTTGCCTTAATTAGCTCTCCT
>JAQYWR010000112.1 GCA_029379225.1 Nostoc sp. S4 | reverse complement strand
TGTTGCTTAAATCCTTTACCTGTAAGCCTTTCAAGACTTAACGGCAAAAGTCAGGAATATTAAATCAGCAGAATTGGTGAATTAGACTAGCCTCTGTGTCTAGCCACCAGATCTAGATGGTGTACTTCACGCTTGTTGAAATCTGCTGTAATTTTGAAACTTGACTTCCTAGCTTAAGTAGTTATAGAGTGTAGTATTTACTACATATTAACTAAGAAAAATCGCCAATTATAGCAGTGAATATACTGAATATGTTTTTATAGTAAATTTATTCTTTAATGAATAAAATTTTTTAAGTGACTTTGAACTTGAATTAGAGGAGGAAAAATTGGCAAGCAGCGATCGCCCCTGATGCAAAATTTCAAGAGAAACTCGAGAAGTTAAATATTAAAAGGCGATCGCAATTATGTAGAGTTGGAACCAATTACGCTTGGGTTAAGCTTTTTTCTCTTCTGTACCTTAACAGATAAATTTCCTACAAACGCGTATTCGAGTTTGGGCGGGTGCGATCGCCAAAAAAATCGCCCCCTGAATTCAGGAGGCGCTTCACCAAACTAGTATAAAGACGCGAGAATCCGCGTCTAGTTGTTTTAACTGGCGATGTATTCTTTGACATTGGCACGACGGCGACGCAGATGAGCTAAAGCTTGATGCTCTAACTGGCGCACGCGCTCCCGGCTGAGATTCAATCTTTCGCCCACTTTCGCCAATGACATTTCGTTACCATCTTCTAAACCAAAGCGTAAAGCTAAAACTTCTCGCTGTTGGGGAGTTAGTTCTGCTAACAAGTTGTTCAAGTCTTGGCGCAAAAACTCTTGGTTGGTGTAATACTCTGGTGACGGCCCGTCATCTTCGAGCATTTCTTGCAACTCGGTATCTTGGTTATCGCCAACTCGCACATCCAAAGACACTGGTTGACGCGCCATGTTCAGATACTCGCGGATCTGAGCAGGTTCTAATTCCAGTTCTTTGGCAATTTCAGCTGGAGTAGGCGATCGCCCTAAGGTTTGAGCCAACTCGCGCTGTACTTTTTTGATTTTGTTGAGTTTCTCGGTAATGTGAATCGGTAAGCGAATAGTACGACCTTGTTGAGCGATCGCACGCGTAATTGCTTGGCGAATCCACCAGTAGGCGTAGGTTGAGAACTTATAACCTCTGGTTGGGTCAAATTTCTCTACACCCCGTTCTAATCCTAGTGTTCCTTCCTGGATCAAATCCAAAAACTCCATGTTCCGTTTTTGGTACTTCTTAGCGATCGCAACCACCAAGCGCAAATTCGCTTCAATCATTTTTTGCTTAGCCCGCTTACCTTGGGCTACCGTTTGTTTCACCTCAGTTTCTGATTGGTGAACGTGGTCAGCCCACTCTGGTAGACTCGGTTCGCGACGCAATTTCTTCGCCAAACCCTCCTTGGCGTCGATTAGCGTCATCATTTGTTGTACCTGCTTCCCATAGACAATCTCTTGTTCACGAGTTAGCAGTGGTACACGACCAATTTCCCGCAGATAGGTTCGCACCATATCAGCCGTAAATTTGGTGTTCAGGTTTTCCGTTTGGGTATTGACAGTAGGCATTGGTGCGTTGTCCTCTACTCCGTAAACAAAATGTAATTTTTCTTACTAAAGTTAATTGAGAAAGGTAGTACATATATCACGGAACACTAGGGGCTACCAAAAGCAATTAATCAATCGTTCGAGCCGTTGTTAAGACGGTAAGCCCCTAAGATAGGTTCCTCCCTACCTTCCCTAAATTTTTCAATCTTTTATAAGCACACTGGTTAGTTTTTGAGAATTCTTCTTTTAGCCAGTTACTGACGGTAACTGAAACTGAAGTCGATATGAGTTTTACTTAGCTTTATAATACGATAAATCAGGCGGATAGTAAAGTATCTTAAGATAAAGCCTCTAATTATAAATTAAAATTTGTCTGTTTAGAAAAAATTTTCAACTTCCTTGAAATTACTTACCTACATCTATAGTGACGCCAAAAACCCCTCTTCTGTTGCTAAAAACTATCCGGATAACCGAACTTAATTTGCTCTGAGAATGGGGGATGTTACGAATTAGGGATTGGGGACTGGAGACGCTCTGACGCTCTAAGGCGGAGAATAACTCCTAACTCTTGTACAGACGCTATTAATGGCGTCACTACTACTACACACAAGGGTTAATCGCATCTCTACTCAACACTGCCAATGACCAAGGACTAATGACTAAAATCCCAGGTCAGCTTTAGCTAATTCAGCAGCAGCGAATACTTCGGCATCGGTTTTTTCTTCCCAAGCTGGGTCACCAATTTCTTCGTAGAAAGCTGCGTCATAAGGACGGGTACGCACCACTACTGGCATCGGAACGGCGTGACCTAAAATTAAGGCTTGTTGCTTAGAATCTAACTTCGCCAACACCGAGCGCAGTCCGCCACCACCAGATACACCCGTAAAAATTGCGTCAATGTCTTTTTCATCGTTCAGCAGAGCGGTAATGCGAGTCCCAATTTGGGACATAACTTCATTATCTATCCCCGACGGGCGTTGATCTACTACCAAAAGTGTGACGAAGTATTTCCGCAACTCCCTGGCAATCGTGCCAAAGATTGTACTTTGTACCACTGCTGGGTCTAGAAAGCGGTGTGCTTCTTCAATGGTAATCATCAATGGCGTCGGGCGATCGCTCGGATTTTTGGTTTGCAGAAATTTATCTGCCTTCTTAACGTAATGCTCGTGGATACGTCTGGTGATCATATTGGTCACCAACATATAAGAGAGCATATTCGACTGGGAACCAAATTCTATCACAACATTCTTGCCGGCTTCCAGTGACTGGACAAGTTTACTAATATAATTCTGCGGACAAACCGCTCGCATGTACTTCAAACTGTCCATCCTGAGGAGTTTGCGCTGCAATGCCATAATCGAGCCTTTGTGTCCGCGCTTCTCGTCGCAGAACATCTCGATTTCTTCATTACTCATATTTAACAGCTGCACGATCCAAGACTTGCCAAATTCGCTATACAAAATATTGGCGTTATCTAAGGCTGCATCAGAAAGTCCTAAATCTCGGCCGCATAACTTAATATCTTCAACTTCAATTTGCTCGTAACTTAAATAAAGTTCTTGAGCATCACGTACACCCCGGCGCTTTGTCGATTCCGGGTCGAGGGTGTAAACTTCGACTTTGCTGGGAAATAATTGCTTTAAGCCTTTAACGGTATTGACATTTTTACCTTCTGCAACAGCTTCCCAGCCATACTCAGAGTGCATGTCAAAAATCAAATTCACTGCCGCACTTTTACGGATAACCCCAGCTAAAAGTAAGCGTGTTAAAAAAGATTTCCCAGTACCAGATTTTCCAAAAACCCCATTACTACGTTCCACAAAGCGATTCAAATCGATACAAACTGGCACATCCATATCCAAAGGTTTACCGATGGAGAAATTACGCCTTTGGGGGTCATCTTCCCAACCAAACACTCGACGAAAATCCTCAACGCTTGCTTCGTAAACTTGACTAAAGTGGCTAGGAATAGTTTTAACAGGCAATAATTCCATTGTTGTGCTGGTTTGTGGTACAAATGAAGCCAAACCCGTCACCGATGGCAGAAAAGGATTTGCCGATTTGCCATTTGTAGAGGAAAAAGATTCTTCAGATTCGGGAGTAAACATCAACATCGGCGCGAGGTTGATAGTTCCGTATGTACCACTTCCGGCTAAAACATCTCGTAAAAAAGTGTCTTCCCAATTAGGGGGATTAGCAATAATTCGGGCATTAGCAGCTCCTAATGCCACATCTGTCAGCATACAAAAAAAACGCGATCGCATCCCTTGGACAACGAGAAATTTACCTACTCGCATATCTTCTACAGAGATGTCAGGATGCAATCGCACTTCTAACCCTTCAGTCAGAGAACCTTGAATAACCGAACCTAATGGCTGTCCCGAATTCATCTGATTTGTCATTTGTCATTAGTCGTTAGTCATTTGTCCTTGCGTCTCCCCAGTCCCCATTACCTAATCAATTTGAATCGAAGTTGGCGCACTTCCTGATGGTGGAGTGGTAGTAATTAGAGGTTTGCGAAATTGGGCATAAAGGCGATCGCGCCAACTGAAAAATGGTTCATAATCAAGATTTTCGGCAAAGATTGGCAATCCTTTACCTCTGATAGATGCTGGTAAATCTAAATAAGGGCCAGTAGGGAATTTCAGCAACATCGACAAACCCGCTACTGCTAAGTCAGCTAAAGTCGGCTCATCTCCTGTTAAATAAGGACTATCTGCCAATAATAATGTTAAGGCTTCCAAGTCTTGTTTTAAGGATGCGATCGCTGACTGAATCACTTCTGGACTATAACCTACCCCAACACCAAATAGAGTCAGCAGGTCACTAGGTACTCCTTGAATTAAACTTTTAAATATGTCTGGTGTGGAAGTCGGTAATAAAGACTTGCGAAAATTTTGGTCTTGACTTATGGCGGCAAACAGTGCTTTACGACCTTTGAGACCGATGGACTCATCCGCCCATTCTTCTATTAATAAAGTTAAACCTCGTTTTTTGGCATCTTGTGGAATCAAAGGGCGATCGGCATATTTTAAGTCTAAATACTTAGCTATATCCGTAGAATCTACAATATATTTATTACCATCCTTTAACACTGGGACTTGTCTTTGACCAGTCAACCGGAACAGTTCTACCTGTCCAATCCCAGGTGTAACCTCTATTTTACGGTAATCTAGTCCTTTAAAATCTAGAATTAGGCGAACTTTCTCTGAGTATTGAGATAGCTCAAATTGGTATAATTCCAGCATATTTTATACCTTATAACTACTGGTCTACTTCTTAACTTTACAATTGTATCTTTAGTTTAAGTAAATTTTATTGATATTAGTTGCTTAGTTGTCTATTTCGTTGACATTCCGGCTGAACTTCTGCTTGATTTTTAGCAAAATTATTTTGATTTATAATGAAAATATAACCAGCCTAAATGATTTACAAACAAATCTACTCCCTACTCCACATTTCTGGCTCCAACAGTAGTTTGTAAATTCAATAGGATTTTTATATAAATGCTATTTGATTTGTACATAAAAATCTGTACGTTTTAATCGTGAAAAATATTATTGCCTTTTGCCCCTTGCATATCTGTAGAGGTAAGTTGATGAATCAAATCGAATTGCTATATCAAATAATTGAATATATTATCTAATGTATCTAAATATACCTAATCTCTGTACTATATTGGCAAGGATATACTATTTGGGCAACTAGGTAAAGTCTTGAAAAGACAATAGGTAAGGAATAGTCACACTGTTTATCTGAGATGCACAAATCGTAAGGATTCAGGTCTAATATTGAGGAAGTAAAGAAGGGCGAGACAGAGAATTA
>JAQYWR010000072.1 GCA_029379225.1 Nostoc sp. S4 | reverse complement strand
CCTTTTGTACGTAGTTGTGGTTTTGACATTCATTTTTCCAGGTGCAAGATATGAGTTTAGTACCTACTGCAAGTGGAGTTGTGAAGTTTCGAGATCGCACTTTGAAACAACAATTAAGTTCTGTTGCCTATGTACCACAGCGCTCGCAAATTGACTGGGATTACCCGATAACAGTTTGGAATGTGGTGATGATGGCGCGGACTGTGCATACAGGCTGGTTTCGCACACCTTCACGTCCATCTCAAGAAATAGTTAAAGATGCTCTAGCAAGGGTGGGGATGTTAGAGTTGCGATCGCGTCAAATTGGAGAGTTATCAGGGGGACAACAGCAGCGAGTATTTTTAGCACGAGCTTTAGCACAACAAGCTGAATTATTATTTTTTGATGAGCCATTTGTAGGAGTTGATAAAAAGACAGAAGCCATCATTTTTGATGTCTTTGAAGAACTCAAATCTCAAGGGAAGATTTTATTAGTAGTCACTCACGATTTGGGAACAACTTTGACAAAGTGCGATCAATTACTCTTATTAAACAAACAAATAATTGCTAATGGTTCGTTAAGAGAAGTAATGACAGCAGATAATATTCAACGCGCCTATGGAGATAATGTATTGTTATTAAATAGATATGTTTCTTAGAGCAGAGAGCATCAAAACTAATTTATGAATTTTGATGCGCCAGACCCTGAACTTTAACAGTCTACTAATTCGGGTGTTTGATTGAGGATTTGACTACGAATTGAAATGAAATCTAGATATACAGATGAATCTAATTTGTCTGGGCGGAAGACAGCAACATTATGACAATTTTGAAATGCCAACTTGATACCAAAGTGAGATTCGACTGCACCACGAATCGCATCTCCACCCATCATTCGCAATAATTGAGCGCGTGCTTGTTCACTAGGGGGTGGAACTGCATGATTTGCCCATTCTTCACCTCTAATTAGACGTTCTGCAAGACCTTCTACAACACCCCAAGCGTAAGGTAAAGATTGTCTGATGGTTGCGACAAACTCTTTTTCGTCAATCTCACCCGCTTTGGCTTGTTCAATCAGATGCACACTTACATTTAATGACATTTAGTTTACCTTGTTGAATTTAAGAGTTAACAGTTCGGCTTCTCTCCGAGACGCTCCGCGAACGCTCACTGTTGACCCTGAGCGAACTTGTACTGAGCTTGTCCTGAGCGTAGTCGTACCTCTACGGGGAAGTAAGCTACGCGCAGCGTCCCGTAGGGAAGGGCGTAGTCGAAGTAGCCGAAGGGTCTAGTTTGACCTAATTATCAGAGATAATGATAATCATTATTGTATGGTTATTGGTGCGTTCGCAAACAAAAGTAATATTCTGCATTTGTAAAATTTTGATGTGCATTATCTATCAATTTTGTCAAGATAAATGGAAAAGTTCATGAGTAGATTTTTTCTAATTTCTGAGGACTTGAAAATCTGGAAGCCATAAAAGAATATCAAATTATTAGTAGATTAAGGAGATTTTTGCTGATGTTAAACTTGATTTTAGAACCTCTAAGTTTTGAATTCATGCGTGGGGCACTTGCTACAGCAATTTTATTAGGTATTCTGTGCGCTGTTGTGGGTAGTTATTTAATTGTTCAACGTATGGGATTATTAGGAGATGTAATTGCTCATGCAGTTTTACCAGGACTAGCTATAGCCTTTTTCTTAGGCATTGACATTTTCTTAGGTGCATTTATTTCTGGAACTCTTAGCACCTTTGTTATTGGTTGGATTCAATCCCAATCACGTATTAAAGTCGATGCAGCAATGGCATTAGTTTTTTCAGGATTTTTAGCCTTGGGTATCATGCTAATTACCTTATTGAAAAGCAAGTTAGACCTGCATCAATTTTTGTTTGGCGATATCTTGGGTGTAACTACAGATGATGTAAAGCGGACTGTAATTATCACTGTTGTTGTTTTACTTTTGGTCAAGCTATTTTACAAAGAATTACTATTTTACACTTTTGACCCGCTTGGTGCTCAAGCAAGTGGTTTACCAATTAATTGGATTCACTTTGGATTAACAGGTGCTATTACTTTGACGATTATTGCTAGTATGCAAACAGTGGGTGTTGTTTTAGTTGTTTCGCTACTGATTGGCCCGGGAATTACAGCTTATTTATTAGTGAAAGAGTTATATCAAATGATGCATTTAGGTGCTGTGATTGGCGTGATTAGCAGTGTGACCGGGATGTATATTAGTTACTATTTAAATGTGCCATCAGGTGCAGCGATTGTTTTAGTTGTTTCCGTACTATTTTTATTAGCATTATTTTTGAGTCCTACCCAAGGAATTTTGACTAGACCAGAAATTGGTCATCGAAGAGCTAGGTTTCTTAGACAGTTCAAATCTCAAAATCCAAAGTGAGCCAGTAATCTCCTGTTGCTATGCGTCGGAATTTTCTGGCTCGTTTCATCTCATTTACTGTAATATGGGTAAGAGCTAAAGAGGGTTATCAGACAAAGCCGTTTAGGCTGAATTACTCTAGGAACGGGCCTAAAAGAAGTCCTCCACGCAGATAATTTGCATTCAACCCTTGGTCGAGCTTGAGTAGAGAACCTTTGCCAAGATTGCGATTAAAGATGTCGCCGTAGTTGCCTACAGATGCGAGAACGCGGCGCTGCCACTCTTTATCAAGACCTAGTTCTGGTGCCGAGATTGGCATTGCTCCGGCTCCGCCTGCATACCACTGGGTCTGCACTCTCTGTGCGTTAATTAAGGTATCCACTGTCCATCCAACAATCGCAGACCATTGTGCGTCCTCGGTTCCAGTCGCGGCTATCACTGGAAAGGTTGTTAGAGATTCCGGGAGGATGCGGCTCAATAATTGGTTTACTCCAGGGTCAAGGCGGATGTTTGCCAGGGTCGTGATCTCGCCGGCGATCGCATGACAATTTTGCACGTTGTATGTGTCGATCATTTCTCCATCCTCAGAAAACGCCCGACGGAACCAGTTTTTGTGGAGTGCATCAAAGTAAGCCGTAAGGCTCCGCTCAACAGAACTGCCGATCATAAAGCAGATACTGTCCCCAGCGAGATCATTGACATGATGTACAGCTGAGGTAGATGCCACCATCACCGCATTGGATTCTATAAAAACAGTAGGGCCAGGCACTAGCTTACCAGCTAACTTTTGCTCGGCAATCTCCGATCCTGTAAGGAAGTATACGTCGTCCTGCTGGTTACGCACGGCGTCGAAGTCCTTTGGCGTCTCATACTGATGATATTCGATGCGCTCAGAAGATCCGAGAACTGCGGCAGCGATCGCCCGGCAGATATCGACGTTGAGACCACTCCAGACACCTGGCTTGGCTTCACTTGCCAAACCTGTCCGCTCAACGCTGCCGCAGCGAACCACGTTGCGTGTCTTCACACGTTCAATGACAGAACCCGCTTGAGCGGCAGAAATCGAGCCGCAGACACCAAGTAGGGTCAGCAATACTAATACAAAGCGCATGAATACTCCTCAGAAGTGCGATGGGGATGTCAAAAGACATATTGGACGAATGGGCGCACCCCATCCGTCTACATCTTTAAGGGTTAGCCACCGGATAAGTGCTTGGTAGCGAGTTGAAGCCCTTGGGGACGTTGTTGACTATTCCTTGGCGCTTGTCCTCTGGCGTGATTCCGATGGCTCGGCAACCTTCACCACCGTAGTGCGGTAGTGTATTCACAACGCTGTCTGGAATCTTCGCAAAGGAGGCTGGCAATGGCGGTGAAATGCCAAGCAGGCGTTTGGGATCGAAGCCTGACAACAAGCTGTCAGTGATCGGCGAATTGATATCCCGTGGGCCGAGGTACTTCTGCTCAAATCCTGGCGGTCCGAATTTATTGAATTCCGGGGAGTTACCAGCAGCGAGTGCCTGTGCCTCATCGGGCAGGCTGGCGAGTGCAGGCAAACCAAAGATTGTATTGATCGTCTCGATTACTGAATTATGATCGCCCTCAATGTGCGAGACAGCGTGCGTCCGGGCGTAGGGTGAGATGAGGAGCAGGGGCACGCGGACACCACGGGAGAGCGGCAGCCCGTCAGGGCCATAGGACAAGATCCGCGGCGGTACGTGGTCGTAGAAGCCATCCGACTCATCATAGGTAATGATAATTGCACTCTGCTGCCAGAGCTTTGGATTTGAGGCGATCGCATTGATTACCCTAGCCGCCATCGCCTCGCTGAGTTGGCGATCGGTGTAGCCCGGATGGTCATCATCGCCGGACTTCGCCGCATTAATCGCGGCGATTTCATCTGCGGGTGTGTTGGGGTTGGTGATTGGCGGCTTGAGATTCTGCTGGTTCGTGTAGCCGCCACGAATGTAGAACACGCCACTTTTGGGCAGCGCATTTTTGGTTACGTCAGCGAAGAAGTCATTCAGCCCACGGAGATTTTTGCTCACTTCCGGGGTGTTGGCAATATAGCCGAAATACTGTGCGCCGTTGTGATGAGTGACATAGGCATTGTGCGAGGCGACTTTGTTGGTATCGGTCGGTTCGAGGTCGTAGCCTTCTTGATACCAACGCCAATTGACAGGCTCAGTCCTCAGTTTCTGGATATAAGGGATATCTTGCTGGATATCGGCTAAATCGAATAAAGGATTTCTGTTGCCAGCCAAGACCGAGCGAATATTGCCCCCCTGAAAGGTAAGTGGCAGACTGGCGAAGGTCAGGTTCGAGGAGATGTTGCCATCAGCGTAGCTCTCTTTTGTGCCAGCAGGTTGTTTGTTGTCCGTTGTTGTGTCAAACTGGGAGCCATAGAAAGGCTGTGGATCGTTGACCAAGGGTACACCCTGTGTCGTACCAGTGTGACTGCCCACGGTGTAGGATTGACCGCTCGAACCGTGCTTGACCCATTGCGTTTCACCTGACTGCCCGGCGATCAGCGCTACTGCATTCGGGGTTGAAGGCGTATCCTCGGTTGCAAAAATGTTGTCGAAGACCGTAAAGCGACTAGCCCACTTCCAGAAGAATGGAATAGTGTCGCAGTCGATATGTGACATCACAAGGCGCGCGAACTGCTTGCCCTCTGCAATGTTAGCTGCTCCACCCCTGGACGCGAAGCGCGTATACTCGTCGTAGGCGAACTGATCCATCTGTGGCTTGCCGTTGATAACATGGAGTTTGGTAGCTAGTCCAGTGTGCGAGTGGTCAACGCTGTCAACGACGCTGGAGTTCTGCTCAGGCCCGAGCCGGAATGGTTGGACTGTGACTCTCAAGCCATCGGTATCCGTGTAGGTTTGGGTAAAACCAGGTGTTTTCCTTGGGTCACGAGGCTTTTGTCCATCTGAGTAGAGTCCGTTAACACCTGGCAACGTGCCATACTCGTTGTCGAAGGAGTGGTTCTCGTTAAAGATTACGAAGACGTACTTGATCCGCTCTTGAAGCAGCCTTGTGAGCAACTTTGGCGGTAGCTTGGGTTCCTTGGACGGATCGTTTAAGTATCGCGCCACGTCTGGTGTCATGTCTGGCTGATTCGTGACGGTTGTGTGTGCCGGCAATGCTTCGTGTCCAGAGGACTCGTTTGCGATCGCCGAAGAGAGAAACATTACTGGAACCATCGAGGACGGTAATAGCAAGAGTGTTAAAGCAAAATAGAACTTTTTAAATCGTTTCAAAGTATATCTCCTTGTTAATTTCTATTCAGCTAATATCGCAATGCAGAATTGGGAATTCATAGTTCGCATACCGCAAGCATTTCATTGATTTAAAATAGGTATTTTGGTTACACCATGCTTTATTGGTTATGAAATTCCGAAAAACTTAGCACTGTTGAGTTACATGCAAAATTATGTCGCTATTCAAGCTTTTTGCTTTCTTTTCAACCACAAAATGATAGTAGCAACAACTGCTGTTCCAGCAAAAGTTTGAGACTCAGGAATCGGCTGACTTTTAGCGAAAGTAACGGCAGTAATGCCAGAGCTTTGGACACTTCCAAAGTCGCTGTTATCCAAAAAAATTCCATTATTGGTACTACCTGTACCTGTGAAATTGCTATCAAAATACAGTTCTAAACTGTACAAATTATTATTTTTATCTGTCAATGAGCCTGCGTCTGAAAAAGCAAGTATGTTCTCTTGAATATAAGCTGTATTGCCAGCAAAATCGTTGGATAATGTCTGCAAAACAGTGTTATCATTAACTAAATTGATATTCCAATTTGTCAAATTTACAAAAGAACTAGCAGCGGGTAGTTGATCCACATCTACTGTATAAGTCCCATTAAAAGAACCATTTGCTAACTTTACAGGTAGCCCTACTGAACCATCAAGAGGCGTAGAAGCAAAATTTCCTGCAACATTAAATGTTTTTAAATTGACAGCTTGGGCAGGATTTGTGGCAATAACTGCAAGCATAGCAAAACCAATCCCTGCGGTGGTAGTTGCTTGCGATAACCTTTTTAAAGGTGTTGCACTCAGCATAAGTTTGATCGCCATATTTTTACTCATAGTTTAGGTAAGTGCGATTTTTATATACCGAAAATAGCACCAAGATGAAGACGCTACTATGGCTAGGCTTAAAGTTAATTGGCTACAAAATGCTTAGAGTTAACGTCAGAATGAATGTAAATAATCAAACTATGCTTATAAAAATAGTTGTTCGATGTTTAGAAAAGGTTATTTTCTGGTTAAGAAAACATTTGAAAAGTCCAAGCTGGTAAAAAATCATGCAAGTTGTCTGACCATAATCCGAATCATAGCAAGGTAAATGCTATGCATTAGTCGAATTTTTCTTAGCAAAATTATATAGTTAGTAGTTAAACTTAGGGCTAAAACGTGTAATAGACAATTAAAAATACTTCTACAAGAATTAAAGCCTTGTAGTTCTTGTCTACATTTGATTATCAGTGCTTGACACGGGGTACAGTAAATCTTAAAATTAAACGCTGTATTTCGATTTTGTATTTTTGTGCTGGCTTTGAAATCCCTTACTACTGCCGTAATATACAGTCTTGAATTCCACTTGATTCGTACCAGGGTTATAGAGAGTATAAGTAGCTTGACCTGGTGTGCGTCCCACATTCCCTACTCCGATTACTTGGCGTGGTGTAACGGTAACTGTTTGCGGAGATACTTGGTTATCAAGAGTGGTAAGTGCAGTTATGATGGAACCAGTTTGCAGCTGGTATTGAAAAGTTAAACCAGAACGCCCACACAATATGTTATTCGCCTGCATTCTTGAGAGTCTATCAAGCATTTGAATTGGTGGAGTTTCTGGAGTCAATTCATCGTTTACACCCACTGTTGAACCGTGAATTAACAAACAATCTAATTCAAAAAAACCAAAGTCGAGCGAGCGCAACCATTGTACAGTCTTGCCAGAGACACATTTCCATAGTAACTTTACAGTATCACCCCCATATTTTGCGATTAGTTCAGGCGCATCCCCAGTCGGGCCAAGACCATGTAAAATCAAACACTGTTCTTCCCACCATCCTTTACAAATTAAAGGTTCTAATTCTCCCTGACGTGGGTTTAGCACCCGTTCTACCAACTTCTCGGCTTCTGGTCTTGGGCCTACCAAGTCGCCCAAAATATACAAAGCTTCTACGTTATGACCCTGACGCTTAATATCTGCCATCACGGCTTCATAAGCTGCCAAGTTAGCTTCAATTCCGCTTAAAATCGCCCATTTATTCATAGTTATTTTTAAACGCAGAGGGACGCAAAGTCAGCGCAAAGGTGAGGCAGCGCGGTCTTGGGGGTTCCCCTCATGAGCGACTGCCGACGCAGAGGAGGGAGGAAAGAGATTATCTCGTACAAACATGAGTTGGGTCATCTGCACGTTCTGCATACTCCAACCCATGCGCTAAACGCCAAGCAAAGATTGCAGGTAAACCTTTCTCAAGAATTGCTGCACAAGTTTTTTGGTAGTCATAAGCCACTTCTCGCAGTTTGACTTCTTGAGTATCTGTGTCGTAAATCACATAAGTTGCATTTGGTCGTCCATGCCGAGGTTCTCCCACTGAACCCACATTTACAATCTGTTTGAGAGGAGATGTAAAAGTGATTTCCTGTGCTGTTTCTCTTCTACCAACACGAATTTGTAACTGACCAGCATCAAGAGTCCGGGCGTAAGGCACATGAGTATGACCACAAAATAGCACATCTGAATCTGTAGAAAGTACTCGCTCTAGTGCTACAAAAGCATCGAGTTCAGGTAACAAATACTCATGGTTGCTATGAGGACTACCGTGAACAAAAGCTAAATTCCCCTCTTTGAGGCTGTAGGGTAACTTGGCTAAGAATTCGCGGTTTTCTGAATGAATTTCTTTATTAGTCCACTCATGAGCCTGTATTCCTCTTTTTTCTGCCAATAACGAGGGATAACTACAATCACAAGCATTCAAACCTTCGACAATATCTTCATCCCAACAACCAGCGCAGGTGGGAATATCTAAAGCACGAATTTGAGCAACGACTGCATTGGGATGTGGGCCATATCCTACCAAATCGCCTACACAAAAAATTTTTTCGCATGAGTGCTGGTCAATATCTAGTAATACAGCGTCTAAAGCTTCGTAATTACCATGAATACATGAAATGACAGCTATTTTCATACTTGTTCTCCCTCTAATAAAATCTCTTTTACTTGTTGTTGGTATTGCAAAATCGCTGCATCAGATAAACAACAATCTGATAAAGTTTGCCTTAAAGCTGCTTGATTCAAGTTTTTCCCCACTACTTCTAATCCACTGAAACGCTGGGGTCTACCTTCCAAGTGGCGTGGTAAGTCTAATTCCAGAAAGTCTGTTTGGGGAACGCCAGCAACGAAATCGCAGTAAAGCGATCGCCCATCGTTAACGTCAAAAATTCCTTTGGCGCGGGTTACAATACCATAAGCTCCGTGAGTGATTTCGTGCCAAAATTCCTCTAAACTGTTTTCGTCAATGACTTGACCGTTGCTTGCCGCCCGCCATAAAGTTTCAGCAGTACTGGTTTGGGTAGGTGCGCCACGGACAATCTCGTTCGCCCAAGCATGGTATTCCGAGTCTTTAAGGTGGGGTGGTAGGACTGCAACAGCACAGTAAGTTAAATTATTTAATAATTGTGCTACAGCTCCTAACTCCAAGTAAAACCCCAATTCGATATACACTGCACTTGCTTTAGGTATTTGGTTGAAAAATTCAACTTCCTGACCGTCGCTAAAAACTTGTATACCAGGAAATTCAGTAGCTATGCGGTTTTGGTCAATGGGAACAGTCCCAGTCCCAGGACTGTAATAAATTATTTTGTCAACAGCAGCGATATCTCGCATCTGTCGGCAAAGCCAAGTAGTTTTTCCAGCCCCAGATGAACCAGCAACGACAATAATGTTTGGTACAGACATAAATATAATGATAATCATTTTTATATGATTTAGAATATAGTGGCAGTAAAATTTCTGACTTTACCAATGCCACACAGTTGTACCATCTGGTTTATCGATTAAAATTACTCCCACTGCTTGTAATTCATTACGTATACAGTCTGCTTTGGCAAAATTGCGCCCTTTACGTGCATCATGCCGTTGCTGAATTAAAGTTTCAATGTCTGCATTACTGAAACCTTGTTGCTTGGCATCAGTTTCATCTTTTGGCACTGCTTCTAGTCCTAAAACCTGTGCCAAGTGAACTAGGGTTTCCCACTGCTGCTTAAGCGTTTCTGAGGGAGTATCGGTTTTCCCTCGGTGGATAAGAACGTTTCTCTGACGACGTAATTCTTTTGCCAGTTCAAATAGAACAGCTAATGCAGTTGGTGAGTTAAAGTCATCATCCATCGCCCTTTGAAAGCTTTCAATATAGGAATTGGGGTATGAGGCATTGGGTATTAGTTTTTCCTCCCCAGTCCCTAATTGTTGACTATTCTGATAGCCAAAGAGCAAACCTTCCTTGAGAGTTTTCCAAGCATTTTCAGCAGAAATGATCGCATCTTCTGTAAAATCTAAAGGCTTGCGATAATGGGCTTGCAAAACAAATAAGCGGAGTATGTTTGGCTCAACATCTCGATCGAGTAATTGTCGAATCGTTGTAAAATTCCCTAAAGACTTTGACATCTTTTCACTATTCACCGTTACCATACCATTGTGCATCCAGTAACGTGCTAATGGCTTAAGAGTAATAACTTCCGATTGAGCAATTTCGTTTTCATGGTGAGGAAACACCAAATCGCCACCACCGCCGTGAATATCAATCGTATCACCTAACTGAGAGCGAATCATCGCCGAACATTCAATATGCCATCCCGGACGACCAACACCCCAAGGCGAATCCCATGCTGGTTCCCCAGGTTTAGCAGCCTTCCATAAAGCAAAATCAAACGGGTTTTGTTTCTTACTAAGAGATGGGTCTTCTGAGTCTACCCTATTACTTGCCCCAGCTTGCATATCATCTAAAGAACGTCCAGAAAGTTTGCCATATTCAGAGAAGTTTTGCACCTTGTAATAAACATCCCCATCAATAGCGTAGGCGTAGCCTTTTTTCTCTAATTCCTGAATTAACTGGTGAATAGTCCAAATATTCTCCGTGACGCGGGGATACTCAGAAGCATCCATCACATTTAAGCGCCTGATATCCTCAAAATAAGCTTGGATATAACGCTCAGAAACCTCTTGCATAGAAGTTCCTTCTGCATTAGCTCGATTGAGAATTTTATCATCAATATCAGTAAAATTTTGCACGTATTGGACTTCATACCCTCGCCATTGCAAATAGCGGCGAATCACATCCCAAACAATGTAAGAACGTGCATGACCCAAATGACAATAATCATACACCGTGACTCCACAGCAATACATTTTTACCTTATCTGGTTCTTGCGGCTGGAAGAATTCTTTGCAACGGGTGAGAGTGTTGTAAATTGTCAGAGTCATAATCAATTCCAAAACTAAGATTGGGGATAAATTTGCACAGCATTAAAAAAACAACTTCTTGCACCAGTGTGACAAGCAATGTCACCAATTTGCTCAACTTTTAGCAAGATGGTATCTCCGTCACAGTCGTAAAAAAGCTCTTTTACCTTTTGAATATGTCCAGATGTTGCGCCTTTATGCCATAATTGGGAACGCGATCGACTCCAATAATGAGCTTCGCCTGTAGATAATGTTTTTTGAATTGATTCCGAGTTCATCCAAGCCATCATCAACACAGTGCCATCGCGGTAATCTTGAGCTATGACAGGAATTAAACCTTGATTATTAAACTTAAGTTTTTCAACCCACGATAAATTTTGATTCATTAGCGTTTACTACAGACAGTTAAATTTCTGGAGCATTAAATATTTTTTGTTGCTATCCAACCTCCAATCCATAAAGCTGTAAAAAATCGAGTAATCTTACTGAAATTTGCTTCTTGTAATAGTTCAATCGTTCTTTCCTCAGAGATATAATGAAGATGTAAAATGTTGCTTGCTGCTTGCTCTACTATTTCTGCTCCGATTCCTAAGTTAAGTGCATGATATTTGTAAGCTTTTAGGAAATCGTTAAACCTTTCTGAGCCTTTCTCCTCACATGAATCAACCAGAATCAATTTAGCTCCTGGTTTGAGACGTTGTGAAATGCTTTGAAGCACTGACAGTTTTGCTCCATCATCAGGAAGAAAGCTCATGGCAAGAATGTAAGTTGCTGCATCATAGAGGGGAGAGAGAGGCAGTTCATGCGTTAACCCCTGGTGAAGCTTGACGCGATTTGTTAACCCTTGTTTGGCTACCTTTTCTTGGGCGGTTGCTAGCATCTTTGCTGAAGGGTCAACGCCTGTAAAGAGCCAGTGCGGTTGCGCTTGACCAAAAGTCGTCAGTTCCATACCGCCGCCAGCTGCCACAATCAGTAGATGAGCCTGCTCCGACACACTTGCATCCAAGAGCGCAACAGCCATATTGAATATCGACTCATAACCAGGCACAAAACTACGTACTGCTACTGCGTAATCTACCTTTTGAAATGTTGGATTTGAGTCAAAATCAAAGCGGCTCTGCTCTTTATTCATATTGAAATTGCCTTTTATCTTGAAGGTAGTTGCAAGGCAATGACAACTCTTACTACCATTGCCAGTTTTGGTAAGGTTACTAAAACTTACTATTGTGGCGCACTAAATTCATAAACTCCTCACGAGTTCGCGCATCTTCTAAAAACACACCGCGCATTGCACTAGTAACAGTCCAAGAACCAGGTTTTTGCACACCGCGCATCACCATACACATGTGAGTTGCTTCTATTACCACTGCAACCCCTTGGGGTTTGAGTAAACCTTGCAGTGCATCAGCAATTTGTAGAGTGAGACGTTCTTGCACTTGTAAACGTCGAGCGTACATTTCACAAATGCGGGCAATTTTAGATAATCCTATCACCTTGCCATTAGGAATATAGGCAACATGAGCGCGACCAATTATTGGCAAAATATGATGTTCACAAGAACTGAAAATATCGATGTCCCGGACTAACACCATTTCGTTAGCATCTTCTGTAAATACTGCCCCATTTAACAGTTTATCCAAAGATTCATGATATCCCTTGGTGAGAAACTGCAAAGCTTTGACAACTCGTTTGGGAGTATCTTTCAATCCTTCTCTATCAGGATTTTCTCCTAATCCGATGAGCAATGTACGTACAGCCTGCGCCATTTCTGCTTCTGTAACAGTTGGTAATTGCTGAGTAGATAAAGATGAAACCATTTGAGCAGCAGAATTTATATTGGGACGGATCGATAGAGTTATTAATAGGACTTAGATAAAAAGTCGCCCTAAAAAACTCTCAAACGTATATACAAAAAGACTTTGACATTGTTTTACTTCGTTTCCTTATATACCTGGCTTTCAAGCGTTTTTAAGCAAGGGGTGTATTTTCCTTATCCTGTACAGGTTTGAGCCTTGTTTCTGCCTCAAAAATGTTTAACTCCCGTTAGTTTTTGTTTGACTGGGATGAATTATGTATTAGTTAATAGTTTAGTCAGTGTGAGTCAATTATGGAATTAATGACTCATAACTATTAACTTAGTAGGTAATAAATTAACACTCATTAATCATACTAAACATTGGTTAAGATGTGAATGAATCTGACCTATATCCAACTTTCTTCCAATAAAAACTACCTGATTTTTAGGTGGAGTAGGCCATTCATCAGCCTGTAAGTTGTAACGAGGCCCACTCAACTGAAAAATATGGCGGAAGTCACTATCGCTAAACCACAAAATACCCTTAGCACGGAATACATTCTGTGGCAATTCTTCTGCAAGAAAGTTCTCAAATTTATGAACATCGAATGGTCTATCGCTTTGAAAAGAAATTGAAATAAATCCATCATTTTCTAAATGATGTGAGTGATGTTCGTGATGATGATGTTCATGGTCATGGTCGTGGTCATGATGGTGGTGTTCATGTTCGTGAGTATCTTTTGTATCACTGGCAGTATACTTATCTTTTGGAGTTAAACCCACATCTAAAATTAATGGTAACGCTACCTCTCCATATGTGGTGTGCAGAATTCTTCCACCAACTTTCACATCATAGATAAAATTTTCGACTTCTTGAAGTTTTTCTGGAGTCACAAGGTCTGTTTTATTTAGGAGAATAATGTCTCCATAGGTAATTTGTTTGAAAGCAGCTTCACTCTCGAAATGTTCTGTATTAAATGCCTCAGTATCTACTACAGTTAAAATTGAGTCGAGGTTTGTAAAATCCCTTAACTCTGTAGCTAAAAAAGTTAAAATAATTGGCAATGGATCAGCAATACCAGTCGTTTCAATTACTAGATAATCAATGCGTTCTTCTCTTTCTAAAACTTGATAAACAGCATCAAATAAATTATCATTTATTGTGCAGCATATACAGCCATTGCTGAGTTCTACCATATCTTGGTCTATAGAAACTAACAATTGGCTATCGATATTAATATCACCAAACTCATTTACAAGAACGGCAACTTTTAAATCTTGTTTATTTTTAAGAATTTGATTGAGCAGTGTAGTTTTACCACTACCTAAAAATCCAGTGATAATAGTAACAGGCATTCCTTGTTTAGGAATATCAAGGCTTGGATTTGTAGTCGGTACAGTTAGTTGTGTCATAATCAATTCAACCTTTTGTGAATTTCAAAATTGTTAGTAGTTAGTTTTACTTTTAATTTCCTCATCTCTATCCGGTGGAGGTGGAATCCTTGCCAGAATACCTTTTTGTAAAACTTCTGGTCGTTCCTGTCGTACTATAATGCCATCATGGCTAGTATAATATTGTTCAGCAAGTTGCAGTATGGCACTAGCACTTTCTAGTGGTGGTAAATCACCAAACATCAGGCTAGTTTTATTGAATGCCGTAAAAGCTATAGCATAGGGTCTTTTACAAGCACTTAAGCAGTCTATTTCTTGAATCACAAACTCAGATTCTAAAGACCAATTTTTAGACAAACTTAATAATTGCTTCAACAAATGCCAACCGCCCCGTTCACCCACATAATCGCGTTGAGTAGGAGAAAAGTAACAGGATTTGCAAATAAATAAAGCGTGTTTAGCCATAGAAAATACATCAGGCAAAACCAGATGTAGTAATATTTTTTTACTTTTGTTTGTTGAATTTTTAAAGTACTGTTTTAGAGGTTATAGCCTCTTGTAAACGATGCATAAGTTTATCCATATTTAGTATGCCTAAATCTCCAGATTGTCTAGTTCTTACACTCAAGTTTTGATTTTCTACTTCTTTTTTACCCACAACAGCAACAACAGGAATTTTCTCTAACTCTGCTGTGCGGATTTGCTTACCTAAACGCTCACCACTACTATCTATTTCTACCCTAATTCCAGCTTTTTTTAAGAAGATTGCTACTGATTGAGCATATTCTCTAAATTCATCGCTTACAGGTAATAGCCGCAGTTGCACTGGTGCTAACCAAATGGGAAAATCACCAGCGTAGTTTTCTATTAAAATCCCAAAAAAGCGTTCCAATGAGCCAAAAATAGCTCGGTGAATCATAATTGGTCGTTGGCGACTGCCATCAGCTGCAATATATTCCATATCAAAACGTTCAGGTAAATTAAAATCTACCTGAATTGTTGAACATTGCCAGAGACGACCTATCGCATCTTGAATTTTGATATCAATTTTAGGGCCATAAAAAGCACCACCACCTTCATCAACAACATAATTCCAACCCTTAGCATCTAAGGCTTGCTTAAGTGCTGATGTTGCTAACTCCCAAACTTCATCATTTCCTACTGATTTTTCAGGACGGGTAGAAAGATTCACTTCATAGTTTCTAAAGCCAAAATCTGATAAAGTCTGCTCTGTGAGATTTAACACTCTTAAAATTTCATCAGCAATTTGGTTAGGTAAACAGAAGATATGAGCATCGTCTTGGGTAAATCCCCTGACTCTCATCAAACCATGTAGCGTACCAGAACGTTCGTAACGATATACTGTTCCTAATTCTGCCCATCTCAAGGGTAGTTCTCGATATGAATGTAGTTGATGTTTGTAAGTTAGGACATGAAAGGGACAATTCATTGGCTTAATTTGATAAGCCTGATTTTCTACATCCATCGAGTCAAACATATTCTCTTGATAAAAGTCAAAATGACCCGATGTTTTCCATAAATCGAGGTTTGCTATATGAGGTGTGTAAAGTAATTGATAACCCGATTCTAGATGGGCTTTGCGCCAATAATCTTCAATTATGTAGCGAATAATCGCTCCTTTGGGATGCCAAAAGACTAAACCACCACCAGCATCTTCTTGAATGCTAAATAGATTGAGTTCTTGACCTAGCTTTCTGTGGTCACGGCGTAAGGCTTCTTCTCTTTGTTTGAGGTAGGCTTGTAGTTCTGCTTTGGTTTCCCAAGCTGTACCGTAGATGCGTTGCAGTTGCGGTTTGGTTTCATCTCCTTGCCAATAAGCGCCTGCAATATTTAATAATTGGAAAGCATCAGGATGGATTTCACCTGTAAAGTTAATGTGAGGCCCTGCACACAAGTCCCACCAATAGTTACTTGCTGGTTGAACGTCTGCAATAAACAGTGAAGATTCTGGTTTACCAGTATCGGGACTACCAATAAAATAACGGGTGATTATCTCTCCTTCTGGAATGCGGTCTAATATTTCTAATTTTAATGGTTCATTCAACTCGGTAATTTCGGCGCGAATTTCCTCTCGTTGCACTTCCTCACGGATGATAGGTAAATTCGCTTTGATTATGAGCCGCATCTGGTCTTCGATTTTGCCCAAGTCATCAATCGTAATGCTGACTGGACAATCAAAGTCGTAGTAAAATCCATTTTCTGTGACTGGGCCAGTTGCTATCTTAGTCCCTGGAAACAGCTTTTGTACTGCGATCGCCATTATATGCGCGCAGGTGTGGCGAATCCGTGTGAGTTTTTTGCACTCGTGCTGGCTCAAGTTTTCCTGGGACTGGGTTAGGGAACTGACCATATTAAAATATAATGATAATCGTTATCATTTTAGCGCAAAAAAAGTTGTTTGAGTCAACGATCAAAAATTTTGATGGCTTTGGGTGAAAGTAGAGGTTTGAGATGGTTGGTGAAGCTCATTAACACTTGGCAGGTAGAATTGAGGTGTAGAGTTTGAGCCATTAAGATTTGTGACCAAGCCAAAGCCAAGTGATATTTGTCAAATCCGTTGCTTCAACGTAGAGTTAGTTACTCAGGTCAACCAAACACTTCCAGGAGACGATTTGCTGGAAGAGGCTCAAATTGTTTTTGGTGCTTTGGCAGATAAATCACGCCTGAAAATTCTTTATGCGTTTAGCAATGGCGAAGAGCTTTGTGTTTGTGATGTTGCTTCTTTACTTGAAATCAGTATTGCAACGGCTTCCCATCACTTACGAAAACTGCGTGACCTTAAAATCTTAAAGTATAGGAACGATGGCAAACTAGCTTACTACTCTCTAAGAGATCAGCGTGTTGCTGAGATTCTTTGTCATGCTCTAAAGCAGCTTGCTGAGTAAAATATTCTAACGTTGGTTTGAATGTTGCTTTTTTCTGTGGTAACGTTCAAATGTTGCTTTGAATGTTTGAATTAGGAAGCCTAGTTATGAGCGATCGTTGCTGTCAAAACAAAGCCTGTGAGCTATCAAAACTGAAAAAACAGCAAGCTAAGGTACTTTGGATGGTTCTATTCATCAATATCGTGATGTTTGCGGTCGAGTTCGGGGCTGGTATTCGGGGAGATTCCCTATCCTTAACTGGGGACTCATTAGATATGCTGGGTGATGCGTTGGTTTATGCAAGCAGCCTGTATGTCATTAACAAGGGCAGTAAAGCTCAAGCTGGCTCGGCATTCCTCAAGGGCATTATCATGTTTTTGTTTGCGATCGCTGTTTTTGCGAGAGCCACTCATCAACTATTCACAGGCGCAAGTCCAGAAGCATCGACGATGGGAATTGTTGGAGTTGTGGCGTTATTGGCTAATTTGCTGTGTCTGTTATTGTTGACTCGTCATCGAAACGACAATCTCAACATGTCTTCTGTTTGGCTGTGTTCTCGCAATGACATCATTGCAAATACATCTGTTCTTGCAGCAGCAGGGTTAGTTTTTCTGACTCATTCGCTCTTGCCGGATTTAACTGTGGGTCTGTTACTCACGTTCATTTTTGCAAAGTCAGCAGGGAAAGTGCTTTCGCAATCGTGGAGAGAGATGCAACAAGCGTAAGATAGCAAAATCTATTATTAATAAGTCTTTGGTCAGCCTGCTTTTACTCCAGTAACACTGGGTGAAAAAGCTACACTCGGTTTGACAATGGCTGGGACGATTTTCTCACAAGCCATTCTTGCACCAGATAGATTTCTGGCTGTTGGTCCTACTTGCAGGGCGGCTAGACCACCCATGATGAATAATTCACAACCAGGCCAACGCAGACAAGTATCTAACACTGGCAAACCTTTGACTATGGGAATGGGGTAAGCCGCTAGAATATCTCTTAATAGGGGTTCAGTTGTGACATCAAATTTAGTGCCAGTGGAAAGCCAAATGTAATCACATTCATACTGACTACCATCGTTACATTCCACACGCCAATTTTCACCTAACCACTCGGCTTTGACTACTTGACAGTTTTCATCAATTCTAATGTTACCACTACGTACTTGTTGCCGTAATTGGGTAGCGATCGCAGGTGTCATCGAGCCACCATTTCTAGCTTGCTGAATCATTATTACCCGTTGCTCACAATCAGATTGAGCAAAAAAATCTTTGAGATACTTTGGGCCCAACCAACCTGGTTCCGCATCGAACAACTTTTCTGCTAACTGTCGGCGAATTAGCAAATGCACCTTCGCACCGCGAGCAATAGCACCCACTGCCAAATGTCCACTTGTTAAGCCACCACCTACAACTAATACTCTCTTACCTATTAGATGCAATTTTCGTAAGTCAATTGTTTGTGAGTGGCAAAGTCTATCTTGTGGGTAGCTTGTTTGAATCTGGTTTACCCAATCAGGTATTTGAATTTGAGCGCTACCAGTAGCTAATACTACCCGCCGTGCAATTACTATTTGTTCGTCTTGCAAGCAGAGGCGGAACCGGGAACGCAAATGATGAGGTAAGGGTTCAATACTCTTGACTGCCAAGGGGATAACTTGCTCTTGCAACTGCCGAACTTGAATCACATCTTCACAAAAATCTGCAAATAGTTGGGTTCCTGGTAAATCATAAGGGGGAAATAACTCATTCGGACGAGATTCGGCAAATTTTCGTAAAGCGAAAGGGTTGGGGTCGGGATGATGCACTGCGGGAGAACGCAAATGCGGAATTTCCAAAGCCGCAAATTGCTGCAAAAAGCGACTCATCCACTTGCCACTGGGGTCAAATACCGAGAATTTACCCCTGATAGACTGTCGTTTTTGCAGCAGATGGGTAGTCAAGGTTAGAGCATGAGGCCCTGCGCCAATAATCGCCAGGTCAATTGTTTCAGGAACAGTGGTCGTAAATTGCATTGCTTACGAGACAGTCTGGCTTTTATGATAATAGTTATCATTCTATCTGGAGAAGATCAGTCCAGCAAGGTGATTCTGAAAATAGGGTATGGGTATTGGGTAAAATTTTTCCCAGTTCCCAGCCCCCAGTCCCCATTCCCCCATTACATCAACATCAGAGCTACTTCTTTAGCAAAGTAAGTCAAAATCAAGTCAGCGCCAGCTCGTTTCATACTGGTTAAAGATTCCAAAATTACTTGTTTTTCATCAATCCAACCCATCTGTCCTGCGGCTTTAATCATCGCGTACTCGCCACTGACGTTGTAGGCTGCAACTGGTAAATTTGTAGCTTCTTTTACCTGACAGATGATGTCTAAATAAGCTAAAGCAGGTTTGACCATGACGATATCTGCACCTTCGGCAATATCCAGTTCAATCTCTTTTAAAGCTTCTTTGGCATTAGCTGCATCCATTTGATAAGTCTTTTTGTCGCCAAATTTGGGGGCAGAATCCAACGCATCACGAAAGGGGCCATAATAGGCGGAGGCGTATTTTGCAGAGTACGCTAGAATCCCGACGTTAATATAACCTTCTGCATCTAAAGCTTGGCGAATTGCCCCGACTCTACCATCCATCATGTCGGAAGGTGCAACAAAATTTGTCCCAGCAGCAGCTTGTGAAAGTGCCATTTTCACTAACACTTCTACGGTATGATCATTCAAAATAGTGCCATTTTCATCAACTAAACCATCGTGACCATGAGTAGTGAAAGGGTCAAGGGCAACATCGGTAATGACTACAATTTCTGGGATTGCTTGTTTAATGGCTTTGACGGTTTGCTGTACTAACCCGTCTGGGTTGTAACTTTGGGTGGCTGTGTCATCTTTTTTATTTTCGGGGATTACGGGGAAAAGTGCGATCGCATTAATTCCTAACTCAGACACTTCTGCTATTTCTTTGAGCAATAAATCTAGAGAATATCGATAACACCCTGGCATGGAGGCAATTTCTACGAGTTGCCCTTCGCCTTCGGTGACAAACATGGGATAGATGAGATCATTCACAGTCAGAGTATTTTCCCGCACCATCCGTCGCAGCGTTGCAGTCCGACGCAGACGACGAGGACGTTGGAACGGGTTCAACGACTTGTCGGTAGTTGAATTTTCAGGTGACATAGAACTTAATTAAAATGATAATCATTATTGTAAACCTGTAATAGACTTACCCGGTATTTAAGATTTACGCGGCTTTTTCTGAGGATGAGGTTTTTTTAGAATTTTACTCGCAATATTGACAAAATCTCTCTAACTGGGGTTTTATCTGCTTCTAGCTTCTCTATTCTCTTTAATAGTCGTTTTGGGATATATTTGCACTTTTTAACGAGGCGATCGCCATCCTTCCAAAACTCGTAGTGATACCAAGCTTGGGGATAATCTTTGCCGTGAAGGGTGATGGTTTTCCACTGAATGGAGCCACTACCCAATCCTTTGTGTCGTCTAGTTTTACTAGGGCTATTTTTACTGGGGGGTATTTCTGACTGTTCGACATCTTTACTAGGGTTATTTTCGATATCCCCCAGTAATATGTTTTTACTAGGGCTAGGCACAACACCCAGTAATGTCAAAATTTCTCTAATTGGGCGCTTCTTGAACTCTGCTTCTTGAATATCCCCAAGTAAATGCTTAGGAATGTACTTGGTCTTCTTTCTCCCTTTTTCTTGCCAATGATAATAAGCCTGGGGATAGTCCTTTCCACCCCTAGTAATGGTGCGCCAATGAATAGTGCCATTACCCTCACCCCAATTTCTGCGCTTTTTACTAGGGTTATCTTTACTGGGGGGTATCTCTATTTGTTCAGAGTTTTTACTAGGGCTATTATCAATACCCCCCAGTAAAAGTTCCGATACAGGAGGCGGATGGTTTCGACAGCAGTTTGAAGACTCAGATATTACATGAGCGCAAATTCTGGATAATTCCATAGGACTTGTCAAAAAATACCGTTGCTGTGCCTGTTTCACCGTGTCGTGCCTTAGCCATGATGAGTTCTAATATTCCTTGATCTGTAGTATCTGAGTTGTAGTACTCATCTCGGTAAGCGAGAATAATATTGTCTGCCACCATTTCTAAAATTCCCGATTGGCTAAGGTCGCTCATCATTGGGCGCTTATTCTGTCTGCCCTCAACTCCCCTAGAGATTTGCGACAGTGCTAACACGGGTACATCAAGTTCAAGAGCCATTTTGTAAAGTCCTCTGGCTACATCTCCTAGTTCATAGCTGCGGTTTCCCCCAGAGTCCTCTGCCATCATTTGCAGGTAATCAACTACAACTAACCCCAGTTTTCCCTCTTTAGCCTTAATTTGACGGCATTCTGACGCAATTTGTGAAACGGTGATGCCCCTTGAGTCATTCATGTACAGCGGTAATTCTGAAGCAACACCGACGATTTTGGCAATGCTTGTAAATTCCCAGTCTGCTAGGGGTTTATTGCCTGAGCGATGTCTGCGGATGCGATCGCTTTTTAGTGGCGTTAACTCTAGATGCTTATAGGCGTTGGTAATACTAATTAAGCTCCACAGCCTGTACTCCAATTGTTTCTTTGTCATCTCCAAGGAGAAGATGACCACAGGTAGATTGTGGAGTAGTATCATTTGGAGGGCAAGAAACAGCGCAATTTGGGACTTTCCCATTGATGGCCTACCCGCAACTATGGTGAGTGTGCCGCTTTCAAATCCCACCATCAAATTATCAAGTTCATGAAGTCCTGTAGGGTAAATGGGGTTTCCTGAATTTAAATCCTCGTAAGCAGCAACGTTAATCGTGCTGTTATGTTCAGTGTTTGAAGATAGGGTTTGATTAGATAATTGGAAAACTTTCTGTTCTGATTGGTCAAGGATTTGTGGTAGATCAGTTTCTGTCTCGTAACCCAGATGTACAATTTCATTTCCAGCCTTGATTAACTGTCTACGCACGAATTTGTCCATTACCAACTCGGCTAAAGTGTCGATGTTGACAGCTGACACTGTGCGGTCTACTAGAGTTGCTAATTTATTTCTCCCGCCGATACGGACTAGCAAATCGTGGTCAGTAAGCCAAGCTGTAACTGTGAGTAAATCAGTGGGTTTACCAGAACAATGAAGGCGCAGCGCGGCTTGATAGATATCTTTATGGGCGCTAATGTAAAAGGCTTCGGGAATTAAGCGATCGCTCACCCTACCGATTGCTTCTGGGTCAAGCATGATACCGCCTAAAATCGCCTCTTCCGCTTCGATGTTTTGGGGTGGCAGTTTATCAATCACGTCGCACCTCCAGTATTCTCAACGAGATTTTGGCTTTGCGACTCTTCCCAAGTTCTTTGAGCCTGTCGTTGCCGTTCCTCGATTTCTCGGCGGAATTCATCTCGAGCATTTTTTGTTTCAGTTTTTTTGGCTTGTACCTGAATTGATGCCAGATATTTTTCGTAATAAACCTCCCAGCGATTTCTTCCGGCTTTATTCTTGTGAGCTAACCAAGCCTCAATGTCATTCACTGGCTGGCTAAGATTTTTGGTTTTTTCTTCACAAAATTTCCAAAAATTCGCTCGCTCCTCTTCCGAGAGAGTCTTAATAAAGTCTGAATAAGTCTTATAAGTCTTAGGAGTTGAAGATTGTCTCTGGGTAAGGCTTTCAGAACTCGGTTGTTGCGTAGCGATCGCGTCTGTTGCGTCATGATCACGCTTGTTGCGTAGCGATCGCGCTTGTTGCGGTGAGGCAACAGTGTTGTCTGTAGGCAACAGTGTTGTCTCATCGCAACAATGAAGCCCCCCAGCTAAAATTTTGACTTGGACTTTCAGTAGTTCAAGGTCAATGAATCCCTTGTCATCTAAGGCTTTGAGAGCGCGGCTAACTGTAGAGCGATGTACTTCTTTATTCTCTGTTGACAGTTGCCTAGCTATCCCGGAAACAGACAACTCAACTCCGTCGCCATAAGGGTCGAGAGTGCGAATATAGTACAGCACATCTTTCTGTGCTGGCGTTAATTCTCGGCAGGCTTTCAGCCATTCCTCGTGCTGGAGTGGGTAAAACTTACCTTGAATTTTTGAACTGTTCTGTGTCATAATCACCTTAATAAGCAAGAAAAATTTCCAGCCCCTGTCCCCCCAGACAAGGGCTAACTTTTTAAATACCAGCCATTTGACACACAGCAATAGAGAGCAAAGCGATTAGCAACTTCAGGCGTTACTTGATGTATGCCTAAATTCTCTTAACTTGTGCCCTCAAAAGTGTCGCCAAAGCAAGTATTAGCCGAAGTTCTGTTCTACTGAAGAAAAGCTGATGTTATATTTTCAGTCAAATGTTGGCTTAGTTTGAAAAGAGTAAGTCCCTTGTTATCATTGAATTATCCATATCTTCAAAAATCCTAATAGAGTTCTCTCTAAATATCGCATACTATATCAACTAACTAATCCTATAATTAGCTAGCAATGCAAAATTTTGTAACAGAAGAAACTTTTTTTTACCAGCAACTATTTGACGAAATGTTCGATAGGTTCAGCCTTTCGGCAAAGGTTGTAGCCAAGCAAGCTGGAGTTTCAGAGGTGCTAATTTCCAGATTTCGTAAGGGAAAGGCTGACTTGGGAACTAGAAAGTTTCTAGCATTGTTAGGAGCTGTTCCTATAGAAGCACGAGAGTGGTATTTGTCTCAGTTGCTTGGGGCAAAGCCAGGTGTAAGCCTGCAAAAGCTTGTATCTGCGGCTTCTCCTGTAGAAAAAGTTGAAATTCTCAACTTAATTGCCCATTCTTTCCTAGAAGATCGAAAAATTACTGGGACAGGTGAATTGATATCAGCAGTATGATCCATAGCAATCCCATGATATTAGTGAACATAAGGGATATTATGTGGACTTGTTGCTTGCTCATATCCAATTTTAAAGCGATGTGATTGGATAAGGGACTTCCAAAGAATAAATTAATCAAGAAAAACCAATAAGTCAGGTAAAATAAATAATGATAATCATTTCTAGGGGAGGAGAAAGGGGTTGCCAATGGCAACCCCTTTCTCCTCCTTAAATATTCATGAATAGCTTTGTACTAAGAGTAAAATTCAAGTACATGGTAAGAATTAATATTGATAATTAAATAGTCAAAACATTTGAGTAATGATGATTCAAATTAGGTACTTTGACAAGAAATATCAACAAACCACTTGCCTAAATTGGGAAATTTTTCATCTGTAGAGTTAGTCAGACGCTCTATTTGTTTTTCTATAGCAGACATAGCTTTATTCGTAAGCTTAACTCCTTTTTCATAAGTCTGATTTATTAATTTAACCACTACAGAATGTTTACCTTTCCATGTCATATTTTGATCAAACTTTAAAGCTGTCTCTATTTCATCTAAAATACTGCCATTCCAAGACAGGGTTAGCGCGTCTCAAACGCTATTGACAAGCGGACTTGCCTGATCAGCAATCAAGGTTGGAAACAAAGTGGCATAATCCGAGCTAGGGTAAGATTTAATCCATCTAGGTGCAAGGTTCGAGTAATGTCAACCGGATTTGAGAACAAGAAAAGCAAAACCAAAGCATCTTTTGCACCCAGCATAGATAGCAAAGACATTACCACTAAATTTCAGGAATATTTTACACAAGTAAAAGATCCGAGAGCGGAAAGAACTAGATGGCACTTACTCACTGATATCATCACCATAGCGATTTTAGCGGTAATAGCAGGAGCAGAAGGCTGGGAAGATATTGAAGAGTATGGGCTAAATAAAAAAGAGTGGTTGGAGACATTCCTTAAACTACCATTGGGAATACCCAGCCCAGATACTTCTTAGTTGAGTGTTTGAAAGAATTAACCCCAAAGAATTTGAGCAATGTTTTCGGCAGTGGGTTCAATCATTGGTTGAGAAATTGGGAGTAGAAGTAATAGCCATAGATGGCAAAACTCATAGAGGCTCCTATGACCGAGAATCAAAACTAAAAGCCTTGCACACAGTTAGTGCATGGTCGAGTGAACATCGTTTAGTTTTGGGACAAACAAAG
Organism: Nostoc sp. S4; assembly: GCA_029379225.1. Lineage (GTDB taxonomy): Bacteria > Cyanobacteriota > Cyanobacteriia > Cyanobacteriales > Nostocaceae > Nostoc. Next base: position 4,297 of record JAQYWR010000072.1, on the reverse strand, counting down.
GTCAGTTCTAAATCGAATGAAATCACTGCAATCCCAGCACTATTGGATATGTTAGACATCTCTGGCTGCATTATTACCATTGATGCGATGGGTACACAGAAATTGATTGCCGAGAAAATTATTGCAGAGTCGTGCCGATTATATTCTGAGCCTGAAAGATAATCATCCTATACTGCATCAACAAGTCAAAAATTGGTTTGGGGCAGCACAATCCATTGGATTTGAAGGTATCAATATCAGCATTAGTCAGCGTATCGAGAAAGGACATAATCGCATTGAAAAGCGTACAGTTTACACTGTACCTGTATCCCAGATTCCTGGACTTTATCAACTAGATTTATGGGTAGGGCTAAAAACAATTGTGATGGTAGTACGTTCGATTCAGCATTGGAATAAAACAACACAAGAGGTGCAATTTTATATTACTAGTCTCGTCAGTGATGCAAACAAAATGAAGAGTGCAATTCGCCAGCATTGGGGAATAGAAAATTCTGTTCATTGGACATTAGATGTTACCTTTCATGAGGATGAGTCCCGAATTCGTTCTCTGCACAGCCCACAAAACTTTGCTTTACTACGTCGTATTGCCCTTCAGGCATTAGAGCGAGAATCATCTTTTCGTCGCAGTATTCGCCAAAAATCACGACGAGCAGCTATGAACGATCGCTATATGCTTTCTGTGTTGGCTGCGGCTCTCTCAAACTCACTACCTCTGCCATAATCCTACTGTCAATAGCGTTTGAGACGCGCTAACCCTGTGTGGTCTTGTGGAGCCAGTCTGTTGCTTTGGTTGCCAAAGTTAAAGGAACTGGCATGATTTCCCCCAAGACAATTGATTACATAATTGTCAGCCACACAGAGCTAGACCATAGCGGCTTATTGGAAGACATGCTCCAGCTAGCTCCTAGAGCCACAGTCTTAGTCTCAAAAGTCGCGCTCCAATTTTTGGAAGGGTTCATATGCGATCGCAATTCTTGGCAGATTGTGAAAACTGACGCTCACATCGATATTGGCAAAGGACACTAAATCAAATTCGTGAGTGCGCCTAACCTATTTGCACGACACATGCAACTGTAAAGCACCTGCATATTGATAACCCGCAACTTGGGTTAATAACAAATATAAAACACTACCATACTCAAAATAATAAAAAAGTTTTATCCAATTAACTTACCAATTTCATTTAATTTCTGCGACAAAATTCCTTGTAAAGATTGAAGTTGTTCCTTACTAGCATTAGCTAAAGTCATCTCAGATAATCCACTATTGATTTTTTGAATAACTGCTTTTATTTCTTTCGATTCTGATTGTTCTGATGTTAAATACTTAGCTTTAATGTTCTTAACTAAATCGCGTGTCTCAGGTACAGTTAAACTTTCTTTTAATACCTGCTCTGTTGCTTTTATTCGTTCTATAGCTGCTTCTTGTTCGGAAATTTTCAATATTTTTGATGACAATGTTGCTAATGCCAATGCGTGAGCGCCTTTCAGTTCTTGATGACGAATTGCCTTTTTCAAATCTTCTGGCAAAGATAACATTGGTAAAAGATTGGACTTAACAGAAGCAGGATTCAACCCAAATTCTAAGAACACTAAAAATAAAGCTTGCTCTTCGTTATTAATATCCAGTACTTCTAAACCTTGTTGTTGCTCCTCACTACTAGCAATTAATAATTTTGTTAATTCTTTGACTTGATTATTACGTTCAAGCCGTTTAAGTACAGCACCAAGAGTTGTAGCAACCTCATCAATTTCTAAACCAGTTGATTTGGTGATCTCTTTAAATATTGCTTCTGCCTTATCTAGCGGATTTAAATCTTCAAAACCTAAAAAAGTCAATAACGAAGATTGATCTAAATCCTGTGGCTGAGGTACGATTAATGCCCGAATAGTCTCCCATCCTAATAGCTTCGCTGCTGACCAACGTAACTGTCCGTCCAAGAGCATATAACGACCGTTATCTTGAGGAACTAAAATAACTGGTGTAATCTGTCCATGTTTTTTTAGTAATCTCGCTTTTGCCTGAATAGACTCTTGTGTAATTGTTTGTCTTGGCTGGTTAGGGTTAGGGTCAATTAAACCCGTATCAATGGCAATCTCACCTGTTTGCGTTTGCAATTGTTCGCGTAGTTTGGCGATTTCTGTTTCTAATTCTGGCGACTGTAATGCACGCAACCTTTCTACTTCAGCTTGCAGATCCGTAATTCTTTGTTCTTGATCGGTTTTCTGTACTGCCGCTTTAAATTTATCGCCTATTTGTGGTAATGCTTTTGCCATTATTTTTCCTTAATTAATGCAATGACATCATCAACAATTAATTTGAAATCTTTGCAAGCAGGATGCTTGGGACGATACTTGTGCAATGGTAATCCATAGGCACTAGCATTTTTAAACTCGTTAGAACTCCGAATTTTTGGATACAATTTTATCCCTAATCTCTCAGCAATTGCAGGTAACTGTGCTAGGTATTGCCTATGCATAGCTACTACTTCGTTATACATACTGGGAACAAACCCTAAAATTGGTGGACGTGGTTCAAGTTGTAACTCGTCACTTGTGGAAATACACCATTCAACTAACTCTGCCGAACCAGAAATAGCTTTCATCTCTAACTGTACTGGAACCAAAACATGAGTAGCGGCGGCTAAAGCATTGACATTTAGCATACCCAAAGTTGCGGGACAGTCCAAAATAATTAAGTTATGAGGTAATGAATATTTATTTAGTTTGTCTGCTAGAGTGTATTCTCCACGTTTTCTGATTACTAATTCATTCGCTATTTCAGCCAATAAGGGATGTCCTTGATACACTTCAACTTTGGAATCCCAAACTGGTACTAATGACCAATCACCTTTAAAATCTTTAGAAAGTAACTCTACTGTAGTTAAATTTGCTTCGGCTGGTGATAAACCACAAAATACATCCAATGAACGTTGGGGGTCTAAATCTAACATAGCTACTGTATAACCCCGCTTACTTACTTCATAGGCAATATGTGTGCTAATGGTAGACTTACCTACTCCACCAGCATTAGCCAGAAGCGCAAGAATTATCTGTTTCATAAAAATTACTCAAACTTAGTCGAAGTATATCAATGATTTGTCGGATTTTAAAATTCGACAAATATAAGTTTGAGAATTTTAATAAATGTCGGATTTCAAAATCCGACACAAACTGAATTTAAAAAATTATATTCGACTCGCCGAGGCTAGGCTGGAAAAAATGGGAATAGGCTTTTTTGCTAGTCGAGAAGCCCTTTAATTTATCTGTGGAGGACGAGCCTCTCCCCCATTTATTTGTCGCTAAATTGATCACCCAAATAACTCCCGGTGCTGATAAGCAAATCGAGAAACATCCTGACTAGCCACAGGTTTAGCATAAATAGCCTGATTGCGAATTGCCTGTATCTGTTCCGACTCTCGCTCCATAGCTGGTGTAAATTCTTGTCGCTGTTTCAGCAAATCCTCAAACTCAATTTCCCCTGGTCTACCTTGATAAAAAGCCGACTCAGCACAACGACGGACTGCATTACTAATTTCTGCCGGACTGCAAATGCGATATTCAGCCAACAGTCTACGCCATTGGTCATCGCTCCAAGGTGAGTTATTGTCTCGAAAAGCTGGAAAATACTTAGCTAGATGTAGATTGAAAACTTCGTATCTTGCTCCTTCATGGGGTAAGTCCACAAAAAAGATATCATCAAAACGGCGAACTAATTCCGCAGGTAGCATTGACAAGCGATTGACAGTAGCAATGGTATAAACTGGCTCTTGATGCTCTTGCATCCAAGTTAGTAAAGCAGCAGATAAACGCCGTGCTATACCTCCATCTGCATTGGAGTCCCAGCCAGCAAAGCCTTTATCAAAGTCATCCCAGTAGAGTACACAGGGAGAAAGGGAAGTCACTAAAGCAATAAACTCTTTTAATGCTCTGTCGGGATGAGGATCACCCAGTAATACACCCCAATTAGCTGCTAACAGTGGCAATCCCATTTTCTTCGCTGCTAACTTGGCAGAGAGACTTTTACCCGTACCCGGTGGCCCCCATAAGAGCATCCCAATAGGAAACTTCAAACCATATTGCTTTGCTTTAGGTTGAAGTAGACAAGTAATAGTTTCCAACCTTTTCTCCAGTAAATCTAATCCCCCGGCTGAAGGTACATCGGGTTGAGCAATGTACTCTAAACCCCGACCCCGTAGTTTACTAACTTTATGCTCTAGCACTAATTGGGCGATTTCCTCAACTCACATCTTGCACCTAACCGAATAAACCCGTAAAAAGTAAATAAAAAGCGCAAA
>JAQYWR010000071.1 GCA_029379225.1 Nostoc sp. S4 | reverse complement strand
TTGACCGGTTATACCTGTGATTAACGCTCGCTTTTTTTGCGTCATGCTTTTTTATCCTCAGACCTTTACTACTATTACTAGAACACCGATCTAGTGTTCACAATCATGAGCAAAAAACCAGGTTTTGTGAGATTACAACAAATATTTGCTTCAAACAACCTAAAAGCAGGGTTTATCGGTCTGGTATTTTATTAATAAATCGGTGTTCTAGATTAGCCCTATCTTTTCATCTTTTTCTTTGGGCAAAGGTATTAATCATATAACGTCTTTTTCGGGCAAAGGTATTGGCGAAAACCAGGACAATCTTAATTTCTGCTTAAGTACAAGCAGAATAAAGATGGTATTTCCGATGATGTAACGTTGCCATAAACGTTTCGGTTCCATAATCAACCGAAAAAACCACTCTAGACCAGCTTTTTGCATGAATTTTGGCGCTCTTTTTACCATGCCGGCAACTAATTCAAAGCTGACTCCGATGCCAATGGCTACTGGAACACCAAGTTTTTGATAATTGTCGTATATCCAATACTCCTGCTTTGGCGCACCCAACCCGACAAATAAAATGTCCGGTGCTGCTGCTTGAATAGCCAAATTAATTCGTCTTAACTCGTCTGGATCTGATTCAAATCCGTAGTAAGGACAATAAGTTCCAACAATCTTGAGGTTAGAATGTCTTGCTTCTAGAACCTGTCTAGCCTTCTTTGCAGCTCCCTGACGACCACCTAGCAGAAATACTTTTAGTCCTCTGTCAGCACTGATTTTACATAAATGCTCAAACAAGTCTGTTCCATTTACTCGACCAGATAGTGGTGTATTAAAAAGTTTAGCTGCCCATAAAAGAGGAACACCATCGGGTACTACCAGAAAAGCATGGCGATATATCAGACGAAAACGAGCATCACGTTGGAGTGCCACAATATGCTGTGCATTGGGTGTCACTACATATTTAGGAATACTTGCTGAAATTGCATGATGTGCGATCGCCTCAACTACTCGGTCGAATGAGCAGTTATCTACCTGAACATCGCAGATATTTACCCTTGTTGAATAACTCATAAATTTGTATTGGTGTTGGAGTTAATAAGTCATCAAAAAAGCTTTGTATTGGTGTTGGAGTTAATAAGTCATCAAAAAAGCACTGATTGCAACCAAAAAAGCAATCAGCACTTCTAAAAATCACAACTGTGTATGCGTTGGATTAATTATTGATAGCAATTACCTACTATCTAAATGTCATCCTTCGTAAAACGTGGTGTAGCGTTTGTGTAGCTAATGATACACTATAACAATCCTAAATGAGATAGGGAAAAATATTGCTGCTGTTAACAGTTAACAGCAGCAATATTTCGCTTTCTTATTTAGGACTGTTATATGTATATTTATGTTTTTGCCTGAAACTTTTAAACGTCTAGCTCCTGAAGGGGGCGGCGTTCCTGCCCTACCAACCATTTCCTTGATTGGTAGGGCAGGAACGTCGCGATCACCCGAATGTGAAATTCACTATGGTAGTCCTGATTTGTAAACTTATTTCTTCTTCAGCAATAGGTAATAGAGATTAGGCAGTTTTAAATTGATGACCATTGAGTATTGAGTGCGAACAATGAGATATTTTTTATTTGTCAGTCTTTTAATTGGTTTATGACTATTACCTATTGCCTTTTTTGGTAAAAAAATTATATTTTTAATAAATTTGAATTTTTTTACCAAGCTCCATACTGGTCTGAATATAATTTCCCAATCTTTCGCCTGACAAAGCCTTTAATTTTGATAGCGATGAACGGATCGAAATATTTAATCGGAAGCGTAGCTAACTCTCTCAACAACCAATTGATATAGAAGTTAAAATGCTGAGATTTAATATCTGATGACATTTTGTCAACAAATTTAGCAGAAATTCGCCAACTTTCTTGAATGAGTCGCAGTTTATTTGTCAGCTTACCAGTCGTTCCATCAAGCGAAAATGAGGCTAGAGAAGTATCAAGGCATTGAAATTGATATCCCTCTGTATAGGCTCTAAGTAAAAAATCATAATCAGCAGCCATAGGATAGTTTAAGTCAAATAAACCAAGGCGATCGTATACTTGTTTTTTTACAAAACAGCTAGGATGAGCAATAGTAAACTTAAAGGGCATATTCTCTAATTTACCAGGGATGAATGTACTCAGATACTCACCCTGGCAGTAATTTTTAACAGGCGAATGTACGATAGAAACTTCTGGATTTTTTCTAAATGCCTGCTCAACACTTTTTAAAGCTGCATCGTTATACCAGTCATCAGAGTTTATAATACCAATTATGTCACCTGTAGCAAGAGCTATACCTTTATTCATAGCATCGTAAGTCCCTTTATCTTTTTCAGAAACTACGAGATTTATTTTATTAGAATATTTTTCAATTATTTCTAAAGTTTTATCTGTTGAACTACCGTCTATAAGAATGTACTCAAGCTCTGAATCTAAAGTTTGGTCAATCACACTTAAAATTGTCCTTCCAAGTGTTTTTTCTGAGTTATATACAGGTGTAACAATTGATATTTTCATTTTTTAATTATTAATTAGTTGGAATTATTCTGGTTAGAAAATAGACAAAGATTTACGACCTTTTTGCCAAGCAATAGCAGTTTCATAAATACTCATTGTCATTTGATAATTCTTTTCAAGAGAGTAGCATTCATCGTATTGTTTACGAGCTAACTCACCTCTACGTCGTAACTCTGTAGGCTCAGACCAAGCTAGCTTTATTGTTCGAGCCAAATCTTGAGCATCTCCTGGTGTAAAGTGCCAGCCTGAAAATCCATCTTTGACAATTTCTTCAGTTGCAGCTAACCGACCGGCAACTACAGGACTACCTGTTGCAAAAGCCTCAGCAATAGTCATGGGAAATCCTTCATACCATTCAGAAGGAAAAACAACAAAACTGGCATCTTTCATCAAATTCAAAACATCTTCTCTTGGCAAACGTCCTAAATACTCTACACTACTTGGTAAATTACTTTTAAGTAAAATTTCTAGCGGTCCCTGACCTACAATCTTTAAGGGAATTGGCTCATCAAGAAGATGCCAAGCTTGCAAGAGTGTTTCAATTCCCTTGTATTGCACTAGTTTTCCTACAAACAATACATACCTACCCCGATGTTCGCCTTGCTGAATGTCAGTGGTCACAAAATTAGGCTTAACTGCAATTTTTTCAGCAGGTAGCCCACCTTCAATAAATTTTTGGCGGGCAAAGCGTGTCAAAGCGATATAAATATCTACATTGTTTTGATAAGTTCCTCGCAATCTATGAGTTACTAAACCTGCAACTGCAATAGTGGTTTGTGCCGGACTTCTACGATAGCAACCATGAATAATGGCAGGATAAGGAATAGGTTTGCCAATACAGTCTTGACAAACGCTTCTATCCCGAAAACAATAAGCTCCAGGACAAATAAGCTTGTAGTTGTGTAAAGTGTGAACGACAGGAATGCTTGCATCATAACAGGCAGAATATACAGAAGGCGAAATTAAAGGAATAGTGTTATGAACATGAACAATATCGGGCTGAAAATCTTGCAATCTTTTTCGGGTTTGTAAGTAAGATTCTCCAGACCAAATTGATTCCTTAGCAATTTTCGCCTTGATGAAAATATTGACATCATCTATGCTCGAATTATGGACAATCCACTGGTGAATTTCATGTCCATACTGCTGAAGCATTTGATTCTCAGCAGCTACGACAACTTCTTCACCACCCATATGCTGATATGCGTTATGAACTTGAAGAATTTTCATCACACTGTTTCTATAAAAAAATATGTTGACTGGATATTGTAGTCAATTATCAGCCAGACGCTCGCGGACAAAATCAAGATAATTATCAGCGATCGCTAAAATATTAAGACCTGTTTTTGTCTTCAGATTAATTGATATAATTTGATTTGTATCGGCATCATAGTGATATAAACCATAACCATAGTTTTCTAAAAAATCCACTACATCTTGCTGTGAGTGACCAAGGTTTTCAACGGTATTATTTATCTCTAAAATCCAAACATGAGGGCATTGTTGTTTGAGGAGTAAAGTGCCACCTTTAAAAGCTAGTAGTTCTGCTCCTTCAATATCCATTTTGGCAAGAGTCAAGCTAGGAAGAGATTGATTATCAAGTAAATTATCAAGTGTGTCAGTAGGAACTGTAATAGTATTATTAGTGGCAGTAGCAGTTATAAAAGGCATGGAATCTCCTTCAGCTATATTGAGAGCAGTAGTACCGACTCTGTCAGATACTGCGATTGCATAAGTTTTAACTTGTTTCAATTGGTTGAGTCTAAGATTTTCTAGTAAACGAGCGTAGTTTTTTGGTAAAACTTCAAAACTATAAATTGAGCCGGAAGAAAGCTTAGATGCAGCAAGCAAAGTATAAATACCGATGTTAGCACCGATATCTATAAAAGAGTCTCCATCACGTAAATAGCGCAGTAGAAATTTCATTTCATTGTAATCATAAAGTCCGCAGTGAATGATACAATCACTTGAATGGCTTTCAGGAAAACAACGAACTTTGACATTTGGTAATATTTGAATATCAAGATAATGATTAGTCAAGCTTTTATATAGCTTCCAACCCAAATATTTTAAAACTGAGAATATTTGCTGGTTTTTAGTATTAGGATGATTCCAAATATATTTGATTGATTGAATTGCATGGATATTTTTCATTAGCTGAAAAAATCAAAATTTGTAATACTTTTTACTCTGACTCTAAAAAACTATGATTTAATTGACAAATTAAATTGTTCTACAAGGCTTTTAAGATTGGTAATATCCACTATTAAGTCACCTCTTGTTTCCCTAATCTTTTGGCTACAAGATTGATGACATTCAAGGCAACCATGCTTTAAACCTAGTATTTGTGACGGAACGAAATAACCTGAACTAACCCAAGGAGTAACAAATTCAATCACAGTTGTATTTTTGGGTGAAAATATTATATTTGTTAAACCTGCACCGTGAGGAGCAATAATATTTTTGGCAGTTGAAAATAGTCTAACTTGCTCTGCAAAACTCCTACCTTCTAAACTGTAACTGACAAATCCTAGTGGTCTTAAAAATTCCATTACTTCATCTTCATTAATTACTCGCCGACCTGATGCTTTGGCGCGAGAAATATATATATTCGGTGAATAAGAAATTTGATTACCTTTACTAATAGAAAGATTATTCAGTATGCGTTGTCTTAGCCAATATAATGAACTAGGTGCTACCCACTCTCCTTGTCGTCGAAAACTTGGTACAACTAATTTTTTAACTTTTGCTTTGGAAATATTCCACTCTATATAATCCTCTGGTAGATAACCTAAAAGTTTCAAAGACTCTATTTGCCATGAAGTTGGGTGAGAATTAATAATTAATAGAGGCTGACAACTAGTTTGTTGTTGATAATATTCAATACCCTCGATTCGTGTTAAGCAGTCCACTATCCAGTGATAATAATTTTTGCTCCAATGATTCACTAATGAACAGACTGTATCAAGTTGAATAGTTTTGAATTCAGGTAAAGTTTTGAGCAATAAAGTATTTATCGGTAATCCACCTTCAAATCTATGATTTAAATGCTCTTTTGGTGGCAAAGTCGATGGCGAGATAATATTTCCATCTTTATTAAATCCTACAGCTTTAGAACCTATCAATTCAGCATTATCAAGTTCAGATATCCAAGGATTAACTAGTGTAAACTCTTGATTTGACCTGTCTTTTATTCCTATTGGAGTTTCTCCAATAACATAACTTCTACCAGTTTTTATATATTCTGTATTACCAAATGCAATAGTATGATGGTTGTCATCATCAGTTCGTAATTCGCTGTTTGTTACTATTCGGACTTTAAGTATCTTCAGAATCAGCGGTAATAATAATTTTTCTCGTGAACTGCTACGTAATAATTTTCCAATTATTGTAAAAACTTGCCAGAGGCTTTGATTAATTAGATTCTTATTAATTGAGGATGAAAACATATATTTTGACTGGCTCAAAAGTTAAAATTGTATTCTTTTAAAACACTAGTGTAAACAGACGCATAGCGATGTGCTTGCAATTCTAAAGTAAATTCTTGTTCAACTTTTTCACGAGCGCGATCGCAGAGTTTTTGACGCCGCTGTTTATCTTCTAATACCCAAGCAATTCCTTGAGCTAAATCTTCAATTTCAAAGGGTTGAGCCAAATAACCATTTCTTTGGTGTTCAATCATATCTGGCATTCCGCCAATATTGAAAGCAACACAAGGAGTACCACACGCTAATGCTTCCATAACAGTATTTGGTAAGTTGTCTTGAATTGATGGGGCAATAAAAACATCTACTGCGGCATAAAGTAAAGCTAGGGAAGCATCATCATTGAATTTACCTAAATAACCAGATTTAAAACCAAATTCGGGTGGATTTAGGGGTTGAGAGCAACCAAAAATAACTAATTCTAAGCGATCGCTCCATCCAGATTTACTCAAACTTTGCAGTGCTGGTAGCAGCAAGTGAAATCCTTTCCTGTGATTGCTAGTACCATTTACTGCTCCAAATAGTACTAAATGTTTATCTTGAGGTAAATTCAATTGCTCTCTTGCTGTTTGCCGATTAATTGGTTTGTATTTATTGATATCAAGGCCGTAAGGGATTACTTCTATTCGCGTAGATTTAAATAAGGAACTAGCTTGAGCTTCTTTCGCTAACCATTTACTAGGAGTAATAATCGTGAAATCTAGATTTTTCCAGTATTTGGCTTTGCTTTGCCACTGCCAACGGGAGAGATCCAAGTTGCGATCGCTCCCCAGTTGAGGACAAGTTCCACATGAGTTTATATAGCGATCGCAATTTTGATTGTAATGGCAACCACCAGTAAAAGCCCACATATCATGAAGCGTCCATATTAATGGCTTTTTCAAGCTAGCAATGGTTTGAATTTGCAGATAACTTTCGCAGATAAAATGTAGATTAATCACATCAGGAGCAAGCTTTTTAACTTTGGCAGCAATTCTATCTGGAAGCCATGAAGAAGAATATTCGGATGTCTTTCTATTGGGATACAGTTTTAGTGGTAGCCTACTGAAACGAGGTCTTAACTTATTTAGTTCCTTACCTATTTTATTTTGCGGACTAATAACTGTTGAATCGTTACTCTCTTGAATTTGCACCAACATCTGAGAATTAATACCAATACCTATTAATCCTTGATGTAGACGGTAAGCAGCACGAGATGCTCCTCCGTTTGAGTCAGAACTATTTAAAAGTACAACTTTCATTTATTATCTAAACTGATGTAATTTATATTCCTAATAAGTAGCAAAACTTTATTTAAACATATTTCGCCAATAGATAGTCGAGAGATTGATTGCAACATATACTGACCAAAGTGTATGAGGCGATATAAAGGTTAATAAATCAGTATAATTAGACAATAACATAACTACGATGTACTCAAGCATCCAAAAACTTGCTATGGTTCGAGTTGAGAAAATTAAGTTCATAATTCTCACGAATACAGTAAAAAAGTTAATACTAAATAGTATTAATCCTACAAAACCAAGTTGTAAAAAAAGTTCTATAAATCCATTGTGAGAGTGAAAGTCACCACTTAACGAATTACGTCCCCATGTTACGTTTCTGATAGCTGCACCCTCAGAGGTTTCCCAAAATGCCTGATATCCATAGCCGAGCCAGGGTCTCTTGAAACCGCTTTCAATCGCTAAATTCCATACGGGTACACGCCCATTTAAATCGGGAGGTTTATTAAGAACATCTACAATTAATGTATCCCAAGCACCGTAAATACTTGCCTGATTATCTATTGCTAATATGGCAATACTACCAAGACTTAATACAGTAATTAAATATATAATTGCACGAGATTTATGAAATAATTTTGCAATTAAAAAGGTTGGTAAAATCAGCAATGAAATGGCAAAGCAAACCCAAGCAGTTTTGCTTTTAGAAAGCACTATCAAAGCAAACGTCAGGCTAAATCCAAGCCACATAATCCAACGAAACTTCTTATTAGTAGCAGTAAGTAGTAGAAATAAAATTGCTCCTTGAAGCATTATGCGACCTAAATATTGTTTGTGTGCAGAAAGACCTCTCCATGAATACTCATCGTTGACTGTAGTTATGCCATAGGATGGCATGGCTAAAGTAATTACTATGTTTAAAACGGCTAATATACCAAATATCCAGGCTAGTAATTGCATCAAATCTTTAGGTTTGTAGTATGCAGCCAGATATATTCCAAACAAAGTTGAGCGTAGCAAACCCTTCAATTTTTCCAAAGTAAAGCTTGGAACATCAGACCAGAAAATTGACATAAATGTTGTTCCAACTAACAACAGCAAAGATATGTCTTTTGTAGCAACATAAGTGCATCGCTTCCAGCGAAAAATGATTAAACTAAATATAATTACGTAGCTGATAACATTGATAAGTCCACGTAAAAAAAACAGATCGGTATCAAAAAAGCTGACGAACAATACAAAAACGCCAATGTATTCTAGTTTTTTGTATAAGTAATTGAGGAATTTATTATATCTAGAAACACCCACAGATGAAACATTCATTGAAATATGCCTGTGTCCTTAAACTTTTTCTCAAAATAAACACCATCGAGAATAGCCTGCAACCAGGGTATCAAAATGTCTTTTTTATTCTTAATATTTATTAGCTTTCAGTATCTTCTTAATTTTCTGCTTGAATACTTGCCACTGAGTTTCGTTAAATAAAGTCCTTTGAGTAAAATCATCTGCCTTAGTATCTCGAAATATAAACGGTGGATGCTTGAGAGGAAACTCTAGTTGTTCGGTCGGTATATTATCGTGGGGACTTTTTTGCTGGGAATTAATATTAGTTGAATCACCTTGGAAACCAATGTTAGAAATTAAGTTGACATTGGAAATAATACCTAGACGATTCTGTATCCAGGAAGCAAATGTCCATTGATAACTCCAAACAGTGCCTAGAGGATTATCATAGACCTGCTGAAGCCTGTTGTTCCAATAGTTAACAGCTTTGGGGTCTAATAATATATCATTTAAAAAATTTCCTGTTTTAATTTCTGGCCAGTTTTTGATATAGATGTCAAAGTCCTGCCATGCACGTTTCCAGGTTGCCCATCCCCAGCAATGGTTATAGCGTGAGAAGTAGTAGCTATAATTAGTCCTTTTATGCCCAAACTGAACATTTTGCCCAGAAATTGAGGCAATTCGGTTATCATATCTATACTGATAAAGCAATTCTTCACAAAAGGGAAAAAATGTGGGGTGAGGTACGCAATCATCTTCTAAAATAATTGCTTCCTCAACTCGCTCAAAAACCCAATTTAAGCCACTACTAATTCTTTTAGCACAGCCTAAATTGACATCAGAGTAGTTAGTGATAACTTCGCAATCCCAATCAACCTGCTGAATAATTGCACGAGTAGCTTCACATTTTTCTGCTTCACCTGGACGATCGCTGCGTGCTGCATCTGCAATTACAAAAAGTTTTTGTGGTTTTGCTTGGCGAATTGCTTCAAATACTTTTTTAGTGGTGTGTGGGCGTTTAAAAATGATAAAAACAACAGGTGTGAACATAGCTATTTTTAATTATTACTCTAGTTTTAAAAATATTTTTTAGAGGAAATAAGATTATTGTCGTTTAAAGAAAGATTGCATTTGAAGCTTAAAGATTGTTTGACTTTTTGAATGAAAAGCATTAACTAAAACTGAACCAAATGCATAAGAAATTACGGTAGCGATCGCTGCTCCCATTCCCGAATAAGTAGGAATGAGAAATAGATTTAATAGCACATTAATAATTGCACCAATCAAAGTTCGGCGTAGATAAAGATGAGTCAAACCTTCGGCAATAAACCAAGGTGATGCCCCTACTCCCACAAAGACAAATAAAGAAGCCCAAATGTGAATTGCCAATATGCCTGCCGCAGCTGCATAACTATCACCAAACAACATAGAAATTATCGATCCGGACAAGAATGACATTGGCAGGGCAATCGTCATCGAAATTAGCACCATCAGACGCAGTAATTGTTTGATGCGCTGATAGTAAACTTCTTCACTGCTATGCTTGGCTGCAAAAATTGCTGGAGATACTGAAGAAACGATCGCTGTGGGGATAAAATACCAAACCTCAGAAATCCGAGATGCAGCCGAGTAAATTCCGACGGCACGATCGCCAACCATTTCCCCTAGCATAATCTGGTCGATTCTCATGTAAATCATGATTGTCACACCAGAAAGAATTAGAGGCCAGCTCTCTTTGAGAAGAGTCTTAGCAACTGAAAAACTCCAACACCACAACCGCAACGAGTAGCCTTTAATCTTGTAAGCAATCGCCAAACCCATCGCACCTAATGCCATTTCTCCAACTGTCATCCAAGCAAAAGCAATCAATGGTGCTTGCATCTTAATCAGAGCGACTTTGATGAGAGTAATAATAATAAACGCTGTATTTTTAGCAACTACGGTGTACTTCGATTGCACCTGAGACTGAAACCAAAAGTCAATCGTATCGAAAGCCTGAAATATTCCTGCGCTTCCTAAAATTGCCACCAGCGAGATAGTCATCTTGTCATCTTGGCGTAACACATATATGGCACTAATTGCTAACAATAAAGAACTTACTCCACCGAACAATTTGAGCCAGAAACTAGTCCCTAAAATATTCTGTTTGACTGATGAGTCACGCACAATATCCCGGATTACTACATTGTCTAAGCCTAGTGTGGCAAACGAACTGAATAAGGCGACAAAGGCGGTGGCGTAGTTCAAAAGACCGTATTGCTGTACTCCCAAGTAGCGAGCAACCCAGACTCCCACAATTAGACCTACACCCATACGAAGAATGCGATCGACAAATAACCACCCTGTATTTGCAATAATTGCACGCAGACCAGAGCGAGATTTTAGGAATGATAACTGCTGAACTTTCAATTTGCCTAGCATAAGCTTCAAACCTGCTCGTGGTTTAATTAACAAAATGATGAAAAATCTGTAAGATACTTCGATAATTTTTCATCAATTCGAGCGTACAGTTAGAGATTTTCGTGACAAATTCGACTCAACTGATTCTTTAGAGTAGTAGAAGTAGCTATCAGGCTCTCGTTTGATATTCACACCATTAATTACCATCCCTAAAACTTGTTGCCCTGACTGTCTGAGAAACTCTTTAGCCGCATTGGCAGTGTCATAGTTAATCACTCCAGGACGAACTACCAACAAGATACCGTCAGCTAATTTATTTAAAAGCGCAGCATCTAGCATTCCCGCCAAGGCAGGAGTATCGAAAATTACGAAATCGTACTCCTGTGTAAAAGAACCGACTAGTCCAGCCATCCTTTGGGAATCTAACAGCGCTGCTGAATTGGGAGGTACAACTCCAGAAGGCAGAACGTAGAGGTTTGGCATCACTTGCTGTACGGCTATATTTAGAGCAACTTGGTCAACCATGACATTCGATAGCCCGACTGCATTCGTCATTTGCCAAATGTGATGCTGCATCGGATGGCGCATATTGGCATCCACCAGTAGTACTCGTTGTCCCAACTGAGCCATTGTCACAGCTAAATTTGCAGCCACCTCAGACTTGCCCTCTTTGGGTACAGAACTAGTAACCACAATAGCTTTTAGCTTTTTATCAGAATTTAGAAACTGTAAGTTGGCTTGCAGCATTTGGTATGCATCACCAACAGGATGGAGGGGAATTTCTCTACCAATTATTCTGGGAATCTGTTGCTCTACAGAACTTCTTTTAATATTCTTACCCACTGAAGGAATCACCCCTAGTAAGGTGTATTGGAATAATTCCCTAGCTTCTTTCACCGTCTTCACAAAGCTGTCAACTAGATCTAAAGTAAAGGCGGCAATCAGAGCAAGCATCACACCCAGAACAGCACCCGCCCCTATAATTAGCAATTTGCGAGGGCCTGAGGATTCATCTGGAACTAACGCAGGTGAGATGATGCGGGCATTTCCAATATTTTGATTTTCTGCTACCTGGACTTCTTGCAGTTTTGTTAAGAGCGTTTCGTAAGTTGTTTGAGCCGCTTTCAACTTTCGCTCAAGCTGGCGCTGAGTCTGTTCAAGTCTCGGTAAAACATTTACTCGTTTTTTGTAAGCGTACCACTTATTAGTGAGTGTAGTAATTTGTTCGGCTAATCCAGCACGTTCTGTCTCGGCGCGAGCAAAATCTTGAATTAAAGTTTGGCGTAGTGCTCCAATCTGTAAATTTTCTGGAGAAATTTGTTGATTGCTCCCTATGCTTTGGTCTATACGAGTTTGTAGTAAGTTCTTAAGACCAATAATTTTTTCTTGCAAGCCGATAATCGTAGGGTGAGTTGGCTGTAAGCGGGTTTGCTCAATCGCCAACTGGTCTTGTGCTTCTTGAAGTTGAGTAAGTACTTCCTGAATTCCAGGTATTTGACTCAAAGAGGCAAAGGTCACATATTGCTGTGAATCAATACTTGCCTGATATTGCAATTTTTGTACCCGAGCATTAACATTCACAAATTGAGCTTGGGCATCAGAAATTTGCTGTTCTAAGGTGGAAATCATCTCAACTGCTAAAGGCGTTTCTGTTTCCAGAGCAATTATTTTATTTTCCTCTTTAAATTTACGTAGGTTCGACTCTGCTTCTCTGACAGCTGCTTCAGTACCAGGTATTTCTTTACCGATAAACTTTCGTGCTGAAACTGCCTCAGCCCGATTAGCTTCTATATTATTCTTGATATAAACTTTCATCAGTTGGTTGACAACTTCGGCAGCTAAAACTGGATCTCTATCTGTATAGGAAATTTGTAAAATCTCAGTTCCTTTAGCATTTTCTATCTTAAGTTTTTGAGTAAAATCCTGAATTCTCAAAAGTTCACCTTGATTATCTGTGAGATTAAGTGTTTTAATAGTTTCCTGAAGAACTGGAACAGATGTCACAATCTTGGCCTGGGTTTCTAAAGGATTATTTGTAGTAGTTAAAGTTTCTAGCCTGCCGATCGCTTCTCCTAAACCAGTTAGTGAGGAGGTCTCATTCGTCCTAATCAACAAACTTCCATCTGCTCTATATGATGGTTTCATTGAGTATGCAAATAAGGATGCGAAGGTAGTAGCTATTACAAAAATTCCCACTGTCGTCAGCCAGCGTCGTTGTAAAACGAGTAGATATTTTTGAAAATCTATCTCTTCAAAGTTTGGTTTAGACTCCATAATCCCAAGATGTTGATTGTATTGATATTAAACTCTTCACCGGAAATCCTTAGTGCAGCTATAGCCGATTATTCGGGCTTGTCTTTTAGTAAACTCTCCTACAGAAGGGTTTCCATGAGGATGAATTACACCACTTACTTGTTGCCACAGTTGTGAGGGTGCGATCGCCACTTCGTAGCTGCGATTATACTTTTTGACGTGATACCACTTTGTTTGCTGACAGCGATCGCACCAAAATTCTTCTAACCATTCTGCTTCTAAAGGAATAGCTGTTTTAGTTGCCACTAAAATTAGTGCATTCTGGCGTCCTACCCCCCTTTGTTGGAGTTGTTCTACTCGGTCGGCATACAATTTATACTTTTGACTCACACTATGCAAGTAGCATCCATGAATTGGACAGTAAATAGCCCGTCGCTTTGAACGTTTCCGATTTTGGTTACACTTATTCTGCAATTAGACCTCACTTATTGGTAGACACACCATTAATAAGGTTGGTTGGAGGGACTGAGATATCAAAAATCATCGAAGCCCAACTCCTAAATCAAACATCAGTTATTTAATTACAGTCAAATAATTTGATGAATTACTAATCAGGTATCAAAAATTTTTTCTCTGATTTTTTACTCTGTCAAAAATAAAATAAACTTCTACTCCTGACAGTTAATCATCATTATAGACAGATAAATTGGAGATTAATATTAATCATTGAGGTGGGCATTTATCAAAAATTCCTTAATATTTCAGACTTTTATTGAGCCAAGCTGAAAAATACTTTTTGTCCTATCTTCAAAGAAAATGTTGCTCTGGTTCTTTTAAGAAGGTAGCATTATATTTACTCAATTGTACTTATACCTAAAGAAATAAAAAATTGAAATTTTTAGTTGATTTAGTCTTATTTTATACAATTAAATTATGAAAGTCATTTTCTATACATATCTGCAATGCCAAAATAATTAATAATATACCTAGAGACAGATTTTGTATTTGGCAAGTAACTCTTATTGTTACTAGCAAGCATTTTAATATAAAGTTAATATCACTCAGAAATGGAGCAGGGATAAAGTGAAAACACGACTAGTTTCTGGGGTATTTCGGAAAGTATTTCGCCGTGTATTTCAACTACTGAGGATAGATGAAATAACTAGGAAAAAAATCTTCTCGCGCAACGATTTATTACATATAGGTACGGATTATGGTGGCTGGGTAGTTCCTAAAGAGCTACTCAACGCAGATTCTATATGCTATTGTGTTGGTTGTGGCGAAGACATTACATTTGACTTGGGGTTGATAGAGGAATTTAACTGCTACGTCTACGCTTTTGATCCTACTCCTCGTGCAATCAAGCACGTTAGAGAACATGTCGGTGATTATCATAAGTATCATTTCTTTGAAATTGGGCTATGGGATCGACAGGAAAAATTACGGTTTTACGCCCCAAAAAATCCAGCACATGTATCACACTCTGCCTTAAATCTACAAAAAACAGAAGAATTCTTTGAGGCTCAGGTAGATAGATTAGCAAATGTAATGCACAACAACGGACACACTCATCTCGACTTCCTAAAACTAGACATTGAGGGAGCCGAGTATCAGGTCGTCAAGTCGATTATTGAGGACAAATTAGATATTAAAATACTATGCATTGAATACGACGAATGCTTCAATCCCTTAGATACAAATTATAAAGATAGAATCAAACAGTCAGTAGCGAGTATCCTGCAATTTGGATACTCACTTGTCTATGCTCAAGCTAATGGAAATTATACGTTTGTCAAAAATGTATAGTAAAATGAGCTTTTGTCATTTTTTAGCAAACAGTTAGATACTGGTTAATTTAGACTCGATTCCAATTCAAGAATGTTATCTTGTAAACTGGTAAAAACTTTTCTCTACCTGATTGGTTTTGATGAAATCTAACAAGTGAAAACCTAAGTTATATAAGGATTTTAGTATATGCGTAATAGCTAAAAAGCATTTACGCATAATTATGAATATGAAAAAAAATTCAATTCCCGAGAAAAAGGCTAATTCTGATGTAAGAGCGGCTCTATCTAAAGATTTATATTTTGTCCGAGGAATTGCAATATCTCTTGTAGTTCTAGGTCATGTAATTGGAGGTAGAGATGAAGGAATACGACAATTGTACGAGCAAGACATATTATATATGGATTGGCTATATAAATTTATTTATACTTTTCATATGCCAATATTTTTTATTGCTTCAGGTATTTCTTTTAAAATTTTTAGTAGTAATAATAGTTATGCCAAATTTATTAGTTCTAGATTTACTAGATTAGTCGTACCTTTACTTTTTTGGTCTTCGTTTTATTTTATCTTCCGCTGTTTATCTGGTGCTATTAATTTTACTTTTTTTGGTTTAATTAAATCAGCATTTTCTCCAAACTTTATATTTTGGTTTTTTTATGCTTTATTATTTGCTAATTATTTAAGTTTTATCTTAATAAGAAATAATAATTTTATTGGTTTTTATTATGCAATTTCAATTTTATTATTTATAATTTCATTTTACTTAAAAGGGGCGCTGAAAGATATGTGCTATTTTAATATCTTTTACACTTGTGGTCTTGCTATTGCTCCACATCTGTCAAAAATACGTTTGAGACTCGAAAATATGTCAAATAGCTTAAGCTTGTCATTAATTTTATTATTAATTTCGATAATGGTTTTGGTTTCTAATTTATTAGATAATAACTATAGCTTAATTGCTAAATTGATAAATGGTATTATAGGCTTTTGCTTAATGTATATGCTTGCAACTTTGAATAAGCCGTTTTATATGTTTCAGTTACTAAATCGTTTTTCACAATTTATTGCAGATATTTTTGTTTACTTAGGCTTAGTTAGTATGAGCATTTACTTACTTCATATACTTTTTGGTTCGAGTACAAGAATTATCTTGGTAAAATTTGGACTAATTGACCCATTAACACAATTTATTTTGGGATATGCTATTTCACTTATCGGGCCTATATTAATTCACAAAATTTTATATGACAAAAGTAAATTATTTAGATACTCAATTGGTGAAGCTAAGTGAATGTGAGTTCGGTAAATTCTGAACAACCCCACTTTCATTCCTCTCGCCAAAACAGAGAGAGGCTTAAAATGCTTATTCTTTCGTACCAACTTGGATCTTCTATAATTTGTGATGTGGAAAAGTTTTTACTAAAAAGACAGGATTTTTGCTGGATAAAGAAAACCAAGTTTTTAATTTTGGATCGAGTCGAGCCAAAGCAACAGGCAATAGGCAATTCATTCAGAGCCTATTGCCAAAAAAAAGTAAAATTACAAATCAAATAGGAAGATTAATTCACAGCCTCTGAGCCTGCTGTAAACAAGCTTTTAATTTTTTTGCCAATACTTGTACATGAGGTTCTCTAAGTATACTATTGTGGTCTCCAGGAATCTCATAAACCTCTACCCCACCTAATGCAAGCCTGCCCCAACCCCCCTGAGGATCGAAGTAAGCTTTTGAAGATTTTAATTTGGCTCGAAACAAGGTGACATGGCTGGGATAAACTTGCAGTACATAGTTTTTGCTGGCGTAGACGTTAGCTTCTAAAACATTGAGATTGTACAGAGCTTGAGGTGAACGATCCGCATCACCTAAATTAAAGAAAAGTTGGCGAATCGGCTTTGGGATTATTTTGCTGATGTGCCACTCTAATCTTTCGCGAATATAAGCTAGTTTTTGTTGAGGTTTGAGTTGTGCAAGGTTATTTAAATGAACAGAAACCAAATCAAAGAATGTGGTGGGCAAATTATTCAATCCAGTACTATCCAACAACGATAGCAAAGCTACTTTTTCACCTTGAGCATAGAGTTGCTGAGCCATCTCAAAGACTACTATGCCCCCAAAAGAAGCACCTCCAAGAAAATAAGGCCCATTAGGTTGGATGGTACGTATTTCTTTAATGTATTGAGCTGCCATATCTTCAATTCTGGTGTGTGGGGCAGTTTTTCCATCCAAACCTTGAGCTTGTAGCCCATAAACTGGTTGATTTAAACCCAAATAGCCTGCTAAATCGCAGTAGGAGAGAATGTTACCACCCACAGCATGGACGAGAAAAAAAGGTGGTTTGGAACCATTGGGTTGAATTGGTACTAAGGAAGACCAAGACACCAACGAGGATGGATTACGCAAAATTTTAGCTAGTTCCTCAATAGTAGGGGCTTGTAGCAGGGTAGCTAAAGGTAGATTTTTGCCCAAAGTCCGATCGATTTCTGCGAATAACCGAACTGCAAGTAGGGAATATCCTCCCATATCAAAGAAATTGTGTTTGATACTGATGGGTTGGATGCCTAAAACTTTTTCCCAAATTTTTGTCAGATGAAGTTCTAATTCATCTTGGGGAGCTACAAAAGAATCTTTTGACTGCTGTCTAGTTTGGTTAGGTGCAGGTAGGGCACAGCGGTTTACTTTGCCATTGGGAGTTAAAGGTAGAGCATTTAGGAGTACGAAAGAGTTTGGCAGCATGTAATTAGGCAGTTTTTGTTTGAGAAAATGGCGTAGTTCATCGAATGTAGGTATCTGTTCTTTGTTGGGAACAATGTAAGCTACGAGCCGCTGGTCACCTGGGTTGTCTTCTCTGGCGATGACTACAGTCTGTTGTATACCAACGTGTTGGGCGAGAATTGCTTCAACTTCTGCAAGTTCGATGCGGAAGCCCCGCACCTTGACTTGATTGTCAAAGCGACCGAGAAACTCAATGCTGCCATTATCAAGGTAACGGGCTAAGTCACCAGTCTTATACAATCGTGCTTCTGGCTGTTTGCTAAAAGGGTTAGGAATAAATTTTTCACTAGTTAAATCGGGACGGTTGAGGTAGCCGCGAGCAAGTCCAGCGCCGCCAATATGTAGTTCACCTGATTGACCAATAGCCACAGGTTCTAAATTCTCATTCAGGATATAAATCTGTGTATTGGCAATCGGGTAACCAATGGGAGCAATGAGATAATTATTGGTGCGATCGCATTTCCAAAAAGTGGCATCAATGGAAGCTTCTGTCGGCCCGTAGCAATTATACAGAACATTGTCTAAGTTCAATTTAGTAAAGAAACGTTCTATAAGTTCGACAGGTAAAGCTTCGCCACCACAGGTAATGTGTCTGAGGGATTGACAATTCTCAATTTCCTTCTCGTCTAATAATACGCGGAGTATGGAAGGTACTAAGGCGATAATGGTGATTTGCTGTTTGATGATTAACTCAACAAGATATTTAGTGTCCTGATTTCCACTAGGACGAGCCATAATCAATTGCGCTCCGAAGCACAACGGCCAGAATATCTGCCACACTGAAGGGTCAAAGCTAAGAGAAATGTTTTGTAAAACTTTATCTAGTTGAGTCAATCTAAAAGTTGTTTGTCGCCATGTGAGTTGGTTGCAGATCCCATAATGAGTAATCATTACACCTTTGGGCTGTCCTGTAGAACCGGAAGTATAGATTGTGTAGATTAGATTATCAGGCGTCGCATTACAAACGAGATTTTCTTGGTTGTTCTCATTAATCACTTGCCAATCTGAATCTAAACAAACGATATGGGCTAAAGATTTAGGTAAGCTATTTACTAATTGCTGTGTAGTCAGGATCGCTGATATCTGGCTGTCTTCTAAGATATAGGCTAAGCGTTCTGATGGATATGTCGGATCTAAAGGTACATAAGCGCCTCCAGCCTTGAGAATTCCTAACAGTCCTACTACCATTTCTAAAGACCGTTCGAGGTAAATACCAACAAGTACTTCAGGTTTGACGCCTAAAGTACGTAGGTAATGCGCCAGTTGATTTGCTCGTTGATTTAACTGCTGATAAGAAAGTTGAGTATTTTCAAATACTACAGCAATTGCTTGGGGCGATCGCTCTACCTGAATTTCAAACATCTGATGAATACAGAGTTTCTTTTGAGCGGGTGTTTGGCTAACTTGACCGTTTTTCAAAGAAGTCAATGTATTTATATTGTCTAAATTATTACTATTGATACTCATTACTTATCCTATTAGTACTTTAATAGATTTTTTCGCTATGGAACTTTAGCTAAGACTCTTAAAATTCAGAAGTCAAACCAGTTCAATAGTCACAAAAACATTGATGCATCAATATAAGAGTCATATAGACTCCTGTAAAATTAGTATTTTTAGATAGCAGCCACTACAACTTTAGGAAACTTTGCAAAGCACTATTTCATAATTTCCAGAAAATAAATTATTCAATTTATTTAGATTATATTTTTCTTACTCCCCCTACTTCCTGCTTCCTGCTCCCTGCCCCCTGCCCCCTGCTTACACAGCAATTGGTTATTGTTTTATTTGGAAGTCCCTTCATTTCAAGTGCTGTATTCTTATCTAATCTTAAAGGTAATCAACAGAATTTAAGTTTATTTTTCTTGTAAAATTCAGGACAAAATGCTTTAAATAATCTTAAAAATAATTAATAGAGAGCCAATATTGATTATTATTTAATTAAAAAAATTCCACTAATCATTAAATCAAGCTTATCTAATTATAGTCTTACTTCTAAAGATATAAAATTATCCTATTACTAATATATATTTGTATTTTATTTGACATTTACCCAATTCCTGGTAAAGCAACTGTCAATATAATTCCTAATTGATAATACTTGCCTAGGTATGAGAAGCAAGCTATATGTTTTTTATAATTACAAGCAGTGGCGGTCTTACCAGGTACACTGGTTATAAACCACTGACCCTTCATATTTAGTGTTGGTTCTGAAGCTTTTTTAATTACGAATTACCTTTCGGGTTGGCGAGTTTGGCAGACACTCTTTACTCCTTCTTCGCTACCACTAGCACTAACGATGCAAGCCGTTAAGACGGCAACTTGCTTGCGAATTACAAATTATAAATTAATAATATTTGCTCAATTAACCCTTCGATTAGGTAACTTAGTCCCACAGCTTTTACAAAATACAGCATCGACATCGTGGAAAGTCAAATTACAACTCGAACACACTGTTTCTACCTGATTAGCTGTTTTTACCACTTGCTTAATTAAATCTCCCACTTGCCAAGGAATCAGCGCAATTCCTGTAAAAATCATCAGTACTGTTAACAAGCGTCCTAATCCAGAAATTGGAATCACATCGCCGAATCCTACAGTTGTCATTGTGACAACCGAAAAATAAAATGCATCTAAAAATGTAGCATATTTTTCTGGATTAACCGGATGCTCAACTTGATAAATTAAGCCTGAATAAACAAAAACGATT
The DNA here is from genome assembly GCA_029379225.1 of Nostoc sp. S4. Lineage (GTDB taxonomy): Bacteria > Cyanobacteriota > Cyanobacteriia > Cyanobacteriales > Nostocaceae > Nostoc. The sequence goes on along the minus strand of JAQYWR010000071.1, from coordinate 8,776 downwards.
GCAAACAATGTAAATAATATTCGCGCAAAAATCATACCATCTTCGGTGCTGATACTGGCGAATAAAATTTTTCTATCTATAAATCTGATTAATCGTAAAATCCGAAACCATCGCAGTAAACGGATAAATCTGATATCCACTATTCCGATAAATAATGGTAAAATTGCCATTAAGTCAATAATCGAATAAAAGCTAAAAATATACTTAATTTTATTTTCGGCACTCCAAAGACGGAGCAAATATTCTATCAAAAAGATGATAGCGATCGCAGTATCGGCTACGCTCAACTGTAAGCGCACAAAATCAGGAATATTATAAGTTTCTGCTACAAAAATTCCTGATGAAATGAGTACTAATACTGCAAGTGTTAAATTAATGGCTTGACCTAATGGTGTTTCCAAGTCTTTTAAGTAAAAATCTGTTGTTTCTCTACTCAGTAACATATTCGACCATTAACCAATTTTAATTCCTAGTTATAGCATTAGAAACACGATATGGTTAATCATTATCTTGAGGTTATCTCAAGCTTATATAAACTCAGAATATTTTATGCGTTTACCATTGGCATCAGCCAAAATAGGTGATACGCTTTCCAGTGCAGTGATTGTTAAAGATAACGAAGTAGTTTAGCTCATAATACTGTCACAAGAGATAACGACTTATCAGCCCACGCAAAAATCAACGTCATTTGTAGTTTAACAGCTAAACTAAAAAACCCCTCTTTAGAAGGTTATAGCATATATACAACTGACGAACCTTGTCTGATGTGTGCAACTGCTTGTGTTTGGAGTGATTTATCAGAAATTGTATATGGTGCTTCAATTCAAGATATAATCACTGTAAATCAATCACAGATTGATATTACGTGTGAAGAGGTCATAGCCAAATCATTTAGAAACATCAAAGGGACTCAAGGCATTTTAAAAGAAGAATGTTTTGCATTATTTAAATAAGTTAATTTTTTAAAAGTAACTGAGGGAAAATGTCAGAAATAGTTGGTTTAGAAGGAATGACTGTAGAAGAGGTAAACAAAGAGATAGCAAATGGTGCTAAGTTTGTCGTTTTTCTTTATTGCTTTTCTATAATAATTTTAAGCTTTAAACGTAGTTCTAAAATTTACTTTATTAAAGCTGGTGAAAGTACTTTTAAAAAAAGCCTTTCATTTATATTAATTTCATTATTTTTAGGTTGGTGGGGTATACCTTGGGGAATAATTTATACAGTACAATGTCTTTTTACCAATCTTAGAGGTGGAAAAGACATGACTGCACAAGTAATTGCTGCTTTAAGACAGACATAAACTGATATGAGTCTAAATTGCATAAACACTCTTTATAATTGTTAACTGTTAACTGTTATCAGTCATCGAATCTATACGGTCTTAGTTTTTAGGTAGACTCATTTAAATAAGACAAAAATGTATTTGCGATAATAGCAGCTTGCGTGCGATCGCGCAAATTCAACCTATTTAAAATATTTGTAACATGATTTTTTACTGTCCCCTCAGAAATGTAAAGTTCTTGAGCAATTTCTCGGTTGCTAGCACCTGTAGCAATTAACCGTAAAACCTCCTTTTCTCTAGGAGTAAGTTCAGTTAAAGCAGATGGTACAGGGGGTGACTGAGTTGGTACAGGTTTAGAAAATTGAGTCAACAGTTTTTTGACTATTCCTGGACCTAATTGAGTGTATCCTTTATATACAGCGCGAATAGCAACAGCTAATTCTTCTGAAGGTGTATCTTTCAATAAATAACCCATTGCCCCACTTTGTAAGGCTGCTGAAACATATTCATTATCATCAAAAGTCGTGAGTATTAAAATCTTCGTTTTGGTAAAACGTTTTTGAATTTCCTGCGTGGCTGCAACTCCATCCATAACTGGCATTCTAATATCTAATAATACGACATCTGGCTGAAATTCAGTAACCAAACTAATCGCCTCTTCACCGTTTTGTGCTTCTCCCACTATCTCTAAATCTGGTTCTAGTTCTAATAACGCTCTTAATCCTTGGCGAATTAAACTTTGGTCATCTACCAGCAATACTTTAATCTTCATGTCAACCTCATTAAGGGAATATTAACTATAATTTTGCAACCAGAACCAGGAGTGGTATTAATATTAAATTCACCTCCAAGCGCTAAAGTGCGATCGCGCATACTATGAAGTCCAAATCCAGTAGTATTTTGCCTGAAATCAAAGCCTCTACCATTATCTTGAATTATTAATCGTAAATTGCTTCTGATGGTAATGAGTTCTATTTTTACTTCTGTTGCAGATGCATATTTAGAAATATTTGTCAATGATTCTTGAGTAATCCGATAAATAGCAGTATTAATTTCAGGTGGTAAGGAATATTCTAGATTGATTTGATAAATTGGGAGAATACCATTTGAGCGATGAAAAGATTCTACAAGACCAGCGATCGCAAGTTCTAAAGATTGCTCTTGTAAGGGGTTGGAACGCATAGTTGAAACAGATTGACGGACATCGTTGAGTGCTTTTGAACCTAATTCTTTTGCTGTTTTCAGAAATGTTTCAGCTTTAATTGGATTAGATTGCCATAATTTTAAAGCAGTTTCTAATTGCAGATTTAAAGCAGTTAGAGAGTGTCCTAATGAATCATGGATTTCACGAGCAATGCGGTTTCGTTCTTCCAAAGTAGCTTGATTTTCAATTTGCATAGCATATTGGCGAAGTTTTTCGTTAGCAATAGCTAGTTTTTGGCGACTGTGGCGTTCAGATAACACTGCATTCATCATCAACAATACAAAAACTAAACTTAGAGCAAATACCAATGACCAGTTCAAACTCAAAAATCGAAAACGTTCTTGAGCCTGTGGTGAAGATTGAAAACTGAATAACTGATATTTTAATTGTGTAGTCAAAAGAAATAAACTAAATGCAAGACTTGTAACGAATAAACGCCCAGGTAACTGAAAAATTAAACAACTGCGAGTTACTAAAATTATGTATAAAAATGGAAAAAGCCGAGCAAACCTCTCTCCAAAAAGTCCAGTTATTAAAATTAATAAAATTTCGGAAATTGTATATATTAATTTATTTTTATGGTTATCTTTAGGTAACCATAAACCCATTAAGGCAAAAATAATCAGACTGTAAGTTGATAATTCTGGCAAGAGATTACAAATTGAAAAATCTGGAAATGTTCCACAAATTGAGAATTCTATCGGTTTAGGATGAAATCGCCGTAATGGAGGTGGTGGGGGTGGTATAACTGCTATCAAAGCAGTAATTGACAATAATATCCATTCTAAATAAAGCAGAGATGGAAAAGGATGTTTTTTAATTTGAATTAGAGGATTAATCATTTTAACTTTTAACTCCTAACTTCTAACTCTTAACTCCTAACTTTTATTATTTTCAGTCACATTTGTCATAATTGAATCATGACTTAAGTCATGGGTATAACCATGACTTTCTCCTCATGTGACTATTGAAGAGAAATTCTTATGATGGTGACATCCAAACAGGAAAAAACCACGAGATAAGTAATGAAACTCAAGACATTATCATTAATTGCTGGAGCGATCGCCCTAAGTTTAACTACAACTTCTTTTGCTGTCGTAGCTCAAACAGCCTCTCCTTCACCCCTGCTCCTCGCACAAACTCCACAAAAACCGAAAGGCCCTTGGGCTGACTTGGGACTAACTGATACGCAAAAAAGTCAAATTCAGGCAATTCAGCGCGATAGCCGCGCCAAATTTGAAGCAGTTTTGACTCCAGAACAAAAAGCAAAGTTAGAAGCAGCAAAGCAAGCACGTCAAGCTAATCGCCAAGCAGGTCAACGCCAACCAGGTCAGCATCGAGGTGGACGCAAGAATTTTGCTGACTTAAATCTGACTGAAGCACAGAAAACCCAAATGCGCCAAATTCGGGAATCAGAAAAACAACAGATTCAAGCAGTTTTAACTCCCGAACAGCAGCAAAAACTAGAGCAATTACACCAGAACTTCAAACAACGTCGTCAACAACGCAATTCTCAATAACCTTTAATCTTTAAAAAAAGAGTTAATAGTTTGGGATGGGCAATATCACCCATTTCATTCCCAGCTAGCTAATTATGGGAAATTCCATAACTCTGTAGCTAAGAATTAAAGAATTATATAGACTTCTTGCAGAAGACGGGAAAGGGGAAAAGTTCATCTCCTTTCCCTTTTCTTATTTTCATACCCCACACCTAATAAATAGACTTTTAATCCCTTTCCTAAGAAACCGTATTCGCTTCGGGCTGAGGAAAATCTGGTTTCTTGAAACAGGGATAAAACCCAAGTACCAGAGATTAACCCTAGTAATGAGATATCCCATAGTAAAATGCGACGGTACAAGGGGGAAGGTAGCGGGAGTATTAATTGGCGAACCATTACCAATAAAGGCAAGGATTACCTCCAGGCTTATTATCACGGGCACAAAAGGATAAAATACCTCCCTAAAAAATAACTAAGGGATATTCAGGAAGCAGAAGCTGCAAAACACACATGACTTGTTCAAGTCTTTAGTCTACGACATCAGCTTGCTTCAATGCAGCCGTTAATTCTGTCATAAACTCAACAAAGATGCGAACTTTAGCTGAGAGATAGCGTTTTTGCGGGTACAAAACTGCGATCGGTAATCCAACTTGGGTCGTGTAGGATTGAAGAATTGGTTGGAGGTCTCCACGCGCGATCGCTTTGGCTGCTATAAATTTAGGTAATTGAACTACACCGGCTCCTTGAATGACCGCCTCTAAAATGACTTCTGAATTATCGAATCGCAGATAACTGTTAATGCAAAGGTCAATCGGTTTTCCATCTTGTTCAAACTTCCAGTTAGCTTCTCGCCGGGTTTGTGGATAGATAAAGTTGACACAGCGATGGTGCAACAGTTCTTCGGGCGTTGTTGGCTCTCCATACTGAGCGAGATACTGCGGTGAGGCACAAGTAATGTAGCGTGCAGTTGCCAAGTGGTGCATAATTAAACTGCTATCGCTGCTGATTCCAATCCGCACAGTTGCATCAATACCTGCCTCAATCAAATCGATCAAGCGATCGTTAAAAGAAACATTCAGATTTAGTTGAGGATATTGTGTAGCAAATCGCAGCAGAGCCGGAGCAATATGCATTTTGCCAAACACAAAGCTCAGATCGAGCCGTAATGTTCCGAGCGGCATTGATTGCAATTGTTTGACTTCGAGTTCGGCTTCTTCCAAATCGTTGAGAATTTGCTGAGTGCGTTGATAAAATCGGTTGCCATCTTCGGTCAGCGTCAAACTGCGAGTTGTTCGCTGGAGCAAGCGCACCCCCAAGTCATCTTCCAAGCGCAATACGGCTCGACTCACGGCTGAAGGAGCCATACCTAATTGTCGTGCTGCCTCCGAAAAGCTGCCATATTGAGCGGAGCGCATAAAAATCATCAGGCTTTTGAGCTTGTCCATTAACGCAAACGCATCTTTGACTTTTTTGCATAACTGTTTTGAATTTTAACTACTTTTTCTCTTTTTCTGTACAAGCTACTGTTTAAACAAGATAAATTTCAAATACATAAACAGCATTAAAAAAAACACAGATGACACAGCAAACAACTGCAGAACGAATTATCTTAGTCACCGGAGCCACGGGCAATCAGGGCGGCGCAGTGGCGCGTCATCTTTTAAAGCGCGGTAACTTTAAGGTGCGTGCCTTTGTGCGCGATCCAAACAAGCCCGCCGCCCAAGCACTCCAACAAGCGGGTGCAGAACTCATAGCAGGAGACTTCAGCGATCGCGCTTCCCTCGATCGCGCTTTGCAAGGTGCTTATGGCGTTTTTTCGTTGCAGACCTTTCTTGCTGAAGGCGGATTATCAGCCGAGATCCGAGATGGCAAAGCGATCGCAGATGCAGCTTCATCGGCAGGCATTCAGCATTTCGTCTATAGTTCAGTGGGAAGCGCAGAACGCAACACGGGCATTCCACATTTCGACAGCAAGTTTCAAGTCGAAGAATACATTCGAGCGCTTGGTTTGCCCTACACGATGATGCGTCCAGTTTTCTTTTTCTATAATTACAACACGATGCGTCCGATGGTTGAAAAGGGAACGCTTTCCCAACCGCTCAGTCCCCAAACGAAATTGCAGCAACTTTCCGAAGAAGATTATGGGGAAATGGTCGCCGAAGTGTTTGAGCGCCCTAGCGAGTTCTTGAACCGTGAAAAAGAAGTTGCCAGTGTAGACATGACAATGACGGAAATTGCAGGCGCGTTTAGTCATGTTTTGGGAAAAAACGTCAAATACCAGCAAATTCCTTTTGAAGCGTTTGAGCAGCAAGCTGGAGAAGAAGTAACCATCATGTTTCGCTGGTTAGAGAACGTCGGTTACGCGGCAGATTTGCCAGAGTTGAAACGTGAGTTTCCTGCACCGACCGACTTTGAATCGTATTTGCGCGATCGCGGCTGGACAAAATAGCCGTAGGGGAATGGCACTAAGACTCATGTGAAGCCTTGTCAGGGCAGGGTGTGGGAGGAAAAGGAGGAAAAGGAGGTGTGGGAGGAAAAGGAGGTGTGGGAGGAAAAGGAGGATGGGGAAGAAATCTTGCCCCCCTCTCTCCCCTCTCTCCCCACACTCCCCCATCCCTTCATCTCCCCACACTCCCCTGTCTCCCCACACTCCCCACACTCAAAAAGCCAGTTATATCAGGGTTTTGCGATTAACAAGCGTGCCATTCAGCGTAGGGTACGTCCGATATCGAATCAGATACCAGAATGAATGTATGGTCAGGCAACACAGGGTTCACTTGCATAAACCAGGCAGAGCATGAAATTAAGCCAAAAGATTGCAGTTGTAACTCGAGCAAGTTGAGGCATTGCAAAAACCTCTGCAACCAAGAAATCCCATTGCATGAAGTCGCGATCGTACCCGTTTTCACCAAAAACTGACAATACCCTAAAATCGATACTTCACAGACCAATTGAGAGAAAACCTGCTAAACATTCTAAAAGAGCAAACGATGCGATTCTCCAACAAATTCATCATTGTAACTGGTGCTGCCGGAGGAATTGGTAGCGCAATCACGCGCCGCTTTCTGTCGGAGGGCGCGAAGGTCTGTGCCGTTGATAACAGAGCAGAAGCACTCAATCAATTGGTACATAATCTCGGTTCGCCAAATATGTTGCTGGCCATCGAGGCAGACGTTAGCAGCGAGTCAAGCTGTCAGTATCTCTCAGCCCAAGTACAGCAGACCTGGGGTGCCGTCGATATTCTAGTCAACAATGCTGGGAAATTTCCGGTCACGCCTTTTGAGGAAATCTCGTACACTGAATGGCGCGAGGTTTGTGCCATTAATCTCGATGGTCCTTTTCTAGTCACACGATCGCTCCTACCGTTGATCAAGGTCAGCAAAGCCGGGCGGATCGTTAATACGAGTTCTGGAAGTATTTTTGCAGGAACGCCAGATCAATGCCACTATGTCACCGCAAAGGCAGGGATCATTGGGTTCACCAGGTCGCTTGCAAACGTACTTGGACAACACAACATCACTGTTAACGCAATCACCCCAGGCATCACGGATACACCTCCCGTCCTTGAACTTTTTTCTGCCGATGCCCTCGATAAGCAGGCACAAGCAAGAGCAATCAAGCGCCGAGAAACCGCCGACGATCTCGTAGGAGCGGTGTTATTTCTCGCGTCTGATGACGCCGCGTTCATCACAGGTCAAACAATCAACGTAGATGGTGGAAACAACTTCGTCTAGTGAAGGGAAATACTGTTGCGTTTGAATGCTCTCAGATAACGTTCTACTCACAAATTCGGGCGATTAGTGCGGCGATCGTAAATCGCAACAAGGCAACTCAGATCAATCTAATAATAGGAACAAACTCAATATCATGGAAAATTCAATCAATGATCTCACGACTGTAACGGCTCAGGACGGTCAGTTTCTGTCAGTTGTCGGTGATACCTACCGCTTGGTCATCACTGGTGAACAAACTGGAGGAGCTTATGCTGTTATTGACATGCTGATACCACCACAAGGTGGACCGGGTCCCCACGCGCACGCCAACTTTCAAGAATCTTTCTACGTGCTAGAAGGGGAAGTCGTGGTTAAAACTAAAGCCCAGACCTTTGTTGCTCAGAAGGGTTCCTTCGTCAACATCCCGAAAGGTGGGGTAGTGCATAACTTTAAGAATGAGATGGATACAGTAGCGCATCTATGGTGCGTAGTTGTTCCTGCTGGACTAGAGAAATTCTTTCAAGAGATCGGAACGCCCGTAGCCGAAGGCACCTTTCTGCCTCCCCCAACGATGGATCGGGCAGGGCAGCAGCGGATGCAGGAAATTGCCAAAAAGTATGGTCAGGAAATTTTCCCGCCGGATTATCTTGACTAGCGAACTACGACGACAAATAAAGTCACCTGTTTCTGGGAGGAGGCTTTCACTATACCTGTAACTCAGGTTAGTGGTCAGAGGAATGCCGGGTTAAAAGCGAAACGTCCCCCAACCTATGTTTACCGTTGGTAGACGCGAAAGCGGGGATAGTTGAGCTTTACAGCTTTCACGAGCGACACAGCGTCTGTCACCAAGGGAAACAAATCATGAGGCTTTCTCGCATCCTGCTTCTATTAGGTGTTCTTGTTGGGCTTCCAAGTCTTTGAGAGACGCTGGCCTTCTCTTGGGATCCAACGTTTGAGGCACCCGCTCTGCGCTATGGTTCGACGCACACCAACTACCATGCGTTCCGCGAATTCACCCTGACTCGAATGGCACGCTTGTTAATCGCAAAGCCCAGATATAACTGGCTTTTTGAGTGTG
>JAQYWR010000011.1 GCA_029379225.1 Nostoc sp. S4 | reverse complement strand
GCGCTTGGATGGCTCCTCAAGATCAGATCCACGAACAATTTGTATTCCCTGAGGAAGTTCTACCTCGCGGTAACGCTCTCTAATCATAAAAGCTAACCACAACCAAAATCAGGGTTGTGGTTGGCAATATGTTGACACTACTGAGATTAAATAATTAATCTCCTTGCCATCAACCAAGTAGGTGTTAATATTCTTCATTCTCCAGTCCTCTCCCGCCTTTTAGTGGGAGATTTTTTATATTTATGGTTAATAGTCTAAATTTATGTGTTATCTTAGAAAAAGGTTATAAACCCAGAGCAAAATGCTCTGCCCTTTTGAGACTAAGACCGCTTAGGCAACAAGGAGGTGATGCCCATGATAGAAAGTAGTAAAAGCATGGGTCATCAGGTTGCAGTTAGCCGGCTGCGTGCCGGGGCTGTTCTCTAAAAGTTAGCCTTAGTCATCTTGAGAAGACTAAGTTAGCTCAAGTAGCTAGGCTGAGCTAGGAGTTCCTTCCGGCAGTCTGGTTGCAACCTGAAGACCCGCTAGACCGCTCTGACTTAGATCGCCCGATCTAAATCAGAGCGGATAGTTTTTTATGAGTAATTTTTGTTTAATCGATGGTTGCTTTTAAAAACTTAGATGCCATCGCGTTATAGTTTTTTCAAAAGCAGAAGAATAATTCAAAATTAATTTAGATTCGAGAAGCTAGATATCCGCTGTGTGATGCTTTAGAGGCTCAAGACATCCCAGAGGTGACCGATCTCGATGAACTGCAAACCTTTGTTGGTAGCAAACGAAACAAGTTATGGATTTGGACAGCTGTCAATCATAAGCAAGCGGGAATTCTGGCATGAATCATAGGCGATGTCTGCGACAAGCCGCAAAGCGTCTACGCTGTGCAGAAACGATAAGAGTGCTTGTGGTCGGTTGTCAAATGCTGGCAATGCTTTTTTACGTTGTTGATGGGTGGAAGATGTACCCAATGCTCATTAAACAAGGCGACCAAATTGTAAATAAGACCTATATGACTCGCGTGGAGTCGGAGAACACCCGTATAAAGTATTATTTAGCACGACTGCACCGTAAGACCTTGTGCTACTCCAAGTCGGTCGAGATGGGAATTGTTCGCTTTGCTTCCTGCTTCACTACTTGAAGTCTGGGACACTTGCTCCGCTAGCTTAGTTCATTACAGTTTTAGCAACGCCGAGTAAGCGATTTATCTTGACATGAGGTTGGACATAGCGTAAATAATATGGGGCATTGGAAAAATTTTAATTATCTTATGCCCTATAAACAACACCCATTTCAAATCCTTGATTTTTAGTTACTCATATATAAGCCTGATTGATTTTTGCTCTTGTGTTTGTTCCAACAAGATTTTAAGACGAACTTCCTTTAGCCAAGTAATTAGGTTGCAAATAGTGTACTATCTCTAACTTTTAAGGCTACATGCAATATTTAATTTCTGCTCAGAAGCTACTAAGTGTCTAAAGCCTTTATAAATTGAGCTAAGTTAAAATTAATCAATGCCTGAAACTCTACTCCCTACCTGGATATATAAATGGCTCATGTGTGACAGTTATTAAGGCGATCCCTCCAATCTTGCCATTTAAACCAGATGTTTTATAATATTTTGATATAAGGATATGTTTTTGCATAAGTTAATCACATCAAATTTTAACTGCAAGTTAATCGTTTATTAGCTTTACAAAAACTAAAATCGTAATGGGGGTAACTATGCCTCATCCACAGGTTTCAATGAGATGTCGCATTTTTAAGAATTAGGTGCAACCAACCCAATTATGTATACAAGGTGTGAGGAGTAAAGAAAAGATGTCTAATCTCTTATGGAAAACCTTAGTGGTTAGTCCAGCAGTTTTGGGAGCAACATTACTAGTTTCAACAACAGCAATTGCGGCTCCAAATGTAACCACTGAAGTATCACCAGCTGAACAACCAGGTGTCACTCAAGTTGCCCAACAGCCAGAAATATTGGCTCAAACAACCTTAGATCAGATTAACCGCTACAGTAACGAAGGCAACCAAAATAACTCTGAGTCTCAAGTAACATCAGTTTCTCAATTTTCTGATGTCCAACCCACAGACTGGGCATTCCAAGCATTACAGTCCTTGGTTGAGCGCTATGGTTGTATTGCAGGTTATCCAAATTCCACTTATCGCGGTAACCGAGCTTTGACCCGTTACGAATTTGCCGCTGGTTTGAACGCCTGTTTGGATAGAGTTAACGAATTGATTGCCACAGCAACAGCTGACTTGGTAACCAAACAAGATTTAGCTACCTTACAGCGGTTGCAAGAAGAATTTTCTGCTGAATTGGCAACCCTACGCGGTCGGGTAGATTCCTTAGAAGCGCGTACTGCTGAATTAGAAGCCAACCAGTTCTCTACTACTACCAAACTAGTCGGTGAAGCTGTTTTTGCCGTTACCGATGCATTTGGAGATAACACTGGTGACGCAAACAACACTGTCTTTCAAGATCGGGTACGTTTAGATTTACAAACCAGCTTCACTGGTAGAGACGTTTTACATACCCGTCTGGCTGCTGGTAACGCTACACCCTTTACACTAGTTGACGATGCTGGTGGTGCCATCAACACTGCTGAAGGCACACAAACATTTGAAGTCAGCAGCACTGGTAATAACAGTGTCAGGATAGACCGTTTGACTTATGAAGTTCCCATAGGGCCAGCCCAAGTTTATCTTGCAGCTAGTGGCGGACGGCACAGCCATTATGCACCTGTGAATAATCCTTACTTTTTCGACCAAACTGACGGTGGTAATGGTGCTTTGTCTACCTTTGCTTCTGAAAGTCCCATCTATCGGATTGGTGGCGGTGCAGGTATAGCGCTCAATCTACCCTTGGGTAAAGGTGGAGGTATTCTGGGAAATAGCTCAATCACTGGCGGTTACTTAGCCTCAGAAGCTAACGATCCTGTTCTTGGTTCAGGTCTGACCGACGGTGACTATGCTGCTTTAGGACAGTTGAACTTTAGTGTTGGCGATCGCTTAGCTTTAGCTGCAACCTACGTCCACAGTTATAATGGTGCAGGTGGTTTCCTATTCAACTCCGGTAACACTACAGACGGCGATATTGTTTCAGTAGGTACCGGACAAGCTAACACTTTAAGTGTGACAAATGGATCTTCAACTAATTCCTATGGTGTGTCTGCTGCGTTTAGACCCAGCGATAAACTATCAATTAGTGGCTTCATTTCTTACCATGATGTCACAGGTTTTGGTGCCAATGATGATTTTGAAGCTTGGAGTTACGGGGTTGGGGTAGCTTTACCCGATCTAGGTAAAAAAGGTAACGTTTTAGGTGTTTTTGCTGGTGTAGAACCCTATTCTCGTAACCGAGTAGGCTTTGTTGGTAACGATCTACCTTATCACTTTGAAGGCTTCTACAAGTATCGCGTGTCAGATAATGTATCAATCACTCCCGGTGTAATCTGGTTGACCTCTCCTGGTCAGAACAGTGCTAACGACGATGCAATTATCGGTACACTGAGAACGACTTTCACCTTCTAGAGTGTTGACAATCTGGTAAAAATTTAATAACTTTACTCCCCGCCATTAGGCGGGGCTTTTTATTGTTAATAGCAGCAATAAATAAACCCCACTCCTTAACCGGAGTATACTAGAAAAGTCTGGAGTTATAAGTTAAAAGTTGTGAGTTAAGAATAAAAAACTTCTAACTCTGCCCATTTTAGATTCTGGGTTATACCTTTGGTGCGCTGATAGTGCAACTAGTCGACGTTTTGGATTGAAGAAAAAATTTAAAATCTCAAATCCAAAATCCAAAATTAAATGACTCCTAACTCCTAATTCCTAACTTATTATTGCTTGTGGAACTATCGTGTAAATCTGAATACGCAATTCTAGCTTTATTAGAGATAGCGGGCCATTACGAAAGTGGTGAACCTTTGCAAATTCGAGAAATTGCAGCACAACAAAACATACCCGATCGCTATTTGGAACAGCTACTAGCAACCTTGAGGCGTGGAGGTATAGTCAAGAGTCAGCGTGGTTCAAAAGGTGGCTATTTATTAACCAGAGAACCTCGAAAAATTATCATTTTTGAAATTTTAGAATGTTTAGAAGGTTTGGAGGTGAAGGCCTGTGAGGAAAACCTTAATTCCCAAAAGGTAGACAGTTCGGTTATACAAGAAATTTGGCAAGAAGCAAGTCGTGCTGCAAACTCAGTGTTACAAAAATATACGCTTCAGGATCTTTGTGAAAAACGAGATTCGCGGCGGCAGTTGGATATGTACTACATTTAGTCAAGAGTCATTTGTCATTTGTCAATTGTCCTCTCCTGCAAAGTTGAGCCACTGCTCGACTAGGGTTTCCCGGCTCCTTCAGTGGCGTCTCTACCCTACTCTATGGCAAAGCTAAACGCTCGCGGACTCGGTAAATTGCTACTCTATCCAAGAAAACCTCTCTAGCAGACGCTTTGCCTAGCTTGCTTGTTTGTTGGTGTAGCGTCTTGTTTGAGAAGGAGTATGCAATTTTACTTTCGGCTTTGTTGTCTGTTACTTGTAACTACTAACCAATAATCAATGACTAATGACCAATGACTAATGACCAGTGACTAAGGACTAAATTATGCGAATTGCTCGTAACATTACAGAATTAGTTGGGCATACACCTTTAGTACAGTTGAACCGGATTCCGCAAACTCAAGGGTGTGTTGCTCAAATTGTGGTGAAACTAGAAAGTATGAACCCATCGGCATCAGTTAAAGACCGAATTGGGGTAAGTATGATCGCCGCCGCCGAAGAGGAAGGGCTAATTACTCCTCTTAAGACAGTATTGGTAGAACCCACCTCTGGAAATACTGGAATTGCTTTGGCAATGGCAGCAGCAGCTTTGGGTTACCGCTTAATTTTGACAATGCCAGAGACCATGAGTGGAGAGCGACGGGCAATGTTGCGGGCATACGGAGCCGAACTGGAACTAACACCAGGAATGGAAGGCATGAGTGGGGCAATTAGCCGAGCGCAGCAGATAGTTAATAGTATGCCAAATACCTATATGTTGCAGCAGTTCCGCAATCCAGCCAATGCAAAAGTGCATCGAGAAGCTACAGCAGAGGAAATCTGGGAAGATACTGATGGACAAGTAGATATAATTGTGGCAGGAGTCGGCACAGGTGGTACGATTACTGGTGTAGGAGAAGTGATTAAAGCACGCAAACCTGACGCTAAGGCGATCGCTGTTGAACCAGCTAATAGCCCAGTTTTATCTGGAGGACGACCAGGGGCGCATAAAATCCAGGGTATTGGCGCTGGGTTTATTCCCCAAGTGCTAAAGCTAAAATTGATTGATGAAGTGATTACTGTCACCGATGAAGAAGCGATCGCCTACAGTCGGCGTTTGGCAAAAGAAGAAGGGCTACTATCTGGAATTTCCAGTGGAGCAGCTTTATGTGCAGCAATTCGCGTTGCTCAACGTCAAGAAAATCAAGGACGTTTAATTGTAATGATTCAGCCTAGTTTTGGAGAAAGGTATTTAAGTACACTGTTGTTCCAAGACTTGGAGACCAAGTTAGCCGCTAGCGTCAGCTAACGATAAATTGAATTAATGGTCAATTCTAAACACGTTTCTAACCATTACGAAACTCTCAAAGTTAGTCCGAATGCTAGCCAAGCGGAGATTAAACAAGCTTATCGCCGCTTGGTGAAGTTGTTTCATCCTGACAGTAACCAGAAAACAGCTGACCAAGAGCAGATTATCCGCATCAATGCAGCCTATGAAGTTTTAGGCGACAACCAAAATCGCCGCAATTATGACCAACAACTGCAAGATAAATCTCAAAAATTAGATAGCGATCGCCAACAGCGTACAGCATCAGCGCAAAAACATTACCAAGCAACACGCAAAACAGGGCGGGATGCTGATGAGCAAGTTGAGGAATGGCTGCGTCGAGTTTATCAACCAGTAAATCGCCTGCTTTGTACCATTCTTTATTCTCTAGAAGAACAAATGGAGCAATTAGCTGCCGATCCGTTTGACGATGAGTTATTAGATGAATTTCAGGAATACTTAAAAACCTGTCGAGAGGACTTGAAGCAGGCACAAATTACTTTTCGCTCCCTCCCCAATCCCCCCAGTCTGGCAAGAACAGCAGCTCACCTTTACTACAGCCTCGACCGAGTAGCAGATGGACTCGATGAGTTAGGTTACTTTCCTTTGAACTACGATGAGCGTTATTTGCATACAGGTCAAGAATTGTTTCGCATAGCTACGAGATTACACTGTGAAGCCCAAGTATCTATAGGTTAATGGGCATGGGGGAGCCAGTGCGATCCTCTCGCCTTGCGTCGGAAAGCAACTGGTGTCATTAGGCACTTGTACTGAGCAACTTGCCCTGACTTGTGCCGAGGAAAGCCGAGGTAGCGTAGTCGTACCCCTGCTCTTAAGCAAGCTACGCGCAGGGTCCCGTAGGGAAGGGAGCCGAAGTATTGGTCATTGGCAAAGAACAAATGACTAATGACTAATTACAAAGAGATTTAGTTTCTGCTCATAAGAGTGGAAGATTAAAAAAGTTAAACTTTTGTGTCTAATATACTTATGAAATGCATTATTAATCGCCGCGCTCAGTTTTCGGCCAGTCATCGTTATTGGTTATCACAACTGAGTGAAGCTGAGAATATTGAGAAATTTGGTGCTAGAGCAAAATTTCCTGGACAGGGGCATGACTATGTCTTATTTATCTCGCTTGGTGGAGAATTGAATGAATATGGCATGGTGTTGAATTTATCAGACGTAAAACATGTTATTCAGCGAGAAGTTATAAACGAACTGGACTTTTGCGATCTCAATGAGGTGTGGGCAGATTTTCAAGAAACTCTACCTACAACTGAGAATATTGCACGCATAATCTGGCAACGGCTAGCATCGCACTTACCTTTAGTCCGCGTTCAGTTGTTTGAACATTCTCAACTTTGGGCAGATTATATGGGAGAGGGAATGGAAGCTGATCTCACAATTAGCACTCACTTTAGCGCCGCCCATAGGTTAGCTCCTAACATCAGTCCAGAGAAATATGGTAAATGCACGCGTACTCACGGACATAACTATCATCTAGAAGTTACTGTGAAAGGCAAAATTGACCCACGCACTGGCATGATTGTAGATGTAGATGCCTTGAAGCGAGTAGTCCAAGATTATGCAGTGGAGCCATTGGATCACTGCTATTTAAACAAAGACATTCCCTACTTCGCTGAGATTGTTCCCACTACTGAAAATATTTCACTTTACATTAATAATTTACTGAGTTCACCCATCCAGAAATTAGGCGTCGAACTGTACAAAGTTAGGTTGTTTGAAAGTCATGAACTTTGGGCAGATTATGCTAAAAACGGAACAGAAACTTATTTCAGCGTCAGTACTTACTTTAGCGCTGCCCATCGACTCGCTGACCTCAGCCTTAGTCAAGAAAAAAATACCGAGATTTATGGTAAGTGTGCGCGTCCCCACGGTCACGGACACAACTATTACCTGGAAGTTACTGTCAAAGGACAGATTGACCCAACTACTGGAATGATTGTCGATTTAGGTGCTTTGAATCAGATAATAAAAGATTATGCGGTAGAACTATTCGATCGCACCTTTATCAACGAAGACATTCCTTACTTTGCCAAAGTTGTACCTACTAGTGAGAATATCGCACTTTACATTAGTAACTTACTGCGATCGCCTATTCAAGAACTAGGATCTGAGCTTTACAAAGTTAAACTGTTTGAAAGTCCCAATAACTCTTGCGAAATTTACTGTACTGAGTCTGATTCAAATTCAATTAGTGCAGCCGTAAATCAGCTAGTACTAGCACAGCTTTAGGTAATCGATCGCATTGTCAGCATCGGAGAAAATAATTCCAGGAGCGATCGCTACCTCACCTAAACCACTTTCATCTGACCAATTCTTGAGAACTGTAGCAATATTGGCGCAGCTCGTTTGATGAACCCAGTTAGGTGCTTTGGTCACAAATAGTTCTCCATCAATAATCTCATAGCGATTTCTGCGTTCGCGAAGTGTCTCGGAACGAGAATCGCCTGCGAATAACCTAGTTCGGCAGTTGTCCAACGCACTGGAGTTGTTTGCATAAAAGCCCCCTAGCATTTTTCTAAATCATATTTTAATAAAAATACCGACGACGGGCGGTGTGTCGCAAATAGCGATAAATCCCCCAAGCTAAAACTCCAAAAAAGAGATTTAACAAAAACCGAGGAAGTATAAACCACAGTATCTCAGATCCAAAAAGTTTCGATGGATTCAACGGACTAACAACCCTGACTAAGAGAAACAGCCCAAAAATAGCATTTCCACCAAGCATTAGGGCAAACAGTACTAAACTTCTATGCCAGTAACGCTGTTGCAGTGTATAACCTGAGACTAGGATAATGGGGGGTTTACGTTGAACTTTTTGCAGTAATTGTTCCAATCGCCAAAACATCCACAAGAGGAAGGGAAATAAACCATAACTCAAAAAACGTAGGGGTAGTGAGTAACCCCAAGCACTAGATAAAAGATTAACTAGGGCATGACAAATTACAGAATTTAGCCAAGCCCCGATAATAAATTTCTTGTCTCGATTTAACCCAGTCTTGGAGGAAATATAAATTCCCAAGGCATATCCCCAAGGCGCAGAGAACATGGCGTGGACTGGCGTGCCGATGGTACGTTCAAAAATTGATGCTGTACCGTGGAAAAGGTAAATCCAGTTCTCTTCAGCAGTGAATCCAAGGTCAACGGCTATAGTTAAGAGGAAAATGCTAGACAGATGTAATCTATATCGGCGTTGTAGATTGATTGGGATAACAACGGCAGCCAACTTGCAGCCTTCTTCAATTAGGCCTATTTCTACTAGCTGCCGCAAAACTGTACCAGGAAGCGATCGCTTGAGCTGATGCCAGTGTACAAAAGAGTTCGCTACAATTTCAAAATCAGATTCGAGTCTAAGGGCTAAAAAACCAGATATTGCCCCAATAATAAAGAACATCAGTAACTTTAACACAGGTGGGGCAAATGGTATCCGACAGTAGTAGTAGCCTAGCAGGAGCAAGGGTGGTATTGCTGCCCATAACACTAGAGGTAAATCAACCACTCACCTGAGCAATAATTGTACGGTGACGGTGAGTATTGTTAGCGATGGTGGGAGTTTGGAAACCTGCCTCAACAATAGCTTGCTCAATGTCCAAAGCAAAATATTCATCTAAATACGGTTCAGTACTTTTGAGCAAAGTCAAAATATAAGCTGGCATTTTTTTATACACTTGAGAATTAGGATTCATGTCCATGATTGCCAAATAGCCATCCGGACGCAACACACGCCGCATTTCAGCTAAAATTTGTCGGGTTGCTGATTGGGGTAATTCGTGGCACATCAGGAAAATAGAAACTAAATCAAAAGAGGCATCAGGTAGCCCGGTAGATTCCGCTTGGGCATGAAGCCAATTAATTTTAGCTTGACGTTGCCCAGCGCGGTAATTGGCAACAGCTAAAAAGTAGGGAGATAAGTCTAAGCCTGTAATTTTGGCATGGGGATAAATTTCTTGCATGGCAAAGGTACTCAAACCCACACCGCAGGCCAAATCTAGAATGTTTTGGGGTTGATTGGGAAGTTGCGCTTTGAGGATATCATGATAACTTTGGCGGAGTTTAGCATCTCCTTGCGCTCCAGCATCTTGCCAAATTCCAGCATGGACAGTACGAGCAGCAACTTCTAGCTCCCAAGCAGCTTTCCAACTGAGGTCTCCACCTTCGTAAGCGTGGAATGGCCGCAAGTAGTATTTTGGGTATGAAAGTTGGGGATTTTCTACTTGAGCTAGATCGGACTTCCAATCACGCGCCTGTAGTGTTTCGACTTCTTGCGTCCAAGGCACACCAATTCTCTCGGCACGTTTAATCATCATTTGTCTAGCTTGATGCTTGGCTAGGTTGGCTAAAGGTTGGATTGCCAGTATGGTATTCACCAAGCGGGAAGCGAAGCCAAGATTAGTATTTATAGCAGCGGTCATAAATCAGTTTGCATTTATTATATAGCCTTTTCTACTTATGACATACTAGCTGGACGGCAGTCTAGAAATGAATTGAATTGTATAATGGCAGTCTGCCTCCTTTGGCTTGCCCCAAGCAACAAATATTATAGAAGGTTGACATTTGGAGAGCAGCAAAGTTTTGAGAAGATGTCAATTATGTCGGTTTCCTATTTATATTTATCAGAAAATTTTATTCAAGACTGGTAAAATTTTGATACTTAGCAACATTTGTCTCAACAGGGATAGCAAAAAGCTGAGTGCCATTCGTAACAGTAAGTTAAGCTTATTGGAGTCAAATATGGCCAGAGCAAGAAGAAGAGCAAGTGGCTTTTTAAAAGATTTTCAAGAATTTGCCCTTAAAGGCAATGTAGTTGACTTGGCGATCGCCGTCATCATTGGTGGTGCTTTTGGTAAGATTGTCACTTCCTTTGTTGAAAATGTGATCATGCCATTGATTAATCCCTTGGTTAGTTTTGCTGGCAAAGACTGGAGAACAATCACCATTAGTCCGGGAATCAAAATTGGTGAATTTCTTGGCGCAATAGTTGACTTTGTAATCATTGCCTTAGTTTTATTTGTGGCAATTCGAGCCTTACAAAAATTCAAGAGAAAAGAAGAAGTCGCCGATGAACCCTTGCCAGATCCTAACCTTGTAGCCCAAGAAAGATTGACTGGCGCATTGGATAGACTCAACCAAACCCTGGAAACTCGGAATAATCAAGTTTTGTAAGTGGGGAGTGGGGGATGAGGGAGCAGGGGAGCAGAGGAGAATAATCAATACCCAATGCCCAATGCCCCATACCCAATGCTCTACTTTGCAGTAGTTTTGAGAGCTAACAACATCTCTAATTCACTGGTAGATTTATCGGGACTAGTAGCGGTGATCCCAAAACCACGAATGGAACTCAGGATGGTATTGGCTTCAGAAGAGATAAAACTATTGACAAGGGGCAAAGTTTTAGTTGTGTCCATATCTAGGTAGAAATAGCCGCCGTTGGGCTTTTGCAAAGAACCAGTAACGGCTTTGAAAGCTTCGCTCTTGTCAAGAGATTCACTCTTGCGCTCGGCGATCGCCTCAGCAACGGGACCACCGACAGCTACAAATACAGTGTCTCCATCCAGCCAACCATGTGCCAATAAAGCTCCTTGGCGGGGGATTTGCCATTCAGTTACGTCTTTACCACCAATATTTCTGTTAGTGATATTGATTTGTTGGGTTCTGGCAAGGGTATCTAATTTTGTAAAAGTGGCTTCAGCAGTTTTGCGATCGCTGGTGTCAAATACTAAAGCACCTCCAAAACCCACACTCGCTAATACTCCTTGATTTGAGGGAATAGCACCTAAGGCAAATTCTCCATTCATCCAGCCAAAAATATCCTTATCCAAGTCAATATTGACAAATTTCAATTGTCCGCGCACTTGTTCGAGAGCTTGCTTCAATTCTGGAGAATCTTTTGATTGTTCTACCACCGTTTCCCAGCCACGACTGATGCCACTTCCGCTAACCAGAGCAAAGGTATCAATGGGAAATTGCCCAATTATATTTCCAGGACTTGATTGATACTGATATTTGATCAGTTGCGGATCTAAATTGGCGATCGCTTTGACTCGCACTCCCGCATCATCAACACCAACACCCGCTACCACAGATTTCACCTGCTTGAGTTGTGCCAGAGTTTGTGGAGGTAACTGGGTTGCTTGAGGATTTGTGGCTGCAAATTGCTGTACCAAGCCTGCATAGTCTGGTACATAAATTTGGGCAAGGCTGTTTTTGACATCCACTCCTTTAAGAATGCTGCTTGCACCTTCTTTATTAGCAAAGGATGACTGTCCTTTAAACGTATCAATTGCTTTTTCTACAGCTTGCTTTTTTGGAGCTAATACTAAATGACTATTATTTAAAACAACACTATACGTCGGTTTGCCATTTTCTGTAGTTTCAATAATTTTTTGACCTTGGTAGTCAGATTCCTGGAATTTGACATCTTTTTGTGACTTCAATTTATTAGCAAAATTCAAGGCACTGATTTTATCCTTGATTCCCACTACTACCAAGATATTTTGTTCTGGCTGTACATTTGTCGCTGGATTGGGTGCGCTAGAGGGCAAATTTAGCTGTACGGGTTTTACACGATCTGGTGGTAGCACAGCAATCATCACACCACCAGCCCAAGGCTTGATGTCTTTTTCATAAGAAACGTTACTGTCACTGAATATTTGCTTATTTAAATCTTCTAAACGTTTCGCCACTAACTTTTGTGCTTCTGGAGTCCCAAACTGTTGTAACTTTGCCCAAGCTTGAGAGTCAGTAGTAATATAAGTTGCCATCAACGCTGTTGAAGGTACTACTTTGGCACTGCCTAGAGCATCTGTACTACCTACTGAGGAACCTTTTAAATATGTATAAGCGGCGATACTTCCTGCTACAACTACAGCAGCACCTACAGCAGGAATGAGAAACTTTGATCTACTTTCAGGCATTTTTATTATCCTCTTTTGCTCAGATTGTCACCGAGATTTATACAAGTGTCATTGTAGAGTTTTCGGATTTATTGATAATTTTCACTCATCCATTGCTACTGGAGTTTAGACTAACGCATGGCAAAATGACTCGGTAGGGCGATCGTTGAGAAGCTACACACTCAAAAATATAAAAACTAAAAGGTCAAAATAATTCGTAATTTTTTGCCCACGATTAAAGTCTGGGGCTTGAAAAATGAATTATATGTTTTTTATTTCCATCAATAAATTGTGGGGTTTGTCCTATTAATTATGAAAAATACATAGCTTGCTTCACACGCCCAAACAAGTATTACGAATTAGTAATTATTCGGTTAAGCTGACTTTGCTGATTATTGCTTGCATCTATAAGTAATATTTTTTAAATTTAGGTATAGAATAATTTTTTATTAATTTTTAAAAATATTTGCTTTTTTGTTAAAGCTCTGAAAAACTCTAAAAGCTAAAATTAAATCAAAAAAGATAGATATTTTTCCAAATGGGAAGTGAATTTTTCTAGTATTTCATAAAATGTTCTGAGCCAACACATAATTAATCAATAACTTCCAGAGAATATAGAATTGGTAGGTAGCCAACCCGATTGAACAAGTTCTCTAAAAACGGCAATATCTTATAACTAGACTGTACCCGATTTAGCAGTATCTTTTAACTAGATTGCACCTAGATTCAGTAGCATCTTAGGGAACTCTAAGAAATAAATTATCCCGTTTGAAGTTGATGACTGATAACTGTCGAGTGTGAACAGTAGGATATTTTTTTAATTGTCAGTCCCTTATAACTAGACTGCGCCAGCAATAGCAGGTTAAAACTATACTACTCTAAGGGAGTAACTCTCCAATAGCGCGCTACTGCGAACAAAACCCTCTGCCCTCTTGTGCCTCTTCTCTCCTACCTTCTTTAATTTGAGTGACAAAAGGCTCTCTTGTGAGGAATCTGGCAATTGCTCCTCTCGTATTTTTTGAACTGTAATTATAGTTTCCTGATATTCCCCACTTATACATTTAGTTTCAACTCCAGTCGATATTTACTGATAAAATTAGTAATCCTACAAATTAGCGGTCTAAAATTATTCTAAAAAATACTTCAACCAGATGAGGAGCGAATCCGCAAATGATATCCTGTTCATCTCAAACAAAATAGCCTGTTCGACACCAGCAAGCTATCCTAAGTTATAAGAATAATTAGGAGTATTTGTACTTAATGAAAATCTATCGAGGTGCAAGAGACTCTTGACTTGATGACAAAAAAGTGCAAAACATCAAGAAAAGTGAATGCGGAAGCGATATGGACAAAACTCCATAGTTCGGTAGGCAGTCTAGGGAAATTAGGGTGAGATTAATTTTAATCCCTCGATTCCAAAAGCGAGTCCCCACCCCATATTGCCCTATTAATCTGGAAAAACATCAGATACCGCTATTTTGCTTAACAACATCCAGCCAAGCCAGACTTTTCAGGATTACAAGGTCAGTAAGCATCAATGTCGCAGTCTTATTTTGATACAGATAATAATGGACACAAACCTTTTGAGTTACCGGGAGCAAGACCCCACTACAGCCCCGATCGCCCAGGGCAAGTAGAGCATATTTTTCTAGATCTGAGCTTAGATATTCCTGGGCAAAGCTGTCAGGGCATTTGTAGTATTCGCCTGTTGCCAATTCGTAATGGTATTGACCGTTTGACTTTGGATGCTGTCAACCTGAGTATCGAGTCTGTACAGGTAGACGAGGTGTCACAAAATTTTGACTATGATGGCGAACAGCTTTCGATTCAACTTTATCAAGGCACTGAGATTGATAAACGCTTGCTGATTGCGATCGCCTACTCGGTGACTAAACCACAACGCGGTATTTATTTTGTTCAACCAGACAAATATTATCCAAACAAACCCACCCAAGTCTGGACTCAGGGAGAAGACGAAGACTCTCGTTTTTGGTTCCCCTGCTTTGACTATCCAGGACAACTGTCTACTTCAGAAATTCGTGTTCGTGTCCCCAACCCTCTGGTGGCGATTTCCAACGGCGAACTGATTAACACCACAGAAGATGGCGATCGCAAAATTTACCATTGGTCACAGCAACAAGTTCACCCTACTTACTTGATGACTCTAGCAGTAGGTGATTTTGCTGAAATTCGCGACCACTGGAACGGCAAACCGGTCATCTACTACGTAGAAAAGGGACGGGAGGAAGATGCTAAACGCAGCATGGGTAAAACTCCTCGAATGATTGAATTTTTGAGCCAAATGTATGGTTATCAATACCCTTTTCCAAAATACGCCCAAGTTTGCGTCGATGACTTTATCTTTGGGGGAATGGAAAACACTTCCACAACTCTGTTGACAGATAAATGCTTGCTGGATGAACGGGCGGCTTTAGATAATCGCAATACCGAGGGTTTAGTCGTCCACGAACTCGCGCACCAGTGGTTTGGTGATTTGGTAGTGATTAAGCATTGGTCTCACGCTTGGATTAAGGAAGGAATGGCTTCTTACTCTGAGGTGATGTGGACAGAATATGAATATAGTCTCCAAGAAGCAGCTTACTATCGTTTATTAGAGGCTCGTCGTTACCTTAGTGAAGATCAAAGCCGCTACCGCCGACCAATGGTAACACATATTTACCGGGAACCGATTGAACTTTTCGATCGCCACATCTACGAAAAAGGATCTTGTGTCTATCACATGATTCGCGCCCAGTTAGGAGATGAATTGTTTTGGCAGGCAATTCAAACATTTATCCAAGATAATGCCCACAAAACTGTAGAAACAGTAGATTTACTCAGAGCAATTGAAAAGGCTACTGGGCGTAATCTTTTGTTCCTCTTCGACCAGTATGTTTATCGTGGTGGTCATCCAGAATTTAACATAGCTTACTCTTGGGATGGGGATGCTAATTTAGCAAAAATTACAGTTACTCAAACCCAAGCGGCTGAAGGTAAAAATGGCAGTAAGGATTTGTTTGATTTAAAAATTCCTATTGGTTTTGGCTATGTACAGCAGGAAAAAGTTAAAAGTGAGGAGTTAGGAAATAAGAGTAATGAAAAACTCATAACTCCTAACTCACAACTCAAAACTTTTGTAGTGCGCGTGAATGAACGCGAACAAAGTTTCTACTTTCCCCTAGAAAATAAGCCCCAATATATCAGCTTTGATGTTGGGAATAATTATCTAAAAACAGTATCTTTGGAATATTTATTACCAGAGTTAAAAGCGCAGTTAGAATTCGATCCCGACCCGATTTCTCGCATTTATGCAGCAGAAGCTTTGGCAAAAAAAGGTGGTTTAGAAGCAACCAAAGCATTATCTGAAGCGTTAAAAAATGACTCCTTCTGGGGTGTGCGCGTGCAAGTCGCCAAACAACTAATGCAAATTAATTTAGACCAAGCATTTGATGGCTTAGTTGTGGGGTTGATAGATAGAAATGCTTACGTGCGACGTGCTGTAGTAGAAGCACTTGCTCAAATCAAAACCAACGAAAGCTATAAGGCTGTAAAAGAACTATTACAGTCGGGCGATCCTAGCTATTATGTAGAAGCCGCAGCTTGTCGAGCAGTGGGGGCGATCGGTTCTGCTAGCTTGCAAGAAAAACCCAAGGAAGACAAGGTATTAAAGCTGCTGAAATCAGTTTTAGAAGAAAAGGCGGGTTGGAATGAAGTGGTGCGGAGCGGTGCAGTTGGTGGTTTAGCTGAATTCAAAACCTCACAACCAGCTTTAAATCTGCTGATGGAATACACTAACCTCGGTGTATCGCAACCTTTGCGTTTAGCTGCAATTCGCGCTTTAGGACAAATTTCTGTTGGTCAAAGCCCGGTTAATTTGGAACGGATTTTAGATAGATTAGCAGAATTAGCCAAAGAAACATTCTTTTTAATGCAAGTGTCAGTAGCCACAGCATTAGGACAAATGGAAACACCAAAAGCAACTGGAATTTTGCGATCGCTAGCCGAGCAAACATCTGATGGACGTGTGCGTCGCTATGCGGAAGAAGAAATTTCTAAGGTGCAAAAAAATATTGGTTCTGAAAAAACATTGCGTCAGTTGCGTGAGGAATTTGACCAACTCAAACAACAAAATCAAGAATTGAGAAGCCGCTTAGAAAACTTGGAGGCTAAATCTAAGTAGCAGTACATAATAACAAAAAAGGTCTAATTAGCAGTAGCTATTTGGTAATTAATAATTACCGAATAGCTAATTTCAGCTGTATCTACAAGAAAGTTTCTATTTATTTGATTTATAGCAGGAGGCAGAAAGCAGGAGGCAGGAGAAAGGAGGCAGGAGGTAAAACATTACTATTCCTAACATCCAGGCTTTGAAGATGTCCTAACCTTTAATTCGATTGCTATAAAAACATTATTACTCTTCCTGACATTCACGCTTGTTATTATGTCCTAATCCCTCTTTTGTTACTACAGGGAGATAAAAATCATACCCAACTCTGAACGCTAAACAAAATAATGAACTGGGCGATCGTATATCCACTTTGTCATTTAAACCCCTTTGTTGAAAAAAGACGTAAAAATATGGGTTTCAGATTATTCTCTGCCGAAGGTAACAAAAGAGGGCTAATACTATTTCATTTTAAAAGTGATACAAATAGGCGGCAGGGAAGCTCTTAGCAGGGGGCAGGGGAGAAAGAATTAGAGACTAATCATTTGTATCAGGTATTTCATGAAATGGTATAACCTATATGAGTACGGCTAATATGAAAATTGAAAGTCACACCTCCCTGACTTCCTTGAAAAGTCGGGGAGCTTGTCTTTGAGCGATGATTTAGAATTTATAGTAATTATTGATACATATAATTTTTGCTTTTCCAGCTAAGCATCTATCTTTCGGAATACAACAAATTGAAGAGGTAATTAAGTTCCGATGTAGATACAACAAAGATTACGTCTGTCTTTGTTGAACGTGAGTTTGACGAATCAAAGGCGAAAGGTTTATTTAAAAATAATTCCTAAATTTAAAATGCACGTTTAGTGTCACTTGAGATATTTTATTGAGAAAATTCTCGATAAATTAACTTTTTTGGCTATAAAAGTGCAATATCTGACTACAAGCCTTCTTCAACCCCAATGGGAACACTGTTAATTGAGTTGGGGTAACCTTCTGCTAAATTTTAGATGCTTGATAACATTCAAGTATCTGTAAGGATAAGTTAAGGAAGTTCTTTTACAAAGGTTTGAGAGCTATTTTGTCAATCTCATTCACATTGTCAAATGTGAACAGATATCTGAGTGTTTACACGCAAGTTATATAAGGTTAACTTCATGCGTAAACCAGTTCTGACAATTTTTTATCAATTCAATCCTTGGAACAGCAGTATTGGCGGAATTCAAACATTAATCAAAATGTTTATCAAATACGCACCTAGAGAATTTGCGGTGCGGCTTGTAGGAACGGGAGATGATAACTTTCAGCCTACTCAAAAGTGGCAAGCAGTAGAAATTGTAGGTAGGGAAATTAGTTTTTTGCCTTTATTTTTTTTGAAAAATGATAATGTTAGAAGTAAGATTCCCACCACACTTAAGTATACGGCTGCACTTTTAGGACGTTGTTTGTCCTCAGATTTTATGCATTTTCATCGTCTAGAACCAAGTTTGGCAGCCTGGAATTGGCAGGGAGAAAAAACTTTGTTTGTCCATAATGATATTCATACACAGATGCAAGCTGAGGGCGAACAAAAGGCGATTCTCTGGCGAAGATTTCCCGCGGTATATTTTGCTCTAGAAAGTTTACTAGTTCGCCAATTTAGGGAAATTCTTTCATGTAATACGGATGCAACAGAATTTTATAAACAGCGTTATCCCAATATACGAGAGCGTATTGAGTACATCAAAAATTCTTTTGATAGCGAAATTTTCTACCCTTTAAGTCAGATAGAACGGCAAGTACAACGACGCGAATTAGCTAAAAAATTGGGTTTGGATGAGGAAACACGTTTTGTTTTATTTGCAGGTCGGTTGCATCCGCAAAAAGATCCGATGCTTTTAGTACGTGGATTTGCTGCTTTGAGTGAACCCAACACTCATTTACTAATAGCGGGTGATGGGGAGCTGACGACGGAAATACGCCTAGAAATTGCTCAGTTGGGATTGTCTAACCGGGTAACAATGTTGGGCGCAGTTGCAATAGAAGAACTGGCAAAGTTACATCGTATTTGTAACGTTTTCATCCTATGCAGTGCTTACGAAGGTCTGCCTTTGGTAGTTTTGGAAGCGCTAGCTAGTGGGACGCCTGTAGTGACCACTAGATGCGGTGAAACCCCAAAATTGTTAACTGCTGACAATGGTGTTATTTGTAAGCAACGTACACCAGAGTGTGTAGCAGATGCCTTACGTCAGGTAATAATACATCCAGAAAATTATCCCATTGCTTCATGTGTGGGAACTGCACAGCCTTATGATGCCCGTACTGTGATTGAGGGTGTTTACTGCAAAATGCTAAGTCGTTGGGAGTTAGCAGGTAAGTCTTGGGAACCGCGTACTGGAAAATAAATTCTGCCAAAGTTTTCAATCACGCGGTTACTCCTGCAAACAAGCACGCCAAGCGTCTTGAAGACTTAATGAACCATTTTCAAAAAAAGAATTAATTGCCATGAAAATAGCCGTCATTGGTGCCAAAGGTTTGCCTCCCAAACAGGGAGGAATTGAGCATTACTGTGCAGAAGTGTATCCTCGTATGGTGGCACAGGGTCATTGTATTGATTTATTTGCTCGGTCTTCTTATACTGACTATTCTTGGTTTGACCATTATGACTTTTGGGGTGTGCGAGTCATTTCCCTACCGAGTTTGCATTTGCGTGGGCTTGATGCCTTTATTACTTCAGCGCTAGGAGCGATCGCTGCTAGTGGTCAGCAATATGATATTGTTCATTTTCACGCTTTAGGCCCATCTCTATTTACTTGTTTACCGAGAATAACTACCTCTGCAAAGGTTGTTGTTACTTGTCAGGGGTTAGATTGGCAACGCGCTAAGTGGGGCAATTTATCTAGTCGTCTCATTCTGATGGGGGAAAAAGCCGCTGTGCGCTTTGCCCAAGCGCTAATTGTAGTATCAAAAGATTTAAAATCCTACTTTCTTGAAACTTATGGAAGGGAGACTATCTACATCCCCAATGCTCCCGCTAGCTTTGGTGGGTCAGACCCTAACTTTTCCTACGCCACATCTCTGGGTTTGTTAAGGGGGCGCTACATTCTGTTTTTAGGCAGACTTGTACCAGAAAAGCGTCCTGACTTGCTCGTTGAAGCTTTTTGTGCATTGAAACCAGCTGGATGGAAACTGGTTCTAGCCGGAGATGTCAGCGATACTAAATCCTTTACCACCAAGCTATTAGAAACAGTTGCGAATCATCGAGATATTGTATTCGTCGGTCAACTCCAAGGTTCTCGTCTATGGGAAATCGTCCGGGGAGCGGGGTTATTTGTCCTTCCTTCTGATGTGGAGGGACTACCTTTAGCAATGTTAGAAGCGATGCAGGAAGGTGTACCAGTGCTAGCAAGTAACATCCCGCCTCATCAGCAATTGATTAACAATAGGCAGGGGATGCTTTTTGCAGCTGGAAACCTAGACTCTTGTATGCGTTCTTTAGACTGGGCGATTAATCACCCGACTGAAATGGCAGTAATGGCTCAGAATGCCCAAAAATATGTACAGCTTCACTATAGTTGGGATCAAATTACTTCTGAAACCTTAAAACTATATACAACAATTCTGAATTCGCCTGAGTCGGTAAGTATTTCAGAGCCTAGTTTGAGCAAAGTTACTGAGTTTGTTAACAAAAAATAGGTTCTTAGTCATTAGTTTTTTGTAACTTCAAAAAACCAATGCCCAATGACGCCAGTTGATGGCAGTTGCTCGTGGAAGAAATCCAAGACCCTTTTAGGGGTTGTTCATAGGGGAAACCACCCCAGTTGCTTGGCTGTCAGCACAGCGCAAGGGCGCACTGGCTCCCCCATGCCCAACGTTCTATGCCCAATCATACAAAGACGCATATGGAAAAAGGCATTTCATCTTTACTAGTGGTCTTGAAGCGGCGAAGTTTGCCAGCCTTGGCAACATTTGCTGCTGTAATTGGGGGATCGTTTATGTATTTAGCTTTTACCCCAAGTTTGTATCAAGCATCAGCACGGCTGATATTAGATGATAAACGGGTGAGTGTTTCTGAATTGGGACGTGACCTCACCCAAGTACCTGCGGGTACGCCAGGTGGCCCTAGCCCATTAGCCGATCAAGCGGAATTAGTCAAATCGCAACCTATACTAGAGCGATCGCTAGCTAAGGTTTTTCCTGACTCTCAAAGTCCGATTACAACTACAAAGTTAAGTAAACGTTTGCAAGTAAAAATTGTCCCAGCTACGAATATCTTGGTTATCAGCTACCAAGCCCAAGATCCAATTCTGGCTGCGAAACTTGTTAATGCTATTTCCCAGACAATGGTTGAGGAAAGTGCCCAACAAATCCGCAAAGAAGCTGCTAGTGTCAGGAAGTTTTTGCAAATAGAGGTGCCATCAGCTCGCCAGCGATTGCAACAAGCTGAGGCTATGGAAAATAGATACAGACAAGCCAGTGGCATTATTTCCTTTGAAGACCAAAGCAAAAGTTTAGTTGATAGTTTAGCCACTCTAGAAGACCAAGAACGGACTTTAGTTGCCCAACTCCAAGAAACGCGATCGCGAGACGCATCTTTGCGCCAAATTACCACTGCCACAAACCTCACTAATGCTTACGCCTCTGTACGCACTGGACAAGATCAACAACTCCAAAACTTACGCACCAAGTTGGCAGATTTGCAAACGCAAATCATCACTACGCGTCTGCGCTTTACAGAGAACCATCCTACTTTGATTTCGCTGCTAAACCAGCAGCAAGCTATCCGTACCTTGTACGCTCGTGAACTGGCTCGCCTTTCGCCTGGAAATCCAACTATTTCCCCTAGTAATATTGCATCCGATCCCCTGAGTCAGAATCTCACTTCTGAGCTAATTAGCAATGAGATTGAACGCTTGGCAGTGGAAAATAAGCTACGAGTTGTCAAGTCTTTAAGAGCTAACCTGCAAACTCGCTTAGCACAATTGCCAATTCAACAGCAACCTCTGACTGCACTCACCCGCCAACGCGAAGAAGCAGCCGCATCCCTTAAGTTATTGCAAAGCAAACTCGAAGAAGCACGTATTGCTGAAGCCCAATTGGTTGGTAACATCCGAATTGTTGAAGCGGCGAAACCAGCAACTTCTCCTACCTTCCCTAAACTTTCTCTCGTACTGATGTTAGCTATTGTGTTGGCAATTATTTTAGCTATTAGCGTAGTGCTGCTAATCGAAGCAATGGATAATACGCTTTACGATACTGATGAAGCCGAAGAAATATTAGAAAAAATCCCCATATTGGCAACATTACCGTCCTTGCCTGCCAAGACACTCAGCTTGGAACCAGCAGAAACATTTTTGGACGACATTGGTTTGGTTGAACCCTACCGAATGCTACTAAAAACCCTGGAGTTTCGCAGTTCTAAAAAGTTGCGAAGCATTGTGATTAGTAGTACTAAATCCGGAGAAGGTAAATCAGTAGTGGTCTCGCACCTAGCCGCCGTCTCAGCCATGTTATCTCGGCGGACATTAATCATAGATGCAGACTTACGTCGCCCGATGCAGCACAAGCTATTTAACTTAGATCCTAAGCCGGGAATTACCGATGCGATCGCTGGACATCGCTCTCTACTGGATGCAGTACAGATTAGAGATATTGAGAATCTCTCAGTATTGACTTGTGGAAAAGCGCACCCACGCCCCTCGCAGTTGTTAGATTCTGAAACGATGAGGTCACTAATAGCAGAAGCTATTGCTAAATATGATTTAGTCATCATAGATACTCCACCCCTAAATACTAGCGCTGATGCAGCTACATTGGGTCGATATAGTGATGGTGTTGTGCTGATTACACGCCCTAACTTCACACTCAAAGAGTTACTCCGAAAAGCAGTATCAGAACTGACACACAATCAGATACCAATTCTGGGAGTAGTAGTGAATGGGATGACAACTCAAACTGAAAAGTCCTACCGCTATTTATCCCGTCCTTTCAAAGATTCAACTACTTTGAGGGATACCGCCAATTCCATAAACGGTTTGAGGTCGAAGTAAAGATGTTAACTAGTCAAAGCTCAAGTTCTGCGTTAACACTTTGGATTACTTTGGCAGGTGTGGGGATTGGTTTAGTTGTAGGATTGCTCGCAGGTATTCAACCCCTCTACCTGGGTTTAGCTGTAGGTTCAATACCGCTAGTTTTCTACTTCTTTAACCGATTTGAGCAAGCGGTTATTGGTTTGTTGGTTGTGCGTAGCGCTCTCGATCCTTTCTCTATTCAACAAATACCAGCTGCATTCGCCATTAGTCTGGATGTCCTGACTTTACTTTATGTGGTGGTAAGATTGCTAACTGGTCAGATAGTACGTACTGATAAGTTTTGGTGGTTATTTGCAGGCTGGGTAGCCCTCCAAGGCGTATGGGTGATACTCATACCTCTAGGAGAAATGCCTCTGGATAGTGGTGTTTTGTTAGACAGCATCCGCGAGTGGGTGCGCCTTTTTTCCTGGCTGATGGTCTATTTGCTGGTGATGCAGTTGCAAGACCGACTCCATCCTCAAAAGATGATCTCTGCATTATTTTTTGCTCTCATCCTACCCCTGACGGTAGCATTGATACAGACGTTTGTTTCGGTTTCGTTCTTACCAGCCATACTCCAAGGTACTAAAGATCCAATTTCTGGAGAAATTTCCCGAATTAATGGCACTCTCGGTCTATCCAATACTTTCGCTACTTTTCTATTGCTATTCATTGGTTTGACTTATTGGAAACTGAGTCAGTCTCAGCAGCGCTGGCCTTGGCTAATATTGCTCGGCTTACTCGGCTTTTTCTATGTGAGTACTAAAGCTTTGTTTAGCTTAATGATGTTAGCTGTTTTTATCCTGATTTTGATTGCACCGAGATTGAGCTTAATTAAACTGATTGGTGGAGTGTTGTTATTTGCAGTAGTCATAGTTTTATTTGCTAGTACCGAGTTTGGACAAGAACGCCTCAGTTCTCTAGCTCAAACGCCACTTTTGAATCCAGATATAGATATATCGCGGGCAATTATCCTTTCACACGGAGACGGCAATAGTTTTAACTGGCGGCTTGCTCAGTGGACTTTACTAATACAGGCTTGGGAACAGTCACCTATTTTTGGTTATGGTCTGGCTACTAGTCGCTATTTAACTATTTACAACAACTACGCTCACAACGATTATGTCCGCGCTTTGACAGAAGGTGGAATTTTAGGATTTTTAACTTTTCTAGTCTTTCTTGGTACTCAAGCTATACATCTGATTCAGTTACTCCGGCGCACCTCTTGTAGTAGCGCTCAAAACTTTTGCCGAGTCTTATTAGCTATTCTTGCAGCTATTCTTGTCGGCATGATTACTGAGAATATTTGGACTCACACAACTCTATTTTTCTATTGGTGGACTTTGTTTTCGGTTGCTGCTTGGAACTGGAATCAGCCAAAACCTGTGGATAACTCTGTATCTAAATGAACCTTTTATGAGCCAGCAATTTATTGACTCTAGTAGTAATAATATCGAACTGACAGCACGACATCAACGAGCCTATCGAGTGGTTTTAGTGCATCCGAGTGCAGGGGTTAATTGGAGTGGTGGCTCGGAAATATTTGCGATTGAACTGGCTCGTCATTTAAGTACTGACTTTGAGGTGGAATTATTAGCAGGCGATCGCTGTAGTTCGTTTTATCATCCAGCCGGTGGGATTTCCCGTACAAAGGCGCGTCAAATTCTCAATTCTTCAGCGATCGCTTCCTTACTGAAACGTTTTTCTACCCATCCTGACATCGTTATTGAACACCTGACAAGTTTTTTCCCTTGCGCTATACGACTGCTCAGACGCCCTGCTGACTTGATTTTTCCTTGCAATGACTACGGAGGCCTAGCAATGGCAGCCTTTGTCCGTGCCTTAATTGGTACGCCGATTATTTATACCGAACACACCGGATTGCTAGCCCAAGGGCGACCGCTAGCACGCAACTTGCAATTTCGCCCGGATCGTCTCGTAGTTTTTTCGGAAACTATGGCTAATTTTGCCCGAATTTTACGACCTTCTCAACCTATTACCATCATTCCCAACGGCGTAGATACTAACCGCTTTACACCCCAAGGAGAACAGATAGCTTTAGGTTTAAACAGCCCTGTAGTTTTGTGTGTGGCGTCTCTTAACCGAGACTGCCATAAGCGGGTTGAACTAGCAATCAAAGCTGTAGCCTGCTTACCACAAGTCAGTCTTCTCATTTGTGGGGATGGTACCGACCGAGCATACTTTCAATCTTTAGGCGATGAGTTGTTGGGAGGCGATCGCTTTGCCATCAAAACCTTTGCAGCCGATCGGATGCCAAAAGTTTATCGAAGTGTAAATGCATTCACATTGCCTTCCATTAACGAACCATGTGCCCTTTCTTATTTGGAAGCAATGGCTAGTGGCTTACCAGTAGTTACTACAGACGATGAAATGCGTCGCTATATGGTCGCAGATGCCGGAATTTTATGCGATGTCACTGATATAGAAAACTATGCTGCTGCTATTGCCAAAGTCCTGAGTGGAGATTGGCAAGATAAAGCAAGAAATAGTGCCTTACGTTTTGGTTGGGATGCTGTTGCCTTACGCTATCGAGATGTAATTTTACAGACAATTATTCAGTCTAGAAAAAGCAGACTCTAGATACTCTTATCCCACCTTCAACATCGGGGATATCAAAAGCTCATCCAGAGTCACAAAGGTACAAATAATCTTCTTTAACTATTTAAAATTAATTATTTTTTATGCAAGATAGTTATTTGAATTGTCTTTGATATGTCTCTGCATTTTCAGTAAAATTATTATCAAAATTAGAATTTAAAACTATAAATTATAGCTATAACAATGATTTATGCCAAAAGTTTCTATCATCATCCCCGCCTACAACGCCATGACTTATCTACCAGAAACTCTAAAAAGTATCTTATTTCAAACTTTCACTGATTTTGAAGTATTAATTATTAATGATGGTAGTACAGACAATATTGTGCAATGGGCTAGCGAGCTACCAGACCCACGAGTGAGATTGATTGTACAAGAAAATCAGGGTGTAGCTACAGCACGCAACACAGGCATTGAGCGTGCAAAAGGCAAGTACATCGCATTTTTAGACGCTGACGATCTATGGGAGCCAACAAAACTAGAAAAACAAGTACATTATCTAAAAAATCATCCAGAAGTAGGCTTGTTACATACAAGTATGATGTTAATTGATTTCCAAGGAAATTCCTTAGGAAGAATAATAACATCCAATGCCGAGGGTAATGCTCTAAAAAAATTATTAGAAAAAAATACAATAGTTACTTCTTCAGTAATAGTTCGTTCTTATTGCTTACAGAAAGTCGGTAAATTTAATAGCAATTTACGCTCTTCAGAAGATTGGGATATGTGGATTCGGATTGCTACTAATTATCCTTTAGCTGTAATTAAAGAACCTCTAGTTTATTATCGACAGCATAACAATAATATGACAAAAAACTGGCAGATATTAGAACAAGATTTAGTAACGATTGAAAACTTATTCCAATCACTTCAAAGAGAGTTATTGTATTTAAAAAACCGTAGTTATGGTTATGCGAGTATCTATTTAGCTTGGAAAGCGTTACATAATGGCGATCGCCAACACGCAACTTATTTTCGCAACAATGCGATCGCTTATTATCCTCAACTACGTTACTCGCCTTGGTGCATTCGTTTGAGTATAGCGATCGCAATTATGCAATGGTTGGGATTTGACGGCTTTAGCAGAGTTTTGGTAATCATCTACGCCTTCCGTCGTCGTATTGTCTCAATTTTTCCTCAATGACCAAATAACTTTAACTTTAGCAATAACGATTGTCCGGTGGTTTGGAGTCGAAGATTATATTCAAGTTCAAGGACTGACTTGTAAATTGCGATCGCCGATTTTAGCTTTGCCTACTTAATCTTATTTTTTGCCACAGTTTAGCTTTAACAAATTTTCTCATTATCTCAATCTCAAGAATTATATTATATGTCAGTTTCTCGACGAATTGCTTTTGCAGTGAGTGTTTCCTGGCTAAGTCGAGTGTCGATAATTCTCTCAGGCTTAGTTTTAACCCCTACTCTTTTCCGGTTTATGGGAAAAGAAGAACTTGGATTATGGTATTTACTAGGTAATAGCCAATCTTTTTTCTGGTTGCTATCTTTAGGAATTACCCCAACTTTGACGCGGCATATAGCTTTAGCAAAAGGAAAAAGTGGCTTCGATCCAGAAGTAGAATTAACAGATGAGACTCAGCAACATATTGGAGATTTAGTAGTTACAGGTCGGTTAATTTTACAATGGTTGGCTGTGGCTGTTTTCTTGATAGCGTGGGTCGTTGGTTACGGTTTAATCAGCCAACTTGAGTTACATGAAGTGTCTCAAGAGCAAGTACTTTGGGCTTGGACATTGATGTGTGCTGGTTACGCGATCGCAGTTTGGTTATCTTACTTTGACTGCTTATTGGCGGGTATGGGATATGTTGGCTGGGATGGTCTGATTGCAGTATTAACCTATTTTTTAATTATATTTAGCAACATGATTGCAGTCATGTTGGGAGGTGGATTATTAGCATTGGCAACAATTTCTGTATTTGCTGGTTTAATCCAGCGGCTAATATTTATCACAATTATTCGTTGGCGTTTTCCTAATTTATTGCTTTTACAGGGTAATTGGAATATTCAATATGCTAAGGCACTATTTAAACCCTCATTATATTGGTGGTTAACTGATTTAGGAACGTTTTTAATTTTACGAACTGATACTTATTTTATTGCTATTTTTAAGGGTTCTCACAATATTCCCAGTTATCAAGCAACTTATAATTTGATAGCTAATATTTCTCAAGCCGCTATTGCTTTTGCTGGTTCTTCAGCAGTTTTTATTAGTCAAGCATGGCAAGCTGGAAATTTAGCAGAAATTCACCGAATGACTTTACGTAATGCACGCATAGGATTGTCCATTGTGGCAGCAGGAGTTGCATTTTTAATTGTGGCAGGTGAAGATTTTATCAAATTGTGGTTGGGTAAGGGTAACTTTGTCGGTTTTGATGTCTTGTTGATTTTTTGTATTATCCTCACCCTAGAAACACAACATGTGATTCTGACAACAAGTTCGCGAGCCACGGAAGATGAAAAGTATGCACCTTGGTCTTTAACTTCAGGTATTCTGAATTTAGTATTTACATGGGTTTTGATTAAACCTCTGGGATTAGTTGGGGTAGCAATGGCAACAATGTTGGCACAGATGCTAACAAATAATTGGTATGCAGTCTACAGACCAATAGTACGTTTGCGCCTCAACTTTGGCATCTATTTACATCAGGTAGTCGGTTTGTGGGCTATCGTCTTAGTCTGCTGTTTGAGCTTATCTTGGTTAGCCAAGAAAAGTCTGTTTCTACTAGGAATAACTTCAGAATGGGCTGTAATTGCCATTAGTGCAGTAATTTGTGGCACTGTTTTATCAACTTCAGTGTGGATGAGTGTTTTACAAGACCATCATCGTAAAAGTATTCAGGGAAAGCTAAAAGCTTGGCTGAGGCTGTCTGAATTTTAAAATCTCTACACGTCTTACTGTAACTTTCAGTTTGGGGAAGTGGGAAGTAGGAATTAATAAATTATCCAACTGACAAGTAAATTGGTATCATAATCTAAAAAAATCAAACTCTGGATTTACTTTGTCTGGTTGGAAATTATGCTAAACCAAGATAAATTATGACTAGCGAACGAATTATCTTCAGTAATAGTACTGTTAGTATATGCTGATTAAAGTATATATGGTTACAAGTTTATAATTTTGTTATTTAATTTTTTATATGGAATTATATAAAAATTAGTTAAGAAAAGATAAAATTATCAAAGAGCTGCTCAAGTAGTTGTAGTTTTATAAAGTATAATTAAGAAAAAGATAAACAAATCTAAGCAGTAACACAGGCTAAATTTGCCTCGAACGATATCCCAAAAGGGTAAAGTTCTAATTGTTTTAGATCGAAGACTACCGCTATCCTGTACATGCAAGTAATTTGTGGGTCGGGAGAAAAAGCAACAAAAGTGTAAATTTCCGAGTTGAAGAGGCAAATAAAGGCGTGGGTCAGTATCAACCTGCTCAACTAAAACGCTACAATCCAGAGGCGATCGCTCGCTACTATCGTTACCGTCCTTGGGTAGCCTGGGGACGATTGCTGAGAATTATCTGGTCTTTTGCAGGATTTCTACTTAATATCAAGTTGGATGAATGGCAAGATAAAGTTGAGCAGAACAAATTAAAACGAGCCATCCAGTTGCGAAAACTGCTCACAGGTCTAGGTCCTACTTTTATTAAAGTTGGTCAAGCCCTCTCCACCAGACCAGACCTGATACGCAAAGATTTTTTAGAAGAACTGGTGAAGTTGCAAGACCAGTTACCACCATTCGATAATGCGATCGCTTACCGAATTATCGAAACTGAACTCGACCGCCCGATTCACGACAGTTTTAGCGAACTCTCACCCAATCCGGTAGCTGCTGCTAGCTTGGGTCAAGTATACCGTGGTCGTTTAGTCACTGGGGAAGAAGTCGCAGTCAAGGTACAACGCCCCAACTTACGCCCGATTCTGACATGCGACTTATATTTGATGCGCTGGGCGGCGAGTTGGCTAGCTCCTTGGTTACCCCTGAATCTCGGTCACGACCTGACTTTAATTGTGGACGAGTTTGGCACCAAGTTATTTGAAGAAATTGACTATATTAATGAAGGCCGCAACGCCGAAAAATTTGCTAGCAACTTCCACAACGACCCCCAAGTAAAAGTTCCAGGGATTTATTGGCGTTATACCAATACCCACGTTTTAACTTTGGAATGGATTAACGGCTTCAAGCTCACAGACACTCAACGCATCCGGGAAGCAGGTTTAGATCCAGAAGCCATCATCCAAATTGGTGTAACTTCAGGTTTGCAACAGTTGTTAGAACACGGCTTCTTCCATGCAGACCCCCATCCTGGTAACTTGTTTGCTATGCCCGATGGTCGCATGGCTTACATAGACTTTGGGATGATGGATCAGTTAGAACAAACCACCAAAGAAACGCTAGTAGACGCACTAGTGCATTTGGTGAATAAAGACTACAACGATTTAGCCGAAGACTTTGTCAAATTGGGGTTTCTGACTCCAGACACAAATATTTGCCCAATTGTACCCGCATTAGAAGCGGTGTTGGGAAACGCCATCGGTAAAAACGTCGGGGATTTTAACTTCAAAACTATCACCGATGAATTTTCGGAACTGATGTATGAATATCCTTTCCGAGTTCCGTCGAAGTTTGCTTTGATTATTCGTTCCTTGGTGACTCAAGAAGGTATTGCCCTGAGCCTCAACCCGAATTTTAAAATTGTCGAGGTAGGTTATCCATATATAGCACGGCGATTGCTGACGGGAGAATCACCCGAATTGCGGCGACGATTATTGAACGTGCTATTTAAAGATGGTAAATTCCAGTGGCAGCGGTTAGAAAATTTAATTGCGATCGCTCGTACTGATGGGAACTTTGATGTTGTACCCACAGCACAAATGGGGTTCCAATATTTAATCTCCGATGAAGGCAAGTTTCTCCGGCGACAAGTCGTGCTTGCTCTTACAGAAGACGACCGGTTGCACACCGAAGAAGTCCAACGCCTGTGGAACCTGGTTAAAAATGACTTAAAACCGGATCGTTTATTCAATGTAGCGATCGGTATTTTAACAGAATTATCCAGAGAAGGCGCAGGTGCGATTTTACCAAAAGCTGCATTCCTTGGGTCTTTTTCAAAGCAGTCAGCAAATAAAAACTAAAAAATCTTTAATATCAATCACGAGTTTCCATGTACTATTTCCCCTTGCAACCACCTTATTTTCTGTTACTTGTAGGCTTTCTCACAGCCTTAACGTCTGGTATTGCCTTATCTGGGACTTTAAAAGTAATTGTACAAAAATGGTCGAGCGAGCCTACAGAAAATAATAAACCGCCTTCTCCATTGAAACAATTAGTTGTGCCATTTCTTGGCATCACTGCTGGTATTTGTTTATTTATGTCTTCAGGCTTAGAAATATTTGGTTTTCCCTCTTTACTAGCATTAGCAGTTGGTTTACCAATAAGTCTGCTGACTTGTTTATTAGTATGGTTGCAGTTAGGAAGTATGCTCACGTTTGTCGAACGCGAAGGAATGCAATCTTTAGATTTAGATTCTTTTTCTTAGAAGTATGATACTCCAGTAATATTTAAATCAACCTAAATCTTCACCGTCAGCAAATTATTTGCTGGCGGTTTATACTTAGCTTTTACTAAAATTTTACAAATTTCCAGATTTGATTACGTTACAATTACGTACTAGTACTCTAGTATCTCTGGTGTCCGGATAATCAGAACACTTAGGATTGTACCAATTTTTCGAGCAAATTTTTATTTTTTCCAAAGGAGTTTCATAAACTATGACTCAAGAAGAAAAAGATTTCTGCTTTTGCACCTTAGCCTTGGGTGAGAGATATCGCTCTCATGCTTTTTTATTAGCTGAAGATATTGAAAAATATTCACCTGGAACCAAGTTTGTAATTTTAACAGATAAGCCACAGGAATTTAGTAAATATTCTCATGTTTTAGCCTTCCCACATCAACAACAAAGCATTGGTTGTTACCACGATAAAAGATTTGTGATTGCCAAAGCATTATCGCTATTTCATACCGGCATTTTTGTTGATGTAGATATGCGAATCTTGGATAAAGTAGCACCAAATCTCAAATTTCTTCCTGGAATTACAGCCAGAAGTTGTGCCAGTATTGTCAAACATAATCAAGCTTACATTGGTTCAGTCAATGACTTGCATAAACCAAAAAGAATTAGAGACTTGGAAATTGTTAACAAGCTAGCACAAAAACTGGATTTAAATTTAGAAGATAATAATACCCAGTTTGTAATGGAAGTTTTATTTGCAGTTACAAGGCAAGATGGGCGCGAAATCGAATTTCTCAAGCACTGGGAAACCATTGCATATTATTGTGAATTAAACGGTTTTACTTGTGCTATAGGTTATGCAATAGGATTAGCTGCTGCTAAAGCAGGATTAGCAGTTAGATGGGATGCTATGGAGGATATTGTTTATTTTAAAGATTGGGTGGAACGACAAAAAATTAAAAAAGGACAAGCAAATCCAGAAGAAAGTTTGATATATTTTCAACAACATGAAGCAATTGAATTCCCCAAGCGTTCAATTTTCCAAAAGGTAGCATCTAGACTAGATAAAACTATCGGCTATTACTATCGTTCGCTGCGCTTAAGACTTGCAACCTTGAGTAATTTCGATTTTTATTACAGATAAAGAGTGGGGACTGGGAACTAGGAGATAAATATTTAGGAATATTTTCTCAGTACTCAATCTCCAACCCCTTTTACCGAGTAATTTTATCTTTGAAATTGCGGTAGTTTAGCTTAAAATTGTTGATTCTTTGTTGAATAAACTTGCTAGTAGATTTTTGCAAAAGTGTTAACTGGCTTGGGCGTGTAAAGGTTTGGGGGCGTTTTTCCGGCGATTTTAAGTAGCGATAATGTAAGAAAACATCGCGGTAAGGAATATCAACATCTTCACCCCCACAAAGCCGCACAAAAGCTGATGAAGATATACTCATATAATGTAAGTATGTCAATCTGCGCCCTTGGTCGTATAGAATATTATCCACTACATCAAATTGAGAACTCCAGTGATTACCAGTTGCCTGTTCGCAGTTATGACAAGCAAAGTTATAATATGAAATGCCGCTTCTCAATACCATGT
This sequence comes from Nostoc sp. S4, assembly GCA_029379225.1. Taxonomy (GTDB): domain Bacteria; phylum Cyanobacteriota; class Cyanobacteriia; order Cyanobacteriales; family Nostocaceae; genus Nostoc. The sequence goes on along the minus strand of JAQYWR010000011.1, from coordinate 117,087 downwards.
AGTTAAATAAAGATTGGTCAGGTGCTAAAAAAGCCATAACATCGGCTTCACCTGATTTTAATTTATCGAATAAGTCGGCTCTGATAGCTGAGGAAAAAACATTTTTCTTGGTGGCAAACCAACCAGCACAAAATATTTTAGACTGGATATTGTCTGTATTGAAAACTTGCTGTATATGCTCTTGAGAGCCATCAAAAATAAATTTTAATTCTGATTTATACTGAAAATCGTTAACGACCCAATCACAAGTATCTAATTTTTCATATACATAATCTACTGGCCCCATTAACAAGGTATCGGCATCAAAATAAATGAATCTATCAAAGGGGCCATCAATAGCACAAAATTTGCGGTGCATGGGTAACTCATAGAGTTCTGGAAAACCCCACTCTCGCCAAGTTTTTTGCGCTCTGGGGTAATTTTTCCATATCTGGGTAGCAAAATTATCCCAATAAGCTATCGCATTAGAGTCTTCAAATAAGCTGAGATTATCTCTAGATGCTATTTCTGCTTTTACCTTGTCTAGGCGATCGTTATATGGAAGGATACAAATAGGAATTTTTCTACCAGCATTAGCTTCTATGCTATTAAGCAATGCAATTAATTGGTCGTAAACAACATCATTTGCCAGGATATAAATACCATCAATCATGGGAATACTCCTAATATTAAATGCGGGCAACAACAAAGGGAAATAAACGCCGAGTCAGTTTGGGAATAAAGGCAAATTTACCCTCATGAAGATAGCGATAGTGTTCCCACAATTCCCAATAGGGGCTACCAGTTTTAATCCGTGTACCAGCCCAATGGAGATATTTCAGTCGTTGTCCTCGGTCATATAAGGCGTAGTCTTGCTGTTGGAAGTTTCGCGAACCCGCCCAACTACCAGGTCCTCCTCCAGGGATTTTGACGAGATTAGCGCGTTTAGCAATCAGTTTGAGAACTAAATAATTGAGAATTGGTTGATCTGTTACTCCTTCGGAAAAATCAAAATATTCCCGATGAGCAGCACATTCGCGCAAAGTTTCATCCATCTGTTGTTCGGTAATAGTTCCTTTTTTGGAAGCCCAAAAACCGCTGTTGAAAACATCTTCAAGCTGTACATCTGAAAATATTTGCTGTTCTTTTATTAACGGAGAAAAAATATTTCGTAGCTTGTCATTAGCATGATGATAATCACAACAGAAGAAATCAACTTCTGCAAGTTTGTCTAAATTATCAGCAATTTTTTCAAAAACGACAATATCAGTATCAATATAAATAAACTCATCTAAAGGGCCAAACCACGCCACTAGTTTACGCATTTTATTGGGTAAGGCGAGGAAATCTCTATCAAAAATTTCACCGATGCGTTTGGTAAATTTATCAATAAATTCTAAATCTGGAAAAATTTGTACATTGTGTAAGGTAGCAAGTTGTTCTGCTACCTTGTGATAATTTTCATTAAATGGTATGAGATAAACGGTTACTTCTGAGTCATAGTAGCGAATACTATTGAGTAAGGCGATCGCATTATCGATCACTCGGTCATTAGCAACAATATAAATTCCCCTGCTCATAAATTATCCTTGATTAATTAACTTTAATTTTCGCAAAGCTCTTGTGAGTAAATTTGGTGTGGGAGAATCATTATAATTCTTTGGAGGGTTGATAAATACTGGACGCTTTTCTGGTTCGTGCAAATAACGATAGTAGAGAAATAAATCTCGATAGGGAAACTCGATATTTTCTCCAGCACAGACTGCTTGATTGATATGGGGAGGAATACCAATGTAATGCAGGTAAGTTAGACGATTTCCTTTATCGTATAAAATATGTTCTTGTTCTTGAAAGTGTCTTGATGTCGCAGAACACCCGGTTTTGAGATTATCTGGTAGTTCCCTAGCAAAGTTATAAATAGGAAGATTAGACCTCATGACCATGTAGTTAATCAGCGGTTGTTCGCCAGCACCTTCATATAAAACTTCTCCTTCCCCGTTTTTTAAATTTGATATCAACCAATCCCGTTGTTCTGAGTTAAATATTCCTTGTTTTGAACCATAAAAACCCGAACAAAATATTTCGGAATCAATACGCTTTTGCTCAAAAATTTCTAATAATTTTGGAGAATTAATATTATAGATTTTACTAACGTCTTTAAATTGGAAATCGTAAACAACAAAATCATGAGTATCTAGCTTTTCAAACACCGATGTTAGTGAATTCATCACCAAAGTGTCTGCATCTAAATAAATAAATTTATCAAAGGGACCATCAAAAGCACAAAAACGACGGTGAGCGCCATAAAGACGGAATTTGCTGCGATTCAATCGTTCTGGGGCTGCTGAGAACATAAATTGATCCCAGCGATTGATTGATTCTTGATTATCGTAAATAAATACATTAGGACGCTGAGCTATTTCCTCAGCAATTCGTTGTGTTTGGTCGTCAAAAGGATAGATACAAACTGGAGTTTCTTTGCCTAATATCAGCTCGATACTGTTAAGCAAAGCCACCAGTTGGTCGAAAACATAATCATTACCAAGGGTACAAATACCATTCATAATTTATCAATATTGAGCAACAAAATTTGATAACCAATTAAGCAGATTTAATTTGTGTAAGATGATTTGCCGTGCTTCGGCGATCGCATCTTTAGCTTGATACCAAGCATCAGGTGTTGCTGTCACTTCTTGGATGTAAGCAATGCCTTTTTCATCTAAACTGGGCAATCTTAAAAAACTACCGGGCGGTAATAATTTATCAGCAGCCGGACCACCATAATAAATTGGCAGACACCAAGCAAGTAAACTATCCCAAAGTTTCTCACTTACATACCAATTATTATCAGCATAGTTTTCAATTGCTAAATTGTAATAATATGATGCCATGCCATACCACTTATTACCTAATTCTCCCGATTTTTTCGTCCATTCTGGTAAGTTGCGCCCATACAAATCAAACTTCATGCCACTAGATTGTAGGGATTGTAAAAAGTCTAAACGCTGGCGATGGTTGACTGTACGGTTAATTCCTGAAGTAATCCAACTACATGGGGCAACTTTTTGGGGTGGTGGCATTTCATTCAAATCTTGAAATGTATTTGAATGATACCAAATGGCAGGCATATAGTCAGGAGTCGGGGCAAAATCATCAGGACCAGAAATGTAGCGGCAATACTTCTGGGCTTGTTGATAATTATGATTAGTAATTTCTAAAACTTCATCTAAAGGTGGTTCTCTCAATAAATAAATAATTCGTTCTTTGTTGACATCACGCAATAGAGAATCAAGATTGACGACTGATTTTTTCTGGCGTTTGCGTAAGCTATCGAACCAGGATTGTTGTGGCGCTGCTTTGGGAAAATCAAATTGATACATTAGCAGAAAATCAGGTTTTGCTGCTAGTGCTTGCATTTGTATATTGCCCCAAATCCCAAATTGATGCGGGGTTTGTTGCCAAAGCCAATCCGCTCTGGTTTCTAAACCTCGATAGCTGCTAATCATGCCTACTGTTTTGATGGTCATTTGTAATTTGAAAATAAGGATTTATTAGTTCACGCAGAGGCGCAGAGGCGCAGAGAGTAATGAGGAGTTTATGTAGCTTTTTCTAGTGGGGGAAGTAGAGATTTATCAACATAAGTTAGGATTTTTGTGGCTCGATTTTCCCAAGAGAATTGTTTGACAAATTCGATGCTATCTGGATAACCTTCTATTTTTCGCGGATGAGTTTCTAAGACTCGCTGCAAACTTTCAGCAAATTTGCTGGGGTTATCTGGTTCACACCAAGCAGCTATGGCTTGGGTATTCTGAAATTCAATTAATGATGGAATTTCTGTAGCGACAATCGGAGTTCCAGAGGCGAAGTAGTCAAATAGTTTTAAGGGAGATGTGAAAGTTGCGGCTTTTCCCGAACAATGAGGATGAGCTAAAACATCGGCTGCTTGTAGCAGAGATGCTAATTCATGATGCAAGACATAGCCTAAAAATTTAATGTTGTGAATTTGTTTTTCTTTGACTAATTGCTGATAGGATTCGACTTCTGTTGATTTTCCCCCTGCACAAACGAATTGTACATTTGGCATTTTTTGAGCTACATCAATTAGGACATCAATACCTTTAAATTGCTGTATAGCTCCCGCATAAACGACTAATTTTTGACTTTCGTTTGGCAATAGTTTTTGACGCCATTCTGCTGCTTTTTCTGGTTGTCTTTCCATAAATAAGCGATTAAAACCGTTATGCAGCCTAATCACTTTTTCTGGTGGCATCCCATTTTTGATCATGCTTTCGCGGATAGTTTCTACAACTGTGACGGCAATTTGTAACAGGGGATGATTAACTATTTCTTCTTCAAATGGTTTGTCTTCGTGATGATGATGTTCATAAATTGCTGGAACACCATTTTTGATAGCAGCTTTGACAAAATTCCAGTTGCGACTGTGGACAAGTTTAGTAGTTGGAAAGATGTGAAAGGGTAAATAATATTTACAGGCAATGGTGTTAGAATCTGTGAATTTCGTGGATAGATGGTCAATCGGCCAAGGCATCGGTAAGGGAGCAACTTTTAATTTGTCATGCAGGTTGTAATATTTAATAAGTTCTGTTGGTGTTTTTCTTGGTTGAAAAGGACGTACTAGATTAATTAGATTAGTAACTTTTACTTTTTTATCAGGGTATACCAAAACTGTGGAGTAACCTAAGTTGGCGACGGCGTTAGCAGCATTTGTAGATTGTACTAAATGAGCCTCAGGCTGAGGCAATTCTTCACCAATAAAATAAATATAGTGTTTTTGAGCGGTAGGATTTTTCATATTGTTAGATTTTAATACTCTCCTCAAATTTTTCTAAATTATCAAGTAAATATATAGCAGATTCATAACTTTCACTAATTAATCCATTTTGTTCTTGAGGAGTATCTATCAAAGAATCGGCTAAAGAGCGGAGAGAACTAAGTATGAGGTTAAGAGAAGTCCGGAACTCAACGGAAATATAATTAAAGGTTTGATAATAATCGCTGATGATATTCTGATTTTGGTCAGAAATGGATATGAGTTGCCCCTGGATTTGCAAGTTAATAACATCCTCAAAAATATCAATGGTATTGAGAATTCTCCAAGCTGATTTGTAAGAGTTTTCAATTAATTCGTGCCGTTCTTTGGAATCATCTTCGAGATCGTCAAGTAATAAGTGCAGAAACCCAATCATTGAGTTCAACTGTGTGCGAATTTCGTGAGAGATGCGGAGCAAGCTTTGATTATGTTTGGTAATGGCTTCAGGACGTTCAGCGAATTTCTTTGAGTTTTGGCGCATTGCCTTGAGGATTCTTGTCTGAATCAAGTTATTATTAGGCCCATGTCTGACGACAAGCCGCTCGGCGTCTACGGTAAATTGCATTGAGTACAAGCGTGAGTAGTAACCACCCTTTTGTAAAAGTTCTTCATGGGTTCCCACTTCTACTACTCGTCCTTGATCTAATACGGCAATTTGGTCGGCTTTTTGGACTGTGGAAAGGCGGTGAGCAATTACGAGGGTGGTACGATCGCGGCTGAGTTCATCGAGTGCAGCTTGGACTAAGCGTTCGGAAACGGTATCCAAAGCACTGGTGGCTTCATCTAAAATCAAAATTTCCGGATTTTGGACTAATGCGCGGGCGATCGCTAGTCTTTGTCTTTGTCCACCAGATAGCATGACGCCGCGATCGCCAATTAAGGTGTCAAATCCCTGAGGTAATTTACTAATAAATTCATAAGCGTTTGCCCGTTTAGCTGCTGTAATAATTTCATCTTCAGTCGCCTCAGGGCATCCGTAGGCGATGTTATTTTTTACCGAATCATTAAAAAGAAAGGTATCTTGACTGACAATTCCCATACGCTTACGCAGGGATACCACATCAAATTCCCGTAAATCGGTGTCGTCGATAGTAATTCCACCAGCCACCGGATCGTAAAATCTTGGTAAAAGGTCTGCTAAAGTCGATTTTCCGGCACCAGAACCGCCTACTAATGCTAAAGTCGTACCACGCGGTAAATATAAATTTACATCTTTGAGGACTAACTTTTCATGACCGGGGTAAGCAAAGCACAGAGAATTAAAAGATACTCCCTCTTGTAATTTTGTATAGGGAAGTTTACCATTACCCATGAATGGTTTATTATCCAAGCTTAAAAACTCGTTCGCTACATCCACACTGGCAGCAGTACTAGCAAAGTTACTGCGAATAGTATTTAACTGAGAAATTAATGGCAACACTCGCAACAGTACTAATAAATATGTTAGAAGTACGGTAGAAAGCGAAGCAACTTCATTAGCAAAGAAAGTTTTACTCAAAAGTACAATCATCAGCAAAGCTGTAATACCCATTACCTCACCGATGGGTGTGATTGCTTCAGAATTAATTTGAGAGCGGAAATCTGCTAATTCGCGATCGCGGATTAATTTTTTAATCCGTTCGTATTCTTTTTCTTCATTTCCTGTCGCCTTGACTAACCGAATCCCGTTTAAAGTTTCCAAGACAGAAATTGAATATGCTTTCGACATCTCGCTAAGCTGCTTCCCATAAATTTTAGAACGAGAAATAGCATATTGATTGACTAATGTCACTAACGACAACAAAAGCGTAGCTGCAACGGTTAACTGCCAAGAAATTGACAGTAATAAACCGACAAAAACTAAAATTGTGATTCCCAAAATAACTATTTTGACTGTACTCCCAACAGCACTGGCAGCACGTCCGATTTCTCCACCCAAGCGGTTGATTAAATCACCAACCTTGGTTTTGGCATAATAATCTATATCAATTTCTAGTAATAGCTTTAATCCAGTTTCTCGCATATCCGATGTCAGCTTACGAGTTAGGGAACTCGATGCTAAGGCGCTGGCATAAGTAGCTAAGTTTTTTAAAAAAATTGTTAAGATAATTGCCCCAGCCATTACTGCTATCCGGTAAGTTTCTGGAGTATTTTCAAACGGAGATATCATCCTTTTAAGGATGGGAGGCGCAGTAGTTAAATCTACTTCTTGCCCAACAATTTTTAAAACCACTGGCACAATTAAAGCTGTGCTAATCCCATTAAATAAAGCTCCAGAAAATCCTAACAATATTGTTAGCAGAATCAAACCTGGATAGGGTTTTGCGAATCTTAGTAGTAGTTTTCTGGTAGACATGGGGTATTTTTATTAATATGATTCACAACTGGGCAATTACTGACTTCAGTGTAGAAGCCATAGCCTCTATGCTATAGTGTTCTACACATCTTTCTCTTGCCTTAATCCCTTTCTGATTTGCTGATTCTAAATTGTGAAAAATAAATTGAATTTGTTCAGCAAGTTGTTCGGGACAAGCAGGCTCAACTAGATAACCAGTATTACCTAAAATTTGGGGAATATCTCCAATGCGTGTTGATAATACAGGTTTAGCCATTGCCATGCCATCTGTCAACTTCAGAGGAAATTGTGCGCGAGTTTCTGGGGTATCTCGTTGGGGAACAACTACAATATGAGCGGCTGCTACTAAATCAGGCATCACATCAGCTGGATACTTTGGTAGTTTGATAATCCAACGTCCCCATTGTTGTTGAAGTTGGCGATCGTAATCATCGTAAGGACTACCACCCACAATTACTAATTTCAAGTCTGGCTGATTAATTTTATCGAGGGCAATAAGAACATCTTCTAATCCTTTATAAGGTCTTGGCGCACCAGGAAACATTAAAATGCGATATTCAGATAAACCATAACGGCTTCTACTTGATTCAGCATCATGTCGAACCGGGTCGAATAAAGAAGTATCTTTCCCATTAGGAACAAATGTACCGCCAAAACGCTGCTGCAAAAATTTAGTATGCACCGTCACAGCATCAGCTTGACTTATTAAACCTTCCATCCATTTTACATACAAAGGATGATGAGGATTTCTAAGTGCGCCGTCTGGTTTCAATAAGTCTCTCACTAATTGTTTGGGTGCAGAATGATAACGCCAATTATCGCCACCGTGCCAACTCAGTTCCCAATCATCTATATCTAAAATTAATGGCTTTTTGCTGAATATTTTTTTGATTAGGGCAACTCCAAAACTCGCTATTTGGGGTTTGATAGCATAAATTATATCTCCGCTTATTTGGGGTAAAAATTTGCGGATTTGTCCAAAAAACTCCGGAAAGTTTTTACCCGGTAAATTAGAAACGTTTAACTCTGGTGGTAAATTTCGATATAAGTTATTTCCAAATAAAAACCCCATAATTTCAACTTCATATCCTAAATTAATTAGGGCTGTTGCTATCAAGTATGCCCGTAAAATAGCTGCACTCGATAAATCTGAAACCAACAGGGAGATTTTTGAAAAATTTTTCACTATTTTTTACTGATTCTTATTTAGTGCGCCAGGGATTTGTAACTTGATTTGGTAAAAAGACTTTAGCCAATCTATCAAAAATTCTGGTGTACAAGGAACGAGTAATATTTTTAGCATACTGAGGTCGATAAGGATAGGTACAGTGAAGAACTTTTATTCGATCCTCAACATTATAAGCTTCCTGCCATTTACTGAGATAATTATAAGTAGGTGGTAGTATTTTCATATCAGGGCGTACAGATACGATCGCCGAAGCAAAAGCGCCTTGGTCTTTTAAAAGCAATTTATCTTGGTTATTTTTGACAATCTCAAAATAACGTTGAAATTCCTCAAAAACTTGCTTGTTTATTTCTGTTTTCCGAAAAGCCAGAAAACCGCTATTATATTGCACGCTATCTGCTTGTAAAGGAAACCCTAAAGATTGCAGAATTGATAAGACATGTGGTGAAAGTTCTTCTTGCTTACCACGTAATAAATTTGTAGCTTTTATAATCAAAGGCTGCACATCTTCAGTCAATAGCAAATCATATTTATCCAAATACTCAAATACATCATTGATATCAGAAAGCAAGCAAATATCTGAATCTAGATAAATAGTTTTATCAAACTCCGAGGCTGCATATAAAGACAGTTTTGCTTCTCGTGATGCTAAAACAGTATTTTCATTAGCTGGAGCAGGTTTTAAAATTACATTTTTGAAAGCTTTTAATAAAGGATAGAGAACTATGGGAACTCTATCTATTAAAATAATTATTGGTTCTTGATGAAACTTTCTAATCGCTGCTAAGAAATGAATACAATCTTGAAAAGAATAAAGTCCAGTCAAAATAGTAATAAATCCTCTAGTTTGTCGTTGCATAAAATTAATTAATACTTTTGAATTTTGCTTGAAGTAACAGATTAAAATTTAGAAAAATTTACTCTAAGTCTCATTATATTTAAATATAATAGAATAAATTTAATCAAAGATAATTCTCAGAATTTATTGTTTTTAATCACAAAAAAATAATAAATTAACTTTAACTTTATATTTGTAGCTTTTCCCAGAGAAAATTCACTGATAAATTCATCTGAAGTTGACTTTTTTTAAGTATAATTACCGGAAAAGCCCGGTTGTATATTATCATAGTTAATATTGCACTAGAGCTATAATGAATCAAGTATAAATACTCGAAGTAGCTTGTGTAGGTAGCACTATTACTTAGTTGAATGTAGGATTGCTACTCAATACTAATCTATGTTGTAAGGGAGACAGAGGTAATGCAGGTAATCCGTCTGGAAGCGCTCTCAGACAACTACATATTTTTGTTATATGACTCCAAACAAAACATCGCCGCTGTTGTCGATCCGGCGGAGGCTCAACCAGTATTAAAGAAACTGGCAGAACTAAAAGCTCAGTTGGTAGCGATTTTTAATACGCACCACCATAACGATCATGTGGGTGGTAACAAGCGGTTGATGGAACAATTCCCGCAATTGATAGTTTATGGGGGAGCCGAGGATCGTGGTAGAATTCCCGGACAGCAGGTGTTTTTGCAAGAAGGCGATCGCGTGCAGTTTGCAGACCGCATAGCTGAAGTTATCTTCGTTCCCGGACATACTCGCGCTCACATCGTCTACTACTTTCCCCCCGAAAAACCTGGTGAGACGGGCGAATTATTTTGTGGCGATACCTTGTTTTCTGGAGGTTGCGGTCGCTTGTTTGAAGGAACGCCGACACAAATGGTAGACTCTTTAAGCAAAATTCGCTCGTTACCTGATGATACGCGCGTCTGGTGCGCCCACGAATACACTTTAAAAAATCTCAAATTTGCCTTAAGTCTAGATGGCGACAACACCGACTTACAAAAGTACTTCGGTGAAGTCCAAGCTTATCGGCATCGAGGAGAAGCCACCATACCCTCACTGCTGGGAGTAGAGAAGCGCACCAATCCCTTTTTACGTTGGGATCGCCCATCATTACAATCAGCTGTAAACAGGAGCGAGCCCGTGCAAACTTTTGCGCGGATTCGGGAAATGAGAGATAACTTTTAATTATTCAGCATTAGGCATTGGAAGAGGCTCTTGAGCAGGGAGTAGAGGGGAAGATTTTCTCCCCTGCACCCCTGCCCCTTTGCCCCGGTTCCCATTCTCTTCAACTTTCTGGCGCGAATAGTTGCGATCGCCCCCTGCCTTTCGCTAGGATCTGTAAGCTTTAGGTATAGGCAAAGCCGCTGGGAATATAGCAGTGACGTTGTAAGCTATTCTGGCAAAACCCAAATTAATCAATATCTTACAGGAAAAACAAAAAACGATGGCGAAACGCGTGCAGTTAGTTTTAAATCAGGATATCAGTAAGCTGGGAAAATCTGGCGACTTAGTGGAAGTAGCTCCTGGCTATGCTCGTAATTATCTGATTCCCCAGAAATTAGCAATCCATGCTACTCCTGGTATTCTCAAGCAAGTAGAACGCCGTCGCGAGCAAGAACGTCAACGGCAATTAGAACTTAAGCAACAAGCTGTTGAGCAAAAAGCAACTTTAGAAAAAGTTGTCAGCTTGACAATTCCCAAGCAAGTTGGTGAAAACGAAGCTATTTTCGGTACAGTTACGACTCAAGATGTTGCAGATGCAATTAAGGCAGCCACCGGTCAAGAAGTAGATCGCCGTGGCATTACCATTCCCGATATTAACCATCTTGGTACTTATCAAGCTGAAATCAAGTTGTTCTCAGAAGTAACAGCGCAAATTGATATTCAAGTAGTGGCTAGTTAATTTACGCTGCGAGATGGCGAGATGGGGAGATAGGGAGATGGGGAAAATAGCTCCTAATTCCTAACTCCCGTACAGACAAGGGTTAATCGCGTCTCTAGCAAAATCTCAAAACTAAAATCGTTTTATGGCTGAAGAACTGAGTTTTCACTCGTCTGGTAGCGATCGCTTACCACCCCAAAATATCGAGGCAGAAGAAGCAATTTTGGGAGGTATTTTGCTAGATCCAGAAGCGATTAGTCGAGTTAGCGATCGCCTTGTTCCCGAAGCCTTTTATATTAGCGCTCACAAAGATATTTATCAGGCTGCTGTCAGGCTACACGCACAAGGTAAACCTACAGACTTGCTCTCAGTTACAAGCTGGCTGACTGACCATGAAATACTTGCTCGCATTGGTGGCAGAAATAAATTAGCAACTTTGGTAGACCGCACAGTGTCAGCTGTAAACATTGACGCCTTAGCAGGGTTAGTAATGGAAAAATACCTGCGGCGACAATTAATTAAAGCTGGCAATGAAATAGTGCATCTCGGTTACGAAACAGAAACCGAATTACCAATTGTTTTAGACCAAGCAGAACAGAAAGTTTTCAGCGTTACTCAAGAGCGTCCCCAATCAGGTTTAGTTCACATTTCTGATACGCTAATTAATAATTTCCAGGATATTGAAGATAGAAATCAAGGCATCGCTTTACCTGGAATTCCCTGCGGATTTTACGATTTAGATGCCATGACCAGCGGCTTTCAGCGTTCGGATTTGATTATTGTCGCTGGCAGACCATCTATGGGGAAAACGGCCTTTTGCTTGAACCTTGCTCATAATATCGCTGCTGCTTATAAATTACCAGTTGCTGTTTTTAGTTTGGAAATGTCTAAAGAACAGCTGACACAACGTTTATTAGCTAGCGAGGCGCAAATTGAAAGTGGTTATCTACGAAGTGGACGTCTTAGCCAAACACAATGGGAACCTCTAAGCCGTGCTATTGGTATCCTTTCAGAAATGCCGATTTATATTGACGATACGCCCAATATTACTGTTACACAAATGCGTAGTCAAGCAAGGCGACTGCAAGCAGAACAAGGAACAGAATTAGGATTAGTTGTAATAGATTACTTGCAATTAATGGAAGGAGCAGGCGATAATCGCGTCCAAGAATTGTCAAAAATTACGCGTCAACTCAAAGGTTTAGCGCGTGAATTATCTGTACCAGTTATTGCTTTATCTCAGTTGAGTCGAGGAGTGGAAGCACGTACTAATAAACGCCCGATGTTGTCAGATTTGAGAGAATCAGGTTCGATCGAACAAGACGCGGATTTAGTAATCATGTTATACCGCGATGAATATTACTCTCCGGATACTCCCGATCGCGGTATTGCAGAAGCGATAATAGCTAAACACCGTAACGGGCCTACAGGTACTGTGAAACTTTTATTCAATCCACAGTTTACCAAGTTTCAAAATCTCAAACTTTGAACTGGGGAGATGGGAAGAGAATTTCACCCCATCTCCCCATCTCCCCATACCCAATCCCTACTTAACTCCTAGCAATTCCACATCAAAAAGCAGGGTAGCGTTGGGTGGAATTACGCCACCAGCACCACGAGAACCATAACCTAACTCTGACGGGATGATTAACTTACGACGACCGCCGACTTTCATCGTGCTAAGTCCTTCGTCCCAACCTTTGATTACTTGTCCGACGCCGATTTTAAATTTGAAAGGTTGACCGCGATCGCGTGAGCTATCAAACTTAGTACCATCTTCTAAAGTGCCGATGTAGTGAACCTCTACCGTTTGTCCGCGTTCCGGAGTCGCTCCAGTGCCCTCTTTTAACTCGACGTACTTCAATCCAGAGGGGGTAGTGACGGCATTGGCATCAGACATAGTATCACTCGCAATTAAGATATTGTTTTCAGTTAGAATTGTGGGCGCTGGCGGTGTTGAGGTTAACTGGTCAGCAATGGCAGTATTCTGTTTACTGCCTACTTGCCCCACAACCAAAAGCACAACACACATCAGTATGAACGCCACACTCAGGAAAATTGCTTTCAAAATCAGTTCTCCCTACTTAGGTAGCCTGGTCAAAACATTACCAACAGGACACATTTAGTTTAAATCAGAAAGGACAACTTAACGCCAAAGCTTATTTTCTAAATCGCGCACTTGACGCTCTAAACGGTCAATTCTACCCCGAAGTTCGTCCACTTCCGACTGCCGAGCCACCCCAAAATCCTGCATCATATTTCGCATTTGGCGTTGCATTTGAGCATCCCAGTTTCCTTGCTCCGACTTTAACTGCTGGGCAATATCATCTATAACAGCCTTGGCTTGTTCGGGATTAAGCTTACCGTCTTTAACTAAATCATCGCTGACTTGCCGCAGTTTTTCTGCTACTAAAGACGTTGTACCAAGACCCACCATCATTAATTGTTGCAACCAGTTGTTGCTGTCCATACTCCCTTCCTCTTACTTATTTCAAACCAACCGACCCTTACTCCTGAGTTAGGCGATCGAGCTATGCTGAGAGCCTAGTTATTCTAGCCTACAGCTCTATTTTGGCAAATTCGTGAACACAGGCATCAAAGGATGTGTTTATAGAACTCCTCAAGTTTAAAGTTGCCTCTGATTTACAGGAAAATTTTATCCACAAAGATGCAGAAATTTGGACAACAGCAATGGCTAAGTATCCTGGATTTCTTGGTAAAGAGGTTTGGCTCAACCCCAACGACCCTTGAGAAGTTATTTTTATCATTCGTTGGGAAACTTCTGAACACTTGGATGCTATACCTCAACAGGAGTTGGAAGCTGTTGAAGCAAAGTTCGTCCAAGCATTGAGAAAATTCTATCCACTTGTCTAGTCTGCAAAGTATCAAGTTTTAAAAGTATCAATATTCAGCTAGATGCTGCTTGTAATATATTGCTTAACAACCTGTAGTCATTCGCACTAATTATAGCTACGATAAAAGATGTGTAAATTTTTATCTTCAAGCTACAGTATTGCTGATTCACATACAGGTAAAACTACTGGCATGGATACTAAAGAGTTAAAGTTTCTCTTAAAGTTATTGGGATTTACCGATTATCGAGCAGGGCTTAATGCCTTTGATAGTTTTAAAACTGAGAAAAATAAAATTTGTAAAGAATTGGGCGATCGCGAACTGGTAGACTATACCCGCGAGGTTACCACAGTTAAAATTTTACCGCCTGGTCAAGCCGTACTCAAAAATCCCGGCGAAGTACCCATCGCAGATAAAGAACTCAAGGTATTAGAGAAAATCGGTAAAGCTTCGGGTAAAATCGCTCCCAGCAAAATTACTTCACCAAAAGCTGCGGAACGAGATGCGATATTGGAGGTGTTGAGCGATCGGGGTTTGATTGAAGCTGAACGAGGAATTAAAAGGATACAACCTGAAGTTTGGCTAACTCAACGAGGAATTGAGTATTTACGGGATGATTACAGCCCTAACAAAGGTGTTCAACCCGCCATCAGCTTGGAATTGCTGGGTAATTACCTACGCTTTTTACGAAAAGCTGTGCGGGTGAAGCCAGAGGAAGTTTCTACTGCGCTACCTACCGTCAATATCCCTGATAAACAAATCAGTGATGAAGAAATTTTACAAATTATTGAGAAATTAGACCAAGAATTGGGTACTGACAATTATTTGCCCATTTTCCATCTGCGGGAAAAATTACAACCGCCATTCTCACGAGATGAATTAGATAAGGCTTTATATCGTTTGCAAGCGAGCGATCAAATTGATTTGAGTTCTCTATTAGACCCGACACCCTACAATACAGAACAAATTGATGCTGGAATTTTACAAAAGGTGGGTGGTTCGTTGTTCTTTATCACTATGAACTAACAATACACACACTTTTTTCATCCAAATTAAGTTTGCTCAATCATTTTAATTAATTATGGCATCTATCAACGATATTATTAAACGCGAGGTTAACCCGTTTGACCTAGTAAATTTGAGGACGGGTAATTTTTGGGGTCAAAATCATGAATTAGAGTCTATAGTTGAGTCAATTCATCAAGAGGCAATCACAGAAATTGAAGGATTTCTCAATTTAGTAACTACAGATAATGGTAGTCGTACTGTTTTACTTGTAGGTGATTCTGGTTCTGGCAAAAGCTATCTTTTAGGTAGGTTAAAACGCACCTTTAACTCAAAAGCTTTCTTTGCTTATATAGGGCCTTGGGTTGATAACGATTATATGTGGCGTCATGTGCTAAGGAATACAGTTGATAGTTTAATTCAAGTACCAGAAGGACAGGAGGACTCTCAGTTAATACTGTGGCTGAAAAATTTATCTGTGTTCACAAAAACTAATCTAAAAAAGCAGCTTTTTAATGATAGCTTTTGGCAATTATTATTAGGCGATCGCCAAAAGTTTATTAACCATCTTAAAAAGACCTATTTAAAAACAGGTATCTATAATCCTGATATTTTTTTTGGAGTATTACACGATCTGACTGATCCAGAACTGTACCCTTTAGCCTGTGAATGGTTAAGAGGAGATAATTTAAGCGAAGAATCAATGCAAGCTTTGAGACTTAAACACTGCATTGATGTAGAAGACGCAGCAAAGAATATTTTGGCTAATTTTGGTAAAATTTCTACTGCGACTCAACCGATTGTTTTATGCTTTGACCAAGTTGAAACACTGCCAAGTTGGCCTTCTAATCCTCAAGCTTTATTTAATATAAATACTACTATTCACAGTGAAAATCTGAAAAATTTTCTCATTATCATCAGTATAGTTACCAACGGCTGGAAGCAAAGTTATCGTTACATTCAACAGTCAGACAAAGCCAGAATAGAGCGATTGATATCACTAAAATCCATTGATTTTACTCAAGCAGAAGCACTTTGGGCTTACAGATTACAACCTCTACATCAAGAAGCAAATCCTAAACCTGATTCACCTATTTTTCCTTTGAAGAGACAATTATTAGATGAAAATTTTCCTGGTAGTAAAACTATGCCAAGAAATGCGTTTGTTCTTGGCAGATTAGAGTATCAGGAATATAAACTTTCATTGATTGATGAGCCTAACACACTTGGTAAAAAGCGTCAACTTACTGAACAAGAAAGAGAACAAGCTGAATTTCAATTGCTATGGCAGCAAGAGTATAAAAAAGTTCAGACTAAGATAGATAAAATCTCTCTTCTAGCAGCACCCGATCTCATCAGGATGGTGCAAGAAGCTTTAGAAGCATTACAAGTACAGGCAATTAAACCTAAACTCATCACTGGAGCTTATGCAAGCTATTCACTAAGTTATCAACTGCCATCTAAACAAGAAAATGTAGGAATAGTCTGGACAGAAGATGGTAATATGAGAAGTTTTTTTAATGTGATGAACGCTTGTCAAAAAACTATTCAACAAAATGTTTGTCAAAGGCTATATCTAATTAGAATTGGAAGTGTAGGAAATGCAAAACTCGCTGGATATAAAATCTATAGTCAGATTTTCACTGGCACTAAGCATATTCACATTAAACCAAATCTTGCTTCAGTTCACTACTTAGCGACATACCATAGCTTGGTTAATTCTGCACTTGCTCAGGAATTAGTTATTGCTGGTAAAACTATTACTTTACTTGCACTAAAATCTTTAATCCGTGAGTCAAAAATTTTGGAACAATGTACTTTATTACAAGATTTAAGAATTGTTACTAAGCAAAAACCCGATCCAGATCCGAGAATTATAGATTTGCGACCAGTAAAAGATTTTTTATTAAATTTAGTAAAAACCCAAATATTTATGGGAGTACCAACTTTAATTAAGGAGGCTGGTAGTCAATTTCCTTCTGTAAATGAAACTGATACTCAGCATTTAATTAATCTATTATGTCAGGAAAGAAAAGTGAAAATTATTGACACGCAAGCTAAACTGCAAGACCAATTAATTTGTTTAGTGGCTCATAGATAACTGTTGATAAAATTTTAGCCAATGCACTACTTGAAAGAATTTGCTGAAATACAGAACCAAATTACAAAATTCGCCTTGGCTAAAGTGCTATGGCTAGATACAGAAGTAGCTAATTGGAATACTCCATATCCCAAACTATCATTAATTCAAATATTAGCAGAACCTACAGATTCTACAGGAAAATTTGCTTATATTCTCGATGTGTTGGATCGACCTGATTTGATTGCATTCTTTATTCACCAAATTATGGTTAATTCTCAAATTGAGAAAGTATTTCACAATGCAAGTTTTGATTTAAAATACTTGGGTGACAAGTCTGCACAAAATATTACCTGTACCCTCAAGCTAGCAAGAAAAATTAGCCTTAAAACATTACAAACATCTAATTTAAAACTAAAAACTCTAGCAACAGAACTTTGCCAATTTTCCGATGTAGATACAGAAGAAGGTAGAAGTGACTGGGGAAAGCGTCCTCTGAGTGACAAGCAGCTACATTATGCGGCTATGGATACAGTCTATTTGGCTGCTGTTCATCGCCGTTTATTAAAAATTTATAATCCTAATTTTGTAACTAATATTTTTAATATTATGCCTGATGATTCAAAAAATACATCTTTAACAGCTACTAAAGTCAGAGTCGCTTTTGAATGTCCCCGGTTGTTTTATTTACATCAAAAATTTGGTGGTAATACTTTATTCATACCACCAGATAATCAAATTGGTATTGGTAATAGCTTTCATCAATTAGCGGATAGTTTTATTAAGTTAGCTATTAGTGAGTCCAGATTCCAAGAAGTATTCACAAATAGTACATCTCAATTAAATATTAATGAGATTGCATCTCATCTTCAACAGCTTTTTTATGAAATTAAATTTTCTACTTATCTAGAAAAAACTGTTGAACAAAATCCAAGTACAGCGCAACCATTATACAAAGTTTGGCAAGGATTACAAGGATTAATCAGACGCTTTGCAGAATTACTTGTTGTCAATCGACGTTATTGTAGTGCAGAAGTAGTTATTCGCAATACTTTTGTTTCTCAAGAACGTAAGCTTGAGCATTATTTTCAGCTACCTGATGGCACACAACAAAGGGTAGGAGGTGAATTTGATTGTTTGGTTTATAATTGTGAAGTTAAACGTTTGTGTGTACTTGAATTTAAAACTTATCAGCCAGTAGATCCATCAGCACAATTGGCTCAAGTTGCTCTTTATAGTTATATGCTTTGGCATCAAAAAAAGGTAGCAGTTGACTCGGCAGTTTATTGTGTTTTGCCAGAGTTTAAAGAGTATCAATATTCTTGGGAACAGCTAGAAAATACAGTGCATCAGTTGATTCCCTATAAATTACACCAGATGCAACAATGGCTGACTTGGGAATCACCTTATCCCAATTCACCACCGCCAACAACTCAGCCTTATCTATGTAAAATTTGTCCACAACAGCAAAAATGTCAGACTTTTTTTCCTTCAACTGTTGTGATTTCAGCATCTAATTTACCATTTAAAGATGAGAATAATGGCAGGCAAGATGCCGACTCCACAAAAATAAATTCTGTTGATGCTGATGCTATTGGTGAAGATTTGGTTACGACTTTGCAATCGTTTGGCATTAGTGTAGACTATCATGGTGCTGCTGTTGGACCGGCTTTTATTCGGGTGAAACTCAAACCTCATTTAGGTGTGAAAATTAATGCCCTATTAAAATTGTCAGCAGATTTACAAGTGCAGATGGGGTTAGCAAATCCGCCGTTAATTGCACCGCAAGCTGGTTATGTCAGCATTGATTTGCCGCGTCCAGATAGGCAAATTGCGAATTTTGAAAAGTATATTCAGCCGCAATTTTTACCTCCAGCAGTACCTATAAAAATTGCGATTGGGGTGAGTATTGAAGGAGAATTGGTAGAAGCTGATTTATCTGATGCGAATACTTGTCATTTTTTAGTTGGTGGTACAACTGGTAGCGGTAAGAGTGAATTTTTACGATCGCTCCTCCTGAGCTTACTATATCGCCATTCTCCGCAACATCTGAAAATCGCTCTAGTTGACCCCAAGCGAGTCACATTTCCAGAGTTTGAAAAAATGCCCTGGTTGTATTCGCCAGTTGTTAAAGATAGCGATCGCGCCATTAAACTTATGGAAGAATTGGTCGCAGAGATGGAATCGCGTTACCATCACTTTGAAAAAGCTGCGTGTGCCGATTTAAATACTTACAATCAACGCTCCACTCAGCTTTTACCTCGCATTGTCTGCATTTTTGATGAATATGCCGACTTTATGGCAGAAAAAGAAGCCCGCACATCACTAGAACAAAGTATTAAACGACTCGGAGCAATGGCACGAGCCGCTGGAATTCATCTAATTATCGCCACTCAACGCCCAGAAGCAAAAGTTGTTACACCGATAATCCGCTCAAATCTACCAGGACGAGTTGCTCTACGTACCGCGAGTGAAGCAGACTCAGCTATTGTTTTGGGCGGAAAACATACAGCAGCAGCTTATCTACTAGGCAAAGGCGATTTACTACACCAAATAGGGTCTCAAATGCACCGCTTACAAAGCTTATTTATTAAAAATATTCAATTGCCATCAGCATAGAGGATATTGTAAAAGTCATATTGAATACTCGAATCCTCGTTTTAAGGAGAATATACGGGAAGTTGCAGCAACTCTTCCCCTCACTCCTTGTATTAGAACTTTGTAAAAAACTAGTACCAAATCAGGCTAAAATTCAGTACAAGCTATGCACTGAGTTATTGCAATATTTTCTGTCAAGATTGTCATTGGTCACTTGTACTGAGCGACTTGCCCTGAGCGTAGTCGTAGCCCTGCTCTTAAGCAAGCTAGCAAGAGCGTCCCATAGGGAAGGGAGTCGAAGTATTGTTCATTAGTCATTTGCAAAATGACAAAAATTACATTGACTAGTTATTTATCTCCTTTTAAAGGCTATTGAGAGGATCTGGGTTATGAATGGTTTGCAGGAATCTAGATTGTTAGGAGTAGATGCGATTAACCCTTGTCTGTATAGGAGTTATGAGTTAAAGTTTGAGAATAAATAAATTTATTAATTGCCAAATATATAAGCATCTATTTCCTCTTTGTGTATCTGTTACCTCATGCATGACAAATATTAATCGCCAAAATTTATGTAAGAGGTAAAAGCTAAATTTATAATTGAGATATATCATTATTTAAAACCAAAAAATATGAACTTTTTTGATAAATTAAATCAAAAGATTTTACAAAATCAAAGCTTACTATTTGTAGGACTCGATCCTAATCCAGAGATGATGCCTAGTCATTATGAATCTGAAGATATCATTGCTGGTTTGTGGGAGTGGTTACAATTTATTATTTCTGAAACCTCCGATTTTGTTTGTGCTTATAAACCAACACTTGGCTTTTACGAAGCACTGGGTATTCCAGGTTTAGAACTATTAGAGAAAACTTTAGCAGCTATTCCAGCCCACATCCCAATTATTTTGGATGCCAAACACAGTGACTTAAATACAAGTAACATCTTTGCTCGTACTGTGTTTACAAAATGGCAGGTGGATGCAATCACTCTTAGTCCCTATATAGGACAAGATCATGTAGTACCTTTTTTGGTTTATCCTGATAAAGCTGTGTTTATTTTATGCTGTACTTCTAATCCAGGAGCAGAAAGTTTACAGCAATATCCAACAGACGAATCACCTCTTTATTTGCAGGTAGTAAAAGAATCAAAAACCTGGGGGACTCCAGAGCAATTGGGTTTGGAAGTAGGAACTACAAATTCTGAAGTTTTGGCTTTAATTCGTGCAGTTGCTCCTGAAAGAATTATTATGGCACGTAGCATCTGGTCAGAGGAGCCAAACTTAAAGCCAATTTTAGAAGCAGGCTTGAATACTAACGGTGATGGTTTGCTGATTCCTGTTCCTCAAGATATGTTGGCTAGCCTACAATTGGCTCAAGAAATTCAGTCTTTACGCGCAGAAATTAATCAAATCAAAACTGAAATTATTCACGAAAATTCTACTTGTTCTGTGTGGTTCCCCGATGTTTGTTTGCTAAATCAGCATCCGCAACAGGATTTGATTTTACAACTTTATGACATTGATTGCATTATGTTTGGCAACTTTGTCCAAGCATCAGGATCTGTATTTCCTTATTACATTGACTTACGCAAAATTATTTCCAATCCCCAAGTTTTTAATCAAGTTCTGACTGCTTATGAGGAGATTTTGAAGAATCTCTATTTTGATAGGTTAGCAGGTATTCCTTATGGTTCTTTACCTACTGCTACTGGTTTAGCCTTGCGCCTTAATTGTCCGATGGTTTTTCCTCGAAAAGAGGTAAAAGCCCACGGAACTCGAAAAGTAATTGAGGGTAATTTTCATCCTGGTGAAACAGTTGTCGTTATTGATGATATTTTGATCAGCGGCAAAAGTGTGATGGAAGGAGCAGAAAAGTTAGAATCAGCAGGATTAAATGTTAATGACATTGTGGTATTTATTGACCACGAACAAGGTGTAAAAGATAGATTACAGCAAAATGGTTATCGCGGTCATGCGGTTTTAACTCTTTCGGAAATTACTAATACTCTATATCAAGCAGGAAGGATAAATGACGAGCAATTTTTAGCTTTTACTGAAAATTAGGACTCGACTAATGGCTGAGGAAAGTAAGGAGTGGGGAGTAGGGAAATATTTTGTCGTTTTACCAAATTTATTAAATATGAATTTTTCGCTAAATCAACTACTTAAATGGTTAATTTTGACACTATTATTTCCTTTAATTTTTCTGAATGCTTGGTTAGTATTCTGGCTTTTTCAAAATTTGCAGCCTGTGGTGACAATTCTTTTATTGGCTACTTTGCTGGCATTCCTTTTAAACTACCCTGTTTCAATTCTCCAAAGGCGAGGAGTTAAACGCAGCTATGCAGTAGCCTTAGTTTTTATCTTAGCATCGTTAATTTTTATAGCTTTGGGTATTATTTTATTACCTATTGTATTAGAACAATTTAATGAAATGGCTAAAGTCCTTCCTCAATGGATTGATTCTAGCGAAGAAAAACTAGAAATTTTAAATGAGTGGTTTTTTAATCATAAATTAAATGTAAATCTCAGACAATTATTAACACAAGTTACTAACCAATTGCCCCATGAATTAGAGTTTATTTCTGATAAACTTTTAAGTATTATTATTGATACAGTTGATAATATATCTGAGGCACTAATTATAGTAGTGCTGGCTTTTTACCTATTGTTAGATGGGCCGAGAATTTGGTCAGAATTATTTAATAAATTTCCTGGAACTTTTGCTCAAAAAGTCAGCGAGTCGATTCAGCAAAATTTTCAAAATTATTTAATTGGTCAGGGAACTTTGGGTTTGCTGATGGGAGTTTCAGAAACATTGGTGTTTTTAGTTTTTCAAGTCCAGTTTGCTTTGTTATTTGGTTTGGGGGTTGGGCTTTTGAGCCTAATTCCCTTTGGTGATGCCATCAGTCTTGTTGTAATCACTTTAATCATCGCCTCACATAACTTTTGGCTAGCAGTGAAAGTTTTTGTGATGGCTTTTGTAATTGACCAGTTAATCGATCAGGCGATCGCACCCCGGCTTTTGGGTAAATTTACTGGCATTCGACCAATATGGGTATTAATTGCTTTGCTTATTGGCACTAATATTGGTGGAGTCTTAGGTTTGGTAATCGCTGTACCTGTGGCTGGTTTTATTAAAGATGCAGCAGAAGGTTTTTCTAAAGTTAGTGATTTTGAGAATGTAGTTGGACCTGAAGCAGCATCAGAATTGTTGCCAGAGGAATCAATATCGCAATGATTGTCATTCGTCATTTGTCACTTGTACTGAGCGACTTGTGCCGAGCAAAGCCGAGGTAAGCCGTTGGCGCAGCCTCTCGTAGAGAAGTATTGGTCATTGGTTATTTTTCCCCTTGCCTCAAGAGACTCCCCTGCTCCCACGATGGATATTTTTTATTTAGAACTCCCTTACTGCCAGTGTGATTATCGGAATTAATTTAGCAAATTCCAAATAAATATCATTAATAAGTTTCTACTTCTAGGATAGTTTTCAATTAACTTAAATAAAAATGTAACTTAAATCACAGCAATCAAAGCAAAATTTTGCTGTTCGTTATTTTTGTTTGTCAAGTAAATTGAGAATAGTTTGCAATTATCTAATAATCTCCTGTAATATTTATTCTCAACTAGCTGATTGCTAAATTTCAGGAAATAAGAGCTATTCGCTGCTTGATTGAGAGTAAGTAGTAGCTGGAGAGCAGGTGCAGGGGTGGAAAATGGTATTGAAGCAAATATTAAAGATTGTTTTGGTCACAAGTTCTATTTGGTTGTGTGTTGCAATAAGCGTAAGAGCTACTGAAGTCAACAAACAAGCACAGTGTAAATCTGTTGTTTCAGCACTACTCAGTTCCAGAACAATTAGAGAGATTCCAAGACTGGGTGAAGTAGGATTTTCCAGCACTTTAGCAACAGCACTGACTTCAGAAGTTGTGCAAGTGATAGGAGTCAAGGCAAATGATACCGACAAAGGTGTAGAGGTAATTTTACAGACCTCGAAAGGTCAACAGTTACAAATAATAAACCGCAGTGCTGGCAATAGCTTTATCACTGACATCCCCAATGCTCAACTGCGCCTACCGTCAGGCGAAGCATTCACATTCCGTTCGGATAAGCCAATTACGGGTCTTAGTGAGATAACGGTAATAAATCTCGATACCAATACTATCAGAGTAACAGTAACGGGTGAAGCGGGTTTACCTACTGTTGAGTTGTTTGATAGCGATGAAGGTCTAATTTTCGGGTTGACACCAGTTACATCTTCAGTACAGACGCCACAGCAACCGCCAACACAACAGCCGGGAACTCAAACCAAGCCAGAGCAACCACCTAACTCACAAACTAATGAACCGATTGAATTGTTGGTGACGGGAGAGCAAGACGAGTATCGTGTACCAAATGCCTCCACTGCCACTGGAACTGATACCCCTATCCGGGACATTCCATTCTCAATTCAGGTAGTTCCTCAAGAGATAATTCGAGATCAGCAAGTCACACGCACAGAAGAAGCGCTCCGCAATGTCAGTGGTATCACTTACCAGGGAAGTGCAAGCAACAGGAGTGGTGCAAATTTCACCATCCGAGGGTTTACTGATGCCCCGATTTTGCGCGATGGATTTAGACGGTATGGCGTTGTTCAAGCGCCTTTAGAAGTAGCGAATTTGGAGCGGATTGAAGTTCTTAAGGGACCAGCATCTATCTTGTATGGTGCGATTGAACCCGGAGGATTGATTAATGCTGTGTCCAAGCAGCCCTTGTCCCAGTCGTTTTATGAAACAGAATTACAAGTGGGAAGCCAGGGTATTGTCCGACCCCGCTTTGACATTTCTGGCCCCTTAAGCGCCGATGGGAAAGTACTCTACCGTCTGAATGGGTTGTACCAGAGATTGGACAGCTTTCGCAACTTTGACCAAGAAGACCAGCGAATCTTCATTGCGCCTACACTTACCTGGAAAATAGACGATCGCACCGATTTAGGTATTTCGCTGGAATATCTCGACAATAATCGTCCGGCTGATTTTGGTATCCCAGCTAGTGGCAACAGGGTTGCTGATGTTCCACGCGATCGCATTGCCACTGAACCCAGTGACACGGTGACAAATGAATATCTAAATGTTGGTTATAACTTGGAACATCGGTTCAGTCGGAATTGGAAATTACGCAATGCCTTTCGCTATTCCTCCTATGACTACGATTTCAACGTCGTTGCCCTTAACCTTTCTTTTGACGAGGCAACAGGTACGGTGAATCGCTTCTTCGCCTCCCAAGAAGGACACGATGAGAATTATAGTTTGCAAGCCAACGTTATAGGTGAGTTTGCTACGGGTTCTATAAATCACACTCTTTTATTCGGTGCAGACTACATTCATAGTGCAACAAACTTTTTCACAGTGTTTGATTTTACTACTCCTATACCGTTGAATCTTTTCAATCCGGTTTACGGAGTGGCTAAACCCAGCGAGGATACATTACCGCCCTATGGCGGCACTGATGAAACATCCAATCGCTGGGGATTCTATCTGCAAGATCAGATTTCATTGTTCGAGAATTTGAAGCTGTTAGCAGGCATCCGCTACGACACCATAGAATCAAAAA
Source organism: Nostoc sp. S4 (assembly GCA_029379225.1). Lineage (GTDB taxonomy): Bacteria > Cyanobacteriota > Cyanobacteriia > Cyanobacteriales > Nostocaceae > Nostoc. The sequence goes on along the minus strand of JAQYWR010000011.1, from coordinate 91,898 downwards.
CAGTCAACGTGCCGGGGCAGGTGACACAACCGGGTGAGACGACTCAAAATGATGATGCTTTTACTCCGCGTGTGGGGATTCTTTACCAACCGAGCAAAGCTGTATCTTTGTACGCCAGTTACTCAGAATCCTTCACTCCCAATACGACAAATACAGCAACGGGTGAACCCTTGGAACCGCAACGGGGTAAGGGATATGAGTTTGGTGTCAAAACGGAGTTTCTAGACGGTAAACTGTTTGCTACGTTGGCATATTTTGACATTACCAAACAAAATGTAGCAGTCACCGATCCCAACTTCCCCCTTGCATCTATTGCATCTGGAGAACAGCGCAGTCGTGGGGTTGAATTTGATGTCGCCGGAGAAATATTGCCGGGATGGAAGATCGTCGCTAACTACGCCTACATTGATGGTGAAGTCACTGCTGATACCAATCCCGAATTGGTTGGCAATAGGTTATATGGTGTTCCCGAACATAGTGCCAGTCTGTGGACAACTTATGAAATTCAGCGCGGTAATTTGCAGGGTTTAGGGGTGGGAGTTGGATTTAATTATGTTGATGAAAGACAGGGGGATTTAGCTAATAGCTATCAGGCAGATGGTTATTTTATTACAAATGCAGCAGTTTTTTATCGGCGTAATAATTGGCGATTTGGCCTTAACTTCAAAAATCTTACTGATGTCAATTACATCGAAAGTGTATCGAATCTGCGAAGCGGAGGCAACAATTTTGGCGAACCATTCACGGTGATTGGCTCGGTTTCGGTGCAGTTTTAACCCCACGGAACCCTTAACGATGTCTTGGGGAGGGAAGCAGCCAGATTTCTTCCTACCAATCCATCAAGGGGATTGAGGGGGTAGTTAGAGGAAATTTCAAGATAGTTCACCATCGGCTATAACTGCTATTTTCTAAGGCTAATTTATAAAATGACTCAATTTCCGACAAAACTCACAGGCGTTCCGCGTACTATGCTGATGACTACCCGCGCCCGAGTGGATGAACATCAACGCCAGACTGATGCGTTATTTCGCGATCCCGAAATATTTGAATGGTGGCAAGCGATCGCCTGGGACACCGATCTCGATCGCTTTTATCAACCGCTTTCTCAACTCAGTTGGGCAGTGCGGGCAAATGCGTTCGATCGAGTTGCTCGACAACACATTGCCAGTCATCCTGATGCCGTTGTAATCGAACTCGGTGCGGGATTATCCACCCGTTATTACCGAGTTGGGCAAGGCTGCAAATGCTGGCTCGATTTAGATTTGCCTGAAGTGACAAATCTGCGTCGTCAGTTGGATAGTGAAACACAACAACATCGTTTCATCAGTCGTTCTGCCTTAGATTTTGGCTGGATGGACGAGTTACCAAATTGCCCATCCGAGCATCTATTAATTATTGCTGAAGGATTGCTCATGTACTTTACTGTTGAGCAAGTGCAGCAATTAATTAATCAATTGCGTCAGCGGTTTGCCAATGCCACGTTCATGTTTGATGTTGTGGGAGGTGCGAGTAAAGGCAAAGTCGCTAAATGGTTGGCACAACTAGGTGCGCCGATGCAGTGGTTTGTCAAAAATGAACGCGATCTCAATGGAATGGGATTAGCGATCGCCCAGGTGCTTTCGTTAGTGCAGGAAAATTATCGTTATCCCCATCGACTTAATGCCCTGCGATGGATTCCCTGGATTGCCAAACTGCCCTACTTTCGCAATGCCAGTTTGATTATTGAAACCAAAGTTTTACCCCTGTCATCAGGCTGATGTGTATGTAAATCCTTCACCATCATTGATGCTGCTCAAACATTCTATTAGCTGTTAATCATTAACCAGATAATTACAATGAAACGATTTTTATTCAGTGCTTTGTTAATTACCAGTAGTGCGATCGCCGTTGCTTGTCAATCAACACCTCAACCACCCGTAGCGAATCAATCTACTGCAAGTCAAATCTCCGTAACTGAGATAGAGAATCAGGAAAAAGCTGGTTTCAACTCAGAAATTTATCTGCTGGCAAATCCCGATGTTGCCAAATTAATTCAAGCAGGAAAATTCAAATCTGCCTTAGATCGCTATGAAAAAGTAGGGAAGTCTGGCAAAAATCCCCAAGGAGAAGCGATTGAAGGATACTTCACAGGCACTAGTGGCAATGATACAGTGACTGGCTTTGGTCAATCTCCTGCCCTGACTAGCGTGAACTTTGAAATTGTATCCGATAAGAAGGGTTCGTTTCCCATACGTCCGAAAACTTTGGGCGTTGGTGAGGTCGATACTTTAATTGCAACCAAAGGTTCAAAGAATGAATTTCTCCTGGGTAGCTTCATCACTGTTGCTAACCCGAAAGCTGAACCATTTTATGTTGGTAAAGGAGATGCGGATTATGCTCGAATTCAAAATTTTACTAAATCTAAGGATGCAATTACCTTGGCAGGGCAACCACAACAATACAAGTTTAAGACTGTAAAAGGAAACTTTCACATTTTAACTGCTAGCGGTGATTTAATTGCGATTGTTGAGGGCGTAGACAAGCTTAAACCAGGCAAAGTATACCAAAGAGTACGGAGTATTTACCTTGAAATAATATAAGAAAGTAGTAATTACTATGAGCAAATTATCTAAAAAAAGCGGACTCAACGATGCAAGAGTTGAAACTGTTTTAGCGCAACTGCACGCAGAAGCTAATAAGCAATTACCTGGATTAATTCTCCACTACTTGCCAAAGCTTCCTGGCTTACTTTTAGGTAAGGGCATTCAGTGGGATAGCACAAAAACTGAATATTATAACAATAAATACATTCCTATTGAACCAGACCAAGGAGAATTCCTGTATTTAATAGCCCGTGCAATTAATGCCAAAACTATTGTTGAGTTTGGTACTTCATTTGGAATTTCTACAATTTATCTAGCGACTGCTGTGAGGGACAATGGTGGCGGCATTGTTATTGGTACAGAAATTGTGCATGATAAAGTCGTGCAAGCCAGAAAAAATATTGCCGAAGCCGGACTAGAAACCTATGTGGATATTCGAGAAGGTGATGGTTTAAAAACACTAAAAACCTTTAATCAAACTATCGATTTAGTATTGATTGATGGCTGGATACACTTAGCATTAGATGTATTAAAAATTCTAGATCCATCAATCCGACTAGGTGGAATAGTTATCTCTGATAATGTCAAAACCTTTAAGGAACCGCTCAAAGATTATGTTGAGTTTTTACAAAACCCTGTTAATGGTTATCAATCATCAACTTTAAAAATGAAGGGTGGAACAGAATTTTCAGTTAAGGTCAGGAGGGATGATGAAAATTAAACAGTTTCTATCAAGATGGTCGAGGACAATTCATCGATGGGTTGGTCTTTACTTTGCTGTGGTCATTGGGATTTACCTGATGGAAATAATTGCCCTTCCACCCGCTTTCAGTTCTGGTTTACCCACGATTGATGGGAAAGCACCAACACAAACTGTTGCAGAAAGTACCAAGTCGTTGCTCTCTTTAGAACAGGCTTCACAAGCATTTATCTCGCAGCATCCAAAGGGAATTAACACTTTAGAGGACATTGATGAAATTGCCTATTTACCATCTCTAAGCATTTATCGATTTGAAAATCAAAAACGTTTGTTTGAGTGGTATCTTGATGCTCACAACGGTAAGTTGTTGAAGTATGGTTTTAATGCTACCGATTTCTTAGAGTATCGAGGATTGTTAGGATGGTTTGCCCCCTGGATTCATAATTTGATTGAAATGTCATTTTTGTTTTTTATGTCAACATTGGCAGTCAGCGGTGTTTATTTGTTCATTTATCCGTTTATAGTCAAGAAAAATTCAGAGATGAATTCAACCGTAGTAGTAGCAAAAGAAAGTCAATACGACTCACATTAAAACCTGAAAACATTTGAGCAGCGATCGCCCTAAAAATTTGTCAGGTATTTCAGCGGTTTTTGATGGCATTACTTGACATTTTTCACTCTCTTTATTTAGAAACTGGCCAAAGACTAATGCGAGATTTGTCTATTTTTCTGTCTTCAGTTGCTCTCGTTGCTTGCCATATTCCCGCAGCTGTTTGAGAAGGTTTTCTTGGGATGAGTTAGGGATAGGTTGAGTAGGGATTAGTTGAGGGCTAGTGATAGTACTCTCAAAAGCATGAGGTGAATTAATTGCATAAACATCAGGATTTTTCTGAGATTCGCTGATTGGCGATCGCAATTTCAAAAGCAGTTTTTTATCAGATATCTTCTCTGGAATTAAGGCTGGGGTAGGAATTATTTTATTTGGTTTGCTTACAGCAGTTTTGACGGAATCTAGAGTAGTAGCAACCTGTATTTGTTGCTGCATCTGTTGTGTAGAAGATACTAAACTACTTAGACCATTTACAAGTTGCCGCAGATTTTGCCGGAAAGTAGGATCGCCCGTCAATTCATCTAAATCAGATGTAATTTTTTGAGTATTTTCAAATGTTACCCGTGCTGAATCTAAAGTTTGTTGCAATACTACGATATTCTTTGGATCGCTTAAAGTTTTGGAAGCATCGCGTAAATTAGCTGAAGCTTGTGCCGCATTGTTCGAGAGGGCTTCTAAATTATTTAGTAATTCTCCTTTAGTAAAGCGATTGACAGTTGGTGATAAGCTACTAACTGTAACGCGTAATTGGTTGCTGGTTTCGGTAATATTGTTCAGCGCACTAACCAGTGAAGAACGATTTGTTGTCAACAAGTTATCTAAATTGTTCAGCAATCGATTTGCTTGAGTTGCAGTCGTACCGAATTTATTTACTGTTTCAGTTGCAGATACATTAAGTTGATTAGTCGCTCGCTGCACTGAATTAGCAGTGGCTGAAAATGTATTTAACTGTTGTTGCAAACTTTTACTCAAACCTTTTAAATCCTGACTCAAATCTGTAAAACTATTTGCGGCGACTGTAGTGGCTTCCAAAACTCCATTAACATTTTTAGAAAATTTTGGATCTTTGTATACATTAGTTAGTTCAGTTGAACTGCGAATTAGTTCATCAACACTGATACCGAGCTGACCTTTTAATCGAGAGCCATTACAAACTATCAGGCTCGAATCACAATTTTTGTCTAGAGGTTTAGCGATCGCCACCTCAGTGGGAAGCGTTGCTTTTGGTGTGATATCAATAACACTTTCGCTAATTAGTCCGCTTTGATTAGCTTCTATCACTACATTACGAGGAATAATCAGGTTTTTTTGGAGAATTTCAATCTCTACATCAATGGCATTTGCTCCTGGCCTGATCTGAGAAATACTTCCTACCTTAAAGCCACGATAGCGAACTGGCGTTCCCTTTTGCATTCCTCCAGCATTAGCAAATTCGACAATAGCTTTGTATGAACCGCGAGCAATAGTGAATTTACTTAACCACAAAAAGATTATTCCAAATACCCCTAGTCCTGCTAGGAGTAACAATCCTACAGAACCTTCTCTAAGTGTTCGCCCAGACGTGAAGCGGCTTGTGATTTCTCGCATTTTTTCCTTCCAACCAATAATTAATTATCATTAAGAGTTAAGAATTAGGAGTTATAAGTAAAGCCAAAGACGTTTTTGTTGCTTCGGTAGTAGTTAAGTAAGTCGGTGCAATAAAACCAAACTGTGTGAAGAAAAGTAAATAAGGCTCAAACTCTTCCCCCCTGCTCCCTGCAAGAACTGCCTTATCCCAACAATAATTATTTACGCCAACCTACTTATGAGCTAGAGGTTAAGAGTTATGAGTGAAATTTCACTCTTAAGTTTTAACTCCTAACTCTTAATTTTTCACTCCTAACTTTCTAACCAAGAACCTGAATCGGTCCTTGGACACTTCCACTAATAAATTGTTTGATCGAAGGATTTTCTGTAGTGTATATTTCATCAACTGTTCCCTGCCACTGTACTTTACCTTCATACAAAAATATAAGTTTATCAGTTGTACGGCGTATAGTACTGTCTTGATGGGTAACGACAGCATAGGTACTACAGACTGCATGTGTACTTTGCAAACAGCGGATTAAATCTTCTATTACTGTTGAAGCAATTGGATCGAGTCCGGCTGTTGGTTCATCGTACAGTAAAACTTCTGCACCTTCTTTAGGATTATCGGGGTTAGACATAATCGCACGCGCAAAACTAACTCGTTTTCGCATTCCCCCGGAAAGTTCTGCTGGGTAAAGGTCACCTATTCCTGGCAAGCCTACCATTTCCAATTTTTCTTTTACTAGATCTCGAATGCGCGATCGCGGTAGTTTTGAATTTTGATAAAGTAAAAATCCTACATTCTCCTCTACCGTCAGCGAATCAAATAATGCTGCTTGTTGAAACACCATACCAATACCAAGCGACTGGCCACTATCCTCAATCAAACCCTCTCGTCGCACTCCTTGAATATAAATTTCTCCTTCATCAGGAGCCAGTAACCCCGCTATCACGCGTAAAATCGTTGATTTACCAGTCCCCGATGGGCCAATAATTCCTAATGCTTCTTCCCGGTAAATTGTCAAATCTACATTATCTAGAACTTTGTGGCTACCAAAGGACTTAGAAATACTTTTGAGTTCAATTAATGGTTCAGTCATTAGTTAATTAATTACTAGTCATTAGTCATTGGTCACTTGTACTGAGCGACTTATGCCAAGCAAAGCCGAGGTAAGCCGTTGGCGCAGCCTCTCGTAGAGAAGTATTGGTCATTAATCAGCACTGACTTCCGGCGTTTTTAACTTCAAAGACAAAGAACAAATAACAAATGACAAAGGACAAATATACCTAATAGTGATGTCATAGTTATTCGTAGGGCATTGTGTAGTACATTATAAGTATATGATTAGCATTTTAATTAGCAAACTTTATTTTTTTAGCATAATATTCAGTTAAAAGCTTTAACGTCGCAAAATACCTCAACATCAACTTGACGAAGCGATCGCAGTAATTGAACGTCTGAAAGTAATTTAATGTATCAGTAACCACAAACTCCGACTCAAGTTTTCTTTGGACATCACAAAAGCAATAATTCAGCCGCATTATCAAGCATGGACTAAACACCTCGTTGGCATAGCCTCTCGTAGAGAAGAAAACTAACAGTACGCTTGATAGTCCAAATATTGAGTTGGCAGGTGGCAAAATTATTCACTAACATGAGAAAAAATACTGATATAAATTAATTTACAAATGATGACTAGCCATTTAGAGCAGTTTGCAAGTGATAATTCCTCTGGTATTTGTCCGGAAGCCTTGGAATATATGATTACGGCAAATCAAGGTAGCGTTCCTGCTTATGGAAATGACGAATGGACTCAAAAAGCCGCAGATTATTTTCGCGAACTCTTTGAAATTGACTGTGAAGTATTTTTTGCCTTTAACGGTACAGCAGCAAATTCTTTATCTTTAGCTGCACTTTGTCAGTCATATCACAGCGTCATTTGTCATGAAACATCTCACATTGAAACAGATGAATGTGGCGCACCAGAATTTGCTTCTAATGGCTCTAAACTGCTACTTGCTCAAGGAAAAAATGGCAAGTTAACATCACAGGCGATAGAAGCAATTGTCACTAAGCGTAATGATATTCATTATCCCAAACCTAAAGTTATTAGCATCACACAATCAACTGAATTAGGAACTTTATATTCTATTGAAGAACTTCTACAAATTAGAGAAGTTGCAAAAAAGTATAACTTAAAAATTCACATGGATGGCGCTCGGTTTGCCAATGCAGTTGCCGCCATGAATAAAAGTCCTGCTGAAATTTCTTGGAAATCTGGTGTGGATGTATTGTGTTTTTGTGGAACTAAGAATGGAATGGCATTAGGTGAAGCAATTATTTTCTTCAACAAAGCGCTAGCAGAAGATTTTGATTACCGATGTAAGCAAGCTGGTCAATTAGCTTCAAAAATGCGGTTTATTTCTGCTCCCTGGTTGGGTTTATTGGAAACTGGTGCTTGGCTAAAAAATGCTAGACATGCCAATCAATGTGCTGAATATTTAGAAAATCAGCTATTAAATATAGAAGGCGTTGACTTGATGCTTCCTAGAGAAGCTAACGCTGTATTCGTTAAATTACCAGAACAAGTGATTCAGAGCTTAAAAGCAAATAACTGGCAATTTTATACATTTATTGGTGTGGGAGGAGTACGTTTTGTGTGTTCTTGGAATACAACTAAATCAAGGATTGATGAATTGATTGATAATATTAAAAATGCAATCGGATAGAAAAATTAAAGCTGAAAAATATTGAATCTTGGAATCAGACTAACTCTAGCTTTATCGATTTGGTTATTGAGCCTATGCGTAGATCCTTGGGAAATTACAGGAGCGATCGCAGCTATTTAGGGAACTCCAAAAAATAAATCCCCTCATCTGTTCCACTGCCCACGCTTCACAGTTGCACTAGTTATGTCAAAATGAAAATACCCGATATCTCCAGGTGAGCGATCGCTCAATCAAGCAAGATTTAAGGATTGACCTGAGTAATGGCAGAAGAACCGAATCACAATGAAGCGGGAGAGGTAGCTCCCAGCACTGTTGACAAGCAGGCTCCCAGTGTCGCCGAAGAAAATGCTCCTAGTACAGACTCACCCGAAGCGACAGACATCCCTACTGCCAACACACCAGATCCTAAAGCCGCAAACCCCGAAGATAACCCCAATGCTGCTAAACCAGCTGCGGCCTCAGGCAAGCGAGAAAAACCAGCTGCCGCAGCTAAAACAGAAGAAAACCCCCCTGCCGATGCAACAGCAGAAGAAAAACCCGCAGCTAAAGCCGCCAAAAAAGAAAAAGCCCCAGCTGTTGAAGATAAACCATTTGTAGAGTTCATTGAGCAATACTACTTGCCAGCTTTACAAAAAGCGATCGCTCAACAAGGTGTAAAAGATTTAAAAGTGGCTCTTGCCAAGCAAAAAGTGCCAATAAAAGGCTTTGAATCTGCTGAAGAATCCTGGCAAATTATCGGCAGTTTGCAAAACGGCCTGTACAATTTTAATTTGTATTTTCCCGAAGAAGATATTCAAGGGAAAAAGGGTTTTTCTTGTAATGAAGGAAAAAAACCCAGCACTCTTGAGTCATTTTTAATTGATGAACGTAAAGTTACACTAGACCTATTGGTATATGGTCTAGTGCAGCGTTTAGATGGTCAAAAGTGGCTAGGTATTAATTAGTCATTGGCCATTGGTCATTAGTCATTCAGACAAAGGATAAATGACTAATGACAAAGAACAATTAAAGTTCGTGGAAATGATAGGTAACGGCTCCAGTATTGGGGTCGTTATCAATTTTTACATAACCTGATTTATACATTTCTTTAAGAGTATTCTCTACTTCAGCAAAGCTGGCTCCCGTAGCCTTCACCCCTTGAGTAACAGTGAGAGTACCACCCCTACTTTCAGCGGCATCAATTAGTTTAATCATCAATTGATTACCACTTGGGTGGTGAACTTGAGAGGCGATTACTGGTTGATTGACTGGTACTCCGAAGGGAGATACACCTGCTTTTAGTCTCAGGTTGGTCTCGTATTCATCAACCATACCGGGAATGAGAAGCAAATCCACAGCCTGCCCTACGTAAAATAAACCAAAAGTACACAGCCATAACAATCCTGTGCCGATTTTACCGTTGTATAGGCGATGTAACCCCCCCAAGCCAAAAAATCCGACTCCACACAAGATGTAAGAGACAAGAACTCGGTCTTTATTTTGATTGTTTTCAAGATTCATCTTGTTGTCAACCCTTTGGATTTGCTGTTGTTATCTAAGATGGTTTTGCCATACTGTTTTATCTGAGACTAGTATGAATAGCTAGGCTCACATCTTGCACCAGTTGTTTGATGACAATATTTATAGTCTGGGCACTACTGAGTACTTGCTCAAACCCTGATTTTTCTGTTGTAGAAAGTGCCTTTTCTACGGTTATTAAATCAGCGAACAGCGAACAGTTATCAGGCGTATGGTGTGATGTTATGCCACACCAACGTTTACCACCAATTTTTTGGGGGACTTGAACCCAAGGGACAAAACTGATAACTAAATAACAGATAACTGTTAATAATGGTGCAAGCTCTAGAGTAGAGTGATTAGAAGTATTTAGTAATCGTGCCAGTCATGGATTGTTAATTTTAAAATGAGTGATTTAATTGATAAGACCATTTTATTTATTGTAGTAAGAACCACAGAAAATTACTGTAATAGTACTAAGCGACTGGAAGCTACACAGTAGTATCAGGCGAATGTAAGTCACAGCTACACGAGACTTTACTCACCTGCTTGGGTTTCAAATTCCTTGAGTCCGCAGAGCTAAAAAGAGTTTGTGTGCAACATCGATCGCGATTTCTAATCGTTGGGACTAGGTGTAATATCTCGGTTTGTCTATGTTCATTTGACTACTAATTGCCCATTGTCGATTCCGCAAAACGTTGAATTATTGTTGCAACTCTTAATGTTTTACTTACTAGTTTCTTACCCGTACCTTGGTAGACTGAACTTTATACAAATCAATTATGTCGGCTGTTGAGTTTTGCCAGACCGTTATCTTTGGCTTTCTGGTGTACTCAAGATAATAAAGACACTCATTACAATCAAGACATGGTAGATTCCCTCAAAAAACCAGGCTTTGAAGAAATACGGCCAGGAATTAAAGTCCCGGCAAAAGAAACCCTGTTAACACCTCGGTTTTATACTACCGATTTTGATGAAATGGCGCGGATGGATATTTCCGTCAACGAAGAGGAGTTAAGAGCCATTCTCCAAGAGTTTCGCGCTGACTACAACCGCCATCACTTTGTTCGGGATGCCGAGTTTGAACAATCCTGGGATCATATTGATGGAGAAACTCGCCGATTGTTTGTTGAATTTTTAGAACGTTCGTGTACGGCAGAGTTTTCCGGATTTTTGCTCTACAAAGAACTCGGCCGTCGCTTGAAAGATAAAAGCCCCGTCTTGGCAGAATGCTTTAATCTGATGTCACGGGATGAAGCACGTCACGCTGGCTTTTTAAATAAAGCTATGTCTGACTTTAATCTGTCCCTAGATTTAGGGTTTTTGACTAAGAGCCGCAATTATACCTTCTTTAAGCCGAAATTTATCTTTTACGCCACCTATCTTTCTGAAAAGATTGGTTATTGGCGTTATATCACCATTTATCGCCATTTAGAAGCACATCCCGAAGACCGGATTTATCCGATTTTCCGGTTCTTTGAAAACTGGTGTCAAGATGAAAACCGTCACGGTGATTTCTTCGATGCGGTGATGAAATCCCAACCGCAAATGCTGAATGATTGGAAAGCACGGCTATGGAGTCGGTTCTTCCTGTTGTCGGTGTTTGTAACAATGTATCTTAATGACATTCAACGTAAGGACTTTTATGCCACCCTTGGGCTGGATGCGCGAGAATACGACATACATGTAATTAAAAAGACCAATGAAACCGCAGGTAGAGTCTTCCCGTTGATGCTGGATGTGGAAAATCCAGAGTTTTATGGACGGTTGGACACTTGTATCAGCAATAATGAGAAGCTGGGTGCGATCGCCAACTCTAACACTCCCAAATTCCTCCAATTCTTCCAAAAACTGCCACTTTACATCTCCAATGGCTGGCAATTATTGCGGCTGTACTTGATGAAACCGATTGATGCTGCTTCTGCTCAAGGCGCAGCTCGCTAAATAATAATAGGTTTGCAAAAGCTTTAGTGGTTCTGTTGATTGCGGAACCACTTTTTTATGAAAAAAAGTACCCTCAGGGGTACTATTCGTCACTAGGTTGAGGCAATTAGATTAGAGATGTAGTTTATATGTAATCAAACATATGACAGACATATCGAACGGAAATAAAATTATCACAAAATCCCAACCAACTTTGGTCTCAACCTTTGAACTCCTAGTCAAACCAATTACACCCGCTACCGCTCCTGGGACTGAAGCTGTTGCTCGCACAGTTATCCAAGGTTACTTTTTGACTATCGCGAATACTAGCAGCCTTGATGTCAAACTGACGTTGCGATTTACTGCAACTACACCTGAATTAAATGTAATCGACACTGTGACAATCAGTGATGTCCAAGGAACTAATGACTTTAGCGATTTAATTCCTGTTCCCGGCGACCCTAGCAGATTTACCTTCAGTGTGGGCATTGGAGCTAATGACACGGCTTTGATTACCTTACTGCCCGATGTCACCAACATAGAGATTATTAAAGCAGCAAAGTTAGAGATTCGCGGATATGTAGAAATCTTTGTAAATTCTCCTTCTGCGGCTACCCCAGTTAATCTACTGTTGACGCCTGAACATAGAGGCACATTCCTGCCTCAGAATTTAGACGCTCCTAATCCTGACTTCGATCAGTTAGCGTATTCTTTACCCACATCTACTGGTGGGAGCCTGTTTAAGCTTTCAGGCCCAGTGTTCAAAGATAGCAAGGAACTGAAGATAGAAGTCAAAGAATTCGAGAAAGTTCAAAAAGATAAAGACTTCGAGAAAGTTCAGGCTGAGAAGCTTCCTGAAACAGACCAACTGGCAAATCCTACTTCAGTAGAGGCTGCAAATGACTTACAACGGCTAATCGGTCTGATGGCTCAACGTCTCGATCAAATAGAACAGCGCACAGCAAATGGGCAAAATGGGCAGTCTTTCATCCAAGCCAAAGAACGCCCAAGTGTTGGTCAACAAGTAGTTAATCAACCAAGGAATTAAGCAAGCGTGTTGGTTGTTGTCGCCAGTCGCCATGACAAAGCCGCTGAGGCGCTGGTTGCTAATTGGTCGGCTTATGGTGCCAGCCTCCTGACACCTGAAGATTTGTCTGTGGCTGGATGGCGACACTACGTGAGGGGTGAGGGAGATGGGGGAGATGAGGGAGAAAATACTACCTTATCCTCCTCATCCTCCTCAGCAGTGGTAGGTGGAGTTATGATTGCTCTTGAGCAAATTACTGGCGTCTTGACTCGCCTACCTTCCATTTTTGAACAGGAACTTCTGCACATCATCCCTGAAGACCGAGTATATGTAGCTGCGGAAATGAATGCATTTTTAATTTCCTGGTTATCGAGTTTAAAATGTCCAGTCTTGAACAGACCAACGCCAACATATTTGTTAGGGCCTGCTTGGCGACCAGAACAGTGGGTTTATGCGGCTGCTCAACTCGGTATTCGAGTACGTCCGGTGCGACGGCAAAGCTCACTGTTGGCTAGTGTGCGTCCTCAGGCGATGGAAAAACCTGGGGTAAAAGTGACGGTGGTGGGTACGCGCTGTTTGGGTGAAGTTGAAAAAACCCTCGCATCTCACGCCAGACGCGTTGCTGATGCTGCTCAAGTTGATTTGCTGACTGTTCATTTTAGCAGCAGCGAATCCTCAGCAGAGTTTTTGGGTGCGGACTTGTGGGCTGATATATCTGCACCAGATGTAGCCGATGCCATACTTGAATATTTGAGTGGAGGTGATGCCAAATGCTAGTTTTATTATGGGGTATTTCTGAAGAATCTCCCTTGGCGGCAGTCCACTCAGAACTGACTCGGCTGAACATACCTACAGTATTCCTCGACCAACGAGATATTTTAGATACTGAACTTGAACTTTCTCTAGGCAATGTCTCAGAATTACCAGTTCAAGGACAAGTTCGTACTTGGTATCAAAAAGTAAGCTTGAATGAAATTACCGCCGCCTACTTGCGTCCTTATGACTCCCGTCGCCTTCCCCAAATAGCCCAAGCTGGTGTAAATAGTCCAGCTTGGCAACATGCGATCGCAGTTGATGATGCTCTAATGTGTTGGTCAGAAATTACACCTGCATTTGTGATTAACCGTCCGTCAGCAATGGCTGCTAATGGTTGCAAACCTTACCAACTAGAACAAATTCGATCGCTCGGCTTTAAAGTTCCCGAAACCCTTGTGACCACAGACCCCGAAGCTGTGCGAGCTTTTTGGCAACGTCACGGCAATGTCATTTATAAATCAATTAGTGGTATTCGTAGTCAAGTCTCGCGCTTGGGAGTTGAGCATTTAGAGCGACTGGAAAATGTATCTTGGTGTCCGACTCAGTTTCAACAGTACATAGCTGGTAGAGATTATCGCGTCCATGTCGTAGGTGCAGAGATTTTTGCCAGCGAGGTAATTTCTCAAGCTGATGATTATCGTTACGCTACACAGGAGGACGAATCTACAGAAATTCGTGCTTGTCATCTGCCCCAAGAAGTAGAACAGCAGTGTAGAGGATTGGCAAAAGCAATAAATTTACCTCTTTGCGGCATTGATTTGCGCCGGACACCAGAAGGTGAATGGTATTGTTTTGAAGTTAATCCTTCGCCTGGGTTTACTTATTACCAACAGTTTACAGGTCAGGAGATTAGTAGGGCGATCGCTAATTTACTAGCAGGTAGAAATCGCATTTAATTTTGCAGTTGATACTTCGAGTTATATTGATTTTTCTATCCTAATTACATCTGTTGTAAATGCTGAATGCCTTTCTGCTTCTGCTTTGTAAGAGACTGACAAATAAAAAATATCCCACTATTGACACTCATCAGTCAACGGTCATCAGTCATCAGTCACATTGAAAGATTTAAGATTATTAATATCTTTGGTCAGCTCGCTTACGCACTTATTCTGACACCTTAGTAATATCTTTAGTGAAACCCAACATTACGTTTAAGTTAATGCTGGGTTTCATTTAATTTAACTAGCCTGATTATTTGGTGGTGTTGCATCCGGTGGCGTTTCGGGTGGCGAAGCTAGCGGTGCATCTGGAGCAATTTGCTGAGGAACAATCTGTTCTTGGTTCTCATTTTGGGTATCTGCTTCCACTGGTTCCACCACTTCCCAGGATGGGGGATTTGGTGGAATCGCTTCTGGTATCTCGGTTTTTGCTTGGGTGTCGGTAGTAGCGAGAGTATTCTGTGCTGGTTGTTCTGGTATGGCAGTAGTATTGTCGATAATCTCAACAGCAGGTTGCTCGCTTAGTACAGAGGTAATATCTTCAGGTTTAGTCTTTGTGGATGGCTTTGAACTCACACTCTGTTGCACCTTGTTTTTCACGCCACTCAAGGTGCTACCAATATCCTGTTGCAACTGAGCTAGCCGTTCCTGAAAGGACAATTTATTCACCTGTTCCTGAATGTTAGTTTTCACTGTCTCAGGACTAGGTACTTGGGTTTGTTGTGCCTGTGGTGTTAGTTGCCGACGTAACGAAAGAGTTTGCCAGCCAAACCAGACCAAAAGAGCGACGCTAGCCACATGACCCAGCAATAAACCTCCAGAGATACGTCGTGCAAACACCCATAAGACTAAGGCGTAGAACAACCCGACACCACTCCAAATAAAATCATTCTTACGATGGATTTCTGGAAAAAAGAAAGCTGCTATATAGATGGCTAAACTACCAAGACCGACCACCAAAGCTAGGACATATGCCAGCATTATTGGGTTACTCCTTTGACTAGGGATTGGGTATGGGGCATGGGGCATTGGGCAAATAGGAAGTGTGGGAGGTAAAGGAGGTGTGGGAAGTGTGGGAGGTAAAGGAGGTGTGGGAGGATGGGGAAGAAACCTTTCCCCCCTCTCTCCCCACACTCCCCACACTCCCCCATCCCCCCTCTCTCCCCACACTCCCTCATCTCCCCAGTCCCCTATCTCAATTGTTGATTTAGATACAACTTAAAATTAATTATCTGTGTTAGTTGTGGATTTTTGTTGTTGAGATTAACTCTTAAGGTCTTCTTTAGGAGATCGGCGAAAATCTCGGACTACCCTAAAAGATGAAAGGATCTGCAAGAGTTAGCCAGAAATTTTTTATGACACTACAAAGCTTT
Organism: Nostoc sp. S4; assembly: GCA_029379225.1. Classification (GTDB taxonomy): domain Bacteria; phylum Cyanobacteriota; class Cyanobacteriia; order Cyanobacteriales; family Nostocaceae; genus Nostoc. The sequence goes on along the minus strand of JAQYWR010000011.1, from coordinate 76,133 downwards.
GGTGTGATTGGATTAGCCGTTATGGGTGAGAACATCGCTCTAAACGTCGAACGTAATGGCTTTCCAATCGCAGTATACAACCGCTCGCGCGATAAAACCGACAAATTCATGGCAGAGCGTGCGCCAGGACGGAACGTCAAAGCCGCCTTTACCCTAGAAGAATTTGTTGCTGCATTGGAACGTCCTCGCAAAATCTTAGTGATGGTGCAAGCTGGTAAGCCAGTAGATGCGGTGATTTCTCAACTGCGACCTTTGCTAGACGAAGGCGATATCATTATCGACGGTGGCAACTCTTGGTTTGAAGATACAGAACGACGCACTCAAGAATTAGAACCGGCTGGGCTTCGGTTTATCGGTATGGGTGTAAGTGGTGGTGAAGAAGGGGCGCTCAATGGCCCCTCACTGATGCCAGGAGGTACAGAAAGCTCCTACGAGTATCTGTCACCAATTTTTAATAAAATTGCTGCCCAAGTTGATGATGGCCCTTGCGTAACCTATTGCGGCCCTGGCGGTGCTGGTCACTACGTCAAAATGGTACATAACGGCATTGAGTACGGCGACATGCAGCTGATTGCAGAAGCCTACGACTTGCTGAAAAATGCTGGCGGACTAGACCATAATCAGCTACACGAAGTTTTTGCCCAATGGAATACCACTGACGAACTCAATTCGTTTTTGATTGAAATTACAGCAAAGATTTTCCCCTACATTGACCCAGAAACAAATTTACCCTTAGTCGATTTGATTGTTGACGCCGCAGGGCAGAAGGGAACTGGACGCTGGACAGTGCAAACTGCAATGGATTTGGGAGTTGCTGTACCAACAATGATTGCAGCAGTGAACGCCCGGATCATGTCTTCTTTCAAAAAAGAGCGGGTAGCAGCATCCAAGATACTTACAGGCCCTTCTGGCAAGTATGAGGGAGATACCAAAGCCTTTATCAACATGGTGCGGGATGCCCTATATTGCTCGAAAATCTGTTCTTACGCTCAGGGCATGGCACTATTAGCTACAGCTTCAAAAACCTACAACTATAACTTGCATTTAGGTGAATTGGCGCGGATTTGGAAGGGTGGCTGTATTATTCGTGCTGGATTTTTGAATAAGATTAAGAACGCATTCAACGAAAATCCAGCGCCACCTAACCTGCTATTAGCTCCGGAATTCAAGCAGACGATTCTCGATAGACAAACAGCTTGGCGCGAAGTGTTGATCGCATCAGCAAAATTGGGAATTCCAGTGCCAGCATTCAGTGCCTCATTAGATTATTTTGACAGCTATCGACGCGATCGCTTGCCCCAAAACCTCACTCAAGCCCAACGCGACTACTTCGGGGCGCACACCTACGAGCGACTTGATAAGCCCGGAGTCTTCCACACCGAATGGACACCGATTTCTGAAGCATCAGTGCAAACCTCCACACCAAGAGAGCTGCAAACTTCAGAACCAACTACACCTACAAATTAGAGAGTCTTAAATTATAAATTTGAAAGTGGCTCTGTTAGAGTCACTTTTTTTGTCAATTATAGCAGGAAGCAGGAGGGAAGAGGGTTTATTATGCCGACTTACTTACAGCAGTTTGCAAATAAATGAGGTACACAACTAGAAAATTAAATATAGAAATTTTTCTTTTTTGACTAATACCAATTTGTAATTAAGAAAGTCAGATATGGCATGGCTTTCAGGGTTGGAATGTGTTGCCTCATTTTAGAGAATTGGTATAAGTCGCCCTGATTTAAGAGCTTATAGAATATTTGACTACAATTCACTCACTTAATAGCTACTCATAAGTCAATCATAAGTAAATAACTGAACATTTCTACAATCAAGGCATTTACGCGTCCGCAGCTTTTCACCTTCCCCCCACCCAGCCCCATCAGCACGGAAATATAACCACTGACTTACTGATTCTCCAACGGTACGACCCCAAATAAATTTCTCTGAACCGCAGATAGGGCATGGTGTTTCTTCTGGCGTGGGATTTTTTTGTGCTAGGTTGTTCATAAACTTAACTCTAAAATTTGTGAGTGCGATGGCCGCCCGCCGTAGCCATCGTGCTTATTTAGCTAAATTAATTTTTGAATATTACCGTAGCCATAGTAAAACCCCCCACTAGCTGATTCACGTATTTCTTGAACAAGATAACGCGCACCTTCAACACGATTGACTGCATATTTTAACTCGAACTCAGATTAATTTAGGATATAACCTGTTCGTCAAACCGCGATACCAAGAAACTTTGTTTGCCTGTTGTCTATTGCCTATTCACAACTATAAATAGCTTGACTTAAAACCTTTTAATGAAATAAGATTATAGATTGTCTGTCTAATTCCTGCTCGGAACAGGTAGACACATTACAAAGGCTGGCAAAAGCGTCTATTAACAAGATTGAAACCAGCTACCTGTACGGCAACTTCAAGGACAATTTCATGACCTACGCAATTATTGAAACTGGCGGCAAACAAGTACGAGTTGAGCCAGGGCGGTTTTATGATATTGAGCTGCTCACAGCCCAACCAGATGAAAAAGTGACAATAGAATCAGTATTATTCGTGCAGCACGATGGGGAAGTCACCATTGGCCAGCCGTTAGTGTCAGGTGCAACTGTAGAAGGGACTGTACTGCGACATCTCAGAGGTCGTAAAGTCCTGGTATACAAAATGAAACCGAAAAAGAAAACCCGCAAAAAGCGCGGACATCGCCAAGAAATTACTAGACTTTTCATTGACTCCATTACTCTTAACGGTACGGTGTTTGCTGCCGAAGCAGCTACGGATGAAAGTCCTGTTGTAGATGAAACTCCTGCCGAAGAAGCTGAAACCGTTGCAGAATAATAAATAGAAGTAGATACACAAAAGGAAATCATGGCTCATAAGAAAGGAACAGGTAGTACACGCAACGGTCGTGATTCTAACGCTCAACGTTTAGGTGTCAAGCGTTACGGCGGTCAGACTGTACGTGCAGGAAATATTCTCGTGCGTCAACGCGGCACCAAATTTCACCCTGGTAACAACGTCGGTATTGGTAGCGATGACACTCTGTTTGCTTTAATCGACGGTGTAGTAACGTTTGAAAGAAAGGGCAAAACCCGGAAAAAAGTTAGTGTTTACTCAGTTGCAACCGCTGCTGAACCAGTAGCAAGTTAGAGTGATGAAGGTGGGCACTCTCACCCACCTGACTCGCTGATACTAATTTTGCCCTCTGAAAATCATCTCTGTGGTTTCACCCATGCGAATCTCCCAACTCATCTGCTAGAGATGCTAAAGGTTTACTGTTATATAACAAATGCTTGCTAGAGTCTGGAGTGCATCAATTGTTGGTATCGATGCTGTTAAAGTAGGGGTGGAAGTCGATGTGTCAGGAGGATTACCAGGAATTGTTGTCTTGGGACTTCCTGATTCGGCGATCCAGGAATCAAAAGAGAGAGTTAAAGCAACGCTGAAGAATGCAGGTTTTGCTTTTCCCATGCGAAAAATTGTGATTAATTTAACTCCAGCAGATTTACGCAAGGAAGGCCCTTGTTTCGATTTACCTATTAGCATGGGAATTTTGGCGGCTTCTGAACAAGTTAGCGCTGATTTATTTGGGGATTATTTATTCTTAGGGGAAGTCTCTCTTGATGGAACTTTGCGTGCGGTGGCTGGTGTATTGCCGATCGCTGCTGCTGCCGAAAAGATGGGAATTACAGGTTTAGTTCTCCCTGGCGATAATGCTCAAGAAGCGGCAGTGGTTCAAGGTTTGGCTGTTTATGGCTGCCAACACCTATCTGATGTAGTGAATTTTTTAAATAATCCGGGGCGTTATCAACCCGTGCAGCTGGATGGTACAAAGGAAATGGCAACAGCAGCTAACCCTAGCGCAGATTTACAAGATGTTAAAGGACAGACTCACGCGCGTCGTGCTTTAGAAATTGCTGCTGCTGGCGGACATAATTTAATTTTTGTCGGTCCGCCTGGTAGTGGCAAAACCATGCTAGCACGAAGGTTACCGGGAATTTTGCCGCCCCTGAGTTTTGCCGAATCATTGGAAGTGACTCGCATTCACTCGGTGGCTGGTTTATTGAAAAATCGCGGTTCCTTAGTACGCGATCGCCCTTTTCGCAGTCCGCACCACTCAGCATCCGGCCCTTCTCTAGTAGGCGGTGGTAGCTTTCCTCGTCCCGGTGAAATTTCTCTATCTCACAATGGCATATTATTCTTAGATGAATTAACAGAATTTAAACGTGATGTTTTAGAATTTCTGCGTCAACCTTTGGAAGATGGTTATGTGACGATTTCCCGCACCAAATTATCGGTAATGTTTCCGGCGCAGTTTACTTTGGTGGCGAGTACCAATCCCTGTCCTTGCGGTTACTATGGCGATACTATTCAACAGTGTACTTGTTCTCCCCGGCAACGCGAGCAATATTGGGCAAAACTTTCTGGGCCGTTGATGGATCGGATTGATTTACAAGTGGCGGTGAATCGCTTAAAACCAGAAGAAATTACCCAGCAACCAACGGGAGAAGCATCAACATCGGTGCGCCAACGAGTAGAACAAGCACGCGATCGTGCAAATACCCGTTTTCAAACAGAAGCAAATCTGCGTTGCAATGCCCAAATGCAGAGTAGTCATCTGCAAAAATGGTGCAAGCTAGATGATGGAAGTCGTAATTTATTAGAAGCAGCAATTAGAAAATTAGGTTTATCGGCCAGAGCAAGCGATCGCATTCTCAAAGTAGCACGGACGATTGCAGATTTGGCAGCAGAGGAAAAGCTCAAAGCCAATCATGTGGCGGAAGCAATTCAATATCGCACGATTGATAGAATGCAATAATTAGGTTTTGAATTAACATATTTATAGATAGAAACCGCCGATGAACAGCGATAATTTACCAAATTATACGATTTTAGAACTTCAAGAACTTGATGTAAATTATGGCGGTATTCAAGCTCTGAAGAAAATTAATTTAAGTATTAAAAAAGGAGAGGTAGTTAGTTTAATTGGTGCTAATGGTGCTGGGAAAACTACTACACTCCGGGCTATATCTAAAATTGTTAATCCTAAAAGCGGTGTAATTATCTATGATGGACGAAATATTACCCGCCGCCAAGCTCATGAAGTTGTACAACTTGGTATTGCTCATTGTCCAGAAGGACGCAGAGTATTAGCGCGGCAAACAGTATTTGATAACTTACTTTTAGGTGCTTATATTCGCTCCAATCAAGCAGAGATTAAAGCAGATATTGGGCGGCAATTTGAGCAATTTCCTCGATTGTCACAAAGACGCAATCAACTAGCAGGAACCTTGAGCGGTGGCGAACAACAAATGTTAGCGATCGCTCGCGCTTTAATGAGTAAACCAAAACTATTACTTTTAGATGAACCTAGCTTAGGTTTAGCACCGGCGATCGTCCGAGAAATTTTCTCGATTATTGAAAATTTGCGGGCTACTGGCGTGACTATTTTATTAGTCGAACAAAACGCCAATCTGGCTTTACAAATTGCCGATCGCGGATATGTTCTAGAAGCTGGTTCTATCACTTTGACAGGTGCAGCATCAGAATTAATTAGCGATGAGCGAGTTAAAAAGGCTTATTTAGGCTGATTAATTAACAGGACTTACGCACTGACTACGATTTTACGTCATTACAAGCGTACCCCTGCTCTTAAGCAAGCTAGCAAGAGCGTCTCTAAGAGTTGCGAAGTAATCTTGCCAAAAACTCTGGGATTGCTTCCCTACACTACGTTCCGGTCGCAATGACATTGGGAGTGCTTGCCTAAGTCCTATTAATGATAAATATTTACGCCGACCTACTTATCAATCTCATCTCTTACCTTGACAAAACTCATCTACCCAAGAAGCTACACTCCGAGCATTGGTGCTTGGTAATACATTCACTTTGCTTTTAATCTCTTGTAATGGTGTATTAAAATGCTTGGTAGTTTTGGAAACTTCAGTAGTAATTGCCAGCGATCGCACTGGTTTACCATTATTAGAAATCTCTGTAGTAATTGCCAGCGATCGCACTGGTCTGCTATTACTAGATTTTGTCGCCAATGCCACAGATGGCATGGTTTTGGCTTTGCTGTTTACCTGGGATGTAATTGTTAGCGTTCCTCCAGAAGCTAACTGTTCAAGGGGTAATTGTAGTGGTTTATCTTCCCAGAGTAAGCCGGAGTCTGACTGAACTGAATCTAACGCTTTTAGAGAACTATTGGAAGTAACCTTAGTAATAACTGCAACTAATGTCCCAGGTTTGGGTGTAGGAGCTATTTCGGTGCTATCTGTAAATGATGTTACAGGTTGCTGTAAGCGTGGTAAATCTGAGTGTAGTGTCTTCACAGGAGAATCAGACACAATCTTGGTAGTATTTAAAATCAATGGTACAGCTTGGCGATCGGGGGATTCATCCTCTAACGACTCACTTTCAACTTGGTTTTCTGATTTGATTAAACGTAACTCTTGATCGGGATTAAAGTTGAGGCCTAAAGCTGCAACTATTTTATCAGGATTATTACTTAAATCCATCATAAAAGTAAGTATCTCATCAAACTGCGGTTCCAAAACAGACAGCGTTGCCAAAATAAAACCAGACGAAGGACGCCGCAAACCATTGTAAGTAGCCCAAATTCGGATTTTAACCAGCCAGGAAATATTTTGCTCGTAGTAACTTAGCCACTTGTGTTTTAAGGATTGACGCAGTTCCTGGATATTCATCGAATTGCCTCACTTAGGTCAAACAATTTTGGATAAAAGGATTTTAGATTTTCGATTCATCCCACCGAGAAATAGATACAGCAGGAGGACTAAAAGACACTTGATGACTCGCTAACGCTAAATTATCGGCAATCTAAAATCTCAAATTGACACTCAATAAGAGTGCAGACTTGATTTTTAGGAATGAAATCGATAATAGAGCATCTGTTCGACTCTTTGACCACTTAACAAATGCTGTTCTACCAGTAGAGATACTTCATCGGGCTGAACGCCACTATACCAGACCATATCGGGTAATACCAGCACCATCGGTCCATTACCACATTGTCCCAAACAGCTACTACCTGTTATTGTTACCCCAGGAATTGACAAAGCCGTGAAAGCTGCTAAGACTTTAGCAGCGCCTTGCTTTTTACAAGTGCGATTTTGACAAACCCGCACGCATCTAGGAGAAGAGGGTTGGTCTATTGTGGAATTTGATGATTGAGTAATGTTTGTCATTTGTCCTTAATCACTTGTACTGAGCCAAGCCGAAGTATTGGTCATTTGTTCTTGGTCATTGGTCAGTTGTTCTTTGTCGTTTCTCAAAAGCCAGAAGCTAATGACTAATGACTAATCTATTGAAAGTCCTTTTGAGGCTAACCATTCGGGGTTGAATATCCGCGACTGATATCGGGAACCGCTATCACATAAAATAGTGACGATGGTATGTCCTGGGCCTAACTCCTTAGCTATGGCGACAGCTGCGCCAACATTAATACCCGTTGAACCACCCATTAACAAGCCATCCTTCCTCAGCAGTTGGTAAACTACCCGCAAAGCTTCTTTGTCATCGATTTGGATGGCATCATCTGCGGGTGCGCCTTCCATATTGGCTGTGACACGACCATTACCGATGCCTTCAGTGATGGAATTTCCTTCTATTTTGATTTCGCCAGTTTTGACATAGCTATAAAGTCCACTACCCAAAGGGTCAGCAACAACACATTTAATTGCTGGATTTTGTTCTTTTAAGTACAACGCCACACCAGCAAAAGTACCACCAGTACCAGTTGCAGCTGTCCATGCATCTATTTTACCATCTGTCTGCGCCCAAATTTCTGGCCCTGTGGTTTGGTAGTGGGCATGGCGGTTGGCTAAATTATCAAACTGATTTGCCCAAATGGCGTTTTCTAATTCGGCGGCTACTCTACCGGATAGCTTGACGTAGTTATTTGGGTCTTTATAGGGTACAGCGGGAACGGGACGAACTTCTGCTCCCAAGGCTGTGAGTGCGTCTATTTTTTCTTGTGATTGAGTATCCGGGATAATAATTAGACATTTGTATCCTTTGGCATTGCAAATATGTGCTAGTCCAATGCCAGTATTACCAGCAGTTCCTTCAACAACAGTACCACCGGGTTTGAGTAAACCTTTTTCTTCTGCGTCTTCGATGATGTAAAGTGCAGCGCGGTCTTTGACGGAACCACCAGGATTGAGAAATTCTGCTTTACCAAGAATTTCGCACCCTGTTTCTTCACTGAAGCTATTTAAGCGAATCAGAGGTGTGTTGCCAACAGCGCCGACAAAGCCATTTTTGATATCCATTTTGACTGTACCTTTGTTTTCTCATATAAAAATTTTGGCTTATAGCGGTGGGATGATTGACAGCTGATTTACTTAAAATTCGATGATGCTGTACACCGAAAAGGTTACTAAAAGCATTGCCTATTTCTATTTCACTCTAAAGTATTGACGGATGTCTAATCCCTGTTTTGTCACTCTGAAGAGAGAAGTTCATTAGGTTTCTAATAATATGTTTTTATACTTAGTTTTTGTGTTAAATAATATACGCTTAAAATAAAGTGCGATCGCTTCACGAATATTTTCTAAGGCCTCTTGCTCTGTTTCTCCTGCACAAACACAATCAGGTAACTCTGGACACCAAACAGCCCAGTCACTTGTTTCTGAATCTGGTTCAAGAATTACAAGCCACTTCATTTGCTGCTACTAAATTTTACTCATATTTAAAATAAACCCAGGCAATACCAATTCGCCACTGACAGTCGCGGGATTTTCTAGACATTCTTCTGCAACACCAGGACGATAAATATAAACTCGGCGCTGCTTGCGGTCAATTAACAAGGCTAATTGTATTCCTGGCTCCCTCATATATTCCTCCATTTTCTCCTTCAAGGGTTGGAGCTTATCAGAAGGCGACCTCAGTTCAACTACAAAATCTGGACAGATGGGGGCAAACCTTTGCTGTTGTTCTGGGGAAAGAGCATTCCACCGTGAGAGTTGAATCCAAGAAGCATCCGGCGAACGCTCTGCACCCGTTGATAGTTTAAATCCGGTGCTGGAAGAAAAAGCAATGCCAGTTTGGTCTTCATCAGCCCAGTTCATCAACTGCTGAGTTATCCTCGCATCTCGGTTACCTGTCTGTGAACCAGTGGGCGACATAATTGATATTTCTCCAAATTGATTCCGCTCAATGCGTAAGTCACGATTCACCTGACAAAACTCAAAAAACTGCTCGTCTGTCATTTGCATTGAAGCGGGAAATTGTACAACTAAAGGGGATGAAAGCACAATAGTTTCCTCCAGGTTTTGCTGTCTACCCAACTGACTTAATATTTCTTATTTTCACGCAAGTTATTGTTTTAGTGAGATGGAAATTTGTCGTGAAAATTTCCGGAAAGCAAGTGCATTTTGTGGGAGCTAACTCCAGCTTAAATTTAGCACACAACAAAGATATAATTAGTAATTTTACTTAATAAAATAATTTAAAAGTATTTTAATATATATAAAATATCTGATAAATGCTGGCATTATTTAATTATTTGAGATGGGGTGGACAGGGATGACATCTGAAGACAATCGCCAAAAAGAACTCGAACTAGGAGAACGTATATTACGAGAACGAGAAGTTGAATTGCGACTTCGAGAAATGGAAGCTAAAATTTATACTGCTGATTCGCCTTTTTATCAAACTGTTAAGCATCAGCCAGAAAATTCCCACAAACCTTGGATGAAAAAACTAATTCTTGGTGGGAAGTTGTTTGCTGTTGGTATGGTAGCGTTAGTTGCAGTCAGGATAGCCTTAGTATTAGCTAGGTTTATTATTGTTACTGCACTAGGGTGGATGTCTTATAAGTTATTTTTTGAATCCAAAAAAAATCAATCCTTAATCCAGGTGTAACTATTATGAGCGAGCAGGTAGCAACTGACAGATTTATCAAAGATTTAGAGCGTGTAGCTCAAGTGCGATCGGAAATTTCTGTATGTTTGAGTCAACTTGCTGAAATAATTGATAAAGCTGAGTTAGCTGGGGATTCTTCATCAGGAAAACTCAGTTTGGAACGAGATATTGATGATATTACAGTAGCTAGTAAAAACCTCCGCCAAGGTGTATTCCGCCTTTTAGTGTTGGGCGATATGAAACGGGGAAAAAGCACGTTTCTCAATGCCTTGATTGGAGAAAACTTATTGCCAAGTGACGTTAACCCTTGTACGGCAGTCTTAACAGTTTTACGCTATGGACTGGAAAAGAAAGTTACGATTCATTTTAATGATGGCAAAAGTCCAGAACAATTAGATTTTCAAAATTTTAAATATAAATATACCATCGACCCGGCTGAAGCCAAAAAACTAGAACAGGAGAAAAAGCAAGCATTTCCTAATGTTGATTATGCAGTAGTCGAATATCCCTTAATATTACTAGAAAAGGGAATTGAAATTGTTGATAGTCCAGGATTGAATGATACAGAAGCGCGAAACGAGTTGTCATTGGGCTATGTGAATAATTGCCATGCAATTTTGTTTGTGATGAGAGCTTCTCAACCTTGCACCTTGGGCGAACGTCGATATTTAGAAAATTATATCAAAGGTCGAGGATTGACAGTTTTCTTCTTAATTAATGCTTGGGATCAAGTGAAGGAATCATTAATCGATCCTGACGATGTAGAGGAGTTAAAAGCATCTGAAGATAGATTACGGCAGGTATTTAAAGCGAATTTAGCAGAATATTGTTCTGTAGATGGTCAGAATATTTATGACGAGCGGGTATTTGAGCTTTCATCGATTCAAGCACTTAGACGACGGCTGAAGAATCCCCAAGCTGATTTAGAGGGGACTGGCTTTCCGAAGTTTATGGGAGCGCTGAATACTTTTCTTACCAGAGAAAGAGCGATCGCAGAACTTCGTCAAATCAGAACCTTAGCTAGACAAGCTGTTAATCACACCCGCGAAGCTGTTGCCAGAAGAATACCATTACTCGACCAAAATGTAAATGAATTAAAAAAACGAATTGATTCAGTAGAACCAGAGTTTAATAAACTTACAAATATTCGGGATCAATTTCAAAAAGAAATTCTCAATACCAGAGATACTCAAGCAAGAACTATTTCTGAATCCTTCCGCAGTTACGTTTTAAACTTAGGTAATACTTTTGAAAATGATTTTTTACGCTATCAACCAGAATTAAATTTGTTTGATTTTCTCAGTAGTGGTAAACGCGAAGCTTTTAATGCTGCATTGCAAAAAGCTTTTGAGCAATATATCACTGATAAATCTGCTGCTTGGACATTAACCGCCCAAAAAGATATCAATGCAGCTTTTAAAGAACTTTCTCAGAGTGCTGCACAATATGGCGCATCTTACAGTCAAGTAACAGACAAAATCACAGAAAAAATTACGGGACAAAATATCAAAGTCAATCCCACTACCACTACTGAAGATGATAACTCACCCGCTTGGGCAAAATGGGCAATGGGATTGTTATCACTGTCTAAAGGAAATCTTGCTGGTGTCGCACTAGCTGGAAGTGGATTTGATTGGAAAAATATTTTGTTAAATTACTTCACTGTAATTGGTATTGGTGGGATAATTACGGCGGTGACAGGTGTTTTTCTCGGGCCTATTGGGTTTGCGCTGCTAGGTTTGGGCGTAGGGTTTTTGCAAGCAGATCAAGCGCGTAAAGAGTTAGTGAAAACGGCTAAAAAAGAGTTAGTTAAATATCTACCTCAAGTAGCGCACGAGCAATCTCAAGTTGTATACAATGCGGTAAAAGAGTGTTTTGACTCTTACGAAAGAGAGGTGAGTAAACGGATTAACGATGATATTGTTTCTCGGAAATCGGAATTGGATAATTTAGTTAAGCAGAAAGAAACCCGGGAAATTAATCGGGAGAGTGAGTTGAAAAGGTTAAAAAGTTTACAAGAAGATGTAATAGCTCAGTTGCAAAAAATTGAGGCAGCTTATAGCAATTTATTAGCTTACTATAGCTAAATTAGAGCAATCTTTGATTATTTGTGAAAATATTTATTTTTTCTGCGCTTTGCTGCTCGTTAAATAAATTTTCACAATTTAGATAAGATTGCTTTTTCATGTTTTTTTAAGAAACTCAGAAAATAAAGAATCAAACCAAAGATAAATACTGATTTTGTGGTTACTAATATTGTCAATTTATCTTATTGAAGTTATGAATATAAAATAATTTCACGCAGAGGCGCAAAGAGCGCAGAGAAGAGTATTTTGTAAAAAATTCATTTTGAAATTAAACCTGAATTTATAAAATATGCAACTAGAGTATGAACGAGTAGCAGAGTGGCTAAAAAAAGCATCCGCATTACTAAATCTAGAACAGAAATCACAACTGCATCAAAATGTAATTTCTATCTGCAACTATTTAATTAATCCTAGTTTTCGGATTGCAGTATTTGGCCCTTTTAATCATGGTAAATCTACTTTATTAAATGCTATATTGGGGAATCGCACGTTACCGATTGATTTAATTCCTACTACAGGCGCGGCGATTACTGTTAAATATGGTACTGATGTGCAGACTCGTATTGTATTGGTAGATGGTACAGAAATCTACCGCAGTGGGACGGAAGTTTTACAGCAATTTGCTATTTTGGATGGTAATAGACAGATGCGAAAAGATGTAGCATCTATAGAAGTTTTTTGTCCCCATCCTTTTTTGGAAACGGGTGTAGAATTTATAGATTTACCGGGAACTAATGATAGAGAAGAACAAGATAATTTAGTACGAGAACAACTTTTAAATGCAGATTTAGTTATACAATTATTGGATGCACGCAAGTTAATGACTTTGGGTGAACGGGAAAATTTACGAGATTGGCTATTAGACCGAGGGATTAAAACAGTTATTTTTGTTGCCAATTTTATGAATTTACTCGAACTTGAAGAACAAAAACAAGTACAAAACCGCTTGCTGTTTGTTGCAGAAAGTTTTCGAGCCGAATTACCTCCAGGTTTTAGTAATTTATATCGTGTTGATGCTTTACCTGCCTTACGAGCTAGATTAAAAGCCGATGTCGCAGAAGCTAATAGTAGCGGTTTGGTGGCTTTTGAAACGGCTTTACAAAATATTGTAGGGATTTTACAACAAAATCGTGGTATTGTACGTTTGCCAAGAGTAGAGGCGATCGCTATTCAAATTCAACTATTATTAAAAGCAAAAATTGACCCACTCGCTAATGAAGTAAAATCATTTGTTGATAAACAAAATACCAAAATTGAAATCAAAGAAAAAGCTGTTAATTTGATTAAACAAGGCTTTGCTACTAGTATTTCTGAATTACGTGATTGGTTAACCTTAACCAATCTGCTGAGAAAATATCAAGCTGATGGTGCAATTGCACTCGCAGAAAATAACTTTAAATCCTGGGAAAACACTCTTAAAAAAGACCTGAATCAACTACAACTAGCTACAGGAAAATGGCTTGATCAAGCTTACGATTTTTTTCAAGCAGAAAGACCAGAAGATTTATTCATTCCCTTTCCTAGCGAACCCCAAATCACATTACCTCCCAAGCCAACTAATATTAATGATTTGAGTGAACCTGGTTCTATCGCAGTTGGTGGTGGTATTGGTTGGTTGTTGGGGGGGCCTGTGGGTGCTGCTGTCGTTGGTAGTATTTCTTATTTATTAAATAAAAATATTCAAGAACAAGAAGAAAAATCAGCCAATGAATCTTATCATCAGCAAGTTGCTAAACTTTGTATAGCTGCAACAGAAGATTATTTGTCTCGTTTTAGTAGTCAAGGATTAGCAATTTTGGCTGCATACGAGCAAAAAGCTGAAAAAGTAATTTACTTGGAAGTCAGCCAAGAACCGTTAGAAATTACTAATAAACGTGAAGAGTTAGAACATTTACAAAATACTTTTAATGATTTACTACAAGAGTTAGAAAAGGTAAAAATTCCTGTAAGTTATCAACCTTATCAACAAATTCCCAAATCTAAAACTATCAATAATCGATATTCCCCACAACCAGAGAAAGTTAAAGATTCTCCCCAAACCAAGGAAAATACTGCTAAAAATACCCAGACAAAAGCAGAGTCTTCTCGTCAGCAAGTTTCTCCACCACCAAAAACTTCTGCTTCTCCACGTCCAGAAGAAGTAGAAGCGAAATTTTATAATTGGGAACTTGATGAGGAAATAGCACGAATGAAAGTAGAAATGCAATCGCCAGGTTCTCAAACTAGCAAACAGCAAAATACAACTCCAAAAAATCAAGCATCAAATCCCCCCAAAACCCAGGCACAAAATGATAAAATTACTCGCGCATACAGCATTTTAGAATTACAACCCAATGCTTCTTTAACTGAGCTAAAGCAAGCTTATCGAACTTTAGTAAAAAAATGGCATCCAGATTTATTTGTCGGTAAGCCGGAACTCCAAAAACAAGCACAAGAAAAAATGCACTTAGTTAATGAAGCTTACGCAATTTTGATTGAAAATTAAAAGGGTTTCTGAGATTTCATCCTCATTTCATTTTTGGCTGTACAGTTAACAAGTAAATATAGAAGAAGGAAACTGTTGGATGAAACTTATGCAACTGCTATCTTTGAGGAACGGTTTTTTGGCATTAACCATTGCGGCGATCGCTTCAACAAGTGGATTACTCACAGCCTGTTCTAATGCTGCTTCTCAGAATCAAACCCAAGCCCCAGACGCAACTGCTACCAATGCTAGCGACAATCACATGAATCACAGCATGGGAATGGATTTAGGCCCAGCCGATGCTAATTTTGATTTACGGTTTATCGATGCAATGACACCACACCATCAAGGGGCTTTAGAAATGGCGAATGTTGCACAGCAAAAATCTAAACGTCCTGAAATTAAAAAACTAGCAGACAATATCATCAAATCGCAAAATCAAGAAATTACTCAAATGAAGCAGTGGCGACAAGCTTGGTATCCGAGTGCAGGAACTAAACCAATGGCTTATGACAGTCAAATGGGTCACACTATGGAGATGTCATCCGACCAAATGAAAGCGATGATGATGAATCAAGACTTAGGTGCAGCTGATACTAAATTTGATTTGCGCTTTATCAATGCGATGATTCCTCACCATGAAGGTGCTGTAAAAATGGCACAAGATGCCTTAACTAAGTCTAAGCGCCCCGAAATCAAGCAATTAGCCCAAGAAATTATCAAAGCACAAGATACAGAAATTAAACAAATGCAACAATGGCGAAAAACTTGGTACAAGCAGTAATTTAGTGAGGGGGATGGGGAGGTAGGGAGATGGGGGATGGGGGAAAGGAGAATTACTAGTTTTGCAGAACAGGGCGATGAATTTAGGCAGGGGGCAGGGAGAGAATTTTTATCAATTGCTAAATCATCCCTTGATTCAATAACGCCGAATTACTTTCTCCCTCATCTCCCTCATCTCCCTCATCTCCCTACCTCCCTACCTCCCCATCTCTCCATCCTCCTCCCCAGTCCCTTCACTGCCCTGTCGGCGTTCCTTCTTCAACTGGACGAATAATCGCAGCAGGTGGTGTGACTTCTGGTTGAAAAATAGCTTGTAATGCTTGTTCTAATGTTTGTGCCATCACAATCCGGTTTTCGTAAGCCACAACTACTCGCACTAAAGTTGGCAAGCTATTTTGTGTAGCTTCTAGATAAATTGGCTCGACGTAAAGTAGCGATTGCTCAATGGGAATTACTAGCAAATTTCCCTGAATGGCTCTCGAACCTTGGCGATTCCACAGGGAAATTTGCTGCGAAATTACTGGGTCTTGGTTAATCCGTGCCTCAATTTGTTCCGGGCCGAAGATTAGTTTTTCTTTAGGAAAGATATATAACAATAACTTACCGTAATTAACACTATCCGATCGCGCTGCTAACCAAGCGATTAAATTAGTCCGCTGTTTGGGAGTGTAGGGCAAAAGCAGGATAAATTCTTCAAAGGTTACAGTAGGTAGACCAGTAATCAAATAATACGGCTCTACTGGACGGGGTTCGCTGCCATAGATTTCGTTAGGAATTTGCCACAGGTCTTCCCGGTTGTAAAATACTTGGGGGTCGGTCATGTGGTAGGTCATCAACCGCTGAGATTGAATTTTGAAGAAGTCCTCAGGATAACGGATATGATTGCGGAGGTTAACTGGCATGGCGCTGAGGGGTTTGAAGGTATTGGGAAATATCTTTGACCAAGTGGCAATAATTGGATCGCTGCGATCGGCAATATAAAAGTTAACGATGCCGTGGTAGGCATCAATCACTACTTTCACAGAGTTACGGATATAATTAATTCCGTCGCTACTTGTGTCTGAGTAAGGATAGCGATCGCTTGTCGTGTAAGCATCCACAATCCAGTAAAGATAATTTTTTCCATTTGGGTAATCTGGATTGGTATTTTGAGGATTTGCATCAGCAGTCACCAGATAAGGGTCGCTGTCAAATTGTAAAAAAGGTGCGATCGCTTGAATTCTTTGCTTGATATTTCGCCGCAATAGCAGTTTTGTATCTGGTAAAAAGTCCTGGGTCAAGACCATCTGCCAATCTTTCAAATACATGGCAAATAGCCAGCGACGCCATCCTGAACCAATTTTAATCCCACCCCGTCCATCGTAAGAGTTGTAAACATTGTCACTACCGCTGGGGTAGTCCAATTCTCTAACTTTTGTACCAGTCATTACATAAGTATTAGTGATTTCACCGTAATAAATCCGGGGTTTGCCAATGGGAATACTTTCACGAATACCTTGACTGGAAGTTGTCAGGGCGCTTCTATTACCGCTAATATCTTTGACAAAATATTCTGGTAGCCCACCTGGTGCTACTGTATTCACTGGGCTAACAGTAAACCCGAAACCGTGGGTATAAATTAGATGGCGGTTAACCCAGGTTTGAGCCTGCTGTGGTACGGCACCGTAGTCTAATTCTCGTGCAGCAATTAATACCTGACGCCGTTCTACTCCAACTAATTCCGGTTTCGGCGCTGCGGGGAGAGATGCTCGGTCTGAACTAACCTCTGTTTTCAGAGTATAGCGATCGACATCGGCATCGGGAAACCGATAGTATGGTCGAATTTGTTGTAGCTGACGGTTGGTTTCTAGTAGTGGTCGCTCGTCCCAAAGGCGGATATTGCGAATTGTTAAGTTATTTTTTTGAATATCAGCTTCAGTTAATCTTCCTTGGGGGTTGAAGATTCTAGCATCGATCGCTTCTAAATCGAATGCTTGACGAGTCAAGGCAATAGTACGCTGAATGTAGGGTTGCTCTGTTTGTAATTCATTCGGTTGGACAATTAAATATTGCACCACAGTCGGCAGAACAACGTCCGCGGCTGGAACTAGTACTAGATAAACGCCTAATCCGTAAATCACCAAGCGGCGATACTGAGATTTAGCTTTCCAGAACAAGGTTCGCCAAAGTAAGTAAAAGGCGATGCCAAGAGCCACAACGCACAAGAAAGTGTATGCTGGCAACTGGGCGGTGACATCGGTATAGCTAGCACCATAACTGACTCCACGCGTAGAATAAACCAGTTCATAGCGACTCAGCCAATAACTCAAACCTACCAAGAGCATCAACAAGCCACCCATAGCATATAAATGACGCTGCTGCTGGGGTGAAAAACCAGGGAAAATCCCCTGACTCAAACTCTCAGCCGACAGGAGATAAGTTAGGCTGACGGCGAGGGAGCCATACAAAAATAATCCCATCAGCCAAAGTTCCACCAGTTGCCAAAACGGTAAGGAAAATATGTAGAAGCTGATATCTTGACCAAATAAAGGCTCAGTATTGTTAAAAGTAGTAGGGTGAAAATATTCAAGTACCTTTGCCCAGTTTTGAAGTAGTATCGACGCAAAAATGGTACTGAAGATAACTGCGATCGCTGTGAGTAAAAATCCTGGATAAATTAAAATAGCGATCGCTCCTCCGACAATTAAGCCGAGATACCAAATTTGAGAGACAATTTGGTTCAAGAGTTGCCAGATTCTCTCTGGTCGGAATAGGGCGGGAATTGGTAAACTAGTGTTATCAATTGGAGAATGCCAGTAGGAAACAGCAATTTGCCCGTAGTGAGCCAACATTAACCCTATCAACAAGCTGAATATCAAAGCTAGGGGCAACAACCACGGTAATTTTAATGGTTTTAAGGCTTGCGTCTCAGGTGTTAAGATTCGCTCGCGTTTAGAATAATCACGACTGAGAAAGTTTTTGAATTCACTCTCTAGTTTAACTTCCTCAATCTTCAAAGACCGGGGATACTTCAGCCGTTGTGCTAAAGCCAGGTTTATCAGTAGATAGGCAGCGCTAACACTAGTTACTACTACCCACAACATACCACGAGTCACTAGCCTGACTAGAAATACTCGCAGGTAGCCGACTTCCTGAAACCAAAAAATTTCTGCTCCCAAGCGGGAAACTAAATCCAGGAGTAGCCAGAACCCCAGGAATACGATAAATAGTCTAAAGCTCCATTTCCAGAACATTCCTAGGCAGCCAATCTAGTACTTTTCATAATTCTAGTCCTCACAAAAGACTATGAAGCAACAATCCCACCGACTTTAGCCAATGGGATTGTCAATACTTTGATTATGTGGAGTTATTTCGCCGATCAAAGCACAAGCACGTTGATTTCGCGTTGTAGCTATGCAGTTTTAGTTACTGAACGACGAATCCTTCCGGTCTAATGGCGTCTTCCAAATCAACTCCCATCAGGTTTACTCCCTGCATATTTGCGTTTGTGAGATTTGTGTCTTCTAAGTCTGCGTCCTGCAAGTTTGCCGCTTGGAGGTTAGCTCCTAATAAGTTAGCCTTCTCTAAGTCTGCATCAAACAGGTTTGCTCCCGCCAAATTTGCTCCGGCGATGTTTGCTTTGCCTAAATCTGCTCCTTGTAAGTTTGCTCGTTGTAAGTTTGTTTGCTGTAAGTTCGCCCTTTCAAAATCTGCTTTTTGTAGGTTTGCACCTTCCAAGTTTGCCGCTTGCAGATTTGCATCCTTAAGAACTGCCCCAGTCAAATTGCACCCGACACATTCTTTGGTTGTTAGTAAACGTTTAATGTTTGCTGCTACAGACTCTACTGGTAATACAGTTGGAGGTATTACTGGAGCTGGTTCCAAAATTGGCGATCCAGTTGGAGGTATTACTGGAGCTGGTTCCAAGATTGGCGATTTAGTTGGAGGTATTACTGGAGCTGGTTCTAAAGCTGGTTGGGATTGTTTGGGTATGGATGGTGTTAGTGTTTTAGCTTTAGCGCTGGGCTGGTCAACTAATAAAAATGCTACTACAAGTACTAGAAATACGGCAGTTAAGATCCGCTGAGTTAATTTTTTTAGATTTGGTTTATTCATTAGTTCCTCTGTATCGTCATTTGCAGTGATGGACTTACTTTTGTATGAGCTACCAATAATGTGCTTGATTTTCACTTTAAATATGCTAATTGATAACAGCAAATATTATTTTTATTCAAAATTATAAATACAGGTGATGAAGAAATCTTTACAGATGGGAAACCAGAGGCTAATTTTTTGAGCAAATCAGCTACATGATACCCATCAAGAGTTTTGAGTAGCTAATTGCACAGATGCATAGCGGCGAATCAAAAAATATAGTATCCCAATCTAGGAAGTAAAGCATGAGGCGATCGCGTTATGGACTTGCAGAAAATAAATTATCCCATTTCACGCCTATCAAAACAACTTTCTCTCCCCCTGCCCCCCAGTTACTGAGCGCAGTCGAAGTATGCTCCCCTGCCTTCAAAATGATGGAATATTTTTTAATTGGAAGTCCCTTATGCCTAATGGGAAAGCATTGCCAAACTGGGTAAAAGTCGATATGTTTCACTTTTAATCAAGATAGAGAGTCCCAAGTAAATTAAGATAAAGGGGAAGATTTTTCTACCGTAGCGAGTTAAAACTGGAGTCATCAGAGGATTACGAGTTAGGTTGTAAGAAAGTAAGCACCAGGCTCCAATAGCGAAATAGCAAACACACACAATTACACTCAAACTGGGAAGATTGCTAGTAGCAAACAACGGTACATAGATCCCAATGTTATTTCCCCCATTGGCAATTGTGACAGCCGAAACACGATAAGTTTGGGGATCGCGGATGATTGCTAATAGTGATTTCTTCTGACGCCCAGATTTGCTTGAAGAGGTCAATACTGACACAGCTTGCACTGTCTCTGGTTCTTCTCGACTGATGAAATTACTGATACCAATGGCGATGGGAAGCAAACCTAGCAATCCAAGCCAAGTACTTGGAATAACCAGACCACCGAAGAAACCAGGGAGACTAGCACATACTAATGTAGTAAATCCCAGAAATTCACCGATAACAACATGCTTGGGACGAAAGGAACGATTGACTTTTCCAAAAAAAGCCGTCAAATATAAATTATCGTCAAAGGTAGTTGCAAAAGCGACAGAGATCCCAATAATTACTGTACTAATTAGCCAACTCATGGTCGTTACTCACAATGATTCAATGCTCTTTGCTCGAAGTCCTTCTCTGCTTCTCAATGTGATGGCAGTTCAGGGGATGTTATGACTGTTTTGCCTAGCGACAATTAATCGAAGTTCGCCAGTCATTAGCCAATTCCCCAATTTTGAGAATTTTGGAGAGCGATGCTTACGGTAGTAAACTACACCTCCAATTAAATTCGCATTAAATTGGTGATTTCTTTCTCAGCAAGGTACCTTGGGAGTTCATGGTGTCAATATTATGGCTTTCAACCGAATAAGAGCAAATACTCTTGTTTTTTAAAATGATAAATTAAAGTGATTAATAGTTTTACCTTACTCAGTAGTGAGTCCTGACTCCAAAATTCAAATCTCAGCCAACCCAGAATTTAGACACTCAAAATTTGATTAATAATTATGAATTAAATTCAAGATGGATTTCGTTAAATGCTAAGTAAATTTCTGTCACTCAAGTCTGAAATCTTCTTGGCAACTAGCGATCGACATCGGTTAATATAACTAATCGCGCTCTCAACTTTACAGTAAATCCGGTTGCAAATGCATTGGTAGGGGCATAAAGTTGTACGCTCCTACATGGTATTAGTGACGTTTAATTTTTTGAACTTGTAATTATGCTAACTAGTGTTGACCGTTTATTATTTGTCCGGCGAGTCCCGATTTTTAAGGAATTGCGGGATGATTTTATTGTACGGCTGACTTCAGTGATGAACGAACTATCGTTTCCAGCTAATTACACGATTTTTAGGCAAGGAGAAGAAGGGCGATCGCTCTACATTGTCGTCTCAGGCCGAGTCAAAGTTCACATCGGCAATAAAAAGCTAGCAGAGGTAGAACAGGGAAAATACTTTGGGGAAATGGCAGTATTTGATACTCAACCTCGTTCCGCCACCGCAACCACTTTGGAACCTTGTGAATTTTTAGAACTGACCCAAGAGCAATTGTATGACGCCATAGAAGAAACCCCAGATATTGCAGTGAATATCATTCGTGAGTTATCGCGGTTAATTCGCAAGCTGAATGAAAACGTCGATGTTAATGCTTCATAGTTATTTAATTATATGAAATATTTGAATAATTTTTATATGTACCATAAATTACGAATTACAGTTTTTAAATAACAAAAACTTTTAATAAGTAATAATTTTAGAATTCACCTAAGACTGCTATAACTTCTACATTGCTTAATAAAGTGCTGTGGTATTTCTACACTTTCTCCCCAATGCAAATGAACATAAGAAGCATAAACATTCATAGGCAAACCCCATCCCTCGCATCCCAGATTTTCCTCACAATCATAGCGATAAGTTTCAAACAGAGGCTGACTGGAAGTTGAGATTAAACGGGAACGATGAAACTCATGTCCATAAATAGTTTGACCAGCCTTCACTAACAGATTATTTTGCAAAGCTACAGCACGACGATATCCTAAAGTTAAACGTCCACCCATTACAGCAGACGTTGGTAAAACTCCGACCATCGACCAAGATTTACCTTCAAAATCGATAATTTGCTCGCACAAATACATTAATCCTCCACATTCGGCAATTGTGGGCATTCCTTTGAGAATTGCTATTTTCACCGCATCACGGGCGGTGATATTTTCTGCTAATTGCTGAGCAAAAACTTCTGGAAAACCACCGCCAAAATACATCCCTTGGATATCTTTTGGTAGTTCAGCATCTACTAGAGGACTCCAGTAAACTAGTTCTGCACCAAGTTGTTGCAGCAAATCGAGATTGTCTTGGTAGTAGAAATTAAAAGCGCGATCGCGAGCAATGGCAATTCGGACTGGGGAGTAGGGAGTAGGGAGATGAGGAGATGGGGAGATAGAGAGAGGTTTTGATTTTAACAAGGGTAATAGGCTCTGCCAATCGAAGCAGGTATCTCCTAAATCGGCAAGGCAATTGATTACAGCATCGAGTTGGGGAAGTTCGGCGGTGGGTATTAAACCCAAATGGCGATCGGGAATTGAGATATTATCTTGACGCCGCAGCACACCGAGAATCGGTAATTGTAGGGGTTCTAGGGAGTTTTTGAGCAGAGAGAGATGGCGATCGCTCCCCACTCGATTGAGTACCACACCAGCCATTTTAATACGGGGATCGAAAGATTGGTAGCCGTGGGCGATCGCTGCCACAGAGCCAGACAAACGGCTACAATCAATCACCAACACTACAGGTAAATCTAACAACCGTGCGATGTGTGCTGTACTGGCAAAATCAGTAATTTGTCCTTTGTCATTTGTTCTTTGTCCTCTGTTTTTTACAGATGACAAATGACTAATGACCAATGACGAAATACCATCAAATAGCCCCATCACCCCTTCCACTAGGGCATATTCACTTAGTTGACTATGACGGGCAAAACATTGCTGCACGTAGGCTTCAGAAGTTAGTACTGGATCTAAATTTCGACAAGCACGATTAGTTACATGTTGATGAAACATGGGGTCGATGTAATCTGGGCCGACCTTGAAAGATTGTACGGGGCGATCGCGACGACATAAAGATGCTAAAAGGGCGAGCGTAACTGTTGTTTTGCCCACCCCACTACGTTCTCCAGCAATGATTACAGACATGGATAATAAATAGTCAGCTATATTAGTGGTCTTAAATTAAATCAAACTCAAACAAAAATCTTGAATCATTTATTTGATTAAAGAACTTCAGTTAAAAAATATACAATTTTACGGGGGCAACGACTTGTACCCCTACAAATGTATAAATCAATTCGGAATAATTTATTTTTTGTTACTTCCTAAAATTACCAAGAAGGGGAAAGGGGGAAAGGGCAATACACTAATGTTCTTTTAGCCAAAAGGTATAAAGCCCTTATTTTTAAATATGGAGAATAAAAAAGAAGATTTTTAAGACACGTAGTGCGATAAAAATCAGTGCGGAGTTGGAGACGTTACCGTTGCTCCGGTACATATTTGAAACCCCTGCTTTTAAGTCACTGGTTCCCTTTCCCCTTTGCCCTTTCCCCCTTTCCCTTTCTTCATTGCTTTGTCCTATAAAAATCAGATTTGATTTTGAAAAAATTCCCCCTTTCCACATCAGAAAAGGGGGTAGGAGAATTAAGTCTGAATTAATTATTCAACTTAAAAGTTTTCGTTATCACTCCGAGACTTTCTTCAAAAAGTGACTCCCGACCCCAGCGTTGTACCTGCTGACTCAGCAATGCTTCCGCCTTTTGTTCGGAAAGTGAACTCACTTGTTGAAACAGACCTGCGGCTTGGGCACCACCATGTGTTTCCATCCGCATACAACCACCTGTTTCTGAGCAGATGACTGTACCACAATCTGCTTGGGGATTTGTGGAACTCAAGCGGATAGCAATCAAGTCACCAATAATTTCACCGATATCGGCAACAGGAACTCCGCCTAACTCGGCTTCTACTTGTCGCTGATCTTGAGCAACAAAGCCAATTTTAGTAATATCGTAATCTCCACTTTCCTTTTGATAGGAAACTGGTAGCCATCCTATCCGACTTGCCAGCCAGCCCAAAAACAGCAATGCCTGTGCTGGGTTGCCTTTTTCATAGTCAATTGTTACTCTGTCAATTTCTTTGAGCGCAGCGCAACGGTGGGGTGCGTCGTAGGCTTCAGCTGTTAATTCCTGCCATGCCGACAGACGACGCCAGTTCAAGTCAGCTAGGGGAACACCACTTTCCACCAACTCTTCTAGGCGAAGTAAATCACTTTCTGGCTCATTAAAACGGCAAGAATCCACAATCACATTATTGCAGACTGCTGCCAGGCGCTTAAATAAAGTGTTGTTGGGGTCTGGTGTTGCCTTCCACCAAAGAAATTTGGGTAAGCCACCAATCAACAATGCTGGAATCATCCCGCCTATGCGTTCCAAAGCGGCAGCAGTACCGCTGAGAGTTATATATTCGCAGCAGATGAGTGTACTTGAGGATTGCTTTTGGATGGGGCAATAAGCAGAAACTTGAGCCTTGACCCCTTCATCTTCTCCAGCAATGGGAAACAGGGCAATAATCCGGCAGGGGTTACGCAGAGCAATTTCATCGGCGATCCTGGGACTTGGAGCATTTAAGCTATAGGAAGAACTATTATCTCCGTTAGCCGCATTTCCCTGACGTTTGGTGAATTCTTCCCGTAATATAGCTAGAGTTTCAGGTGTTGCGCTTCCAGTTTCTGGCAGTGCATATTTTCTCTGTACTTGCCGTAGGGCAGCTTCCATCTGAGGCCCTAAAATTCCGTCCAACGGGCCATTGTAAAATCCTAAAGTAGCCAAAAGATATTGGGTTTCTTCTGGTTCGTAAACTACTAAAGTAAATGTCGTGGCGCGAGTAGCAGCAGGAAGCCCACCATCCTCGCCGGTAATGCCATAACTTTGCCAGATTTGATGCAATTCCGCTTCTATTTCTGTAAGCGAAATATCTTTAGGTGTCTGGAGTGAAAAAATTGTAGAAGCTTGGGGAGTCATAGTCAATTTTGGATTTTGTCATTTGTCATTTATCATTTGTCATTTGTCATTTGTCATTTATTTTTACTAATGACTTAATGACTAATAGACTAATGACTAAAATTTACAGTCTGCGCCAGCGACGGCCATCCTGATTAATTAATAATTCTGCTTCTGCTGGTTCCCAAGTACCAGCTTCGTACTGGGGAATGGAGGTTGGGTCTGTGGGTGTATCCCAAACCGAAAGGGCTGGAGTTACTACTTGCCAAGCTGCTTCTACTTCGTCAGCACGGGTAAATAGTGTTTGATCGCCCATCATACAATCAAGGAAAAGGCGATCGTAGGCATCGGAAGTGGCTTGGATACCAAAGGAGCCGTAACTAAAGTCCATGTCAACGGAACGGGTGCGGAATTCCGACCCTGGCATTTTCACATCAAAGCGCAGGGAAATTCCTTCATTCGGCTGAATCCGCATTGCCAAAATATTGGCATTTCTCTGTTGCGCGGCGGATTGAAACATCCGAGAAGGAACCTCGCGGAAGTGGATGGAAATCTCACTGACTTTTTTCGGCATCCGCTTACCAGTACGCAGGTAGAAGGGAACACCTTGCCAGCGCCAATTATCAACTATAAACTTCATCGCTACATAGGTGGGTGTTGCGGATTGGGGAGCAACACCTGGTTCTTCTCGATACCCTGGTACTGGTTGACCTTTCATCCAGCCTGCACTATATTGACCGCGCACTGCCGAACGCGAGAGATTGTGAACATCAGCTAAACGGGTAGCTTGGAGTGCCTTGACTTTTTCAGTACGGATGCTGTCAGCATCCATTGAGTTGGGTGCTTCCATCGCTGTCAGGCAGTAAAGTTGCATTAAATGGTTTTGCAACATATCTCGTAGTGCGCCGGCGCTTTCATAGTAACCAGCCCGGTCTTCCACGCCCACGGTTTCTGCCACAGTAATTTGTACGTGGTCAACAAATTGACGATTCCACAACGGTTCAAAAATTGCATTGGCAAAGCGAAATACTAGCAAATTCTGGACTGTTTCTTTACCCAAGTAGTGGTCAATACGATAGACTTGGTTTTCTTTACAAAATTTCTGTACCACTTGGTTAAGACTCTGGGCAGAAGCCAAGTCACGACCAAAGGGTTTTTCAATTACCAGCCGATGTTTGTAGGGATCTTCTAGCATCCCAGCGCTTCCTAGCTGCTTAATTGCTTCCGGAAAAAATGCTGGGGCAACGGAGAGGTAAAACATCCGATTGCCTCGCGTGCCCCGCTTTTCGTCTAATTCAGTTAATAAGGTTTTCAGTTTTTGGTAACTTTCGGGCTTGTCTATATCACCAGGACAGTAGAACAGACCTTGAGAAAAATCTTGCCAGAGTTCCCCCAAATCGACATCGGGATGTGCCTCCTCCATGCCTTTTTGCATCTGTTCGCGGAAGTATTCGTGGCTCCACTCTCGACGTGCCACGCCGACGATGGTAATTTCAGGTGGAATGCGCCGTTCTCGTCGCAACTTGTAAAGTGCTGGTACTAGTTTGCGCCAGGTAAGGTCACCGGAAGCGCCAAAGATAACTATAATTTGGGGTTCAGGCATCCCTTGTTGTTGGAGACCAACGCGCAAAGGATTTTCTAGCAGACTGACCATAGGAATTTTAGATTTTAGATTTTGGATTTTGGATTGGGTAATGGGGATTGGGTAGTGGGGATTGGGTATTGGGGATTGGGTATTAGAAAATAGTATTTAATCTTATTCCCTAGTCCCCAGTCACCAGTCCCTACTCCCTAGTCCCCTCTCCCCAGCCCCTACACTGGCGACAATACCTTGATCTTTTCTTCTAAAGAGTTCATCAAGGACTGGAACGGCTGGATGAACTTGTCAATACCTTCAACTAAGAGTTCATCCATGACAGCATTGATATCGATGTTGATGTCGGGATCTTTGAGGTTTTCGATCAGCTTATAAGCTTCTTCTACACCTGTTTCTAAACGATCGCCGACGTTACAATGATCGGCACAAGCTTTGATGGTGGCTGGTGGTACGGTGTTGACGGTATCTTTGCCAATCAACTCATCGATATACATCACGTCGCTGTAGCTAGGGTTTTTAGTGCTGGTACTAGCCCACAGGAGTCGTTGTACTTTCGCCCCTTTTGCTGCCAAGGCTTGCCAACGATCGCTTTCGATGATTTTCTTGTATTCTTGGTAGGCAATCTTGGCGTTAGCGATCGCTACTTTTCCTTTGATAGCTGAGAGCTTCGCTTCTACGGCAATATCATCAACACCTTTTTTCAACTTAGCATCTATTTTGGCGTCAATGTTGTTATCAATCCGACTGAGGAAGAAGCTGGCGACTGAAGCAATTTTGCTTATGTCTTTACCTTCGCTTACCCGTTTTTCTAAACCACGAATATAAGTCCAAGCTGTGTTTACGTAGCTTTCCACCGAAAACAGCAGGGTAATATTAACATTAATGCCGTCGGCGATCGCCTGTTCTACTGCTGGTAAACCAGCCTCAGTGCCAGGAATTTTAATCATCAAATTTTCCCGGTCAACTTCTTGGAAATAGCGTTTGGCTTCGGCTATTGTTGCTTCGGTATCGTCGGCAATGGTCGGTGGTACTTCGATACTCACATAACCATCTAGGTGATTCGAGCTTTCATAAACAGGGCGTAAGGTATCACAGGCACTACGAATATCTGCAAAAATCAGCGATTCGTAAATTTTGTACGTTGGTAAGCCAGCCCGAACTCCAGCTTCTATATCCGCATCATAAATGACGTTACCAGCGATCGCTTTTTCAAAAATCGTTGGGTTAGAAGTAATCCCAACAATTCCTTGATTTTCAACCAAGTCTTGAAGTTCGCCTGATTGAATAATGTCGCGGCTCAAATTATCCATCCAGATACTTTGACCGTATTGCTTAATTTCTAGTAGATGATTGGTTGCCATAACTCTGGTTTATTTCACTCCTGTATGATGTTTTTTAGTGAAGTTGGCATCCATCAAATTCTCAAACGGCTATCAGTTAACATCTTTTCGTTATTAGGTGTTGGGTACTGCTGACTGTTGAGTAGATTTTTGATGGTGACTTTTGAATTTTGCCGTTACCAATCACTTATCGCATCGACCTGCTGAAATAATCTTTAATTAATTTTAAGAACTGCTATTGTGCATTCCTAATCGTAAATCACCATGATTAACTTTTAATTAATGGCATAGGCTAGTACAAGAAAGCAAAAGTAAAAACTTAAAAAGCAAAACAAACAAGTCTTATTCCGTAAGCTTTTTGCTTATTTTAGAGCAGAGATTTATTTTGGCAATATTGTACTTGGCGCATCTAGTAGGATATCTTTGTCATCCTTATCTAGTGACCATTTTGAATAAAAGACTCTACTTTTGCTACATCTTCTTTACTACCAATAATTAAAGGTGTGCGCTGATGGAGTTTTTTCGGCACTACATCTAAGATATCTACTAGTCCTGTAGTGGCACGACCGCCTGCTTGTTCAATCAAAAAGGCTAAAGGAGCGGTTTCATAAAGCAAACGCAATTTCCCTTCTGGTTTTTGAATTGTGCCTGGGTAGAGAAATACGCCGCCTTGAACTAAAATTCTATGGATATCGCTTACCATTGCCCCGCTATATCGAGCGGTATAGCCTTCTGTGCGATGAACGTAGCGGATGTATTCTCGAATTGATTCTTCCCACTGCCAGAAATTACCCTCATTCACGCTGTAAACAGCGCCGTGGTTAGGAATGCGGATATTTTCTTCTGTGAGGATAAATTCACCTAAGCTAGGGTCGAGGACAAAAGAATGAACGCCCTTACCTATAGTATAGACCAGCATTGTACTAGGCCCATATAAGATGTATCCAGCAGCAATTTGCTTACGTCCGTTGCTTAACAGGTCAGTTGCAAGGCGATCGCTATCAGTTCCTTGTTGTTGGCGAATGGCGAAAATCGAACCTAAGCTGAGATTGATATCAGTGTTAGATGAACCATCAATTGGGTCATATAGGAGAGTGTAGCGCCCGATGGGGCAATTTTCTGGGATGTAGTAGGGTTTTTCCATTTCCTCAGAAGCTAGGCGACAAACTAAGCCGCTTTGCTTAAATACTGAGATAAACACATCGTTAGCGTAAACATCCATCTTTTTGACGGATTCTCCTTGCACATTTACTTCTCCAGTAAATCCGAGAACGCCTTCCATTAAGCCAGCCCGACTCATGCGACGAGCAATCAATTTGCCAGCCAAGGCGATACGATTCATCAGCGCACTCAAATCTTGTGCATCTGCTGAAAAACTTTGAAGTTGTTGTAAGACGTGACGGGATAAAGTTGTACAATCACGATCTAAAGCTCTGTCTGTAGCGTCATTAACAGACAAATCTAAAGATTCTGGCGCTTGAGTCATTTTTGTGTTCTCCGTAGCCACTAGCTGTTAGTTGGGTTAGATGTCGCAACTTTATGGTCGCTGTTTCTATCTTAGAAAGGTAATTTGAGAACTTAGATGCGACTTTAGTTTATCTAAAGAAATGAATCTTCGATGACTTTCGTGCCCAGAGCAATGGCTGATATTGGAGTGTTGGGAGGGAGCGATCGCAATCTAATTTGATAAATTATTCTCTTATAACTAAAAACTCCAAGTTATAATTTGTCAAATCTATGATATAACTATAAATCTTGGGCGATTAGCACAGGGGTAGCGCACATCCTTCACACGGATGGGGTCACTGGTTCAAATCCAGTATCGCCCATTTAGATAAGCACAATAAAGAATTCCGTTTAATAACTTCAGTCTTTTAAACTTAGAGGGGCAAGACCATTAGAGTAGTTAGGCTTTCTCAAGCAGGGGCACACCAAAGATTAGTATTAAAAGTTCTTACCCATCCAGAGTAAGGGCCTCTCCACCAAACTACTGCAATTTTTCCATCATGATTTTTAGGACTGTAAGGGCGACCATTGACGATATTAGGCAAGGAATTAGTAGTAATATCCCTGACTTTTGCCCAAGTTAATCCACCATCATTAGTTTGCCATTCTTGCAATTCTCGTAACCCAATTGGGTCAGCAAAAGAAGGCTTAGAATTATTAGAAGGAGTCTGAATTACTGTATTAACTAAATAAACAATATTAGGATTATTGGCATCAAAACAACAGCCACCTGTATAACAAGGCTCATCTAAAGTAAACCCATTAACCCCACAAGTACCCATTCCAGGAGCAGAAACTGCTACCTCTCTAACAAGGGTTTGAGCAGAAGGTACAACATTAGCACCTGTTATATCTACTGGATTAGTCCATGCTGTTCCATCCCATCTGGAGAACATATAGCGCTGATTTGAAAAACCAAAGCTACCTGCTCCATCATCATAAGTTGTAAATAGTACACATGGGCGCTTGTCAAAACCTATTACAATATCCCACCCCCAAGACCTAACATTAACCCCATTCCAAATCATAGTAGGGTCAGAACCGCCAGAATGTTTAGGGCGTATAGGTAAGCTAGGAGCTTGTACTCCTATAGCTTCTGGATTAACCATTTCTACACCAGCAGATGTATAATACCTAGCTTTATTAGCTGCTTTATCCCACTCTACATAGAAGTGATATAAGCTAGTACCATTTCCATTTTCTTTTGTATTTGAGTCACCTGGATGTCCATCAGTGAAGCAGAAATCTACACGATTTCTACCATTAACTACAGATTGTACATAAGGGCGTTGAGTTTTCCAAGGAGCAACGGTACTTTGAATTAAAGGTAAACCATCAGTATAGAAAGCTGTAGAATTTAGAGTATTCTGTGTATTTGCGAAGAGAATAGCATGAGGGGCAGCAGGAGGGGAACCTGTTCTGAAATGATAAAGCATCATTTCAGCATCTTCTAATAATCTGGGATTACTGTAGCAGGTTGGTAAATTAACATTAGGAGAGGATGTAGCATTAGCTGGGCTATCTACAATTGCGGGAGACCATTCAGTAATGTCCTCTGGATAGATAGTAGTTCTTGACCTAACCCCACCTGGGTCATTATGAGCGCCATAATAACAGGTAATCCTACCATCTTGTCTGATAAAAACTGCTGCGTTATCGTGGTCATCTATCTCTGCTCCACCATTTTGAATAACATAAGTTGATACATCTTCTAATTCAAAATGAGTAGCTTCTTTAGTGGTGTTGTTTACTTTCGTAATGCCAACAATACCTGCATTACTAACCCACCCTATATAAGTATTACCTCTATAGCAAACTGCTCTAGGATTGGTGAAGAATGTCCACACTCCATTTTGACATACCATAGTACCTTCACAAGTTGAAGTAGATAGTGCAACTTTAAAACATTAGAGGGTGTACCAATTCCTGAAGCATTTATAGCACTGACTCTAAAGTATACTGTTCCTGTAGCTTTAGAAATATTGTAAGCAAAAGTACTTGTACTACCTGTATTTCTTACAGTAGACCACCCAGTAGAGCCATTAGCGCTGCTTTCTATTAAGTAGCTTGTGATTAGACCACCTGACCTACTAGAAGTAGGCGCTCTCCATTCTAGGTGACATTTCTTATCTACTGTGTCAGTAAAAATGAAGTAATCTAAATCGAGTGGGGAATCAGTTCTAGCAGGGATAAATACTTTAATGGCTAGAGAACTAGGTGCATCTGGTGTACCTGAAGTAGGAGTAACTGTCATTAAAAAAAGCTCATTTGTCCCTCTTCATTTAAGAGTAACTCAGTCTGCACGTAATACAAAGTTACTAAAAATATAGTAATAAGAGCGAGCTTGATTTTGATAGAGAAACCGCCGTATCTAAAATCATCTTAACGTCAGCCGGATTTCTAGATATATCTCGTTGCCAAAAACCAAGGCCACCATGCTGATTAACTGCTTGAATCCACTGTTATAAAAATACACTTTTAGCGGCGTTTTTGTGGGTGTAATGACCTTAAGCGCATATCACTAGTAGAGAGAATTGGATGATTTTGGTCAAAAACAGGTTCAAGTACTTCTGTATTTTCTAAATAAATCGTATTCCAAATGTGCTAATGCACCCAAAGCAGTTTGCAGATTATTAAATTAAAAACTGCTCTTACTGAAACCAAACAAGAGCAGTTTTAATATTAAAGCCCAAAATTAAAAATTTAGGCATCCTCAAGTTCCAATTGAGCCACCGTAACTGCGTTAAAAGCGAAAGCCAAAACTAATGGCATTGGAGACTGCAACCAAAAGGTTAAAAGAATAGCGAAGATTGTACCAATTACTGCTGAAGTAGACCACAATCGTTCTTCAAAAGTTAATCCTTTTTCAGCTTTAATCAATCTGAGAACGTGAACAGGAATTGGTTCTGGCATTACGCCACCCGGAGGAAAAGCCCAGTAGTTGTTACGCCGCTCAACAAATAAATCTGTCCAGCCATTTTCTTGGCACCATGTCTCAATCCATTGAAGCGAGTAATGATTAATCATCGGGTTTAGGAGCTGAGTTGAGGAAATTTGTCTAGTTGGTAAAGATAATCTCTCGGAGATTGCTGAAAAACTAACTAATTTCAGTATAAAATCAATGCTACTTATGCAACTTATAAGCTTTGTTAAGCAGTTGATATCAATGATAATTAAGCTCAATCATTGCTTTACTTAATTAAAGACTAACAGTCGAGAGAATCTGTTTATTTCAAAAGACAACAAACTTTACGTAACAAATTGAAAGTAAAGAAATGTAAATCAACTTGGTTAATCCTACTATTGAGTTAAACAATATATCCTAAAAATAAAATTTT
This sequence comes from Nostoc sp. S4, assembly GCA_029379225.1. Lineage (GTDB taxonomy): Bacteria > Cyanobacteriota > Cyanobacteriia > Cyanobacteriales > Nostocaceae > Nostoc. Next base: position 43,477 of record JAQYWR010000011.1, on the reverse strand, counting down.
AAAATCAAGAATTGTAAATAAATCAATGGTAGTAAGCGTAGCCCGTTGTAGACATCATTTTGTTTGACGAAATCATTCCTTGAGAGTAGACAATCATTTATATCTGTCTTTGGTAATAATTATGTTGAGAATTAGTTACAGCAAAGTTAATTAGATATAAAGTAAGGCTCTAGGAAATAGTCAAGAGCTATATTGCTTTTGTGTATCTAATTTTGCCGAATTACTTGTTGTGATGTTGCATAAGCGTAGCCCGTCGTAGACATCGCCCCCATACTATCCCCAAGTAATAGCTGCTTTGTGTCGATCGCAGAAATAATTTTGCTCAACGTCAGAAGCAATGCCTTTTACGTTACAAAATATTAAGCAGGGATATAGATTCCCCAATGGCAGCAGAGCTGTTAGTTTCAATTACAATGTGGGAAGCTTACAATGCAGCGATTATACACCAAATTGGCTTTCGATATGTTTTGGCGGCAAGGATTGGCGTTACTTATGGGGATTATTATCTGGTGCGTGGCTCATCCTGCACTGGCAGTAGACTGGACTCATCCACTGTCATTTAGTAATGCAGAGTTGTCAAGACGTGATTTTTCTGGTCAAAGTTTACAAGCTGCGGAGTTTTCTAACGCCAATATGGAATTGGTTAATTTTACCAACGCTGACTTGCGGGGAGCAGTATTGAGTGCTTCGGTGATGACACAAGCAAATCTCCACGGAGCCGATTTAACGAATGCAATGGTCGATCAGGTAAACTTGACTAAGGCAGATTTGAGCGATGCAGTTCTTAAAGAAACCCTTTTGCTCCGCGCCATCTTTAATGATGTGAATATAGACGGTGCAGATTTTACAGATGCAATTTTGGATAAAGCGCAAATCAAAGAACTGTGTGTCAAAGCCGACGGTGTGAATTCTAAAACAGGCGTGCAAACTCGTGATTCTCTGGGATGTTAATGAAACGTGTAGGTATAATTGGTGGCGGACAACTTGCCTGGATGATGGCAGATGCAGCAAGGAAGCTAGAAGTAGAATTAGTAGTACAAACTCCTAGTGAAAACGACCCGGCAGTGTCAATTGCTCAGGAAATTGTTTTCGCTCCGGTAGATGATGCCAGTGCTACAGAAATATTAGCGAAAAAATGCGATGTCATCACCTTTGAAAACGAATTTGTTAACTTAAATGCTTTATCTGTTTTAACAGAGCAAGGCGTTTGTTTTCGCCCAAGATTAAAAGTATTAACTCCTCTTTTAGATAAATATCACCAACGTTGCTATTTAAGCAATTTAGGCTTGCCAGTTCCGCAATTTTTCGCCCTCGACGAGGTAGAAAATCTCAAATCTAAAATAGAATATCTAGGTTTTCCAGTAGTTCTCAAATCCCGACGCCACGGTTATGATGGTCAGGGTACTTTTATAATTCAGGATTTCACTAATTTACAAGAAAAATTAAATTGTGATCTGATAAAAAATTCAAATAAATCTCTTTTTTTATTAGAGGAATTTGTACCTTTTGAAAGAGAATTAGCAGTTATCGCAACTCGTTCTCTAGAGGGAGAAATTGTCACCTATCCAGTGGTAGAAACTCAACAAGAACAGCAAGTGTGTCGGCGGGTAATTGCGCCAGCCGAAATTACGCCCAATCAAGTCGCAGAAATAAAAGCGATCGCCCATACTTTATTAAATAACCTCCAAGCAGTGGGAATTTTTGGGATTGAGCTATTTCTGAGAGCTGATGGCAAAGTGCTAGTAAATGAAATTGCTCCTCGTACCCACAATTCTGGGCATTTTTCCCTTGACGCCTGTGAAACTTCTCAGTTTGAGCAACAGCTGAGGGCAGTTTGTGGTTTACCGTTGGGAAATCCTGATTTACAGTGTGCTGGTGCTGTGATGGTAAATCTATTGGGGTATGAAAATTCTGACAGCGATTACCGAAGCCAGCGTCAACAAATAATAAGGATTCCCCAGGCGCACGTCCACTGGTACGGGAAAACTCAATCGCGTCCTGGGCGCAAGTTGGGACATGTCACCGTTTTGCTCGATAATCAAAATCGACAGCAGGCGATCGCTATTGCCCAAACCATAGAATCCATCTGGTATCCCAGCTAAATTTATCAGAAACTTTTGATGTTGAACACACAACATCTTTTTGAAAGCTATAATGAGTTAGTTGCACTACGACGTTGGTGACTGCCATCAAGTTTTTTGATCTATGCCTTTAAAGAAAAGGGAGTCAACCAGTTCTCGTGGCAGTAGACCGGGCATGTACCCGGAAACTTTAAACGAGAAATTTAGATTCCCACCTGGTTTAACCAGGTCATAAACTTAGGTAAAACGGCGTCGCGGTGAACTCAAAATTCTTAGCTCCCAAAGTCAGTTAGAATTTGGGAGCTTTAATTATTTAAATTAGTAAAACTTCTAGTACTCCAATAAGTGCCACTACAGCAGAAGTAATACCAATTCAAAATTCAAAATGACACTCTCTACGAGACGCTGCGCGTAGCTTGCTTCTCTGTAAGAGTAGGCGGACTCGCTAACGCTGCGCTTACAAAATTCACGTATTAAGAATGCAGACAGAACAAGGTTTTAGAGATATGTATCTGTCGCATTCTTTTTTAAAATTGGTATTATTTCTGTTTGCAGCTTGCAGTAAGTTCTAGATTGTAGAAAGTCCCTGGTTTGGGATTAATTGAACGCAACTGCTGGATAAAAGCATTAAATGTTGTATTGCTTGTACCAAAGCCAGCTTCGGCACAAGCAGATAAACCTCCTTCGATAGGAATAGATCCGGCCCTGGGACTATATACAATGAATTTATCGACGGTGCTAGTGCCAACTGCAAACCCGATAACTTGGCGAATTGTTTGCAAAGCGGCATTATCTAAGGAACCACCAATACTGCCAATACTGATATTAACCGCACGACTTTCAGCAAAGGCCGGCGCACTAATCGATAATACTGCCCCGACAATAATGAAGCAGCTGAACTTCTTCATTTTCCTCTCCTCCAAAAAATTGAAAAAATTGCCATTGATATGCACCAACTGGTTTTACACCGTTAGCAGTGATTTTGCGCCCTGTAAAAGATTAGATATAAAGTAGCGATCGCTTGGCTCATGCAGCGGCTTTATTAAGTTGCTCAAACTCATCGTCTGACAGATGAAGCTGCGCGGCAGCGATGTTGTCTTCCAGGTGAGCAACTTGACTTGTTCCTGGAATCGGCAGCATATTAGGACTTCGCTTCAGCACCCAAGCCAGCGCCACTTGTCCGGGTGATGCGCTGTGTGCCTTAGCGATCGTGTCTACCGGTCCGCCTGACTGGGCGAGGTCGCCGGAGGCTAACGGAAACCAGGGGATAAAGCCGATACCCTCATGCGTGCAGTAGTCGAGTACCGCCTCATCAGCCCTATCTACAAGGTTGTAGCGGTTCTGCACCGTGGTCACAGGGAATACCTTCCGTGCAGCCTCGATCTGCTCCACCGAGACTTGACTCAGCCCAGCCCGCGCAATCAGCCCCTCTTTAAGAAAATCGGCGATCGCACCAAATTGCTCGTCTTGAGGCACCTTAGGATCGATACGGTGCAGTTGCCATAGGTCTAGCTGCTCCACTTTCAGGCGGCGCAGGCTCATGAGTACACACTGGCGTAGATATTCGGGACGACCTACTGGCGGCCACTCATTCGGACCCGTACGAACTAGCCCACCCTTGGTAGCGATAAATATGCCGTCATAGGGATATAGCGCCTGTGCGATCAGTTCCTCAGCAACGTAGGGTCCATAGCTATCCGCAGTGTCGATGAAATTGACTCCCAGATCGGGCAAGCGTTTCAATACTTGTAACGCCTCCTCCCGGTTTTTGGGTTCACCCCACACCCCTTTGCCCGTAAGCTGCATGGAGCCAAAGCCCAGCCGCGTCACTGAACGATCTGAGAAACTAAATTGTCCAGAAGCACTAGCATTAAGTTCAGACATAGTGTAAATCGGTTGGTGTAAATTGGTTGGAAGTGTCCGACCTCGATCGGGGATCGACTGTAGTTATGGCAAGGGTTTAATTAATTGGTGGGTGCTTTAGACTGCCAGACTCACCAAGGCAGCTTTATCTTTAAGTGGTTTACCCATTGCAAGCTTTTTTCCTGTTATACAGTGACAAATTAAATGGCATTGAGACAAATTCGTGTCATCAAATTAAGCCTTACCCACTTTAGTAGGGCAACAATTTGTGTTGATACTGCCTGCTAAGTTCCCTGTGCCGCTTCTAAGCTTAACGCTAGAGAGTTCAAGCTTCACACCCTCAATAAGATTAATTTGGTACAGCGATAAATAAAAAATTACTGTCAGTAGACTAAAAAGTTCTGCGTTAGCGTTCGCGCAGAAGCGCACCAAAGGTATCACTCTGTGATTGATAACTATAAATCTGATTGTTGCTTAAAAAACTGTATTTTTGAATACGATTTTTGGAATTGGACGATGCACGCGTCAAAATCGTTTGTGCTGAAGTTTCCTTTGCTGGTGAACGTACTGTTAGGGGGGGTGATGTCACCGTTGAGGCACTTTGGCGATCGCTAATTACTAGCACCTCATCAATGATTCCTGATATTCCAGGTCTTGCAGGGACTCCTTACCTGATTAACCGCAACTTCACAGGATGACGCTGACTGAACAAGCGATTAAACTATGGATAATATCAAATGTTGCTTTTAACACCTATTAGATAAAATTAATTGCACTGTTAAATCTAACATCTCAACCTGCTATATCTAATACTAGTTATGTCAGTGTATCAAGGAAGTTGTGGGGAGACCGCCGATGTGATTATTGGTGTTCACAACCAAGAAAACCGAGAATTACAAGCGAATTCTGCTCCTGTGGGCGCTCTTGCTACAAGACAAGGAACTTTTTCTACGTTTCTTGCTCCCTTGACTCAAGATACTTTTAAACAGGTTGTTAAGGATGTCGAGCAAAAATTACAGATTGTCCATCAAACCCTATCAATGCTCGATTCTCACGGGTTTGAAACTATCTTGCAAGAAATGTTGCATTCGATTACCTTAAAAACCGGGGAATTACTGGGGGCAGACCGAACGACGATATTTTTATTGGATGAAGAAAAACAAGAACTCTGGTCAATTGTAGCTGAGGGGGCAGGCGATCGCTCTTTAGAAATTCGCATCCCCGCTGATAAAGGTATCGCTGGTGAGGTCGCTACTTTTAAGCAAGTGATCAATATTCCCTTTGATTTTTATAACGACCCGCGATCGCATTTTGCCCAAGAACAAGAAAAAAGAACTGGCTATCGCACTTACACGATGCTGGCTTTGCCACTGTTAAACGAACACGGGCAATTAGTCGCAGTAGTACAATTACTGAATAAATTAAAATCTGAGAATAATTCTCATGCTCCACTGGCAGAGCGCATTGATACCAACGGTTTTATCTGTGCTGACGAACAATTATTTCAAGAATTTGCCCCTTCAATTCGACTGATTTTAGAATCATCGCGCTCTTTTTATGTAGCTACTCAAAAACAAAGAGCAGTGGCGGCATTGATGAAAGCAATTAAGTCGCTTTCTCAAAGCAGTCTCGATTTAGAAGACACCCTCAAGCGGGTGATGGATGAAGCCAAGGAACTGATGAATGCCGATCGCAGTACACTATGGTTAATAGACCGCGATCGTCATCAATTGTGGACGAAAATTACTCAAGATGATGGTTCGACTAAGGAGTTACGCGTCCCCATTGGTAAAGGCTTTGCGGGGATAGTGGCCGCATCCGGCAAGAAGCTAAATATTCCCTTTGATTTATACAACCACCCCGACTCAGAAACAGCCAAACAACTCGACCAGCAAAATGGCTATCGCACCTGTAGTTTACTTTGTATGCCAGTATTTAACGCCGACCAAGAATTAATCGGTGTTACTCAGTTAGTCAATAAAAAGAAATCTGAGGATTTGCTGGCTTACGACCCTGCTTCTTGGCCGAAAGCTCCCGAATGCTTCCAAGCTAGTTTTGACCGCAATGATGAAGAGTTTATGGAAGCTTTTAATATTCAAGCGGGAGTAGCCCTACATAATGCTCAATTGTTTGCTACAGTCAAGCAACAAGAACAAATGCAACGAGACATTCTCCGCAGTCTCTCCAATGGAGTAGTTTCTACTGATAAATCTGGGTTAATTATCGCCGCCAATGAAAGCGCTAAACGTTTGCTGGGGCTGGAAGCAGAAGACCGTTTAGAAGGTAAATTAGTTGAGGATGTCATCGCCATTAAAGAAAGCGACTTTAGCAAGTGGTGTCAGGATGCTTTACATGGAACCGACTCCAAACGTCGCCAGCAGTATTACCCGGATCGCACTCTTCTAAGTGCTGGTATAGAACAGCATAGTATTAATTTATCGATTAATACCATTGCTGATGTCAGCGACCACGAGCAAGTCCGGGGAGCGCTGGTGGTGATGGAAGATATCAGTGATGAAAAGCGGCTCAAAAGTACAATGTACCGCTACATGACCCAGGAATTGGCAGAAGAATTACTGAAGTTGGATGACGCTAAACTAGGAGGCGATCGCAAAGAAGTTTCAATTTTATTTTCAGATATTCGCGGCTACACCACTTTGACGGAAAACCTGGAAGCAGAAGAAGTGGTGAGTATGCTCAATGAATATTTTGAATCAATGGTGGAGGCAGTTTTTAAACATAAAGGCACTCTGGACAAATACATCGGCGATGCCATTATGGCTGTGTTTGGTTCTCCTTTACCTTTAGAAGAACACGCTTGGATGGCAGTGCAAACATCTTTAGAAATGCGCCAACGCTTATACGATTTTAATCAACGCCGCTATGCACTTAATAAACCGAGAATCAACATTGGCATTGGCATTAATTCCGATACGGTGATTAGTGGAAATATCGGCTCTAGTAAGCGGATGGAATTTACAGCTATTGGCGATGGTGTTAATCTCGGTTCTCGTCTAGAAAGCGTTAGTAAACAGTATGGTTGCGATATCATTATTAGCCATAACACTTTTAAACCATGTCAAGAAAATATTTGGGCTAGAGAACTAGATTACATTCGCGTCAAAGGCAGAAATGAGCCAGTATCCATATATGAATTGGTCGGTTTGCGTTCCAATCCCATTAGTAGCGAAAAACTACAAGTAATTGAGCATTATTATAAAGGACGCGAATATTACCTCAAACGCGACTTTAATCGTGCTAGAGCTGAATTTGCCTTGGTTTTAGCAGCTGACAACCAAGACAAAGCTGCGATGTTACATCTGTTGCGTTGTCAGCATTGGTTACAAGCACCCCCAACAGAGTCAGATTGGGATGAAGGAGTCTGGACATTTCAGGAAAAATAACTTCAGTGTTTCTAACAACTCAGGTCTATTTAAATTACTTTTGAAGCTTTTTAATATTTCTTAATTCTGTTTTAACAAACTTGGGATTTACCAAAGACTTAAGACGCGATCGCCCTTTATATTGGCAACCTTGGCGACTAATGTAAAGGTTAATTGATATTTGTTGTCAAACTAACTGTTGAAGTTAGAAACTAAGAATACAACACAAGGCAATTATTCTATGACTGCTATTTCTAAGGTTGCATTCAGACGGCCAATTTGGCAAACCGCTATCATCTTGACTTTGGGCTTTTGGCTCAGTGCAAGTCTACTTTTAGATTGGGTAATTATGCCTAGTCTTTATCTTTCTGGAATGATGAACGGAAGTGGTTTTACTACAGCAGGCTATACGATTTTTTGGAACTTTAATCGTATGGAATTATTATCTGCTGCTCTAGTACTAACGGGAGCGTTGGTTTTGAGTAAAACCCAATTTCAAAGGGGTATTGGCAGTATTGTTCTATCTGCGATCCTGCTGAGTATAGCTCTGCTTGACACCTATTTCTTGACTCCGCAAATGTGCGCGATCGGAATTCAACTCAACCTATTTGAAGCTGTTGCTGCTATTCCATCAACAATGAATTTACTACACGGTGGTTATTGGCTACTAGAACTAATTAAGCTGATGGTAGGTGGCATACTTTTAACTTGGTACTGGCAGGAGCAAGTTTAGGTTGATTAAGTAAAAGGACGAGGATGTCCACTTTTAAATCTCACATTAAAGACGTAAAGAGTTTCTTTGCGTCTTTTTGCTACATATACTTTGGATAGTCAAATTCATAGACATTGAATTTTTTATTTACAACATATAGCGATTTTCATTTGAATCAGATCCACGGTAGGGGCGCATAGCTTGATATTAAATTTAGTTTGTATACTTCACGCTTCTTAAAATCGGCTGTATATTTGTGACATTTTAAACCTAAGATTTTTAATTATTGAGTATTTTATAAGTAGAATTCAATAATACAAATTCTGAATTATGATTCCTAAAATATTCGATACAAATTAACATTTACTATGCAGTTTCAGCCTTTCCGGACATCCACACAAATAAAATTTATGAAAATTGTTTGGAAGAGGCTATTAATTAATTTTCATATTTTCTTTACTTATTTCTCATCAAGTTTATATATTTCTGCTATTTTTCTTAGAAAATTATAGTAACCTGAATTTTAGTGACTACATTACTTGCAATCTACCATCTAGCTAAAAATTGCTATTTTTCAGGTATTGTACTAAAATTCGAGAATTTCGCTCAAAATTATCTAGGGTGACTATTTATCCCCACGCAACACTAGAACCCGTTTCCAGTAATTATGAAGAGATTCCCTTGTGCTGAGTCAGTCGCCTGTGCATCTCACTACACACCGTCATGGCGTCAATCATCAGCTAACTCATTTTTGGTCGCCACTGACCCTTGTTGTTCCCTACGCACAGAAGTTCTACAATCGCAAATTTAAGTAAGACATCGAACGGCTTTAATGCTGAGTTAAAAAAAACACTTCTCTTGAAGCAAGTTTATCTCAAGAATAAACTACCAAGAAAAGTGACTGCACACAAGTTGTTCAGGTTCTTTTTTCATTAGTGATTACTTGTAATTTTGGCTGTAAAATACGGGTAACAGTGATACTTTTGCGACTGATGGGCGAGAGCCAATGGTCTGTACGTCGCACTTGAGTTACTGTTAGATTGGCTAAATTAGCGAAAGATACAGAAAGTCAATCTGGTTTTTGAAATACTATTTCCTGACAATAGTCGGGTAATTTTGCTATTGGGTAATAGCATCGACATCGATTGATTTTAGTTGTATTCGTGCATTATAGCTTAGCAGAGATTTGAGAATTACCAGTTGGGGGGTGTGGAATCTCTGTACTAACTAAAATGTGACCGCTATATTTATCTGAATAGTGCTTCTAATTAATGCCGCTGTGAATTCCCAAAAGGAAATTCACTAATTTCGCTTGCAAATATTAATTTTATTCCAGAACCATCCCAATGAAGACACTTCCGATTAGTAGATACAGATTTTTCCAAAAACTCCAGCCTCTATCTCTATTAAAAAAAATCACAAGTAAGTCCGTTACTGGTTGTTTGCAAGTATTTAGCACCTCTGGTTCTTGGTCAATATATGTAGACGAGGGTAAACTGATTTATGCTTGCTACTCAGAGAAAATGTTTGAGCCACTTTACAGAAATTTGCAACGCCTGAGCCAGCAAATTTCTACTCTCCCTCGTGGAATCCACGAACAGCTGCGGGCAATATTTGAAACTGGGATTGAGAATCAATCAATACCGAATCCGGATTATCTAGCTATTTGCTGGTTAGTAAATCAGAAATATATCAGTCCGTCTCAAGCAGCGATTTTGATAGAAGAGTTAGCACTAGAAGTTTTGGAGTCGTTTCTGAACTTAGAGCAGGGAAGTTATGAATTTATTCCCGAAGGCTTTTTGGATGATATGCCAAAGTTTTGTCATCTGAATCTTCGTTTATTAGTTGAACGATGTCTAACACCTAGAAGTGGCGCAGAGCATTTTCCCGTAAGGATAGCTGCTAGTCAGCAAACATCACCATCGCCAGTGCAACCCTCACAATTTTTATTCAAAAATCAGCCGCAACCTCAACTCAAAGCTCCACACAGGTTACCTAGACCATACAACGGCAATAAACCAGCGACATACATTATCAATACTACTGATAGGACAAGTCAGCAAGTTGTACAACCCCAGACTAACAAAAAAGTCTATACAATCTTCTGTATTGATGATAGTCCTATGGTATTAAATACTATTAAAAGTTATTTAGATGAGCAAACCTTTTCTGTTATCGGAGTCACCGATTCTTTCAAAGCTTTAATGCAGATTATCTCCACAAAACCCGACATAATTTTCTTGGATATTTCCATGCCTAATTTAGATGGATACGAACTCTGCTCTTTGCTGCGTAAACACTCATATTTTAAAAATACGCCTGTGATTATGGTGTCGGCAAAATCAGGGTTATTAGATAAAGCTAAAGCTAAAATAGTCGGGGCATCAGGCTATTTAACCAAACCTTTTAACCAAGGAGATTTACTAAAAGTAATATTTAAGCATATTGTTTAAATTTTTTATATAGAAAATAACTACACTTAACTAACATATTGTTTTGGAGATTGAAGGTTGAGTATTACCTGGGTAGCTACTATTCTGGTTATAGGAGATTCTCGACAGGAATTAGAATTAATTAGTTATTATTTGAGAGATAAAGGTTACAATATCATCAGAGCAACTAGTGCTAAAGAAGCTCTAGAAATAGTTTTAGAACAAAAGCCGGATGCGATTGTTACTGATGTAGTCATGCCTGGGATGAGTGGATTTGAATTATGTCGCTTCTTAAAAACAAATCCAACTAATCAAGAAATACCTATTGTAATTTGTAGCAGTAAAAATCAAGCAATTCATAGGCTGTGGGCAAAAAAGCAAGGTGCTGATGCTTATATAACTAACCCATATACCCTTGAAGAGTTAATGAGTACTATTCAATCAGTTAAGATTTGCTAACAGTTACTTTAGAGCGTGATTACGAATTATTCGGTCAGATGTTGCCAATATTCAGGATACTGACGTTGATGATAGCCAACAGAAGTGGCAGGTGGCGACCAAGTATAAAAGCGCAGAGTTGGAGGATGCTGGTGCTGTTGTTGCAACCAGCGGTTAAATGCCAGCCGCTTCTAGCAAAGGAATTAGTCGCCACAGTTTAGAGTTCAAAAGTTAAGAGTTGGGAGTTAGGAGTTGCGGCTTAGACCAACCTGAACTTATCCTAAGGGGAAACGCCAAAGGCGAACGGTAACTCATAACTAAACCAAAACGATTAAGCTGCGCCAAATTCAGATTGTAAAGCTTCATCGTTGTTATCAGCGATCGTTGCCACAATAGTTATTAGCCGAGAGACTTCGCCTGGAGATAACTCCGCTAAAGTGCGTGTAGATATCACAACTACCCGATTTTCAATAATACCGAAACGCGCCTCAAAAGTACTAGAGCAGTTTAATTCTAAAAGATGCCGCATTAACTTAGGTTCATCTTTGGCAGGTAAATCTAGCACCGCAGACCAAACCGTTATCGTGTCTTCATCGGTTTTCCCAGTGAGTTGGACAAATACTTCCACACTCCCGTATTTAAACTTCCACAGAGAACCACCCTCTGGCGTGTGGTTAACCATTGCACTGTCATCTTGTTCTAGGCTGTCGATGACATTTTCAATTACCTCCAGATGGTTGATACCTGTCGTCTCGGCGATTAACTCATTAATGGATTCGTCACTAGTTGGGGTTTCTTGGTAGCTTGTCATACAGATTTTTTTCTCAATTTACTAGCTGTTTTATCTACACATACTTTATAGCTTGTCAACACAGTTAGTTTGAGCTTTTTGAGCTGATAATCTGGCCATCTGTCATACAAGTCATTTGCTTCTAAATAAATGCAGTCAAAAATATTACTTTAGTTCCATGCTTGTAACTACATCTGAATTCAGGAAGGGGTGTAGCACATTTTAGTCTAATGTCGAAAAGAATGTGCAAACCTATTAATTTCATCGTTTGAAACTATGCAAAATAGTGATGTCCGTCAGTAGGGTATTTAAACCAATCACTGATATGTAGTTGCACGTATTACAGAGGTAATAAATAAGCTTGTGAATGTGATACTTTGGAAGCAGGCGATCGCACTCTACCGTGACAGTCAAGGGCAAGTCCACGCCTTAGAAGACCGTTGCCCCCACCGCCAAGTTAAACTCTTTGTGAGAGTCTCAAGCGTAGAGACCAGCGTGTTCTATCTAGAGCAATTGCTTATCTAGCCGTTTTTGGTCAGTATACTATCTGCACTATTACAGTCTTAGAGATTGTTAAAGGCTAGCATAAGCTTGGCCGAGAAGATAAAATTCAACAGTTTTTTAACCAAATTGCGGTTGCTGAAGTATTAACACTTGAACTCAGTGATGCTGAGTTGGCGGGACGTATTTATGCAGATTTGGAACGCACAGGACAACCAATATAACTTGCTAATGCTATTATTGCTGCCATTGCAATCCAACAAAACTTAACTTTAGTCAGTGGTAATTTATCCTATTATCAGCGGATTCAAGCATTAGGCTACAACTTGAAGCTGGATAATTGGCGAATATAAATGCTCTTTTCTTAAGGACAGTGGAAAATAAAGATAAGTAAGAACGATTCTGGGCGCCATCCTCCATGAGTTATTGCCTTAATCCCCGTTGTCCGAAGCCTGAAAATTCTAGTAATGTCAATTTTTGCTTGACTTGCGGTTCTAAGTTACTTCTCAAACAGCGATACCGTGCTATTAAACCCATAGGTCAAGGTGGTTTTGGCAGAACTTTTTTAGCTGTGGATGAAGATAAACCATCAAAACCGCGCTGTGTAATTAAACAATTTTATCCCCAAGCCCAAGGCACTAATACCGTACAAAAAGCTGTGGAGTTATTCAACCAAGAAGCCGTACAGTTGGATGAATTGGGCAAGCATCCCCAAATTCCGGAACTATTGGCATATTTTACCCAGGAAGACCGCCAATATCTTGTACAAGAATTTATTGATGGGCAAAATTTAGCTCAGGAACTAGCACATAAAGGTGCTTTTAGTGAAGCACAAATCTGGCAATTACTCAATGATTTATTACCGGTATTGCAATTTTGTCACGCCAGACAAGTGATTCACCGCGATATTAAGCCGGAAAATATTATTTTACGTGGCGGTGATGGCAAATTAGTTTTAGTAGATTTTGGTGCTTCTAAATCTGCTACTGGCACTGCTTTAAATAGAACTGGTACTAGTATTGGTAGTCCCGAATATGTCGCCCCCGAACAAATGCGAGGTAGGGCTATTTTTGCCAGCGATATTTATAGTTTGGGTGCTACTTGTATTAACTTATTAACCAGGCGATCGCCTTTCGATTCCTATGATACCAATAACGATACTTGGATTTGGCAAAAATACTTAAAAATTCCTGTTAGTAAAGCATTAAGTCTCATTCTCAACAAGATGTTAGAAAGCATTCCAATGCGGCGTTATCAAACAGTAGATGATGTTTTAAAAGACTTAAATCAATATTCACAACCAGCTACACCAGCGAATACAGCAAAACCTGTTCCTCAATCTACGCCTAATTCTACACTTCCTTTAGTCACCCAATCTCCTAGTCAAATTGATTTAGAATTAGAGCAAATGAAAACCCAATTTTTAAGTAGTAATAAACCTCAACCAAATAAAATCCAACCACCGAGTTCAACACCTCAACCTTCTAGTAAAAGTCAAATAGACCGAGAATTAGAAGAACTAAAAGCTAAATATCTCGGTAATAACAATCCCTAATCAAAAAAACTCTGAAAAACTCTTCGCGCCTCTGCGTGAGAATTAATCCCTTTAATCATTAAATCTCTCTTCTAGGCTTACGAACTACACCTTGCCAGCGAATAGTTTGCTTAGCAGAACGTTCTCCCAAAGAACGAGTCACTACCACTTCAATTTCAACATTCACACCAGGACGTAAAGCTTCATTAGGAATTTTTAGCTTACCCAAAGCTAGAGTAAAACGGTTGTAATCACGAGTCACAAATTCATTGGGAATATCCCCTTCGTATTCAGTTTTATAGCCAGAAAAACCATACAAGCTATCTTGGGCACGGAATTTGAGGCGAAACTGAGTATTAATGGCATCAGATTTTGCTGCCAAATCAACTATTTTTAAATTCAAGTTTTGTCCTGTATCGGCAAATTCTGCCACAGCTAACCGAGTGACATCTTTTTTGAGAATGGCATGGTTAATAGTAAAAGTTGTCAAGTTAGCCTCACTTTTGCTGCTACCATCAATCCATAAGTCCTCAGAAAAAGTCACTTTTACTTGTTTGCTGTCAGTTAAATTTAGTGTGATAGCTTGATTAGCAAAACTGGTAATGGATTCTGTTTCTTGCCAAACTATTTGAAAAGCCTCTTCTAAACGCTGTTCAAACTCTCGATAATTATCAGCGATCGCCGAACCAGGTGCAAGTAAATAAATTGCTCCCTGGCGAAGATTCCACTTGTTTTTTGAGAGATTAAATGGTTTTGTCAGTTCTGAAATTGTCAAGTTCATAGTTGGGTTATCATCAGCCAAAGGTTCCTCGCTCTTAACAATACTCAAATTTCCTAAGCTTCCTTTGCTACCATCTCTACCATCACTACCATCTCCCCCATGATTACCATCGCTACATCGGTAAACCTTATTAGTACACTTGTAGTTAGGAGTAGCGGGAGTTCCTTCACAAGTTTGTACTTCCCATTTTCGTCTTTGACACTTACAACCGGACGTACCATTTCCGCCTCTACCACCACGTCCGCCTTCGCCGCCAATAGTCCGAACAAAAATATTTCGCAAGTCTGCTAAATTCGTGTAGTAAACTGTTATTGAACCACCATTACCCCCATCTCCTCCTCTGCCACCGCTACCACCATTACCACCATTTGGTGCATTTAGATCGTGGCTGACTTTATCAGGTTGGTTACCACAGTTAGGCCGATAACCCCGTTCTCCATCTTCCCCATCTTCTCCACCTTTCCCCGATAGGTCAAGATTTATAGGTGAACCATCGACAAAAATGTTCTGATTTTCACCACTAGAACCATTTCTACCCGAACGCCCATTGCTTCCTGTGCGTCCATCTGTGTCATATCTAGCTACTTTATAATATTTTTCTAAGGCAAAAGCTGAACATAAAAGTGAATCAGAGGCAGGTAAAAAGTTAGTAAATAAGCAGAATGTCAGCAGAAGTGGCAGCTTACTTTTCAAACTTTTGTCCATCTAGTTACACCTAAAACTTCACTTTAATTTAACCTCCCTCCAAACCTCTAACAGACATGGTGAGAGGCTTGAGATACCTAATTTTTGTTGCTCCTATCTCTCCTACAAAGCAAAAGACAGACTGAGGGAGAGGTTTATCGAACTTACATTTAATTAAGTGTATCTTGTTTTTATCACCTTAATGATAAAGAGGATTTTTAGTAAAAAGCCGAATATGCTACCGCTGACTTAATAATATTTCAAGCTTGAATATCTTGGTAGTTGCAATAATGCACGTTCGTAACTACATTTCAATTTTGCTAAAATATCCGTTGGAGCATAGGGTAATTGAAAATAATTAATAAATGTATAGCAAAAGCTTTGGTGATTAGGACATCCACAGATGATAAAATCTAGACCCCAAAAGACTTTTCAGCTAGTCTCCAGTCCCTAGTCCCCTGTTATATAACTTTCACCGGGTTGAAGAATGCGCGGGCGACTCATATATAGCAGGAGGCAGAAGCCAGGAGGCAGAGGGCAGGAGGTAAAACATTACTATTCCTAACATCTAGGCTTTCAAGATGTCCTAACCTTTAATTCGATTGCTATACTACTAATTAATAATTTTTAATTAAGATACACTTTCAAATAAAAAATTAACGTAGTTATTAACTCTTGGGAACACAACTAACACCAAGTTTGCACAACACAACCCTGTAATTCTTCCCCTAACCAGGGTGTATTTTGTGAAAGTGTATGCAGATTTTTCCTTTCAACTTTCCAGGTTTGCTGAGGGTCAAATAAAGTTAGTTCAGCCTTTTGCTCGGCGGTAATCGCACTGAGTTTCTGCCCCAAACACTTTGCTGGATTACTGCTCAACGCACGCCATAATTCTAAAGCTGTAAATTCCCCAGTTTCCACAAGATATTGCCATAGCAAAGGTAATGCTAACTCAAAACCAATTGCTCCGGCTGGCGCTTCGGCAAAAGCCTGGACTTTTTCTTCGTAGGTATAAGGTGCGTGGTCGATCGCAATCGCATCTATAACCCCCCCACGTACTCCCGCACGCAACGCCATTACATCACTGGCATTGCCTAAAGGCGGGTCTAAATGCAGGCTAGTATTATAGCTCTTAACTGCTTTGGTGTCGAGTAAAAGATGCATCCAAGTAGTGCTAGCGGTGATGGGTAAACCAGCAGTTTTAGCTCTTGCGATTAATTCCACGCTGCGGGCTGTGGAGACGCGCATGATATGTACTGGCGTGCCTATGGCTGCAACTAATTCAAGCATTGCAGCGATCGCAGTTGTTTCGGCGCTGGCGGGTAGTGGCGGTAAACCTAAACGCAGTGCTTGGGCACCTTCTCTAATTACACCATTTGCAGCTAATTGGCGATCGCAAGGCCAAAATGCAACTGGTTTACCCAACGGCTGAAGATACTCTAACACCCGCTGTACCAGTGCTAAATTTTCCAAAGGTCTACCATCTGTAAAACCAACAACTCCAGCCAACGCTAAATCTGCCAATTCCGTCATTTGCTTCCCAGCAATATCCAAGGTGATAGCACCCCAGATATGAAGCTGGGGAGCCGGGGAGCCGGGGAGCCGGAGAGAATGAGAATGCAAACTCTCATCTGCCCCTCTCCTCCTGTGCCCCTCTGCCCTCATCTGCTGTAACTGCGCCACAAGTGCGGGGTTATCAATAGCTGGGGATGTATCGGGTAATATACTAACTCTAGTAAAGCCGCCGACAGCAGCAGCTTGCAACAGAGATACAAGAGTTTCCCGTTCTTCAAACCCCGGTTCGCCGGAGTGGCTGTATAAATCCACTAAGCCAGAACCAAGAACTAATCCCCGACAATCTCTGATTTGAGTATCAGAACTGATATCGGAAATGCAAGAAGCGACTGCTTGGATATAACCATCAGCAATTAGTACATCAAATAGTTCATCGGTTTGGGAAACTGGGTCAATTAGCCGTACTTGTTGCAGCAGTTCAGTCATAAAAGTTTTGAATTATGAGTTACGAGTTAGGAGTTATGAGTTATAAGTTATTTGCTGTTTGCTCATCACTCTTAACTTTATTCCTTACTCCTAACTATTAACTCAGCAATCAGCACTTAGTACTCCTACAACGCCCCGGCTGCTGTTTTATCTAATACGCCTCCACCCAGGTGAGTGGTGATGTTCATTGCTTGTAGTACTGGTGCATCTAGTCCAAAAGGATAATCGATAACACTAACAGCGCCATTTCCCTGACGAAAATTCCAGAAATTTTCTAGCGATAAACCAAGAATGTGACAAAGTAAAGTTTTATTCGTAGCATCGTGGGCTACTACTAAGACGGTTTTGAGTTGATTAGTTAATGCTGTTTGCACAATTGATTCCCAAGCTGCAACGCTACGTTCCCATACCTGTTGCAAATTTTCTCCTTCAGGCATTTGGACTTCAGCTGGGACTAACCGCCAGCGATGTAACTCTCCTGAAAATTCTTGCTCTATTTCTGTTTCTAATTTTCCTTCCCAAAGTCCGTGGCTGATTTCTCTTAAACCATTTTGTAATTCCAACTTTACACTTGGATGCTGTTTTAAGATAATTTCTGCTGTTTCTTTAGGACGTAGCATTGGGCTACTTACAGCATAATCGATCGCTACTTTTTGCAAAAATTCGCTTGCTTTTTGCGACTGCTGTCTACCGTTGTCGTTGAGGGGAACATCAATTTGCCCTTGAAATCTAGTTTGGCGATTCCACTCTGTTTCCCCATGACGCACTAGCAGTAATCTTACTCCTTGATGTTCTGGTCTCAATGACGGTAGAGTTTCTCCGCTGTGTTGTGTCTGGTTCAAAGACTCTAGCTGCACTGGTTCCCCCAATCCTCCAGCAAAATTGAGTACGCTAATACCACAGTTAGATTGCTGTATTGAATGGTAACGACTTGGGGGAATTTCTAATGCTGTACTGATGAGAGCGCGATTAATACCGTTATGTCCGACAATTAGAATGGTTTGGCCTTGGTGCTGGGACAAAATTTCTTGCCAAAACTGCCGCGCTTGTTCGTATAAAGCCAGAACCGGAAAATGTTCTCTTGTACCGTTTTCATCATTGAGCAGCATCCGCAGTTCGTGGGGACGTTTGTGCCAAGTACGGTAGTCTTCGGCTAATTCCTGCTTGACTTGGGCTGTAAGCATTCCTTCCCATAAAGGCAGGTCAATTTCTAGCAGCAAATCAGAAACTTGCACAACGGCCGACTGTTCGATATGAGAAGCTAACTCACTGTGGATAATATCAGCTGTGTGTTTGGCTCGTTGCAACGGACTGCTGTAAATAGCATCAAATAAAATATTACTGAGGGCTTTGCCTAGTTTAGTCGCATCGTTACGACCTTTATCGGTTAATTTTGACGCATCAGTGCGCCCTTGAATACGCCGCTCGGTGTTATAACCGCTTTGACCGTGGCGCACTATGATGACTTTTAAACCTTTATTATTCAATACTTTCAGCCCTCATCTTCCGATTTATGCTCATACAATGCTCATTTACCTGATTCTCTGTATTTGAGCATAAATAACTGGTATATTTTTATACTTAGCACTGATGCTCAATTGATGCTCAACAGTGAGAGCGTAAATTCCTCCCTATCCTATATTCCCATAATTCTCTCACTGGTACTTAACAAACCTCACCAACTACGGTAGACAATAGCCGTTTTGAAAATTGCACTCAATTTTTTGCATAAGAACTAAAGAAATTCAATTTTCGTTTTAGGCAGGGTAAGGGTAATCGAAAGTAGCCTACCTTAAAAACTGAATGACATTTTCAGGTGACACTAAAAGTGACACTAAAACATGTCACTCTAGAATGTCACTACACAGAAAGATACTTGTTGTTTGCCTTAGCCTTATCGAGTATCCTTGCCACAGCAATTGCCTGTTGCACCATGCCAGGATTAGCATCATTAAAAGCTTTCGCTACCACCAATTGCTGTTTCTGTATGTCTTGCAGTTTTACTTGCTCTGACTTCAATTCACGCTCAAGTCTGGCAATGTTATTACGCGTTTTAGTCTCAGCGTCTTGTAGTTCAGCAAGTGCGTGAACAGTGGTGGTGTGTTGGCAATTTGCGCTGGCATAGCTTCCAGTTTTGCGGATGGATGGAAGGATTTCCGATGTAAGCCACTTCTTGAAGCGCTTTGCTTGCGGTTTGCGACTAAGGAAAATAAGCGAGTATACGCCTGACTCATTAACACACCAAACTTTTTGTACCCTACTACCGCTGAATTTTCCGGTGACATCAGGAATGCTGATGTCATGTGTTTTTTCGTCGTCATCAAGCTTACTAATTGCCATAGACGGATTAGACAGTTCTAACCCTCTACAAATATCAGCACCCACCCACCAAGGTTTATCTGCTGTGCCTACAAAGCGTATTTCGTGTGACTCGAAGTTAAAGACGGATAAGTTACTCATTTGTTGTTCTTCTCAGGTTTATGTATATATTAAAAAAATGTCAAAACCTGCTACTGTGGCATTGTGATTACTTAGTTAGAGAATAGGAATAGAGTTGTTAAATTGAAAGCTTGTTAAACCCGATCTTGGAAAGAATTCTGTTTTATTTGCCTCTATTGGATCTCCCCAATAGCAGCAAGCGTTGATAGCGAAAACAGGATATTCTGTTATTGTTCCATCTAACTCAGTAACGTTGTAAATAAAATCATCAACCCATATCTCAAGCCATTCTCGATTTGAGCATTCAATACAAAAATCATTCCATTGTACTTGCTTCCAATCTCTTTCAAGGTATTGCCATACTTTGAAAGCTTGATGCCAGTGAGTAAGAAAATTCAGTGCTGAAGATTTAGATTGCGTAAGAATTTGTTTGTCTGTCGCGATCGCTTTCAGTTGTTCGTGTATTCTTGGTAACTCAATGCTTATATTACCGTACGAGCTTGCGATCCATTCAATACCGCTAATATCTTGCTTTAATTGAGATTCTAGGATAACGTCTCTTTTGTGTTGAAAGTTGTCAGCTAATTCTTCCCAGCGATCGCTCAACATTTTTGCCTCATCCCAAGGCAGCGTTCCATGAATTCCTTGATGCGTAGCTTTTACAGTAATTGGGTTTGACCTAAATTCTTTCCAGATTGTATCTAGTTGATGCAATATTGCTTCTGCTCTTGCGTCGTGATATCTACTCATTTTTATTCAATCCTTGTGTGTATTGTTAGGTCATTTGAGGGTGCTGACTTTTTACGCTTGAACGTGAAAAGTTCAACTGGCGGGCGTCCCGTGTATTGTTTCCAGGTGACATCTAAAAATGTCATTAAAAATGACACCTAAATATGTCACTTCAAAACATAAGTGTGCCCAGTATCGCCAAAATGTCTGTTGCAAATTATTGAGAATGACCTTATGCGCTAAGGATTGCAGCTTACAAAAAGTCTTAAAAACATAACTAAAAAACATACCTACAAGCTCTTATTGAGAATATAAACCAAGTCTTACCTTGAAACACAGTCACAGTATATGTTGTAGCTTATTGTTTTATTTATCTGTTATAAATAGTTGACGTTTTTTATTTATCTGTTATAAATAATATAAGCAAACAACAGCAAGGGATTCAGAGATTAATCGATTCCATAGCGCTGTTGATGCCTAGTACACACACACTCGATCTAGGTTCATGTCAACTATCAACGAAATCAAGATACAGATAAAATCCCTTTTAGGCTTCAATGAATTGTCAGACACAGAATTTACTAAAGGATTCTGCAATAACGTATTACTCAATCGCTTACCGTCTGACGGTAACTCATTCGTAAAAGCTACAGCATTGAGGGGGTACAACGGCAAGGCTTACTGGGAATATGCTTTAGTGATAGCCAACTCGCTAAAAAGCGCTAGTAATACCGCACAAGATGTGTCCACTGAAATAAGCAAAGAGTTGCTCAAAAATGATGACTACGAACTAGAGGTTATCCAGACTGATGCATTTGAATTGATTAGCAAGTCTCGTGACTTGGGATGGCTTGTATTTGGATTAACGGATGAGCTAACACCACAAACAATGATTGAACAGTTCAATAAACTGGATAAAGCTTATCAATCCCTGAAAAATCAGATTGATGCCGTTCGGAATAGTCTAGACAGTGGTCACGACCCCGACCGACATTTGTTCAACTATTGATTGAATTTCTCTCGTTTATACACACAATAAAACGCGCCACCGAATGAGGTTACAACTCAGACGATGACGACTTCTCTTTTACGTACCATTACTACGCTAGGAGCGTAATTATTATGTCAGCTATTCAACTATCTGTACATCCTTCTACTGTATTAGTTGCCGCGCCTCTCTACAAGTTAGGACAACGTATTTATTGGATACAGGAATCCGAAAATTTTACGCTTCATTTTAGTGGAATAATCACAGAACAAGTTTACCGTATAGACCACAATGGCGGTCACTGGGAATTTACCGCCTCTAATACCATTGCAAAGAACAAAGGAAAAATAGCACCTTCTTTCTGTGGTGAAGACTGCTACGACCTAATAGAAGTAATGATAAGTGACCGCCCTTTAGCGGAAATGTAATAAATTTTAAAATGATGAGGATTTTATCTATGCCTAGAGGTGTTCCAAGTAGTGGCACGAGAAAACCAGGTTCAGGTAGGAAGAAAAAATACGCTGGTGAGGTAATGCAGAAATATGTCCCAATCTCTATCGCTAACAAGTTAGACGACATCTATCAACTCTTAATTGACCTAGAGAAGGAGGTTGAGATGTGGGAAAAGACTTGTGAGGAAAAGAGTACTTCACCACGTTATGAGCAAGCACGCAAGTTAGTCTCAACGCTTAGATTCTTCCTAGACAGATTAGGGATTGATGCTACCAAAATTTACGCCGACAACCAAGAAAATATTCGGGAGGGTTAATTATGACAATTAAAGCTAAACGTGCGTCAATTCAAGTCGCGGGTATCGAAGTAGAAGTATTTCAAATGCCAGATGGTGAGTATGTGATGAGTCAGTCTCAAGTAGCCGATGCTGTAAATGTGTCAAGTTCTTGTATTTTCAATTTTCTGCGTACCAAAGTGGTCAAAGCCTTACCTGGAAATGGTTCCGAATTTTCAGAAACGGCTGTAGAAGGTAGTAACAAGCCAGCTAATATCCTATCTATCGAAGTTGCTTCAAGTTTCTGGTTGAGTCAAGCATATAAGGCTAATACCAAAGCACAAGCGTTAGTAGCAGCGTGTATGCAAGAGACGTTGCACCGTCGTTGCGATAATACATTCGGTGCGTCCAAGACGGAACAACAGTATGAGCAACAAACTACCGCAAATAGAGAACGGTGGGAAGCACGACGAAAGTATCTCAGGGAACAGCACACTAATTTTGAGTATGCCTGTAAAACTTACGGATTCAGTTGTGCATCTACTCACAATAAGTTGACGTTAGCAGCAGTACACAAAACTGCAAAAGAACTGAAGGAATTAGAAGTGATACAGGGTAACAGAGATGTGGGATTGAACTATATTGAGGACTCTGACGAATTACTACTAGTAGCGAAAGTGAAGAAACATTTCTCTCGATACCGTAAAGGCGGTGTAGACGAACGTATTCATAGGGCGTTGAAAGATGCACACAAAGAAAAAAATACTCTGTAGCCATTTATTGACGGCTAGCAAAATATCCCCTTAGCGACTGCAATCACTAAAGGGATGCTAAATCCAATCAATACTTATGCCTAGCATATTATTGCTAGGCTTTCTTTATGGCGTAGTCATACCCTTATGTGGAAAGTGACATATCTAAGTGTCATCCTGAGATGTCATTAAAATATGTCGTATAGATATTTTGCTAGGGTGACATTTTAAATGACATCTCAGGATAACATCTCAGGATGACACTTTAAAAACATAAGGTATGTTCTACGCAAAACAATACCACGGGACAGTGCTTTTTTAGCTTAGGGTATTGTGCCGTAAAAAAAATAACTCTACCTATGAGTTTACTAAGACATTCCCTAAAGGCTATCTACGATGGTCAGGAAGGCATAGCTAGATAGTTTACCTTCCTACATACGAAAATTCTAAAATCAGATGGCTTCAGGGCGATTTACGGGGCAAGTTTTCAAAACGCCCACTTTTTATTGACCATGTGAACCGCTGCAAGCGCTGTCTAGGACAAAATATTATTCTGACAGGTTAACCTGTATGAAAAATTCTTTCTGTTGCCTTACCCTTGTGGCAAGTCGTTTAACGGGTAGTATCACCCTGTAAGCCTCATAATCTCTTGTCTGCTAACATCGCATCTACGTCAGTTACAGAGTGAACCTGACAATCACTTCCCTTTATCCTTATCTAGCGCTTCCTGGATAGCACGACGGCAAAATTCCGGTGGGTCATTTTTTGTAGATAGTTCCTCCTTCATAGTTTTAGTAACTCTCAGGTTAACTTGCTCGGTCAGTGGTTCTTCTCTATCAGATTTAATTGGCTTTAAATTATCTGGGTTTCCCTTCGGGTTAGGCATTTGTGTAGAAATATAAATAAGGCTTGATTCACTTGCTAGCAAAACAATAGAGTTTTTAATCAGTGGTGTTCCTTGGACTGGAAAACTAGTACACCACTGATACCACTTTGAAAAATGGTAATTCCATGTTTACACGTTCAGAACTCGAAATAAAGACTGTACCCGAATTGCGCGACTTATGCCGTCGATACGGTGTTCGTCCCGTGGGAAGTCCAGCGTACAAATCAAGTTACATTACCGCTCTAATGTCCTTTGGGATAATAGCTATTAAACACATGAATGAGGGGCGCGGACTGAGAATACCCTCACTTGCCACTATTCAAGTAATAGAGTCAGCAATAAGTGAAATGAATTCACCCACAGACGAACAAGCAGCGCTAATCAAATTCTCTCTGGAAGGCAGGAGGATGAGCCACCCTGACAGATACGAGCAAGAGAGGTTATTAGCCTGGTATATGGTGAAAATGAAGCTTGAAGAAATAATGGCGTTACTCGCTAGGTAATCAGGCAGGAAATATTTAGACGACTGGGAAAACATCATGACTCAATCTTTAGTTGCAGAACCAAGGTATGATTTATGGCGAGTAACCATACCTACGGGCATAGGAAGACCTCGTTTTAATATCTATTACCTATGCACTGACCATGATATGGCTTATGCAATACTTCATTGCATTTACGGTCATTACGATGGCTACAGTGTAGATGTAGAGAAGGAATATTATCCGCTAATTAGAAGGGAATATCCTACAGCCATAGTCATCCCTCCTATGCCCTGTGATTTTAAACAGTTGGTGTATTTTATTGGTTTGCAAACACCTGTATGGGATTGATTGCATAACTAATAGTAAGGTAACAAAAATAACCCTCCAGGATATTGATTCTTAGAGGGTTTATTAGTTCTTAGGTAATACTTAGAGGACTATGGGTGAGAAGGGTTTATTTATCCTTATCCTGAAGTAGTTTATTGATTAACTCTTGCTGTTGTCGTAACTGTTCCTTTAATAAGTCAAGTTCTGATTGTTGCTGTGGTATCTCAGGATTAATTCTTTCAGCAAAAATAGCTATATCCTGATAATGTTTATTGCTTACATCAATAGTATGTCCACACCATTTAGCTACTACTTTCTCATCAATTCCTAAATCAAAAATTGCATGAGTGATGAATGTGTGTCGTGTGTTATAGGGTGATAGATACTTATTTAACCTTTCTGCTTCTACTAATTGGGTAATTATTCCCTTGCGGTTAAAATTCTTTCTCCCGCGCCATGCTTGACTAAAATTTGTGTCATCAATTATTTTTCCTAATTTAGACTTAAATACTATTTCGTTATCTTTGCCTTGAGGAATTGTTTTTAAAAGATTCCACAATTCACCGTTTTTAGGTATAGGGAACTTCCGGATTAATTCACCTTTGTATGTATTGTCATTTTTCAAAGGATAGAACTTTTTGGTTATCCGGTCATAAGTTCTGCGAATTAAAACCCGTTCTTTATCCCATTCAACATCACACCACATCAAAGCTATTCCTTCACCTGTTCTACATCCAGTAAGGAATTTAAACTTTAAATAGTTGTACCAGTGAGGGTATTTTTCTTGCACATACTCAAGTATTATTTGCGCTTCATCCCATGTGTAAGCCTTCCCTCTATCTAGTACATCATCATCATTTTCTATATCTACTTCATCCTGAGTTTTACCTTTAGCACCTTTATTAACAATCTCCTCAGCCATACCCTCAAAAGGATTATGCGATAAAAGCTTTTGCTTCATCCCTAGTTGATAAGCTTTCTCTAAATTAGAAAGTACAAGTTTAACTGTTTTCAAGCTTCTATTCTCGGTCAACCAATTTCTGATTTTTAACGGGTCTTCTGACTTGGTAGCTTCAATTGCTGATTCAATAAAATTCCTGTATCTTCCTTGATATTTACCTTCGTAAACACTTTCCCTTAAATCATTTTTTCTGTACTCACAATACATCCCCCACACTTCCATTAAGGACATTTCAGGTTTAGGTGGTAGCTGGTCATCTGAAGTTTCAGCACTCTTCACTAATCTCAGCTTTGCCCTTAATCCATATTCCTCAAGAATTTCTTGATAACGCCCCAGGTTGAAGTGTCCATGACCATCGTCGAGCTTTCCTTCTTCCAGTTCTAGCTGTAGCCTACGCTCTAGCTTTGATGCCGTAGCCTTCCAGTCATCTGGATTAATACCAGTTCCTAGTTTTACCTGTTTACCATCAGCAAAGTAACTTCTGGGGAAGCAGGCTTTAATACTTGTTCCGTCTGGACGTACTGTTACCTGACCTTTCTTAGCCTTTCCGGTAGGGGTTTTACTGCTGTTTACCATAATGCTCACTTAATGCTCAAAATGTGGATATCAGTTTTCAAGCAACTGAGTATATAAGCATTATATCTAACAACCGTGGCGCACTATGATGACACGAGTCATCGCAAAAAGCCCTCCTGTATCTAGACGACTAATTTTACTGCAAAATTATTGCACAAGTATTTACTAGGGAACGCAGATTAATTAAACCACATTCCTAAGTATTTGAGCCAGCAGTAAAATAAATCGCTCGTCGGACACATACACTCAAGCTAAAGTATCAATCTTTATACCCGATCATTCTTTGCGTATATCTAACTGTATTTGTAATCCATCGTTGCCATTCCCAGATTGAGCCGGTTCTAGGAAAATCGAAGTATCTGGCTGTGATAGTGATTCGTTGAAGCGTATTTGAGTTGGAGTTTTTTTGTTTGTTTGATTATTGTTGGAAATTGTTGATGAATTAGTTTGCTCAAAAAAGCTTGTAAAGTCATCTTTGGCTGTTCTATTATTAATTCCAACTAGAGAATCTCCAGTTCTTGTGTATTGCTCTGGATTTGAGTTTGATGCTGATGACTGTGCATAGACTCGGCTTCCTAAGCAGGCAAAGACCGCCGTAATTCCCAAGAAAGCAATAATTTTAGTATTCATTTTTTATCAAAATTATTTATATATTGCTTATCTTTATTTTCTAGGCAAGTTGCTTTAATTGACTCTATCTTTGGTTAAATCAACAAGAATTTTATTGTGTATATCTTTAGATAATTGTAGGTTGAGTTGTAGCTTGCTTCCCCGTATGGGTACGAAATAAAACCCAACAAAACCCCCTAAATGTTGGGTTTTGTTTCTCAACCCAACCTACGTAGTTTAAGGTTTTTGGCACTAACACTAAGCGTGTGGAGGTAGATTTAAAATTTTCTCTTTAGCTCAACTCAAATTTAACCAACCAAAAATTTGTTCTACAGTCAGTTCTAATTCGATTCCCTCAAGAATAAGTAATTTGTCAGCACCTTCGTATAATTCCACTCGTTGTTCGGGAAACACTCCCAGCACACTTTCATCTTCTGGATTAATTAACCAGCCAACTTCAGTACCATTACGCGAACAATGCAATAATTTACTCAACACTTTTTTTAGCCTTTGGTCTGGGGAGAGAATCTCAATTGCCCAGTCGGGATGAATTTCAAAGCGATTAATAATTCTGCCGGATGGAGTTTTAGGAATTCTGTCCCAGCGAAACACAGATACATCAGGGACGATAGAAGCGCCGCCAAAAGTGCAGCGCAGTTCTGAGAAAGCGTAAGCAATTTTTTGGCTTCTAGCTATGCCGTTAATTGTTTGGCAAAGAGTAGTTTGGAGTAAGCTATGTTCCCCTTGAGGCATTGGTTTTTGAATGATTTCCCCGTTGATAAAGTCTGATGCTGGTTTAGTTTCCGGCAGTTTGAGGAACTCTTCTAAAGTTAGTTGGGGTTGAGTTGCGATCGTCATAATTAAATAAAATACAGGAGATGGTTTTACGATCCGCGTTAGCCAAGCGTCAGACTACACCCTAACTCTCAACCTGCCGTAGTTCCTCCAATTCTTCTAGCGTCAGGGGATTGTTTCCTGAGTTGAGTGCTTCTATCCAACGTAGCCGTCGCTGCTTGACGCAATCAGAGTAATCAAGTGCGCTACTGTCTACAGCAGCTTGAAAGTCTTCTAATGCACCTACTAAGTCGCCTATTAGTAATCTAGCCAGCCCCCGACTATCTTGATAGCGTTTATTGTCAGAATTTAAAGAAACAGCTTTTTCACCGAAGCGGAGAACAGCTTTAGCATAGCCGTGTAGACAGCCAACCCAGCAGATACTATGCCAAAATTCAGCAGAATTTCTCAAACTTTCGTCAAACTGTTGGGCTTGCTTGAAAGCTTCCTGTGCCTCTTTTATTTTGCCTTCTTCCACCCAACTTATGCCCTGACTCAAAGCAAACGCAGCCGCAAAAGCTGAGTCTTGGGTTAACTTTGGAGATATAGCTACTGCTTTATGTAGCCCTTTAGCATTGAGCCATTTAGTGTCACTTTTCCAGGCAACTATTTTCAGGTTGGCACTGCTGAGGTTGGCACAGATAAAATTAGCACCGCTGAGGTCGGCATCTCTGAGGTCGGCACCTCTGAGGTCAGCACCTCTGAGGTCGGCATCTCTGAGGTTAGTACCTCTGAGGTCGGCACCTCTGAGGTTAGCACTTGTGAGATTAACACTCCTGAGGTTGGCACGGCTGAAGTTGGCGCCTCTAAAGTTGGTATCCCTAAGATTAGCGCGGCTGAGGTTGGCACTGCTGAGGTTGGTACGGCTGAGATTAGCACGGCTGAGATTGGCATTGCTGAGGTTGGCCTCGCTGAGGTTACCACCGCTAAAGTTAGCATCTCTGAGATTGGCATCACTGAGGTTGGCATTGCTGAAGTTGGCATTGCTGAGGCTGGCACTGCTGAGGTTAACGCTGCTAAGGTTAGCACTGATAAAGTTAGCATCCCTGAGATTAGCACGGCTGAGGTTGGCAAAGCTGAGGTTGGCACGGCTAAGGTTGGTATCCCTGAGATTAGCATCCCTGAGATTGGCAAAGCTGAGGTCAGCACGGTTTAGGTAGGCATTACTGAAGTCGGCACTGCTGAAAAATAATCTTAAACTGTCATTAAAGGCAAATAAACCCAGGCAGTGACTATAGCCAATAATACCAAGCAAGCATTCTGAGTCAAATTGAGGAGTATTATGTTTACCGCAGGGATGAAAACTAATTTTGTCTTTGAGGTTGTTTTCTGTTTGGGCATAGCGATGCAACTCTAGCAGCAAAATCATCACATTTAACCCTGTACACACATCCACTTGTCGTAATCCCAAGTGATTTTCTCGCTCTGGTACTTGCTCGCGCAATTGTTTTTTCTTCATCTGAGGCAGATTTATATCGTCTGCATCAATAAATTCCCCATTGCACCAACGAAAGTAGAAATGCTCCAATCTTTGGAACAGTTGACACAAGCGTTCCACGTCGTGAAATTCTGAACTCTCAGCCAACAACCCCATCAAATATTCCACAATCTCACGGGTTAAATTCCCATATCCTAATAAATCGTAAATCTGCTTATCCATTAGGACTGTGGTCACAAAGTCTTCTTCGCGCTGACGCTTGCTTACCTTGGTTGTCCAATCTACAAAGCTTTCTAGTATCCGTTGTGCGAATAAAAACTCGCTAAAACTCTTATGGATAAATTCAACAGAGCCGCCTTTATCGCCTGAAGCTGGTTTAATATAAAGTGCCGTCAACAAATTATTGAGTTGCTTATCTTGTTGATGTTTGTAGAAGTGATTCTCCTGTCTGGCTTGTTGAATTAACTTGACAGCTGGGTTGTTGCTGTCTTTGAGGCGTGCTTCTAACATCGTGACTCTGGCAGATTCATTCCTAGACTGCACTACACACAAAGCGGCTTCAGTGAGAAATTGCCGCAAATCTTCGCTCTCCAATCCAGTCAAGCGGGAGTTATCATTCTGATTTTCACTGTCATGCTGTTTTTCTAGTACCCACTTCACGGATTGGTCATAGATACGGATTTTTGCTTTAATACCCTCTGCGCCTGCAAACATTTGGACGTTGAGACGGTTGTCTCGGTGCATCCGCGCCAGTAAATAGAGTAGTAAAGGTTCTCGTGCTAGTTTATTTTTGACTTGCTCGGGGCAAGCGTGCAAAAATTTTTCAAACTCACTCTTGTGAATTTGAGCCGCAATTGACCATTTCTCCAGCCATTGATGCCGAATTGAGTCATCCATTGGCTGAAGTTCGACGCGCTTGAGGCTTTTGGTTTGTGAAAGAAAGCGCTCATTTCCTTGCAGCGCTAGGGGACGACCGGTAATCAAAAACTGATGATGACAAAGGTAGCCTTTTTGAAACTGTTCCACCTGTTCTAAAAATTCTTTCAAGCCGCCACTTGCTCGTCCTTCCAGCAACAACTCGTCAAATCCATCGAGTAAAAATAAAAAGCGAGTATTTTTATCGGTCAGCCAGCCTGAATCACTGGTGACAAAATCAAGGTGTTGTAAATAGTTTTCTAGAGTATCAGTCAAGCTATCTTTTAGTACTCGCAAATCTCGCAACCGAATCAGAATTGGGGTAAAAGTGGGATGTAATTCTCGCCGCACCCAATCGGCAAACATCCGACAAAAGACACTTTTCCCCCGTCCGGCTTCGCCTTGAATAAACAAAACTTGTTTGTGTTTCGGGTCTGGATCATTGAGTATTGTCTTAACCCACGCTTCCAATTCAACATTTGTATCGTCTTCGGCATCGAGTTCTTTGACTTGCAACGGTACATACAAATCCCGAAAGGTAATATTGCTTTCATCAAAAATCTTTTCTTCTGGCTTTGGTTTAATTACCTGTTCCAAATAATCTTCAATATCTAGATTTTTCTCTAGTTTCTCTTTTCCGCCAACGCTGTACCATCTCCAAAGTTTGTCTATTTTATCTGTAACTTCTATTAATGCGTCTTGCATTTTTTCATCGGTGTGACACGCTACCCGTTGAGTGAAGGTCTTTGCTTGTATCTCGGTTAACCCGGCTTCTTGTAAGCGTTGCTGTAAAATCTGATTAAATGATTCTGCTAGTTGAGATTCGTGGAAACAGAGAATTGCTCTTTTCACTTCCCGCCGATTAAACTCTTGCTCGCTTAATTTCTGAATCTGCAATGCTAAAGCATGAGAAGCTGGCAGGTTTGGATCGATTTTTAGGAGTAATTTGGAATTTTGTTTGAGAATGTCCTGAAAACTATCTATGTAAGCAGCCTGGCTAACTAGGAAGACACAGTTTTCTAAACTTGGCTGTTTATGGGTTGCATCAACAATGAACTTTAATATACTAATAGCGATGGGTGCAAAGGGAATCACTTCCTTGGTAATTTGACCAAGAGGAGAATTAAATACATCTAAGAGCGAGGAAATCTGTTCTATGTAAGGTTTGAAGTTTGGAACATTGGGTTTTTGTTCCTTAATTGCTTTTGCTAAATCAAGCACGGCTTTAGCAGCTTCGGCTCCAGTCTTTGTTACCTCTACACCTTGTCCCCAGTTTAACTCCTGAATGTTTCGCAAAAACTTCCACTGCTGCGTCATCGCCATAGACTATTCTCCCTTAGCACCGATTTGGAAAAAATGCACCTGTATAACGCTTGTTGTTCGTATACAATAGACTTTAACCTCACTTCCGTTCTTCTCTTCTAAAAAAAAGAGGCTTTGAGGCTTACTTCTCAACGCTACAAGGGTTCGGGTTGAGTGTTAGGTCGATATTGGACTTAATTGAGAGCCGCTATATTACTTAATTCATAGTCAACCAGCTAAAAACTTGTCGATAGCAGGAGGCAGAAGGTAAAACTATTACTGTTCGTAGCATTCACGCTTGCGATCGTATCCTCACCTATACGACTACGGCTATAACTGTCAGTTCTAAATCGGTATCATTGAGTGTAGGTGACTAATAAGTTATTGTATATAACTTCACTTGCTACTTGTAAACGCTGTTAGTACAGTGTTAAGTTTTACGCAGAGGCGTAGAGACGTAGAGAATATTATCAAAAACTGATTAATGAGTATCAAAGGTGGATTCATCTAGTTCAAAGGCTCATTAATGAAGCTCAAATACTCATTAAAGGAGTTCAAACACTCATTAATAAACTTCTTAGCTTCATCCACGAGTCTCAAAGACTCCACAATTACGAATTACCTAGCTTGCTTCTCGGCTTTGACGAGTGTAGCCGTAGTCACATAGATTAAGACATAATGACAAGCGTGAAAGCTAGGAATAGTAATAGTTTTACCTCCTGCCTCCTGCCCCCTGCCTTCTGCCCCCTGCCTTCTGCCTCCTCCTAATATTAGGAATTACCATTAACTCCGTTGCCAAATTTTAATTGTCTTATCTAAACTTCCGCTAACTAACATCTCACCGGAAGCTGTAAAGGCTAATGCTGTAACTATATTCCCATGACCTGTAAACGTACCCAGCAATTCTCCAGTTTGCAGATGCCATAGTTTGATGGTTCGATCGGCACTACCACTGGCGATAATTTGTTCATCAGGACTCAAAGCGATGGCATACACTCTATCTTTATGTCCTTTAAGGGTATGGAGTAATTCCCCAGTCTCCAGTTGCCAAACTTTAATCGTTTGATCCCAGCTACCACTCACCAGCAGTTTACCATTTGTACCGATCGCCAAGGAACCAACGATGTGAGAATGGCCCATCAGGGTATGCAGCGGTTGTGTATCTTTTAAACTGAGGATTCCCATGTCGGATGAAATCTGCCAAACTTTGATTTTGCGATAGCTACCTGTGACCACAGTTTGCCCGTCTGGACTCAAAACCAAAGAATGAGCGGCTGTATCATCTAAAGAAAGGGCGATCGCTACCTGACGCTCAATCAAATCCCAAAACAGAATTTTTCTATCATCTCCGCCAGTTGCTAACATTCTGCCATCTGGAGTGAACGCAGCACAGCGCACTACCCCATGATGTTTGTGCAGGATATCTATTAAGTCTAGAGCGCCGACGTGCCAAATTT
Source organism: Nostoc sp. S4 (assembly GCA_029379225.1). GTDB lineage: Bacteria > Cyanobacteriota > Cyanobacteriia > Cyanobacteriales > Nostocaceae > Nostoc. Next base: position 10,852 of record JAQYWR010000011.1, on the reverse strand, counting down.
TAATTGTCGAGTCTGCACCGCAACTCACTAAAGTCTGTCCATCTGAACTAAAAGCTAGGGAATTCACTTCATCCACTAGCCCAGATATCACCCAAGGATACTCTGATAATGTATCTATTAATTCACCTTTGCTTAAATCCCAAAGCTTTGTTTCTCCCCGACTACCACTTGCCAATATAGGTAAGGTTTTGCCGTTATTACACCTGGAACTAAAAGCCAAGCAATTAATTCCTCTGGTGTGCCCTTTTAAAGTCTGCCAGCATTCCCAGTCACCTACTACCTTTTTCAGAGAATGCTCTGGTGGTAGAGTTTGTATTGTCTCTATCGTCCTTTGATTAATTACTGCTGATGTATCTTTTTTGCCAATAAGTGATTCTAAATACCAACTCAATCCCCCCGCATATAACAAATTACTTGGAGTGATATAAAGTTTTGGTTCCGGAAATTCCAGTTGATTTGTAGGTAAAAATCCAGTTATTATACTTTGTCTTTCGTAACCTAATTTACCTGTGTTTGGATAAAACAAACACAAAAAAATTAATACTTGGTGATTTCTCAAATCTTCTTGAGTTACCGACCATTTAATTTTGTCTTTTTTAATACCATTAAAACTTTCGCCATCAGCAACGTAAACTTGAACGCTCAGGTGAGGATTATCTTTAAGTACATAAGTAAATTTGCTTTGACCGCATAAATTTCCTTCATCATCTAAAGTGATGTTTTGTAAAGTGTCTTGGGGAATTTTTTTAACTAACTTACTCAGACGTTCAGCGATTACGCGATCGACAATTTTCTCCCGTAAAAGATAATCTTGGGCTTGCTGCTGGAAATATATGGGAAAAGGGATCATCCAATCTGGAGGCTCAGGATATTCAGGCGGCATAGGCGGCGGATTTTTGGCAAGAACCTCTGCCTGTTGACGACAAAGTTCCAGGAGTTTTGCCAATGGCTCACCCCAAAATGCCATAATTTCTGTGTGACAACCTTTGACTTGACTTTCGAGCAAAGACAAGTCGTAAGTTTTGGGTTTTTTCACACGTTCGAGGAAATCAGTTTGTTGAGCTTTGAGTAAGCTAATCCAATCCATCTGCATTAGAGGGGCGTACTATTGCATACCTAAGGTAAGCTATACCAATGGAATTACTCAAGTTTATAATTTTTAGTTAATTAAAAATCCCGTAACTTTAGTAGTCTAATAAAACACAAGTACAAGTATCTGGATAGCACTTAGACATTTCATAAACAGATGTAGTTGAGCTACATAGAATTTAGATAATTTCAATTAATTCTAACCGAGATAGAAAACAAGATACTGTCTCTAGGGAAACAGTTCTAGTAGTCAACCAAGCCCAATCGACCCAGGTTAAAAAGTTCGTAGTCAGCACTTTAGTGCTGAAATCGAGACAAATACTCAAACAATTATTAATTACTGCCAATATTTTGATAAAATCCTTTGAATATAAATAGTTAAGCTGACTATGACAAGTGCATCTAACATTTTTCTGGCTGGCGCGAGTCGCGGCGTCGGTCGAGAAATTGCTCAATATTTGAGGGCGCAACAGCTAAAGGTAAAAGCACTCTTGAGAACACTAACAGTTGCTAGTGAATTGGAAAAAATTGGTATTCAAGTAGTTCAGGGAGATGCCTTAAATATTGAGGATCTAGAACGTGCAATCCAACCAGAGGAACCTATCGACACTGTTATCAGTACAATTGGCGGTTTACCAGCAGATGCAGAAAAACCAGACTACCCCGGTAATAAAAATCTGATTGACGTTGCAGTGAAAGCTGGAGTCCAAAAGTTTATTCTTGTGTCTTCCATTGGTGCTGGCAATAGTGTAAGCGCTTTATCCCCTCAAGTTTTAGCAACACTAGGGCCAGTTTTAGCCGAGAAAAACAAGGCTGAACAATACTTAATTGCCAGCGGACTCACCTACACCATCGTTCGTCCTGGTGGACTTAAGTCAGAACCAGCAACAGGGAATGGCGTTTTAACTGAAGATCCGCACGTTATTGGTAGCATCAATCGCCAAGATGTAGCGCAGTTGGTTTGTCGCTGTTTAAATAGCGAACGTGCTGCTAATAAAATCTTGTCAGCGGTAGACCGAAATATGCTATTTGGGCAAATAGAATTTGCAGAATTTAGCTTAGATTAATCGCTAATCAGGCACGCCAACGAAGTATCTGACTCTTAACAGGGTTGACAAATTCCCGTCCTTCTGCAAAAGATCGGGCATATTCCCGCTTCAACTGGTAATACCACTGCGCCTGCATATCTGAGTCTTTAATTAGTCGCAGCACCGGATTATATTTGAGTCCAATTTGCTGCTTTTCCACCACCGCTCGGTCTTGTCCCAGAAAAGTCCGCGCCAAAACATGCAGCAATGGCTCGAAAAATCCCACCCAACGAAGTGTCGAGTAAAGGGAAAAAGTTACCTCTGTTTCTGTGTCTGAAATAGGTGTAACTGTGGTTAAATTAACGACTCGATGCTTGCCAATTGTGCTTTCTTCCACTCTGACTCCAGGTAAGCGAAAAGAAATCTCTATTTCTGGTACACCACCGCCAATCAGCCAATATAATCGACCCCCATTCGCTGGCAATCGGTGTCGCGGTATTGTGAAACCATAGGATGAAGCATCAAATTGCTTCACTTCTTCATGCAGTTGCTGATTTCGCCACCACCAGGATTGATGAACATAAGGTGAATGAGCGGGGTCCATCAAACCCACCACTGCATGATCGATAAAACAGGGGAAGCGCATCACTTCTACAAACTGGGGCGGTTGCTCATCGAATCCTGGAATTACCGGAATGTCCATTTCTGGAGGCTGGGGGCGATCGCAATCCGGCATATATATCCAAATATTCCCTTGCATTTCCCGGACTGCATAGGACTGTACGTCAAAGCGACTCAAATCCATTTGCTGTTCTTCCACAAGAGACGGGATCGCAGTACAGCGCCCACCAGAGTTAAACCGCCAACCGTGGTAGCAGCATTCCACTTCCTGCCCATCGAATCGCCCACAACTCAAGGGCACAGCTCGATGCGGACAAATATCGGTCATTGCAGACACTTTACCATCGCGATCGCGAATTAAAAGTATCGGTTCTCCCAAGAAGATCCGGCTTACCATCATCCCTGGCTTTATCTGATTGCTAGGCAGAGCATAGTACCAAATATTACGCAAGAAAAAGTTATCGTTATTTTTCATAATTAATATCAAATTTAGATAAATAGGATGTCGGAGATGACTATAACAGACTCCAAAATCTCAAATCCAAAATTGGGACGCTCAATTTTTAGGCATATTCCTAATTTTCTCAAATTTGAGTTCCTCTGCGAGCATTCTAGGTATCAAGTTGGATTATTCACCAGAAATTTGGAGAAATACTGTTCTTTTACGCGGCCCATCCAACTCAAAAAACAACACAGATTGCCAGGTTCCCAAAGCTAATTTCCCATCGACAATCGGAATTATCTCACTAGTGGTGAGCATCATTGCCATTAGGTGAGAGTGAGCATTAATCGGTTCATCTTCTGGAACATCTCTTAAATGCAAGTCATTATGCAAATAGCTGTCTGATTCTGGTGCTAATTTTTGCAAAAATACTTTTATATCTTCTAACAATCTAACTTCATTTTCGTTGATAGCTAAAGCTGTTGTAGTGTGTCGAGAGAATATTAAAATTTGTCCATTCTTAATTGATGTTGAAGCAATAAAATCTTTGATTTGTGGCGTTAGATTATGAATATTAATTTTTGGTTCAGTTTCAATTTCAATTAATTTATGAATAATTGGCATCTCTTAATTGGATTTTTAATTTCATAAAAAGTATGCTAACACAGCGTAATGCCCGGAAAAATTTAATATTAATTCCTGGAAAGACTTGGGTTAATTGCGTCTCTCCAAGCTAACTATATTTTGCAAACCTGCCACTAATCTTTCTATACCTTCTTTTGCGGTCTCTTGTTGCAGCGCCCCATAAGCAACGCGTATATAGCAACCATTATCTATGCCAAAGGTTGTACCTGGAATAACTGCTACTTTATATTCTTGAATGAGTCTTTTAACTAATTCAAAAGCATCGATTTGGGTATGAACTTTCAAGAAAAAATAGAAAGCGCCATTGGCGGGTGTAACAGTACATAAACCTTGGAGACGCTTCAGCGAGTCTAAGACTACTTGTCTTACTTGGGCGATCGCTCCAATACTTTCCTTGAAATACTCTTGTTTTGCTTGCAATGCTCCTAAGGCTGCATATTGGGAAATTACTGGCGGACAAATTAAAATTGTATCCTGGACTTTTTTGACAGCAACAAGTAAGTGTTTGGGAATTACCATGTAGCCAATGCGCCAACTTGCAAAACCGTAGGCTTTGGAAAGGCTATAGAGAGAAATAGTGTACTTGCTACTATTAGCAGATGCAGCAGGTGAAATATGTTTTACTCCGTCATAAGTGAAGTATTCATAGGCTTCATCACTAATGTGATAAATGCTGCGAGTTCTACAGATTTCATTTACCTGGCGCAATGTCGCTTCACTATAGACAACCCCAGTGGGATTATTCGGTGAAATAGTTACTATAGCACGGGTTTTGGGAGTAATTGCTTGAGAAATCGCTTCTGTTCGCAATTGGTAATTTTCATCCGTTTCCACTAATACCGGACGACAACCAGCCATTGCGATCGCCATTTCGTGGTTGAAATAGTAAGGTGTATTTAAAATAATTTCATCGCCTGGGTTGGTGATTGCAAGAATGGCATTCATGAATCCCATATTGCTCCCCGCTGTCACGACGATGCAGTTTTCCTGATTGATTTCAATACCATTGAAAACTTGCAATTTTCCTGCAAGTGCTGTAAGTAACAGCGGAATTCCTTCAACTGATTTATATAGATGATTAGCAGGTTCGGCAAGAAATTTTGGCAAAAACTCTATTGTTTCCGGCGGGGGGCTATAATAAACAACACCTTGTCCTAAAGAGATTGTTCCAGGAGAATTTTTAATCAGTTCCCCAACCACAGGAATAATCGGCGACTGTATCGCCTGCATACGAGAGGTTAGGGATTCCATGTTTCCATGTCCAAGGTGGCTATAGTATCTTTTGCTGGAGAAGAACCGACTAATCGTGATATTTATTTAAGCGATCGCAACTACAACTAGTCAGGCGTAGTTCTATCAAGTTATTTGTTGCCTAATTGCTTCTAGTCAATTTCAGCCACTTTGTCTTGCCTGACTAGGAAATAATTTGCTACACTAAAAACTCGTTTTTAATTAATAATCTTGTTTTTTCGACCAGTTACCTCGTGGGTTATCCTCTCGTGGTTTGGCTTTGTTAACTCTCAGTTGACGACCCATCCATTCTGCACCATCTAATTCGGTGATGGCTGCGTCTTCTTGAGCATCTTCATTCATATCAACAAAGGCAAAGCCCCGCAGTCGTCCTGTTTCACGGTCAGTAGGCAAGACAACTCTTTTGACCTCGCCGTAGTCTGCAAACACTGCTCTTAAGTCTGCTTCAGTAGCGCGGTAGGAGAGATTTCCAACGTAAATAGTCATGTGAGATTGGGTAATTTTCAACAAAAAGCGATTAGTTCAGCTGAAAACAGATTTAACAAAATTGCAAATATTGCATATTCCTCTCTGATTCACCTGTGGTTTGGCGAATGTTTGAGGGGAGCAGTAAATCAGGTAGGATTGGCTGAACTTACGCATACGCTCATATAATAACTGATTGTGACGTTTTTCAAAGTACGAGATTTTACAAACTCTTATTACATAAAATCAATATTTCTCACCCCCTCACAGTCCTTGATTACCCTGTAGGTAAAGAAACAAAAGGATACTGACAGATGGGGTGAGATAGTTCGGTTTGGTGAAATGATTAACTGAATTTGCAATTACCCAATAATTTAGTCAATCGATATCCGCTGAGGGCCAGTTGCTTTACCGTTATTTGCCTCCGTTGTGTTGGAAGTGTAACTATTTGGGTAGATTTGTCGATCTAGCCAGCTTTTAACGGGATCGTCTGCAAGATTAAGTCGAAGCACACCTGAGAATAACCCACCAAGAAATGACACTGGGTGCTGGGTAAGTTCTCTGAATATAGGTGACAATTCATCAATGAACATTAAAAGTCTCCTGATTTTGCGCTCAAAAATTATTACTTGTTAATTAATCGTAACGTGTCAGGGAATGGGGCATTGGGCGAACAGGAAGTGTGGGAGGGGTGGGAGGTGTGGGAGGATGGGGAAGAAATCTTTCCCCCTCTCTCCCCATACTCCCCACACTCCCTCATCTTCGTCATCCCCTCATCTCCCAATTCCCCACTCCCTACTCCCCTTATGAGCTTGGTTCCCGGTCGGGAAACATACACTTATCAGAGTCACAACCACTAGGGCCAGCCTCTATCATTTCTCCTAAATCGTAGCGGCTTAGGACTCCACAAAAATCATCTGTTTTGCGCCGTGCTTTTACTTCTTGAGTTAAGCGATCGCAGGTTGCTTTATCTATTGGTTCAAATGGTAAACGTGGGAATGATTGCAAATCGTCAAAGCGAGCTAAAAGGGCTGCGGAAATGTATCCTTCGTCGTTCTGGATGCTTTGGTAGATGCGCTCTGCAAGACTTTCGACTTCCTCAGAGCGGAGTTCTAAAGTAGCTGATGTGTTGTGAGTCACATAGGAACGCTGAACCTGGAGGACAAAATCGAATTGGGCTAGGACTGAAAACTTGGAAATATCGATTTTATCAGCCCCAGGTAAATCAGCCCAAGGTACAGAAACGGGGATTTCTACTAGCCATTCAGTGACGCGTGGATCGAAGGGATCGTTAAGTAAATTGCCTTGTTCGTCTTTGTCTGATTGCGAAGGAATGACATTGTAACCATAGTCAATACAGGCTAAAGCTACGGGGTCATTTTTGCCGAAGGTGATGCGGCGAATAAATCTTTGGGCTTTGGGGGGATGCCATCCCGAACTCGCATTAGTTAATAAAGCCTTAGTACCGCTCGGTTGAACTGTGGTGCAGCGATTTGGACGTTTGAGATCGTGGCGATCGCAATAATCCCAAACAACTCGATGCACGGTATCTTTCCAAAAACTTAAATATTTCTCTTCCTTGTGCTTAAAAGCCAATCCTTGGGGAGTTGCAGGTCTTCCTTCTGACCACCACCGCAGCCAATCAACACCAAAGGCATGGACAAAGAAATCAAATAAACCTGTAAAAGAAACTCCAACAATTGGGTCTATTTCACGACTGTATTGATAGCGTGGTTCTAGGAATTTATGATTTAAAAGTGCGGCTACAGATAGCGCCCCAGCGGTGAAAGCCTCCTCTTGTTCTTTGTAGTTATATGGGTCAATTTGATTGAGGTGAACCTCAGACAAATTACAGTGAAAATTAGAGCCGATGATTTCCTTTGTTTGTTACCCTAAAGGCTTTTTATCCCCTAGTTCTACTGCTTAATAATTTGCAGTAGCTCCGCGTACATTTTGCATCTGTGACTTGATCTCGTAAAACTGCTTTTCACATCTGCCCCCGCACTCTTGGAGAGATTATATTCTAGCTACCAACTAAGGTAATCTAGTTTCACTCTCTACGCTGTACGGTGTCAAAGGCTTTTTACTTCCTTTGATTACCACGGGATTAGCATCTCAGCTTTCCCCGTTTTTGCGAGGTTTTTAACGTGAGGCAAAATCAATTACCACACGGATTTAGCCCATAGCGAGCCAAACGATGTTCTAGCTCATTAGCATCAAGCTGAGGATAGCGTTCTTGAAACCATTGTTTTGCTGTTCCTTGTTCATAAGCTTTCAAAAAATCAATTTTTAAAGCTTGTGTTGGCAACAAATCTATGTTCGCTCTCGCTACTGCTTCACCAGCCCATTGAATCGCGCCTTCGCCACTGTAATATTGTTTACGGACAGCATCAATACATTCTTCTAATGTTGGCTTGCGGTGGAAAACTCTGGTATGGTTGGCCATTCTCAAAGCATCACGCTCTGGATCGATTCGCCAGTTGCCTTCTGCATCTTGTTGCCATAAGTTATCTTTGGCTGTTGCTGCCGAGCTATCGCCAGAATCAAACTGACGCATCCCCGCACTTCTTCTAATATTGCCAGCAACAATTGTCACAGCCGCTTGGTCGATTAATAAACAACATTCAACTGAATTTAATTGTCGCCCTTTAGCTTTATTCAGGATGGATGCACAACCTTGATAAAGTCCTGGCAATTTTACAGGATTAGCAACTCCGCCAAAGCCGTTAAGAGTTTCTCCAGCTTTGCGAACATCGCTAATATCAACTAATACTTCAATATCTCCGGAAAAACGTTCATTAGTGGAGAGTTCTAACAGGGTTTGATATGATTCAACCCAGCCTTCACGGCTATCTCCAACCTGGATAGTAACCTTGTTACCTTCTATATGTGTTTGAGTATATTCACGACGCTCAACTTTAACAGTACTACCAATTTCACCTTCTACAGTGACGTTCAAGTGATTACGGATGGGTGGCAACTGGTTAATATATTGTGGTTCTAGGATGGCTCCAGTACCACAGCCCATCATTGCCAGATCCATCATCAATCCGAAAGCACTCCAGTCTTCTAAATTGGTGGAAGTGCAATTATAACCCCCGGAAAAATTCTTTGGTTTGGTTATCCAATCTGTACCGCCAACCCATAACCAGCGGCCACTAGGCATAGCTTTCAAGCTGCGCTGCATCCGTTCTAGTATGGCAACTTCTTCTCTTGCGAGTTTCCCCAACTCGATTAAGCCTTGTAAAGTGCGATCGCATACCTCATCCCATGTTTCTCTCAACCCTGCCTTAGTACGGCGGCTATAGGTTCTAAAAAATACAGGATTAGCAGCGGGAGCAGTCTCTGGAAACCCTCTGCTCTGGCGTTTTGTTTCGAGCTTTTGAACCATAAGTCAAGTCTTGTTGCGTGCGAACAGATTATGACTATACGCCAAGTAGATTTAGGATTAAAGATTGTCAAATTGTCCACTTTACGCTAGTGCTATCCCGTGCTATTTGCAACAGAACTTCATGATATATAATATTCACCACTCCTAAGTGGAGGAGGTCTACCAAGTTTTAATTATCACGAATATATTATAAGTAAATTTTCTCTCTATCTTGAGGCTGATTGTCACTTATACAAGCTTGCGATCGCTCGGCGTAGCTCCTGATTTTTTCATTTAAATTGCTATCAAGATTCATTTATAAAATAAAGATGTACTAATGACTGAGGAACGGTAAATCCATCATGCTAGAGTACAATCCATTAGCTTGTTTGCCCTCATCTGAGGAACTGCCAGATTCTGATGACACCCCAGTGGATAATGAATTACAAGATTTAATTCCAGGTTTACTCAAAGCAATACTCGCAATGGTTTGGCCAGAGCGGATGGATTGGTTTTTTGGCGTAGATATGGGGATTTATTATGACCCAGATTTACCAGCAATAATCCCAGATGGGTTTTTGAGTTTGGGGGTAGAGCGATTTTATGATGAAAACCTCCGCCCTAGTTATGTGCTTTGGGAAGAGAAGAAATTACCGATATTAGCGCTGGAAGTAGTATCTCAGACATATCGCGGTGAGTATTCGACCAAAAAAGCAGAGTATGCAAGATTGGGAATTTTGTATTATGTAGTTTACAACCCATTTCGTCGCCGCAAGCCACATTTAGAAGTTTACAAATTAGTTAACAATGTTTATAAATTACATGATGGGAATCCAGTTTGGTTGCCAGAAATAGGTTTAGGAATTGGCATTGAACGAGGAACTTATCTAGGCATACCACGCGAGTGGATGTATTGGTACAATCAACAAAGACAACGGTTTTTAACACCAGAAGAAGACAAAAAACTTGCTCAACAAGAAACCCAGGAAGCTAAACAAGAAGCACAACAAGCTAAACAAGAGGCACAACAAGCAAAACGACGTGCTGAATTATTAGCAGAAAGATTAAGATCGCTCGGCATAGATCCTGATTCTCTCACCTGATTTTCTCCAAAGAAACTCCAACATATAAATCATCTAATCTTGTGAGATGGGCAACATGAGCGTCCAGTTTCCATGACGGGCGAGACGCCTATCCTACAAGAAATATTAGGATATTTTATTACTTAAAAATCCCTAAAAACTCGTCCACAAATATCAAAGACTCGTTAACGGAGTTCAGAGGTGGATGAATCCAGTTCAAATACTCGTTAACGGAGTTCACAGGTGGATGAATCCAGTTCAAATACTCGTTAACGGAGTTCAAAGGTGGATGAATCCAGTTCAAATACTCGTTAACGGAGTTCAGAGGTGGATGAATCCAGTTCAAATACTCATTCACGAATATCAAAGACTCATCCGCGAGTATAAAACACTCATCATAGTATTTTCATTTACTTAAATCACACTCTCGCCTTCTTCTCTGCGCCTCTGCGTGAGACAAAAGCTTTTCAGTAATTACGAACTTGTACTGAGCGTAGCCGAAGTATTACGAATTACGCATTACCCTATCAAGACTTGCACTCACACTTTCAGCATCCGGTGACTTCAATCGCTGCAAAATCTCTAAAGCTGGTTGCAAATAGGATATCGCTTTAGTGTATTCACCCTGCTGTTCTGCTAAATCTCCTAACCACCACAGAGTCATTGCTTTATCTCGGACATTACCAATGCGTTGATTTATTTCCAAAGACTGATTGAAAAGCGCGATCGCTTCATCCACATTCCCTTTGTTGGCGTAGAGAATAGCCAGTTGGTGCAACGTCGCCGCTTTGGCTTGGACATTACCAATGCGTTCATTTATTTCCAAAGACTGATTGTAGAGTGCGATCGCTTCATCCAC
>JAQYWR010000111.1 GCA_029379225.1 Nostoc sp. S4 | reverse complement strand
TCTGTGATAAATCAGTCCTGGATCTTGTACCTCACTTAGTTGCAATCTGCTGTAAGGTACAGCCTAAAGTAGAGAAGTGACCCAAAGAGTATCGCCTAAAATTTCGGATAGCTGTGTGTGTCAAAACTCCCAAGAAATCGTGCCCTGCACTGTGAACGGATCGCCATAGAAAACGCGATCGCGATACGAGGCAGAGTCAAAATAATCGATATTGAACAAATTCTTGAAATTTAGTCCCACCCGCAGACCCTCTCGTTTGTAGAACAGAGAAGCATCGGTGCGGAAATAACTGGGCAGTTGAAACGTGTTATCTAAGTCTCCTTGCCTGTCTCCTACAAAGTAGAACCCTAACCCAACCCCCAAACCCTTGTAATTGCCCCGTTGAATTTCGTAGGTTGTCCACAGGTTGAAAGAGTTTTTCGGAATATTATTCAACTGATTGCCCACCGTAAACGTATTGTCTTTGGTAATTTCGGCATCGGTATAGGCATAGCCTGCGATCGTATTCCATCCTGGCAAAATTTCACCGGAAATATCCAACTCAATCCCCCGGCTGCGCTGTTCACCCACTAGGATAGAGAGCAATGGGTTATTGGGATCTTGGGTGGGCAAATTCGAGCGAGTCAGGTCATAGAATGCCAGAGTTGCGGACAGACGGCTACTTAAATCTGTCTTGACGCCCACTTCGTATTGGGTGCCACGCTCAGGCTCAGTTTGGGCTTGGGATATGCTTGTTGCTTGTAGAAATGATTTGCTGTAGCTAGCGTAGAGAGAAATAGGTGGAATCGGTTGATAGACAATGCCAACTCTGGGACTAAATGCCTCATCTTGTCGCAAGCCGCAGTGTTTCAAATAATCTCCAGGATTGATGCCGAATTTTTTGCGAAATGCAGCATGAAACGAAGTTGGACTTGCATAGCCAACAATCCGGGCAACTTGTTTAACACTCAACTGTCCCGCAATCAAAAGTGATCGCGCCTGTTCCAGGCGATAGTTGTGTAAATAGCCAAACACTGTTATACCAAAGCAAAAATGAAAGCCTTCTTTGAGTTTGCGCTCGTTAATTCCGGCTTGCTTTGCTAACTCAATTAACGATGGTGGATTGTCAAGATTTCTTAGCAAAATATTTCTCGCTAGGTGTATACGATCGACATCATCTAGTTTCAGTAAAGTAGGATTGTGCCTATTCTCTTTTATTTCCAACTCCTCTTGAACCATTAGTGTCATCAACTCCAACGCCTTGCTCTCTAGATACATCCGTTTAGTCATTCCGTAGTAGAGACAGTGCAGTATTTGCCGTACAATTTCTTGCATTGCCGCTGTAGTTGTTCCACTGCCGCCATAATTGGATTATTCTATGGGACTAATGAGACATTTCAATGCTGAAGGAATTTCTCTCTCTACATTGCCTGCAAATGAGCAAAATAGCTCTCGTGCCATCCAAACACATACAACCAAATGATGTTGCTCTGGTGAAATTGCACAAATTTCGCTAGGAGCTGCGCCACTACCCCCGAAAAAATACTGTCCTGCCCCTCCTGTTTGATGATTTCTTGTATGAATATCCCAAATTTCATGGCTTCCTGAAAGACGAAAGATGTACTGTATGTTATCGCCTCCACGTTCTGGGACTTTTATAACTAGGCGATCATCAAGTCGGTAGTCGTTGATCGGTAGTCCCAATCCCTCTCGTAACTCAATAATTCGGCTGTATCCTTTGCAAAACTGGGGTGGGTACTGCCAAATCATGTCAAATTCGTCTGAAGAATCGTAGCGTTGCTTGGTTGGTTCATCTTCAAAATAGATTTCCCAGAAGTAATTCCGCGAAATGGTGATGGTCATCTTGGAACTGAGCGATAATTGCAATACTTGCAATAGTTTCTCATGAAGTATAAGGGGATGTAATTACAGCTGGCTGGACGCAACGCCACTCTTGCTTCTTGGTTAGATTGGATTTGGCAAGGAGTGGTTCGACCAAGTGGATTTCTGCGTTTTGGACTGTCTGGTTTCATCAAGTCCGTGCGCGAAGTGCCGACGTTTTTGCTGATGCGTTTGGCGTTTGGTGCAGGGTTGTGTCGGTTTGGAATGTTCCGCGCTGTGCGATCGCCATAATCACCAAGGTCTGTGCCCAAAGCTGTAAATCCAGAAATCAAGTACTCAGTATTAAACAAATTGTTAGCAAAAAAGTAGATTCCATAGTTGTTTCCTTCATAGCCAATCTGAGCATTTACCAGTCCCCAATCCCTAGTTCTGTGAGAAATCAGACTAAGACACCAGCTGGTTGGCGATCGCTTATTGGCACCAGGCGCACGTTAGAAACAGCTAGGGTGAAACCACTACGGACAGGTCGCACAGTCTGACGATTGAAAAGTGCTAGTTGATAACAACGCACAATAGTTGCCAGAACTATTTTCATTTCAAACAGTGCAAAAGCCATACCAACACAGCGGCGATTGCCTCTGCCAAATGGTAGGTACTCATAAGGTGAAAATTGACGTTCTAAAAAGCGTTCTAGTCTAAAACACTCAGGCTGAGGATAAAGATCCGCACGATGGTGAGTTAAATAAATACAAGCAACTAACATAGCGCCCGGTTCCAACTCGTAATTTAAAATTTGTACTGGGGACTTGACAACTCGAGGCAAAGTACCATTAGACTTATCCGCCAATCGGAAATGCAGACTGTGAATGGGTTTGAGCAATTCAGAGTGAATAGGCGATCGCTATCTTACTCTACGATAAAATAGGAGTTTGGCGGCATTATTGAGATAAAAAACTAAAATTGGAGTGAAAATTATAAAACGATGAAATCAATTTTAGGAGAAAAAATTAAGTATTAATGGTTAAGGATACTAAGCGATTAAGTCTTAACCTAATCAGACTGCAAACTGCCAGGATTACCTGACTATATCGATGACGAGCTAGACGGAACTTATCACTGGCTACTCGAAATATTTTTAACCGACATATCATGCGTTCAACGGCAATTCTGCGAGACGAAAGTTGTTTATTCTCTTGTTTTTGTAATGACGAAATTTCTGTATTCATTCGTCTATGATGAGGTGTGGTAATGGCATCATCTCCAATATAGGCTTTATCGCCAATAAACTTTTGTGAGTCAGCAAATTTGTTTCGAGATACTCGAAACAAATTAATATCACTTGTTTTTCCCAAAATTCCCACACAGATATCTACAATATCTTCACCACCTGGTAAGACAATAAACTGGTTTTTGAGAGTATGCATTTTTTTCTTACCAGAGTAGTATCTTTTTTGTTCTCGATAGTCTACAGGTCAGGCTGTAGCTTGTTCCGCACTATCGACAATTAATTTGTATTCGGACAGTATTCGCTGCAATTCCTGATATTTTTGACTATCTACGGATGCTTCTTCTATTTGAGATGCTGGTAAAATTTCTCTCAAAATATCTACCCAATAATTAAAAGCATCATTCGCTTTGGTTTTGGAGATATCAAAGAGTAACCCTAAAATCTCAAAAATTGGTTTTTGTCTGAGGTAAACTAGACACAAGCATATTCATTCTTTCGCTTGATATATGGTTTCCGTCCACCTCCTTGGCAATAATCCGAATTGGATTTTTTCAATTTCTGCCTGTTTCTCTATATGCCCTTGTCCTGCTAAAAATACCAATGCTAAAAACTAGTCATATTTAATCCAAATTAATCATTTTGCTTTCTGAAGATGTGATTCAATTATTGTTAAATGATTTGTCAGATTAGCTATATATAATTTTTACTGTATTTTTTATTATTCCACTTTGTTGGTATTAAGGATAATTTCATTATAATTAAAAACTATAGTCAAAAAATCTGACAAAATTCAGCGATCGCATTTAGATAATTAGAGATTTAAGTCCGCAAGCCTTGAATCAAGTTGAAGAATTATTTTTGATTTGAGTTAGAAGCCGCTCTTGCGAAAAAATGAAAGCAATTAGGAGCCTGCTTTTAAGGCTATTATTTTGTGTTTAAGCGATCGAATAAGCGAATCAGCATTGAAATTGTAATCAAGTGACTAAGCTAAACCGATTAATTCAGCAATCAGCAGTCTTTTCCCTAACCTCCATCTTGCGTCAGTTGCGAACTTGACATCAAATGGACTAAGCTAGCTCTAGCGCAAGGGCTTCGCGCTGACAGTCTTTGGTTAGGCAAAAGATGGATTTTAGTCAGACTTTAATTGCAAAAAGTGATGCCATTGTCGATCGATGGGTAGAAGCGGTTTATGAAGATGAACAAATTGAAGCTACTCAAGAACTTACTTTTAATGCTGTACGGAATAGCTTACCCCGTATTTTGAAAGCATTAGGAACAGTACTTTCTGAATCTACAACTAGCGATTTACAGACAGTAGTAGATGCAAGTTTAGAACACGGTACGCTTCGTGCAGAACAAGGATTTGAGCCAGCAGAAATTGCACGAGAGTATCGTTTACTCCGGTTTGTGATTTTTTCGTTTTTAGAAGAAGATTTATTACAAGGATCTGCACAAGAAGTGCTGAGAACTGTTCGCTTGATTGATACAGTAATTGATGAAGCGATCGCTCGATGCTTTAATAGTTATACTCAAGGACGATTACAAGAACTCAAACAACTCCAAAGTCAGTTGCGGTTGACTAACCAAGAGCTAACTCGTTTGGTTCGCGCTACTAAAGAAAACCTCTCTCATTTAGCTCACGAGTTGAAGACGCCTTTGACTTCAATCATCGGTTACGCAGACTTATTTCTGCGCCAGCAGCGTCAACAACCAGAACTCAAAGACACCTATGCAAATCTTGAAAGTATCGAGCGAGTTCTTAAGAGTGGTAGACTTCTTGTCCGGTTGATTAACGATACTCTAGAAATTTCGCGTTATGATGCCGGACAGATGAAATTGCAGCCTACTCAAACCGATGTGCGTAGTTTAATCAACTCTATTTTAGAGATAATTGAGCCACTAGCGGCTGCTAAAGAATTATCCTTGGTTGTTGAATGCGAACGCGCCCCAAGTCAAGTTAACACAGATCCTCTTCGGCTTCAGCAAATTCTAACAAATCTGCTGAGTAATGCAATTCGCTACACAGAATCTGGTTCAATTCATTTGGAGTGCTGGACGATATCTCCACAGCAGTGGGCTATCTCTATTACTGATAGTGGTATTGGTATTTCTTTGGATGCTCAAGCAAAAATCTTCAATCCCTATTTTCGTGAAGTAACCGATCCGAAAGTACAAAATTGTGATGGTACGGGATTAGGTTTAGCAATAGTGTCCCGCTTGGTTAAGTTAATGGATGGTGAAATTAAAGTAGATTCACAGTTGGGCAAAGGGTCTACATTTACGGTCATTTTGCCATTAGAAGCGATTGCTCAGGTATAATTGTCGCTTGGCTGGAATTTAAAACTTATATCATGTCCGGTTGAATACTTATGATATCTGTGAGGGTCGGTAATGCTTCGGCTCCGCTCAGCATCAATGGGTAATGGTTAACGGTTAATCGTCAGTTATACCAATTCAATTAATGATTGCAACACATCCTTGGTTCAAGATGCGATGAATCAATCCAAGACGCGATGAATCGCGTCTCTACAGATAAGTAGCTAGACATGAAAAATTATAAGATAAAAGTAGAACAGAGCAGATGACTG
>JAQYWR010000070.1 GCA_029379225.1 Nostoc sp. S4 | reverse complement strand
GCTGAGAAGACTTGCTTAATTGAAAAGTTTAATACTTTCCAAACATCCTCTTAGAGAAATAACATCTATCGGAGCTATTCAATAAAAGGCAAGGCAGGCAACTCTTACAGCACAAAAGCGAGAATGCTCCTACCTTTTGAGATTTCAAGTTAAAAAAATACCCAATTTGTATGTATGATGCGTTAGTAAATCAGGGCAAACGCATCTAAAGTATAAGAATCATTTAATAGCAAGGGTTTGGGCGTTTTTTAATTTAGCCTATTTTTTGTCAATATCCTTATTCAGCAAGGTTTTTAGAAATCCCGTGCGTTCGTCCTGGTTAATAAATAATACGACTATTGAACGCAAGTGCTATAACGTACCTTTTAAAGGACTGAGAAATTGTAACTGAAATGTGGGACAAAACTAGATATTGATAAACATTTTGGCGAATACAAAAACAGATATAGAAATCTGGTTTGATTCCTAAAATTATTTGTATAGGGAAGGAACTCTTAACAGGAAATAGGTAAAGTAAAAAGCTCTGGAAGTACTACTGAGTTTCTTTCAAAAATCAAATACTAATCCTATAGATTGGATAATTACAATTTTAAAATCTCAAACTTTTTAGACAAGTTTGATGTATCAAAATTAATCTTTTTTCCATTTTTATCTAGGATATTCACTACTAAATAAGCTCGATCGTATTTGTCTGTTTCTGACAAAAATCTCTTAATTTCGTTTATTTTGTTTTTAAAACCTTGAATATAAAATAGAAACTTATTGTTTTGATTTTCTACATATAATAAATTTATATACTGGAGTTGAGGTTTAAAAACAGATTTTTTCTGAGCCTGAACACTCTCATCTGTAAGAACATTTGTTTCTTGAGACCTCACTGTTGTCTGTCTTGAGATTAGTTGCATTTGAGCCGCAGCCGGAATTGTATCACCAATTACAAAAATTGGCTTATCTTTCGCCTCTAATTGTTGTAGTTTAGTACCCAAGTGCGTCACTATGTGAGAATATTGCTTTGACAATGGCGCAGAATAGGAATATTTATTACTGATCGCAAGAGAAAATATTAAAAATAGTGCAAGTATCACTCCTTTTTTCTTATTATTGTTTACAAAAGATTTTACTCTAGGAAAAATATCTGTTAATAAAATTGCAATACTAATTGCTACTATAGGAGATAAATAAATAAAATGACGGGCTGGAAGAGGATTTGGTAGCCAAAATATGTAATTTATTAATGCTGTTGGAAAAATAAAAAATAGAGCTGAATACCTACGTTTATATAATAAATAAATACATGATATTAAAAATACTAAACAAAGTAAAGGATTTAATCCCCAGATAAACATAAAACTTCCTTTTAAAAAATTATCAAGGTATCTAGCAGGATTATTCCATAATAAAAGTTGAGCAAATATTCCACCATTTTCTTGATCTTTAATGTATGCAAGTTGAGCTTGCATTACTTTAAAAATAATTACTGGCAAAAAACCATATAAAATCGAAGAATAAATAATTTTCTTAAAAGAATAATTTTCCAAAAGAAGACAAGCAGGAATCAGAGAAAACATTAGTATTGCATCGAGCCTGAACATTAAGCATAAAGCAAAAGCAGTAACAATTAGTACATCTAATAAAATTAATTTATACCTTTCTAATCTCAATGAGCTTAGGTACGAACGATAACCAATCAATGCTAATCCTATAAACATGAATAATATAGCTCCATTCATAGGATGTGGATATTGACTAGTTACCCTCCAAACTGGGAGCAACATTAGTAAGATATTTGCTAATAAAGCTATAGCTGTTCCCCAATATCTCGTAACTACAAAGAAGAAAGGTATAACCATTAAAATAGCAATTGTCGCATTTACATAGTTCATAAATGGAACAATTAGAGCTAAATTTGTTTTAAAAATTGGTCGAAAAAAATCTAGAAATGCATAGTATGCAAAAGAGATATCACTACCATAAAGCTTTCTACTTCCTAGTGGTTTATCAAATGCGATTGAGTCGATAATACCTATTAACATTCGGTAACTATCTCTCTCTCCAAAAGTATCTTTATATACTATAGATAAGTAAAGAATACTGGCTAATAGTAGTAACAGCCCTAATACGACTCGATTACGTTGTTTCATAAATTCAATAGAAACCCTTTTTATAAAAATACCATAAGAAAATATTTAAAAATTTGTGAGTAAGTAAATTTTATAGCGATCGCTTAACTTTTATCTGGCTCATAGCGACGTGGATAAATGTCTCAATGGTTTTACGTAAAAGAACGTAGTATTTAATTCTAGAGCATCTTCAAGACTACTAATTCCTAGTTTTTTTTTAAAGAAAGTTTAAACAAAAGTTGTTTCTAACACAGTTATTTTGCTATGAAAGTGTAAAAATTGCTGACTAAGGAACTTTTTGTATCGGCAGCCATTTTTGATTAATGGTTAAATTAGGGTTGATTTTTACGTAATATCGAGTACAATCTTACTCATAAACTACGGTAAATCGGTCGGATAATCGTAAATTGTAAGTCTCATACCTGATAAACAATGCAAATTCTTTGGTTTATTCCTACTGGATCTCATGACGGACGCTATTTAGGCACAGATATTGGCTCTCGTATTGCTACACCTGATTATTTGCAGCAAATTGCCCAAGCTGTAGATAGTTTAGGCTACACAGGTGCATTACTACCTACAGGGCGTTCTTGTGAAGATGCTTGGATTACTGCTGCGGCTTTTATATCTGTTACCAAGCAAATGAAATTTCTCGTGGCAATTCGCCCAGGAATCACTTCTCCTGGTGTTGCAGCACGGATGGCAGCAACATTCGATCGGATTTCTAAAGGAAGATTATTGATTAATGTCGTAACTGGTGGAGATCCCCTACACCTTGCAGGAGATGGCTTGCATCTGAGTCATGACGATCGCTATGATTTAACCGATGAATTCTTAAGTGTTTGGCGGGGTATTGTCAGTGGGGAAACAGTTGATTTTAAAGGAAACTACCTAGATATCAAAGGTGGTAAACTCTTATTCCCGCCAGTTCAAAAACCCTATCCACCCTTGTGGTTTGGTGGTTCATCTGCTGCTGCCAAGCGGGTTGCTGCCAAACATATAGATGTTTATCTGACTTGGGGAGAACCTCCACAACAAGTTGCACAAAAAATTGCTGAAGTTCGGCAACTGGCGGCAGAACAAGGTAGAACAGTACGTTTTGGCATCCGTTTGCACGTAATTGTCCGAGAAACCGAGTCTGCGGCTTGGGATGCTGCCAACGAGCTAATTAAGTATGTAGATGAACAAGCGATCGCCACAGCTCAAAAAGACTTTGCTAGTTCTGATTCTGAAGGACAGCGGCGCATGAGTCAACTACATAATGGCTCTTGCCAAGCCCTAGAAATTAGCCCCAATTTATGGACAGGAATTGGATTAGTGCGGGGTGGTGCTGGTACTGCTTTAGTTGGAGATCCCGACACCGTTATCGCGAGGATGCTGGAATACCAAGAACTAGGAATAGAAAGTTTTATTTTCTCTGGATATCCCCATTTAGAAGAAGCCTATCGCACCGCAGAATTATTATTTCCACACCTACCTTTGCACAACGAACCTGCACCTTCAATACCACAAGTATTGAGTCATTCTGGCGAAACAGCTACTAATGAAAAATTTGCTAAACAACTAACAACTGCCTCATGAGGTAATAGGTAGCTGAAGCTAATTAAATGTGAAATGTGATTACGAGCAAAACGCACTCAAGCGAATTCAAAGGGTGTAGGGGGTGGCTGAGTGGGTGTGAATAATCCCTCTTTTGTTACTACAGGGAGATAAAAATCATACCCAACTCTGAACGCTAAACAAAATAATGAACTGGGCGATCGTATATCCACTTTGTCATTTAAACCCCTTTGTTGAAAAAAGACGTAAAAATATGGGTTTCAGATTATTCTCTGCCGAAGGTAACAAAAGAGGGATAATACCATTTCACTTTAAAAGTAATACAAATAGGCGGCAGGGGAGCAAGGGGGAAAGAATTAGAGACTAATCATTTGTATCAGGTATTCCGTGAAATGGTATAACCCAGGTTTTAAAACGTGGGATTGTAACAATCTTTTTTAAACTAAGCTTTAAACCCTGCTACTTTAGTTTTTATTTAAACCCCAACACCCTACACTCTACACCCCACACCCTATTCTTTATAATTGCAAAGATTACATCTTACATTTTTAATGTTGATTTACTTAATTTGTAATTAGTATTCTAATCTAAAATACTTTCATCCTATGACTATCAGCCTTAAACACAGCAAACGTAATAACGTCTCCCTAAATGCAGTCCTAGAAAGTCCACAACTAGAAAAAATAGTCCCTTGGATTGTGCCTGTTCTAGTACTAATACTTTGGGAATTTGCTTCCACAACTGGTCTACTTTCCAACAGAATTTTACCAGCTCCTAGTGGTGTAATTATTACAGCAATTAGATTAGCTTCAACTGGAGAACTGTTTCAACATATAGGAATTAGCGCTGGGCGTGCCATATCTGGTTTTATAGTCGGTGGCAGTATTGGCTTCGGTTTAGGATTGCTCAATGGCTTTTCTCGTCTAGCAGAAAAGTTATTAGATAGTTCCCTACAAATGCTCAGGACTATCCCTAACTTGGCATTAATTCCTTTAGTAATTCTTTGGTTTGGTATTGGCGACCAAGCTAGATTATTTTTAGTATCTATGGGTGTATTTTTTCCAATATATCTCAATACATTTCATGGAATTCGTAGTGTCGATCCTGGATTGATTGAGATGGGAAAAGTATATGGATTGAAAACACCACAACTTTTGTGGCAAATTATTTTTCCTGGAGCATTATCTTCGATTCTTGTTGGCGTCCGTTTTTCCTTAGGGATTATGTGGCTGACACTAATTGTTGCCGAAACCATTGCAGCAGATTCCGGACTTGGCTATATGGCAATGAATGCTCGTGAATTTATGCAAACTGATGTTGTGGTTTTAAGTATTGTGATTTATGCCTTGCTCGGGAAATTAGCTGATGCCACTGCTAGAGCATTAGAAAGAAAGTTTTTGGCTTGGAATCCTAATTATCAAGGTGTATAAATTTCATCATTAATCAAAAATTAAAATAGTTCATCTGATTTTTGATTAATGACGAAAATTGCACAGTTAATTTGGATGAAATTACAAAATTAACCATACGTACTCTGTAAACTAAGGAGATTGTTCGAGTGAGTTTAAATGTACAAGGTACACAATTAAGTATTTTGGAGCTGACGAAGGAATTTGGCAGAAAAAATATTTTAAAATCATTGAATTTAGAAGTCGCACCAGGTGAGTTTGTTGCCATTGTCGGACGTAGTGGTTGCGGTAAGAGTACCTTATTGCGTCTTGTGTCAGCATTAGATAAACCAACTTCAGGCGGAATACTACTAGATGGAGAACCACTTCGTAAACTCACCCGTTCTGTAACAGTGATGTTTCAAGACCCGCGTTTACTACCTTGGAAGCGAGTTATTGATAACGTAGGGTTAGGCTTGCAAGGGAATTGGCGTGAAAGAGCAAAGTGGGCACTCCAGAAAGTCGGACTTGAAGATAGAGCTGATGAGTGGCCGCATGTATTATCTGGTGGACAGCGCCAACGGGTGTCATTGGCAAGAGCATTAGTTGGTCAGCCGCGTTTGTTGTTGCTAGATGAACCTTTGGGAGCATTGGATGCTCTCACTCGCTTAGAAATGCAGCACTTGATAGAGAATTTATGGCAAGAGCGTAAGTTTACTGCATTTTTAGTTACTCATGATGTAGAAGAAGCAGTAGCATTGGCAGACCGAGTGATTCTAATTGAAGCAGGACAGATTACTTTAGATTTACCTGTGAGACTTTCACGTCCGCGAGATAGAACTAACGAACTGTTTATCAATATCAGAGAAACAGTTTTACAACGAGTAATGAGAAATGAAAGTACTCAGGTAACTAACCAATTATTACAGCTAAGCAGTTGAAATTTAAGCTTTTTTTAGTCAAGGAATATTAAACTTGAGGTGGCTACGGTAAAATAAGCTACTTCGAGATTAAATAATTACTATTAAAAAATAGTTAGCACACAACCCCTATCACCAGAAAGTCCTTTGCAGTCACTTCCAAACATCTTTATCACACCCTATACTTCCAGTGATTCGCCAAAAGTAAACAGCGTTCAATAGCTCTATTTATTGACAATCTGAAGTGCTACCAAGCTGGTAAACCATTGGTAAACCATTATGAAATGTAGTAGATAAAGAAGCAGGGTACTAGGGATATAAGGACTGGAAGATGTGGTTCGACTACACTCAACTACTGCGAAGTCGAAACTCACTAACCGGGAGATGAGGGGGACAAGTGGACAAGGAAACAGGGAAACAAATTACAATAAGTCTTTCCTCTTATTCCCTAGTCTTCTTCCCATACCAAATGCCCTATCCCTAGTCCTGAGTCCCTCTAAAATCAGGGAGTAGAAAATATAGTGAAACTAATTTTACCCGATCATCTGATTGCCGAGATTAAGCCACAATTACCATCTGATGTGGAGTTCGTAGAGGTGGATAGTGAAGGCAATTTTGATGGCGATCCTAGTGATGCAGAAGTTTATGTCAACGGATTCTACCTCAAGACCTCTACCCTTGACAAAGTACTAGCAGCAGCACCGAAGCTGCGTTGGCAACAATCACCGAGTGCTGGTGTGAATCATATTCTCACGTCTAATTTTTTGCAAAGGGACATTATCCTCACAAATGGTGCAGGAGTTCACGCGATTCCAATTTCAGAATTTGTACTTGGATTCATGCTCTATCACGCCAAAAATCTGCGGAAATTGCAAAGTTTGCAGGATGAACACACTTGGGTAAGAGGAGTATTTCTCCAAGAGTTGGCAGATGCGACTTTAGTAATTATTGGTACAGGAAATATCGGTCAAGCGATCGCATCTCGCGCTAAAGCTTTTGGTGTCCGAGTTTGGGGTAGTCGCCGCCATCCCGAACCCTTGGCCAATTTTGACAAAATTGTCGGTGCGGATGAGTGGCGATCGCTCCTCCCTCATGCAGATTATGTAGTTATTGCTACACCTTTAACACCAGAAACTAAAGGTTTAATCGATGAAGCTGCATTACGCTCTATGCGTCCATCTGCCTACCTGATCAATATCGCTCGTGGTGCAATAGTAGATGAAACTGCATTACTTACTGCCCTACGTGATAGATGGATTGCGGGCGCTGGATTAGACACTACTGCCACAGAACCTCTGCCAAGAGAAAGTCCTTTATGGTCGCTACCGAACGTTTTTATCACACCCCATTGTTCAGCCCTGTCACCACGGCTCAGAGAGCGTATAGCAGCATTGTTTATCGACAATCTTAAACGCTACCAAACGGGTCAGCCTTTGCAAAATGTTGTAGACAAGCAAGCAGGATACTAAATTTTGGGCATTGGGAAGAGGCAGGGGGCAGGGGGAAGGGGGCAAGGGAAAGAGGAGGTGTGGGAAGTGTGGGAAGTGTGGGAAGTGTGGGAAGAAATCTTTCTTCCCCATCTTCCCCACCCTCCCACACCTGCTTTTCTTCCCTGTGCTCCCTGCTCCTTGTCCTCTTCTCTCCCCAATCACTTAACTTTCAATGCCGATTTTCCTAAAGATTGGCAAATAACGTCATTTTGCGGTGTGTGGATACGGCTGCACAGAACGTCACGGTAGTGTCGTTCTAAAGGATTCTTTTTCAACAGCCCGGGATTACCAGTTAGTTCTAACGCAATCTCTACGGCACGAATCGAGTTATTTGTAGTTAAATATTTAACAGTTTGTGCCTGTAATCCTACGTTTGATTCATATTCCCTGCGCTCGATATCTTTAGCTAGACTATAAATCAGTGTACGGCTAGCAAATAACAGTGCTTCCATTTCTCCCACAGCGGTTTGAAAGCGTGGTAGAGTTGCTAGTGGCTCTCCTAGATTAGATGGCGATCGCTCCCAAAGATATTCGATCAACCAGTCTCGCGCAGCAGTAGCCACACCGAGATATAAGGCACTAATTGTCAAGCTGCCCCAAGCGGAAATCAACGGGTCAAAGGAAGGCACAGCAGAGATGGGGCGGATATCAATGACGTATTCTGGAGAAATGAGTACATTGTCTAAGATCAGGTCGTGGCTGCCGGTGGCTCTCATCCCCAAGTGATCCCAAGTTTCGACAATTTGCAAGCCAGGAAGATTGCGAGGAACTAGAAAATTCCCTACTTGTGGTTCATCTTCTGTTGTCCGTGCCCAAACAAGGAAGTAGCTGAGGATGGGGCTACCTGTGGTGTACTGTTTGTGACCTGTTAAACGCCAACCCTGTGTTGTGCGTTCGGCAATCGTAGCAGGCAATCCACCTCTAGCTGGCGTGCCTAATTCTGGTTCCACACGTGCAGCATTGAGCAGTGCAATACCTTCGATTGATTCACGGCATACGCGTTTGTATACTTCTGGATGCCAGCGACGACTACGAGCTGCATGGGCATGTTGGAGATAGTGCATTGTCAATACTAGCGCGGTGGAAGCATCGCCGTGCGCTATGCCTTCAATCACTCGACAGACAGTCTCTAATCCCAAATTCTCACCGCCCAGTTCGCGGGGGATGGTGAGGCTGAGCAATCCGGCCTGATGCAAAGCTGTAAAATTCTCAAAAGGAAACGAACCCTCTTTGTCGTGTAGCCCTGCACGGGTAGCAAAGTCCTTGGCCAAAGTCTCAACCCAGTGGAAAATATTGGGGGTAGTTTCTAGACTATTGGCTATAAAGGTGTCTGGCAGCGCTTGTTCCAACTGTGACATAGTATACTCCTTGTTGAGGTAAGCTTAAGTCTTTTCAAGACGGCCAGACACTCGTCTTGCAAAAAAAGTTGATGTCTCTACAAACCTGAGATACTTTCATCAGAATATTAGGCGATATCTGACGACAAGCTGGTTCTCTTGTCTACGAGAGGCTGTGTCAAGGAGATGCTTTGCGAATGCGTCTGTGCACCAAAGATTATAACAATTCACCAAAATTCTGATAAAGTTTGCGATCGCTTTTACCAGTACCCCCAGCCATCTGATAAGCTGCCCTACCCGCGTAACTAAATCAATGTGATTGCATATTACGAAAATATGCTGCATTTACCGTAGTATTCTTTAATAAGAGAACTCTATAGATTGCTTGTCAAAGCAATAATCGATGCCTGGATTTTCAGGCGATCGCTTTTGGGTATCGTAATCATAGATTTATAGGCACTGATTACCCAATCCCCAGTTCTTTTACGCTTCTCAAAGGTAAATATTAGGACTTACGCACTGTACAAATTAACTATAATATGTGCTATGCCAAATGACCGTTTCAGGCGTTGAACAAAACTTTGATTTGGTCGCACATTGACTGTGTTGAATGTTCAATATGGCTCAAAAGCCCAAGTTGGGTATAGTACATATGTATGATGCGTAAGTCCTATAATCTAAATTTTCTGTAGTTATCAGGTAAATCATAATGATTAGCGGGATTTTTGAAAATTGTGTTGGTTCAAAGGATATTGAAGCTACTCTGAAATATTGGAATGAGTTCGGCTATCAAGAGGTCAAGAGGGGAGAATTTTCCGCAGAACAGGCAAAATTACTCTATGGTCATGGATCAGATTTAACATCATTGCGACTGCAAAATGGTAATTCATCTACTCATGGACTGGTGCGGGTAATGTGGTGGAAACAACCGCGCAATGAAGGATTAGGTGATACCTTGCCAGTAGTGGAGGGTAGTCGGTGGTTTGCTTCTCTAACTCAAGACATCTATGCGATCGCCGATGCCTTTGCCGACGACAAAGCCAACGGTGGAGACTGGATTTATACTGAACCAGTGCGTGGCATCGAATTTGTTGGCAATGTAGGGACGGGATTATATAACCGCTTTGTCGGTGTCCGAGAAATGTTTGTGATTGGCAAAGAGACGCGACAGGCATTTTTCCAGCGATATAACTATGACCGCCCTGGTTATGGAACTATTAATCCTGGTTGTGGGCTATTACTTAGCGAGGGCACTCACTCTAGTTTCATCACTTCTGACCACAGCCTCACCTCTTTTTACGCAGAGGTTTTTGGACTTGTGCCATCAGAGAATAACCCCAAGCTGTCCGGCTATAAAAATCCCTCGACTCGGCAGATTATGATGCTGGATGAAGGGCAAGAATTTTATCTCTCGGTTTTTGCTTCACCAAAGACCAATGTCGGAGTTTTTCAAGTTTATAGCCCACTTTATCCTACAAGCGATCGCCGCGAATACGCTCAACCAGGTTCATTAGGAATAAGCCTTTTCACTTATCAAGTTGAGGATATTGAAGCTTTTCATCAACGCGTCATTGCCAGCAACGCTACTAATGTTACACCAATCGTTCCTAACGAATTTGGCGAACCTTCTTTTGGATTAGTTGCGCCAGATGGGATGTACTGGGTAATTGTTGGCTAGTCAAGGCTTTTTGTTGGGGAATATGAAAAGACAAGTAGACAAAAAATAACTTTTAACTCCTCACTCAACAATTAACAGTCATTAGTCATCAATCAACACTTATTAACCAGCACCCATATTTGCCCCATATCCGCATACATTAAACTTCTCTACCGCCTGTATGCGAAGAAGTTAACGTCAATAGATAGCCGTCTGGCCCAGTCAAGGTAAATGAACTGTGGATTCTGCTTGGTTCGATTTCAGAAACAGTCAGTCCCCACTCTTTAAAAGTATCTCTAGTGGCAAAAACATCATCTACCATCAAATCAAAAGGTGCCTTAGTTCCAGAAGTAATAGCTTCTGGTGTTGTTCTCAAAACTAAATGCGTTCCTCCCCGTAATTCTAAAACAGCTACTTGTTCTGATTGAGTAATTAGCCGTAGCCCTATTTTGACGAAAAATTCACTAGCCTCTCGTACATTACTCACATACAATTTCACATGACCAATCGCCACAGGAGGACGAGTAGCTTTTTCTTTGACAATAGTTTCCGATAGTGACATAGCTTCAATCCAAAAATATTTAGATTAGTGTTCAACGTTGACTTAATTAAGTTTCCCATCTCCCAAATCAGCTTTGCCAAATTCACCAGTTTTGGGTAAATTCATTTCAACATTTGATATAGTATCAATTTCTATTTTAGCATTTTGAAACTGCCCATCTAAAATATGTCCTCCAGTTTTTCGATTTGCAGTTATAAAATGAAAATGGTAGCCGTTAACATTTATCCCTTGCATATATTTTGGTGTACGAAAACCTACTATAATACCATTGACATTCCTTAACTCAAAAACTGATTGTCTTTTTAGTGCCTCTACCAAAGGACGATAGGGTGGAGTTTGTTTGGGAACAGTTCTAAATTTGAGGTAAGGAAAATTACCTTGAATACGAATCGCATAAGGATAATTTTTTGTTGGTAAGTGTCGATCTAAAGATTCCTGCAATTGCTGATAATTTATTTGTCCTTCTATATTAATTAGTTTTTCTGGTTTAAAAAACGTGACTGCTGCAAAAGGGCTTGCCATCGAATCAGGAACGACAGAAGCAACTCCATCTGCTTTGATTTGATAAAATTTTCCATCTAATCCAATCATTTCTCCATCTAGATAGTTGACTGTCCCCAAACCAAAATCACCATATTTTTTTAATTCCTTAAAACTAGTATTTCCCTCATAAATTCCTATTGCCAAAGCGCTGATTGTAGATGTTTGAAATAAGGTATTTAACGATGTGTGTGCCTGAGTTGTTTCCGGCAGAATCACACCTAGTAATACAGTGATGCTTAAAATAGCTATCCAGAAATAACGCTTGATTTTCATGAGATAAAACAGATAAAAGGTATAGGGCATAAGGCAGCCACTGCGGTCTTAGGATCTCACACCACTTCCTACAACAGGGGGAACCATCCTGACTTTTCAGGTCATCTGGAAAAAGGGACAGGGTGTAGGGTGTGGTAAGACTTTCATGATTTCCCCTACACCCAGTATCAACGAGGGTCTTAAGACTTCCCGTGAAAAGTCAGGAGAACCATCAAGGGCAATCCATTGAAAACTAGTTAAAAGTAAATGAATTTTCTCAATACATCTTTAAGCATAAATATCTCTACCTAAGAATGATAATCGTAGTGCAGAGTAAGGATGTGAGCCAGGCTTACATCCTTACCCACCCGTTTTTTTTGATTATCATTATCGTGCTGGTTTACTAGAATGATTTGTTTCCAAAAAAATTATGTGGAACTCAGTTAAGACAAATAATTGAGAGACCGGAAGCGGTCACTAAGCAGGAGCGGCTGGTGTTGCTGGCACAGGAAGCGATCGCTTGGTTGCAGGCGCAGGGTAAGAAGGTGACGTAGCAGCGCGTGGTCAGGTGTTTTGGCCGGATGATGGAAGCGGACAAACTTCCATGCTTCGGATCAGACCATGCTCTATAGTGAAGCGATGA
Organism: Nostoc sp. S4; assembly: GCA_029379225.1. Lineage (GTDB taxonomy): Bacteria > Cyanobacteriota > Cyanobacteriia > Cyanobacteriales > Nostocaceae > Nostoc. The sequence goes on along the minus strand of JAQYWR010000070.1, from coordinate 17,217 downwards.
CCAACGTACTCATCGGCAAGAAGGTTCCCCGCCAAGTCGCACACGACCTGATGTACATTGACCAAAACACGCCCGTCATCTTCTAGGTGAAAGGAAGTCGGTTCCACGTGCGGGTTGATCTCGTCCCATTGCTCTGTCCAATAAGCGCGGACTTCCTGAGGTCCATGGACAAAACCACCTTTGAACGCTTTCGGCCAAGCCACGTCAGGAGTCATGATGGCGAGGGCGGTGTCGATGTCTCGTGCGTTGAAGGCTGCGTAGGCCGCGCGCAGCAGTTCGATTTTTGGGGAAGAATTATCTGGCATAAAGGTGCGATGAGCTATGGTTGTTTGTGGTGTATGACTTCGTCTTGCGATGATTGTCGCTTCTACTGCTAATTTACAGTTATAGCGAGGCACTTCCACGTTAGATAGTGATGTAGGAGCGTCTGATTTGACGAATTGCTACTCTATGACCGTGACCTGTTGAACTGTATCTAGACTAGGGTAATTAACACCAACTAAGCTTACAGCACGGCAACAGATGCAGGTGTTGATAATCCAAATCTTTTCGCCAAATGCTTGATTATTATAATTTTCTATGATAATTTTCTTTGTACACCCTTTTAAATACGGTAAATAGATAAACTTACCGTATTTAAAAGATATGATTAACCTAGTTGCAGGGATTTAAAGTAAAGAAAGAATAGGTAACTTATGAAGTTGATCTATTGCAGGCATTAAATTGCCAAACAACGATCTAGAAATTAATCTCTAAGCCAGGGTAACCTTATGAGCAAAATACGTGCTGTAATTGTTGACCCCAACGTGCCAGGGCGTTTGGCACTGAATGAAGTGACTGCACCACAGCCTGCTTCTGATGAAGCTTTAGTAAGGGTAGCGGCGATTTCCTTAAATCGGGGAGAGGTGAAACGTTCAACCACTGCTGAGGCTGGTTGGCAGCCTGGTTGGGACTTGGCTGGTGTAATAGAAACTCCTGCCATTGATGGATCGGGGCCTGCCCAAGGAGCGCGTGTAGTTGGCTTGCGTCGCAGCGGTGCTTGGGCAGAACTTGTGTCTGTTTCTACCAACGCTCTAGCAGAATTACCGCCATCAGTATCCTTTGCTAAAGCTGCCACGTTGCCTGTAGCAGGTTTAACTGCATACCATGCCTTGCTAAAAGGCGGCTCACTTTTAGGTAGACCTGTTCTAGTGACGGGTGCATCAGGAGGTGTTGGTTACTTTGCGATTCAATTGGCACGACTTTCAGGGGCGCAAGTCGTGGCACACATTCGCCAAGCTGGGTATGAAACATTAGTTAGAGAAGCAGGGGCACAATCAGTAGTGATTGGCGAAGACCCGGCAGCTGCAAAGGAATATGGCCCTTATCATCTAATCGTAGAGTCAGTAGGTGGCAAAACTTTGGGTATAGCTCTTGGTTTACTGGCTCAGGATGGAAAAACTGTGCTGTATGGAGTTTCTGGGGGAGCTGAAGTGACATTCGATGCTGCTCAATTTTTCGGGACTGGTAGCGTAAGCTTGTACGGTTTACGTCTGTTCGATGAACTGAGATTTGAATCAGCAGCAATTGGTCTAAAGCGGCTTTTGAGTTTAGTAGAAGCAGGTCAGTTGCGTCCTCACATTGATTTAGAAGCTTCTTGGATAGAAATAGCTGATGTAGCCCAAAAACTACTCGACAGGAGTTTTCCTGGCAAGGCTGTTTTGCACATTTCTAATTGAGTATTAGCAAATTCGTAAATCGTAATTAATTCTCTTTTTATACACCTAAATTCATTGTTTTGAACCACCTAACTTCAGGTGTAGGGTAATAATTATGAATTACGAATTAGCAATTGCGAATGACGCTGATTTTTGGTTGAAACTAGACCAACTTGTAGCTGCTAGTAACCTCAAGATAGATCGTCAAAAAGGGACATCACATCCACGTTATCCATCCTTTATTTATCCACTGGACTATGGATACTTGAAAGATACCCGAGCAGGAGATCGAGCTGATATAGATGTCTGGATAGGGAGTTTGTCTAGTAGAACAGTCACCGCCATCATTTGTAGTGTTGACTTGGAAAAACGGGATACAGAAATCAAGATACTTCTAAGCTGTACATCCCAGGAAAGCGGAATTATTCTAAATATTCACAATACAGGTTTTCGAATCAGCAATATTATTGGTTCGCACTGAGGTCGTTGCAATTGGTGGGATAAGTGGCTTGTGAAAAAGAAATTACATTTTTGTGTGTAACTTTGTATGAGTTTAGAACTAAAACTATCTGGTAAAACAGCGATTGTTACAGGAGGAAGTGCGGGGATTGGCTTAGCGATCGCCAAAGCTCTCTATAGTGAAGGTGTGAATCTGGCCATTGCAGCTCGTAATTCAGAACGACTAGAAAATGCAGTCAGTGCAATTCAGTCCTTACCGACTCCAGGGGCGAAAGTCATCTCTATCAATGCCGACTTGACTCAAGCTGAGGATGTTGAGAAAGTTGTCTCAACAACTGTGACACAGTTTGGTCAGATTGATATTTTGATTAATAATGCCGGTTCAGCGCGTGCCGGATCATTCCTCGAACTGGGCGATGATGTATTGTTGGATGCTTGGAATTTAAAACTATTGGGCTACATTCGCTTGGTAAGAGCCGTTGTACCCCATCAAAAAAATCGAGGTGATGGACGCATTGTCAATATCATTGGTGGTGCAGGACGTACACCCCGTCCTGGCTTTGTTGCTGGTGGTACGACTAATGCCGCGCTACTCAACTTTACTAAAGGAATTTCTAAAGAGTTAGCCGAATACAATATCCGGATTAATGCCATTTCACCTGGTGCTACTGCCACAGAACGAGCCGAACGCTTGGCACAACAGAATGCCCAAGCGCGTGGCATCACTGTAGAACAGGCAAAAGCAGAAACTATTCAAAGCATTCCTTTAAAAAGAATTGCTCAGCCAGAAGAAATTGCATCGCTGGCTCTATTTTTAGTTTCCGACCTTGCCGCTTCGATTACAGGAGCAGAAATTCTTGTTGATGGTGGGTCTACCCCTGGTGTTTAACAAGGTAGGAGGTAGAACGGCAGAGGCGATGGAGAAAACTCTTCTTCTGTGCTACCTTGCTGCCTTACTCCCTCCTTCATCCCCTCACACTTCTCACTCCTCACTCCCTTTAATAAAAGCGGATTGCAGAGCCTTGAAAACCTTAATTTAAGCACAAACTTCTCAGGAGAAACAAACACATGAGTTCCCAATACTTTGACATCAAACCAGTTGCCGGACGCATCGGTGCTGAAATCTTAAATGTTGATTTGAGTACTGATCTCAGCAACGAAATTATCAGTGATATCCGTAAAACATTAGTTCAATACAAAGTAATTTTCTTCCGCGGTCAACAGCGACTCGATGCTAACGGACAGGTAGCTTTCGCTCGCCGCTTTGGTGAAGTCACTACCGCTCACCCCACTGTGCCTCCACTTCCAGACCATCCAGAAGTCTTAGATTTGAATTACGGCAAAACCAGTTCCCGCGCCAATAGTTGGCACACAGATGTAACATTTGTAGACCGTCCTCCACTTGGCTCTATCTTGCGATCGCTTGTTATTCCGGCAGCTGGAGGCGATACAATTTGGGCAAACTCGGTAACTGCATACCAAGATTTACCGATTCATCTACGTAATATTGCAAATGAACTCTGGGCAGTACATAGCAACGCCTATGATTATGCAACAGGATTTGACCTTCCTGAAGATGTGAAAGCTTACCGAGCTGTTTTCACCTCAACAGTATATGAGACGCTTCATCCAGTAGTACGCGTTCATCCTGAATCTGGGGAGCGTGGATTATTTATTGGTGGTTTTGTTCGCCAGTTCCGTGGTCTATCAACGACTGAATCAGATGATATTTTACGACTGTTGCAAGCTTATGTAACACGTCCGGAAAATACAGTTCGCTGGCGTTGGCAAGTTGGTGATGTAGCATTTTGGGACAACCGCGCTACTCAACACTACGCAGTCGCTGATTACGGTAACCAACCCCGCCACGTTCAACGAGTGACAATTGTCGGCGATATTCCAGTTTGCATTGATGGTAAACAAAGTCAAGCCATCAAGGGTGACTCTTCTGCATACAACCGACGCGAGGTAGTTGCAGCAATTTAAAAGCTAGAAGCTATAAACATTTTAGGAAATAGCTAATAGAGATAAGTAGCTCAACCTAATTAAATGTGAAATGTAATTACGAGCAAAACGCACTCAAGTGTATCACTTTCCTGCGGGACGCTACGCGAACGTGGAAGCAAGCTACACCGAAGCGTCTCGTAGAGAAGTAATCGCCAAGATTCCATTTTACGTTTTTCAATGTTGACCTACTTATTAAGTAGGGATGTACAGCTTACGTCCCTACAGATAATATTATGTTCCGCTAATCGCTTGTGATATGTCCGAAGCGAGTGTAACAAAGTGGAATCAAACAATCACATAGTGTGTGCGATCGCTTGACTCGGTTTGCAATGACAAGTATTCATCCGAACATGATATGATTCATATGTTGCAAAGATTTTTGTCAATGCTATTAGAGCAGAAACTTTCTTGCAAACTTAGTATTTAACTAATATTTCAATAATTACCATTGTGAAAAAGGGTGTTTTACTAAATTGCTGTTGAAATATCTGGAATCATGAGAAACTTCTTGTCCAATCCAGGTTGGTAGTTCGATTTGTTGATTTTCATCGCTGAGTTCAACTTCTGCTAAAATCAGTCCTTTATTAACACCTTCAAACTCATCTATTTCCCAAATCAAACCGCCCCACTCTATCTTATATCTGATTTTTTCAATAAATGGACGTTCGCACAATGTTTCAAGCATTTGTTGAGCATCTTTAATAGGAATAGGATACTCAAACTCTAATCTTGAATATTGAATAGTAAGGCCTTTAATTGTCAAATAACCTTTTTCTCCTACTATACGTACACGTACAGTCGCTTTATCTTGTGTAGGAATGTATCCCTGACGATAGACATTACCTTCAGCTAATCCTCTCCAACTATCTCCGATAGCTAAATATTTGCGCTCTATTTCTTTTGCCATTTTACTAAATCCCCAATTCCCAGTCGCTTTTACTTCCAAACTTCGATTAAATCCAAGATAAACCCAGGCAAAACATCTTACTCTGACAAACTTACAGAATTATCCAATACTTATACGCCAGGAGATAGTATATAAATTTTTGCTTTTTTGGTTATTTAATCAACCTAAATAAGCTCTATTCTCCAATTACTATCTCATTTTGGCTTGGAGTAACTCCATGTTGTCATTTTTGGAATGTAATTTCAACACAAAATTATATCTGCGGTGATTTTCAAAGTGCAGAATAGTTGGAAGCTATTTTGCCAACCTTATGCTTTGAGGGTTTGTAGCGTACCGTAGCAATTTGGCTAAAGCTATTCACTTATTTAGCGATCGCAGCAGTTTCAAAGTCAGTAAAGCTGATTTGCTCGCTGTTGATGACGATCGTCTATTACTATGCCTGACTTCAAGCATCTGTCAAGGTCGGCGAATTACTTAAATTAAAAATCACAATTGCGAATTCAATAATGCTTGAAGTGACGTATTGGAACTCTTCACAAATTTTGCAGAGTAAACAGGGAACACGGAACACAAAACTCTTAACAAGAAAAAAGATATGTACAGAAGTAAGTTGCTTTTAAAAATACTAAATACAAGTCTTATATCAGTTATAATTTAACAATCAATACTGTATTATTAAATGATAATCTATTACTGATTAAAACTTGAATAAATATTTATTCAATCAGTACTAAGTTTTCTGCTTTTACTTGTTCTTTTGCTAAAGCCAATGCTTGATAAGCATTTTTAAACCTTGTCTCATCTGTAAATTTGTGACCAAAATGCTTTAGATAAGCTTCTAGATACCTAATGCGTAAGTGTGGATCGCTCGGACTTTGCATAAAGGGGAGATCTGCTTCAACCATAAACCGAATAGCTAACAAGGGAATAGGGCTACGAAGTGGACGGAAGTTTGGGTTATGCAAACCAGAACTTTCATTACGTTTATGAAATTCTCCGAGCATTAATCCTGATTCGACAAACAAAGGTTTAAGTTTTTGTTGAACGCTGTCTATTAATTCAGAAGCTTCGTCTATATGAATGTCAGGAAATATTAGCAGAAAGGCTTTACTGATAGTTAATTCTTGCTCTTTGACTTCCATCTTTAGAAAGATATCTCGGTAATGTCTAACAATATTTTCTACTTGTTCTGGATACAAGTCTTTTGTATGAATAACTGCTAGACGAATGCTATTTGATTTAAGAGCGTGAGGTACAAAAGGGCAAACTACACCGGGTCTTCCTAAATGAGGATGAGGTCTTCCTAAAAAATTTTTGACCCACTCCAAAATTTGAATGAAGTAGGGAAGGTCTTCGCTTTCCTGAAGTTGTCCAATTTCAACAGGTGTATAAAGTTGCATTAGCTTAAGTTAAGAGTAGTAATTGTTCAATTGTTAATTTAAAATCATTTGAGCAATGCTATTTAATGCCTAAAATTATTTGTTATCTAAAAAATTAGCCTTAATTATGTTGTATTTATGGCTGATTTATTTTTTAAAGATAAAATTTTTTTAAATTTTGTGTGATTATATTAGTTGAAAGTAACGCACACAACACAAAATATATTTTAGGCCGAAGTAATTTGCTTTTTGTGAGCATTATTTATAGCTTTGTTGTTAAGATATCTACTTTTTAATCTTCTCCTCCTGCTTTTTTAGTAATTTATATAGCTCATAATATTTTTAACAAAAGTATTATAAAGTTAATATCTTAATATTTAGTTTTATTGTAAAAATTTAGTATAGATTTTAAATTACTGATAGTATGTAATAAATAAGATCAGTATTATTACACAAGAAATTAAGGTACATAAATAAAAATTTAATATTCTTTAAAACACAGTTAATATCAGGTTATAAAAGATTTATTATTAAAACTAGCGCATAGATATCAGGATGCTGATAGTTTTAAATCATAAATAATTATCTAAAATTGATACTATAGTGCATAAATATATTTACTTAAGTAAAGTTAAATAAATGACAAACTTAATGATTTTTGTTTCTGCCTTTCAGCAGAGATTGAACATAATTAATACAAAATCAATCTAGAAGTATGATTGTCTAAGACTAACTAGACAGTCGAGTACGATATTATTAACCTCTAGCGAAAAAATGGAAAGAATTAAAGTTTTTTCTCTGCTAAGAGATTTATTAATAAAATAAGATTTACTTATAATAAAACTTTGATGTGATTTATAAAGTTAGTCATCGACCCAGACAATAGGCAATTAAGGAATAGGAAAAATATTAATTGCCTATTGTTTATTGCCTATTTATTTCTCAATAAATTCTTTTATGGACTTCCAGAAAATAAATTATCCAATTTAATCAGGTGATATTTTCTGTCTCCTCCCGAAGTTTGGATGCCTAACGGCAAGCCCCTTCGGGTCTACGGAGTCAGCCTCCGCTCCAACTTCTTTTCCTACTCCCTGCTCCCTGCCTACCCCATCGATGGAATATTTTCTTAATTGGAAGTCCCTTATTATTGCCATAGCATTAGGAGGAATCTTGGTAATTAAGCGAAATGGAAATGCTGGGGTTGAGGAAAAGTTTGCATAATCTGATGTCAGAAAGATAGCGTAGTTTTTTGCTTCTGGAGTCAATTGTGCTGCAAACGCCAAAGCTAAGGCTTTAACTAACTTGCGAACATCAGCTGCTTGTTCGCCGACAACTTCACCGCCGCTAATTGGGGTATTTGGTTGTCCTATTTGATCCATAGTAGTACTGGGGTCTTTCACACTCAGATGAGTACCTCCAACTACGCCAACTAGCCATTTGGGAGATGGGATTTTGTCAAATCCGATAATTTGTTCGGTTAAAGCCGGGGTAGTTTTATCTGCCGAACTTGTTAAGACCAAAGTAGGAACTTGCACCTTGGTTAACCCAGTTTTGCCAAATATTAAAGAAGTTGTAGGGTTAAGAGCGATCGCTCCTTTGATTCTAGTATCCCGTAATTGATAGCTATTTTCTGGCAGTTCTTGAGCAATGCACTGCATACCTTCTCCCAAACTCAAGATAGCTAAGTTCTGTTTGCAGCGCTGTTTGAGACTTTCTAGTTGTAACTCGGCTCCAGCAATTGCTAAAGCTGTACCACCACCAAATGAATAGCCAACAACCATCGCTTTGGTGGTTGCAAGTTTACCAGCAAGGGGGTTATTAGCTGTTTGGTTGAGCTTTTCTAATTCGTCGAGAACAAAACTAATATCTTGAGGACGACGCAAAAATTCCTCAGGTTTGACAACTCTGGTTTTCCCTTGAAGTGCTGAATCGACATTGGTCGCATTACTACCAGGATGTTCTAAGGCTGCTACCACATAACCGTGAGATGCTAGATGTTCTGCCAGATAGCGCAAGTCTGTGCGGACTGACCCGAAACCATGAGAAAAGACAATTACAGGTTTGTTAGGAGTTGCAGCTGTTGACCAGTAAACATCAACTGGAATGTTGCGATTGTGCTTTTGGTCGTTAAAGTCTAACTTGAGTATTTTTACTTGAGCTGTCCCTGGTTGGGAGGGATCGAAAGGAAAAGCAAGCTGGGGTGTTCTGGGGTGTGGTGTTAGGAGGTCAAGTTGAGGTGCGATCGCTAGCATAAACTGCTGGGTGAGCCAAAAAGCAGTATTCAAACTCCCTGCAACCTTAAAAGCCTGTGGTAAATTAATTTCTAAGCGTTTACTCGGATAAGCAGCAATAAAACTGAGTATAGAAAGACCTTTTGGTGCAGTAGAACCCAATACCAATCCTGCTCGGAGTGCTTGTACTCCAGCTTTGTCCTTTCGGGCTAAAGCTGTAGCAAAGTCATTGAGAATACTTATGCCAATTTGGGTATTAATTAATCTATCAACGGTGACAACATTTAGTGGTAAATTCAGGTTTAATGCCCCGAAAAATAACTGACGTTGCTGTTGAGATAATCCTCTAGCGTAAGGCTGCAAACTCCCAGGCAATTTTTTAGTTTTTGCAGCCTTTTGCAAATCAGTAAGGGAGATGGCTTCTGTAAATAGACCAAAACGGACAACAACTGTGTCAGCGGCTTTTGCACAACTATTTGTACTGAACTGTGCAAGTACTATGGCGCACAATAAACCACCAATTTTTTTTAGACTTATCCAACTTTTTGCCATAAGAATCTTCACTAATTCATACTTAGGGGAATATAACCAATATTTGTGTATTTGACTACTCAATTAATTTCCGTTCAGGAGAAATAAATGTTTTCTTAAACTTGATAGCGATCGCTCTTAACTGGTAAAGATATATGCAGGTGCGATCGAAGCGCATCAAAAGCATCATAAATATAACTAACTGTACAATTCATTACAGCTAGAAAATTGAGCAAAAATCGGTGTTAACAGCCACAAAAAACCGATTGTTTCTCAACTAAGTTTAAACAAATATCCTTTGCGATGGTCGTTTGCTAATCACCAATGACTAACCTGTTGCAGGTGCATAGTCTTATTGCTATTGCTGCACTACCATTACTCCTCAAATTGCACCAATCGCACTAATACTTTTTCCTGTTTTATGCGTCGCCTACTTATTTTTATTTTTCTGCTTTCGCTGAGTATTATTACACTATGGTGGCCTGTGAATGATTCTGCTTGCAATTTTGAAAGTTTTTTAGCATCAAAAACTACAAAATTTCAAGTACAAGCTAGTAAAGTTGTTGTTCAGCCTTGGCTTGGCAAACATAAATCATACGGAATCTTTATGATTCCTAATGAATACAAACAATCTCCATTTTTTGTGTTGACAGTCAAAGGTGCTGGCAGTTATTGTTCAAGACAATTTGGTTATAAAAAAAACTTTGATGATATTTTTGCTCAACCAGGAACTTATCTAGTTAGGAAGTTTATTAGAACTCGAACATCTGTGCGGCTGATTCTCCAAGGTTTGTACTTTCAACTCAACGATAAAAACAATTGGACATTAACTTTTCCTCAACCAAAAGCTGATTAATGAAGAACAATGTTCGCTACAATACCTATATTTGCAATCAATAAAAGTTACTCTTATATAAAAAGTTACTCTTCAGCTAAATCTCTTAATTAATAATTACGAATTAGGTCGCTGGCTGAGTGACTAAAACTTCGTTTTTTTCTAATAAAGCAGTTGTAGCATTGACTACAATCTGTGCTGCTCCTGTAAAAAATGAGCGATCGATAGTCGCCGGAACATCGCTGGGTTGATGATAGTGAGGAGTACGTAAATTTGCGGTATCCGTTACCAGTACAGCACCTACGCCTTGATACCAAAACGGTGCATGGTCGCTGCGTAAAGTATCTGGTGTCAGTAAACCTTTGAGAGGAATCGGTAGTGTTAGAACTGCTGGCAAATTCGATTTTTCTTTATTCTTCTCTAAGTTTTGAAAAGCATTCAGTAAAGGTAAATGTTCTGTATCACCTACTGCCACTAAAAAATCACCCTTGTTACTAGGTGGGCTAATAGGCAATCCCGCAGGATATTTTTGACACCCAACAGTGTAACAAGCATAAGCTACCATATCCATGACAATCGCCCCGCCCAAATTTTCCAAGCGTGCTGTTTTCTTCACAAAAGCCTGACTACCTAAAAGTCCTGCTTCTTCTTCGTCAAAAAAAGCTAGCTGTAACGTCCGTGGTGTGGAACGGGAACCGAGTAACCGCGCAACTTCCAGCATTACGGCTACACCGCTAGCGTTATCATCGGCACCTGGAGAAAAGGCGACGGTATCGTAATGCGCTCCTACGAGAATAGCTTTAGCAGCTTTGTTAGTTCCTAAACGTTCGGCAAAAATATTCACTCCGTTGGTGAACTTTTCTAATTTGGGCTTCCAGCCGAATTTTTTTAGTTCAGTTGTGATATATGTGCGAGTATGCGATCGCTCTGTTGTTGTGTAACGCTGAAAATTCAAATTTTGGATATGGGCTAACAGCATGTTAGTAGACACTTGTAAGCTACTGTCAACTTGCTGAAACTCTGGCTGTAGTTGGGGTGTTTCCACTGGAACGCTCTGAACAATTGTTGGTAAGGGACGCTGTTCAAAAAACGTGCTACCTCTGCTACCCACTACTGCAACTACCATCAGCGCCAACAGCATCAGCCAAATCCATTTTCTCATGTCATTTATCCTTGGCTTCCAGACTTAGGGTAGCGCAAATCCTAGTCAGCCCACTTTTATTGAAATGAAAAATTTTTTAGCTAGCGCAGAGGCTATGCTTAATAAAAAAAGCAATGTGTAGAAGAAAACTATACTCTAACTACACTAACAATTAGAGGAATTAACTATACAAAACTTAAGCTCACTATTGTTCTGGTCAAGATTAGTGGGTTTAATTGGAGTAACCAAAACCCTAATGTTTTTTTCATTGCGATCGCCATTTTCGTCAAAACTTACTTGTAAGCCATTAACTATGCTACTTTCTAAACTAAATGTAGATGTAGATAAATAATCTTTTATACTTGAGCGATCATTTCGTACTCCTGACTGTAATATTTTGACCAATATTTTAGTTGCTTCATACGCCATAGCAGTTCTATAGTTTACGTCACCATACCAGTATTTTTTATTTGCTTCCTCGGCAAAATCCTGCGCTCCAGTCTCCTTAGGATGCCAGTCAACAGCAATAATTAGCCGATTATTCAGTTGTAAATCTTTATGATCATTCAAGGTGTCCATTAGATACAGCGAATTTGCACCCAAGATCAACTTGTTTGCTTTTTTATTTTCGATCACCTCAATTGCTCTATCAAATGAGCTATTATTCCCTTCTGTTTGACCATCTGGAAAAACAGCCAAAACATCAGCTTCTTGAATTTTTACTAAGTATTTTCTCAAACTATAGTCCGCTGCTGATAATGAATAGTTATTAATAACACGTCCTTTGTCATCTTTTTCTAAAGCTTCTTTAAACTGGTCGAATAGAGATTTACTGAATTCTTCTTTAAGGTTGTAAAAAACAACAACCTTAGGACGATGGGTTTTTCCACTTTTTTGCAACAAGTAATTGACCAGTGACTCAGCTTCTACTTTCGTTGAAGAGACAGTGCGAAAAAATACTTTATTATAATCTCCACATTGTGAACGCATTTTAAACATAGTGCTACCTGGAGAAATCACAACAAGATTGCCTTCAGTATATTTTGATAGAGCAAAACAGGTGCTACTAGAAGCGTAATGTCCTACAACAGCAATAACATCTTTTTGGTTCTTAGCGATTTCATTTGCTATGTTCTTAGCTTGAGATTTTTTGTTGCCATCATCAGCAATTAATACTTGTAAATTTACTAATTGTGAATCTTCTGGCGGATTAACAGCTTGATCTTGTGCTTGAGCGACTCCAAACAGAATTTGACTTCCAGCACCAGAAGATATTTTTATGGGAGCCGCAACAGCAATTGTGTAAAGAGTCGATTCTGGTCGATTAATATGATTCAGTTGTGCTTGAGCGTTGTTACCGAATATCAAAATTTCAGGATCTTTTAAAACTTCTAAAGCCGCATTTTTTTCATCTTTCTCAGCGTTTGTAGCAGAAGCATCATTACGATATCTCTCTACAATACTTTTAGCATCTTCTCGAATTTTCTTAAATATTTCAACTGCTTTCTGATAATGTTCTTTTTTTAATTCTTGCATCCCTAATTCTTTAGCCTTTTTTAATTCTTGCATCCCTGATTCTTTAGCATAGTCATAGTCATATTTCGCTTTGGCAGGTTTAGCCTGTCTAGGAGCAAGGAGAGATTTTTCCCCAAAGCTAATCAAATTTTCCACCTGAATGGGAGGTTGGGGATTAAGTATTCGAGGAAAGGAAAATAGTTTTAATCTGGACGGGGAAGCAATTAAGAGAACTACTAATAGACAGATAATTGTTAACCCTATCTTTTTGCCAAAGCTGTAGCTTCTGCGGAATAATAGAATCTTGATTCTTCTAGTAATCTTATTTAGCCATGATGATTTGGGAGGTGGTACAACACGAACAGGATTTTCATTAGGTATAGGGAGTACAGGTTTGCGTTTATTACGCAGACCTTGAACTACCCGTCTAATTCCTTGCGCTACATCAGTTAAAGAATCATCCTTTAAACAATCCTGACAGATAACAGGTTTACCATTTTTCGGCAAAGCCTGAAGATTGCTAAGAGGCTCATGTTTCCAATCGCAGCGACGAAGAATAACAGGAATGACACAAACTTCACCGCGATTGTGTCGATCCAGTGCGATCAACATCTCAATATTATAACAATAATTTGAGGCCAGAAAATCTGCGCTAACCAGTAGTAAGACGATATCTGCTGTCTTCAACTGATCTTCAATTTCATTTTGCCAGTTCGATCCAGGCTCAATCAATCGATCATACCAAATTGTAATAGAACGCGAATTGATAAGACCAGCGAGATGACTTACTAATTCATCCCGCAGTGGTTCGTCTTTGCGAGAGTAACAAAAAAATACCCTAAGTGCCTCATCTACTACTCCAGAGAATGAGCGTGAATTCATCTTTAGTTCTAAATCTAGTAGTGATTATTCTGGCAAAAACTTATTATACATTGAGACTCTTTACGTGAGAATATTGAGTTTTATATAAAACAAAAATATTTACTTAATCGGCTTTTATATAAAAGAACTAATTCCCCAAAGTAAAGATCAACTTTGACAACTTGTCTTTTGACACAGAGCGCAACTTCACTTACAGTGCCCCACTAGAGGAGTGCTGAGTACTGAGTACTAAGCAAAGAGAAAGAAAAAACAATTTCTTCTTTTAATTCTTCAAAATCTTTATTTCAAGACTCATGACTCAGAACTCAGGACTTTTTTTATGGTAGATTTATTGCCGATCGCAATCCTGGGGTTCCTGGGTAGTTTTGGGCATTGCTTTGGGATGTGTGGCCCTCTAACAGTGGCGTTTTCTCTATCTCACCAGCCAAAAATTTCCCACACAGCTTCCCGTGGACGGACATCAACTTTAGAAAAGTCGAACACTCACCAACAGCAATTAAAATTTCATATCCTACTAAATGTGGGACGGATGTTGAGCTATGCTCTAGTCGGTGCTGGCATTGGAGCGCTGGGTTCGGTATTGCTGCAAGGCGGACAACTAGCAGGTGTTGGCAGCGATTTCCGGCGCTGGATGGCAATTATAACTGGTGTGATGTTGATTTGGTTTGGGTTAGGACAAATAAAACCCGATTTACTGCCGCGCATTCCCGTGTTACATCCTCTATTAAAGGGCAGTTTACACGATCGCCTCAGCACTGCAATGGTGAAACTTTCTTTAAAAACCAAATGGTGGACGCCATTGCTTTTGGGAATGACTTGGGGTCTAATGCCCTGTGGTTTCTTGTATGCTGCCCAAATTAAAGCTGCCCAAACTGGCAATTTATGGATGGGTGGGGCTACTATGCTGGCTTTTGGCTTGGGAACCCTACCCACTATGCTAGGTGTCGGCGTCTCCACCTCTTTGGTAAGTAAAGACAGGCGCAGTCAGTTATTTCGATTAGGTGGTTGGGTTACCCTCTCTATTGGCATTATCACCTTGCTGCGAACCGGTGACACAATGGTAGATTACACCGGACACGCCGCTTTACTCTGCTTAATGCTGGCGTTAATTGCGCGTCCGATTAGTGGCTTGTGGGCGTCACCTCTGCGTTACCGTCGCGCCTTAGGAGTGGGAGCTTTTGTACTTTCTGTGGTTCACACCGTCCACATGCTCGAACACTCATTGCAATGGAATTTTGCCGCTTTTTCTTTCCTGCCGCCAGAATTTCAGTGGGGGATGGCTGCGGGTGCTGTAGCATTGATATTAATGTCCCCCGCCGCTTTAACGAGTTGGGAATCTTTGCAGAAATCTTTGGGCAAGCGTTGGCGACAGATTCATCTATTGGGTGTGCCAGCTTTGCTCTTAAGTGCTATTCATGCTGTGTTGATTGGTACCCATTATCTGGGTTCCTTGCAATCAACTTGGGGAAATAAATTAGCGGCAGTACTGATGGTAATTGTTACCCTCGGTGTTTTATTAGTGCGATCGCGCTTTTTTTGGTCAAAGTTAGCCCTAGAAAAGTTTTATGTTCCCCCAACAAAATCACGCTAAATCATTGTTATTTCTTGGCTCCATGCCAACGAGTCAAAAACAGAGGCGTTACCTCAACAAAGCAAAAATCAAGTATTTATTATTCCTGGGTTGCTTAGCTATATCAATAACTAATTTATACCCTGCTGCTGCTCATGAGGTGGAAGTAGCTGGAGATGTCGGTGGTACTCTTCACATTGAACCAAATGATAATCCCCGTGCTGGAGAACCCAGCCAAGCCTGGTTTGCCCTTACCCGCAGGGGTGGAAAGGTAATTCCCTTGGCACAATGTAATTGTCGCTTGGCTGTTTATGCCGAACCTTATGCAGAAGGAGAGCCACCACTCCTAGAACCAAGCTTAAAATCTGTGGCAGCTGAGCGTTATCAAGGCATCCCAGGTGCAGAACTTGTCTTTCCCAAAGCGGGAATTTATGAGTTGCAATTGAATGGTAGACCAACCTCAGGGACAAGATTTAAGCCCTTTGAGTTGAAATTTGAAGTTACGGTGGCAGGAGGGTCTACAGAAAGTACACGAAACTTGCGAGATGTCAATGGTGATGTAGCTGAGGACGAAAATAGAAGTTTACCATTTTGGGCGATCGCTCTGCCCATCCTCGGATTTATCGCCATTTTATTTGTTGCATTACGAGGGACGAGAGGCGGTAACGAGTAAAAAAGTGGGGAGACATTCTTCTTGATGTCTCCCTTTGTTTCTATATAAGCCCCTTCTGATAACAACTTCCGCTTTCACGTTTGAGTATTTCGCGCAAGCTGTAGCAACTTCCGCTTTCACGTTATATCATCAAGATTTTGAGTTAATTAAGGAGCAATCAAAAATTATGTTGCAAAAAATAAGTTTTAAAAACAGCAGTAATCCAAATATTACAATGTCCGCTTTGATTAATTTTCCCGAAGGATTTGACGAAAGCAAAAAATATCCGGCAATCGTCGTTACGCATCCGGGCGGCGGCGTGA
This sequence comes from Nostoc sp. S4, assembly GCA_029379225.1. GTDB lineage: Bacteria > Cyanobacteriota > Cyanobacteriia > Cyanobacteriales > Nostocaceae > Nostoc. The sequence continues at coordinate 1,088 of JAQYWR010000070.1, read as the reverse complement.
AGGAGCAAACAGCAGGTTTGTATGCACAAAAAATGGCGGCAGAAACCGGATTTATCACTATTGCCACCGACGCTTCTTATCAAGGTGAAAGCGGCGGCGAACCGCGTCAGTTGGAAAACCCGTATATCAGAACGGAAGATATCAGCGCGGTGATTGATTATTTGACAACACTGACCTATGTAGATAAAGACACAATTGGAGCGATGGGAATCTGCGCGGGAGCAGGATATACTGCGAACGCCGCCATTAATGACCGTCGTATCAAAGCTGTTGGAACAATAAGCGCGGTCAATATCGGTTCTATGTTCCGTAACGGCTGGGAAAATACTATAAAGTCGGCTGATGCTATTCCTTCGTTAGAAGCCGGTTCAAATGCCAGAAATTTGGAAGCTAACGGCTCTGATATAGTAACCTTCGCGCTTGCGCCGTTGAAAAAAGAAGACGCCCCTAATCCAGAGTTATTGGAAGCGTGGGAATATTATCATACTCAGCGTTGCGAGTATCCTACCGCTCCCGGCTTCGCAACATCCAGAAGTCTGACGCAAATTATTTCTTACGATGCTTTTAATATGGCAGAAGATTTTTTAACACAACCTTTGCAGATTGTTGCGGGAAGCCTTGCGGGAAGCAAATGGATGAGCCAAGACCTCTATAACCGAGCGGCAAGCAAAAACAAAAAATTTCATATCGTGGAAGGTTCTAACCATATGAAATTGTATGACGTTCCGCAATATGTGGACGAAGCGGTTTCAGTATTAGCTCCTTTCTTTAAGGAAAATCTCGAAGAAGTTCAAGACTCTAAAAAACCCACGAGTTAAAAGTAATACCAATTTGAAAAAAGAATGAGACAGATAGATTATACCGTTTCACTTTAAAGTTGATACATTCAGGCAAGCAGAGGAGCAGGAAGAGAAGTTGGAGCGGAGGCTGACTCCGTAGACCCGAAGGGGCTTGCCGTTAGGCATCCAAACTTCGGGGAGTAGAGGGGCTCCAGGAGAAATTATTTGTATCATTTATTTGGTGAAATGGTATAATATCAAGTTCGGATAAATACTTATAATAAAGCTGGGATCTTTACAGTGCATCTA
>JAQYWR010000110.1 GCA_029379225.1 Nostoc sp. S4 | reverse complement strand
TCGACGCAACGCCGCAAGGTCGCTTGACATCTGGGCTGAGGCTTTAACTTGACACCAATGGCAAGATGCCCGCCCTTGGTTACAGGCGGTCGAGACACCCACCCCACAAAAAAGTTGGATGTTTGTTTAATTTGGAAGTCCCTGATTGAGCAACGTTAGATAATTTGTTTTTTAAAAGTCACTAACACCGTGAAACGTTTTTGGCTTTCACGGCGTTAGTTGTGGGCTTTTTGCTTCGATTGCTGGTGACCCAAGTTATGTGATTGAGTTACTCGACATTAGACATCAGAAGCTTTGATATCTCTGCATGTGCTAAGACAGCAGCAGGTTCGCTCTGGAGCGCGTTATAATACTTTCTCTCGAAGGTATTACCAGTCTCTAAGGGCACAATCAGCGTGCGGACATCAGCAATCAACTTTTGCATATCATCCAAGGCTATTGGTTCATCTGCTGTGAGCATTTCATCAATATGCACAACAATTTCAGAAATTCGATGTAACCAAGCAAATTGCTCATGACCTATGACAAGTTGCAGGAGTTCTGTACTCGATACCCTTCCCTTAACTTGTTCGTAGGCGATGCGTTCTGTCTCCAGCAACATTTTGTGAAGGTATAGTAATTTATTGCGTAAATCACGCAGATATTGATGTTGACGGATTCTTTGTAGAAGTGTATTAGAAGTCAATTTTAACCATCCTCTCGTTACGATAGTCTTCAAAAAGTTGAATAATTTCAGCTTTACTATTTATCAACCGAAGTTCATCTATCGGTTTCTTCGCTAAGACGCACTATAATTAACATATATCTTTATAGTGGTCATTTCTTATATTGGATTAATCATATATTAGCATAAAATTATAACAAGTATATGGATAGAAGCTATTGAGCAAACATTAATTATGGAAAAACCGTCTTCATGTCGCTAGCACATGTAATTCTGGGTCTTCTTCAGCAGCAAGCAATGACGGGCTATGACCTGAAAACGAGCTGCTTCGATCAATGCATTGCCCATTTGTGGCCAGCAGACCAGGCACAAATTTACAGAACCCTTGAAAAGCTAGTTGAGCAAAGCTACATTACCTGTACGATTGAGATTCAGCACGATCGCCCTAATCGCAAAGTCTACAGCATAACCGAGTCAGGGAAAGCAGAATTACTTCGATGGCTTGGTATTCATCAATCCTTACCGATTGTACGCGAACCAATGCTTATTCAGTTGCATTTTGCGGAACAATTGCCTAATGAAACCATTATTCATCTATTAGAGCAGCAATTGGCAGCTCGAAACGAAAAGCTCGCCGAGTGTGAAACTATTAATTTACCAATACTCAGCGATGAGTCTGCTAGCCGCGAGCAGGTAATGCAAAGGCTGGTGCTGGAGTTGGTAATCCGTAGAGAACAGATTTATATTGATTGGTTGAAGACAGCAATCAATGTCATTAATCAGCAAAAACCATATCAATTCTTTAACTCCGATCAATTAAAACAATGACAACAGTAGCAGTCAATCCTTATCTCGATCGCAATTTTGCTCCAATTCGCAAAGAAATCACCACCGACAAATTACTAGTCATTGGTGAATTACCTCCGGACTTATCAGGGATGTTTGTCCGCAATGGCCCTAACCCACAATGGCCACCCATCGGTGAATATCACTGGTTTGATGGAGATGGAATGTTGCATGGTGTGCAAATCAGCAACGGCGTAGCCGCTTACCGTAACCGCTATGTGCAGACAGCCACATGGAAAAAAGAACGAGAAGCGGGTAAAGCTATTTGGACGGGGTTGTTAGAACCAGTACAAATGGATATTGGTGGCTACAAAAGCACCGCCAACACTGCCCTTGTATGGCACGCTGGTCAAATGTTGGCACTCAACGAGGGGTGTAGTCCTCATGCTATCAAGCTTCCAGAACTAGATACCATTGGCGAGTACACTTACAATGGCAAGCTGATTTCTAAGTTCACAGCCCATCCCAAAGTAGATCCAGTGACAGGAGAAATGATCTTCTTTGGCTACTCTTTTGTCACACCACCATACTTGCAATATAGCGTCGTTTCAGCACAAGGCGAACTATTGTGGACAGTGCCAATTGACTTGCCAATTGGGGTGATGATGCACGACTTTGCTATCACTGAAAACTACACGATTTTCATGGATCTGCCGCTGACTTTCAACGCCCAAAGAGCGCAGCGCGGAGAACCTGTAATGATGTTTGAGCGCGATCGCCCTAGTCGTTTCGGCATTGTACCACGTCATGGTAACAACAGTAATATCCGCTGGTTTGAAAGTCCCGCTTGCTACGTCTTCCACACTCTCAACGCTTACGAAGAGAAAGACGAAGTAGTGCTGATTGCTTGTCGCATGAGTTCTACTAGTGTTTTGAGTTCAAATAATTCCCAACCTGACCCAGACGCAGATATTCCTCGCCTGTATCGCTGGCGATTTAACCTCAGGACTGGGACAGTGCGTGAAGAAATGTTAGATGATGTCACTTCGGAATTTCCCCGCATCAACGAAAACCTAGTGGGGCGGCAAAACCGCTATGGCTACACTAACAAAATGGCGAACAGCCCTTTACCTTTATTTGAAGGTATCATCAAATATGACCTCAGCAATGGAAAGTCCCAAATCCACGAATACGGAGAAGGACGCTACGGCGGTGAAGCTGTGTTTGCGCCGCGTCCTGGTGCAACGGCTGAGGATGATGGTTGGCTTGTGACTTTCGTCCACGATGAAAATTCCAACACATCAGAATTAGTAGTGGTGAATGCCCAAGATGTCACGGCTGAACCTGTAGCGCGGGTGATAATTCCCCAGCGAGTGCCTTATGGGTTTCATGGTGCCTGGGTTGCGGGGGAATAGTCAACCAATTTAAAGATAATTGTAGGGGCACAGTGATGTGCCTTTACCCGTGTACTTCATTTACCTGAAATACGCTGTATTGATTAAAGTTTTTCTAGGGAAACTAAACCATTGTCTTGAAAATCGATTTCTAGATGATATCCTGCCATCAGAGAAGTTCGTAGTAAAGGTTTATAACCAGTAGCTAAAACTGGAACTAATTTTTCTATACCGTCCCATAAAATTGTTGCCAAATGTATAGCTAATAAAGCTTGATTACCATCAGCTAACCTTGCTTCGGTACTAGAATACAAGGGAAGATTCATTGTGCTGACTGCCTGTGATGGTAAAGTTAGATGGTCATTAAATCCAGTATCAATGACAAAATCTAGAGAAAAATCTGGTTGTGAAGGTAAACGAAAAACTACAGGAATTATTACCCTACCATCAATTACTTTGCCAGAAATCATTCAGCAGTACGCTCCATCGCACCACCAAAACTTACGGCAACATTATAACCAATTCGTATGGTGAACAATCTAGCATTAGGGTTTTTCTGTTTTAACTTTAATGCTGTCTCTACACCAGTTGGATCTATGCCATATTCACCTGTTTCTGCATCAATCACAATCATCTTGCCGATATTATCACCACACTCGACATTTTGACGAATACCGTTTTCGTAAAACTGTTTCGCTCTTAGGGCTACTTCTTCTACACTCCAGAAAATTGATTGCATTACAATTACATTTAGTTTTACTTCTTAAAGCATTGTAGTGGCTAGACGTTGAACCTTTTTGCTCGAACGTTGAGCTTCTGAACCTGGAAGTTGAGCTTTTGAAGGTCAAGGTTGAGCCTCTGAACCTCGAAGTTGAGCTTCTGAAGGTCAATGTTGAGCCTCTGAACCTGGAAGTTGAGGCTTTGAAGGTCAACGTTGAGCCTCTGAACCTGGAAGTTGAGCTTTTGAGCCTCGAAATTGCACCTTTGAGCCTCGAAGTTGCGCCTTTGAACTTCAAAATTGCATGTTTGAACCTGGACAGTGAAAAATAACTAATACAAATTTGAAAAATGATTCCCACAATCCAAAATCATACGTCTATTCCTAAATTTACAGCAGTGAGCGTGTAGTAAAATTTGCTCACCTCTGTAAAGTGGAACATGGCTTTAGACTTCTCTGGTCAAAATCTCCGAGGACGCAACTTCAAAGGTAGACAAGACCTTGCGGATGCAAACTTTAGCTATGCCGACATCCGAGGGGCAAACTTCACCAATGCTAATTTAACAGGTGCAAACTTCAGCCATGCCAAAGCTGGACTGCAACGACGTTGGGTAATTTTACTAGTCCTTGTCTCGTGGCTGTTGTCGGGAATGTCAGGATTATTATGGGCTGTCAATGGTTACTTGGTGTCACTAATATTTAATTCCGGCTTAGAAAATCAAACTATCGGCTGGACTGTCTTAATCGTATTAATTGGCTTTTTCTTCCTCACAATTCGTCAAGGGTTAGCAGCTGGTTCAGGAGCCGAAGCCTTCGCCGGAGCTTTCACCGTGGCTTTTGCCGTCGCCTTCGCCTTTGCCGTCGCCGGAGCGTTCGCCGGAGCCGGAGCTTTAGCCTTCGCCTTTGTCTTCGCTGGAGCGTTCGCTATAGCCGGAGCGTTTGTCGTCGCCTTCGCCGGAGCCTTCGCCTTCGCTGTTGGTGAAGCATTTGCTGGAGCTTTTGCCTTCGCTGTTGCCGTCGGTGGAGCCTTCGCCGTCGGTGGAGCCTTCGCCGTCGCCGGAACGTTATTTAGTATCTACATTAGCTGGCGAGCCATGAAAGGAGACGAAAAGCACTCCTTGATTCGCAACATTGCGATCGCCTTTGCTGCAACAGGAGGTACAAGTTTTCGTGGTGCTAACTTAACCAATGCTGATTTCACCCAAGCCACACTCAAAAGTACAGATTTACGCAACACTATTCTTATCTGTAGCCGTTGGCATCAAGCCAAAATGCTTGACCGTGTTCGTCCTGGCTCAACTTATCTGCGAAACTCACAAGTACGTCAACTGCTAATTACAGGACAGGGACAGGATAAGAATTTTTACCGTGAAAACCTGTGGGGTATCAACTTACAATCAGCAAATTTAGCAGATGCTAGTTTTATTGGCGCTGACCTTAGCGAAGCTAATTTGCAAGATGCGGATTTGTCAAGAGCAAAGCTGAAACAAACGCTACTAGACGGCACAGATTTAACAGGTGCAACCCTCACTGGCGCTTACATTGAAGATTGGGGAATTACAAATACAACTAAATTACATGGGGTGAGATGTAAATATGTCTTCATGCGCTTACCCACCAAAGAAGACCCCGACCCCTGTCGCAAACCAGATAATAAACAAGAAGTATTTGCAGACGGCGACTTTGCCGAGTTTATCAAACCAATTTTTGACACCCTCGACCTCTACCACAATCAAGGCGTTGACCCCCGCGCTATTGCCATTGCCTTTAACAACCTTGCCGAAAACCATCCCGAAGCAGAGTTAGAAATTGTAGCAATGGAGAAACGTGGCGATGATAAAATCTTACTTCGTGCAAAAACCGCAGCAGGTAGTGATAAATCTCAATTGAGTGCAGAATATTTTGATGACTATAATCAACTTAAAGCTTTATCTCAGAGTCAGCAATTGCTACTGATAGAAAAAGACAATTATATTAGCGATTTAAAAAATATGATAACGACTGCACTCCAGCAGCCAAAATCTTATACACAAGGAAATACCATTATGTCTGATATCAGCGGTATCAATATTCAAGGTAGTAGTAATGTTAGCGGTATCGCTGGCAATAATTCTGTTGCTAATCTAGGAACCATCAGCGGTAATGTGAGTATTGCCCTCAACCAATTACCTGATTCACTAGAAGCAGATAAACCAGGAATTAAAGAATTATTGTAAGGATTCAGGTCTAATATTGAGGAAGTAAAGAAGGGCGAGACAGAGAAT
>JAQYWR010000069.1:11798-30239 GCA_029379225.1 Nostoc sp. S4 | reverse complement strand
TTTGCGCTTTTTATTTACTTTTTACGGGTTTATTCGGTTAGGTGCAAGATGTGAGTCAATAAAGTCATTACATACGCGAACCAATCTCCCCTTTCTACATCCTGTGAAAAGTCAGGTAACCTTGACTTACCATAATTCCCTGAGAAAATACTGAGAATAAACTAAATTTTCTCAAGTTAAAAATTTATGAAAATCATGCCTTAGTTTCAGATGATCTTCAGACCCAACTGAGATACTTTGGATGTTGTCAGCTGCAAAGAGATTCCAAGGGAGTGACAATCTTGATTGCTGTTATTCAAAGTTGTGTTAAAACCAATGGTGTTATTTGAGCACAATGCAGATGTAAGAGCGATCGCAGTTGCACCCAGTCTGATTGAGTCCAAAATCCTTGCTCAATCTGCCTATAACTAATTTCCTCTTAATCAATACAAATATCCAAAGGACGAAACAAGACTATGAACTGGAAAGCACTTTGTCTAATTGCTAGTTTGGGCTTAACTACTAGCCTCACTGCCTGCTCTAGCAGTCCTGCAAGCAACAATCAAATTTCTCCCGATGCCTCTCCTGCCATGAGCAAAGATAAAGCAGGCGATGCCATGAGCAATGACAAGATGGGCAAAGATAAAGCAGGCAATGCCATGAGCAATGACAAGATGAGCAAAGATAAAGCAGGCGGTGCCATGAGCCATGACAACATGAGCAAAGATAAAGCAGGCGATGCCATGAAGCAATCGCCCGCTCCCAGCAATCCCTAGCTGCTACTTGTTTGGCACATTTCCTTTCTTTAACTAAGTACTAGGGGTTGGGTACTAGGAAAATCCTCATTCCTAGTTCTTAAGCTTTGGCGCTTTGACTTCAACAGGAAAATTCTTATGAATCACAGCTATCTCCGACGGCGTCAGTTACTTTACTTTGGGTTAGGGATTGTCGGAATCGGTGCAGCCACAACAGCTTTTTCCAACATAAGAAAAGTGAATCCCCCTTCTCCCTTTGCTGCAAATCCCAGTAAGACGCAAGCCTCTGACGCGGTAGTAGTGCTACCCCCACCAGGCAAGAATCTGCCAGAGTTTCAGGGTATCAGTCAGTGGTTTAATTCTACTCCTTTATCAATTGCTGACCTCAAAGGCAGCGTTGTCCTGATACAGTTTTGGACTTTTGCTTGTATCAACTGCCAGCGCACCTTACCCTACATCACTAAATGGCATCGGCAGTATGAGGCGCACGGGCTAAAGGTGATTGGCATCCACACACCGGAATTTGCCTTTGAGCGAGATGCAAACAATATAAAAAAGGCTCTAGGGCAACATCAAATTACTTATCCAGTTCCGGTGGATAATGAGTACAAAACCTGGAACGCTTACGAAAATGGGTACTGGCCTCATCTATTTCTAGCCGATCCTCAGGGATCGCTGCGGTATGACCATGTTGGCGAAGGGGCATACGAAAAAACAGAGCAGACTATCCGCCAGCTATTAGGGTAGAGGAAATTTATGGCAACTTCTACTCTATCAATCGGTCTTGCTTTCTTGGGTGGAGTTTTGAATGTGCTTTCCCCTTGTGTGTTACCGATTTTGCCCGTACTGTTGGGCAGATCGCTCCAATCTCATACTTACGGCGCAGTAGCACTGGTAGGGGGATTAGTCGCTGGGTTTGCACTGGCAGGTAGTTTATTAGGGGTTACAGCAGGCTGGTTTACAGGCTTGGCTAATTTTTTGCGTAATTTAGCGATCGCACTCCTTTTATTCTTGGGAACGTTAGCAATTTTCCCTACTTGGAGTTACCGACTGTTTAGCTACATTCCCGTTGGCAAGTGGACAAAAAAACCTGTGCGAGTAGGACTTCTAGGAGAGTTCTGGCTAGGAACTCAATTGGGGCTATTATGGACTCCTTGTGCTGGGCCTGTCTTGGGAGGAATCCTCGTATTAGCAGCAGTCAACCATCAAGTCGCAGGTGCATTTGGGCTACTAGTTGCTTATGGAGTCGGAGCAGGGATACCACTGCTGGCGATCGCCTATGGTGGGCGAGTCATCAGCCAAAGATTACTCAACCTCCAAAGCCATAGTGCAGTATTGCAACGGCTGGGTGGTGTGGCGATCGTAGCGACAGCAATTGCCATTGTCCTGGGTTGGGATGTCCAAGTGCAACTTTGGCTGGCTCCATTCTTTCCAACTCTACCAATGTGAAATAGCCATGACTTCATCTCAACGCAAAGTCCGCTCGATACCACATCAGACTTTCCTTTCAAAAACTTTTCACTCTGTCAATATCATCAGCCTCATCTTGATGATTTCTAGCGGCTTGCAAATCTACAACGCTAATCCGGTGTTTGGTGGGCGTGGCGGTTGGTCTTTTCCCGACTTTCTGTTATTGGGAGGTTGGCTAGCCGGTGGTAGAAAGTGGCATTTTGCTGCTATGTGGTTCTTTTCACTGAACTTGCTCTGGTATGGACTCTATATTTTAGTCACTCGTCGTTGGCAGCGTCGGTTTGCTGATAGTGGTGACCTCAAAGCATTGCGAGTCAGCCAGAATCCAAAGCGTAAAAACTACGCATGGCATCGGCTAGTTTACACTAGTATCATTCCAGTTCTGTTATTGGCAATCTTAAGTGGACTTGCCATGTACAAGCCTGTCCAACTTCATTGGCTTTCCTCTCTGTTTGGTAGTTGGCAGACTCTACGTACTGTTCACTTTATTACTGTTCCCACAGTCATATTATTTACAATTGCTCATTCCTTACTCGCCCTCAAGGTGGGAAGTTTCCGTCTAATTAAGTCTATGTTTGTGTAGAGGTCTATGAGTCTGATTCTTCCCAAACGCACCATATCCCGTCGCCAGTTACTTCAATTATCTGGAATTTCGGGGTTAGGCTTCCTGCTTGGAGGCTGTGGATCGAATTTATTCTCAGATAATGTGGGGCAAATATTTGAGCCACTGAATCAAAGTTTTGAAACACTCCTACTAACTCAAAAGCCTGTACCTGAATTTCCTATAAGTGCCATTGAGCCGGATAAGTTGTTGATTAACTCCTTCGACTCCACGCCACAAATCGATCCAACACAGTTTCGCCTGACGATAAATGGTGAGGTTAGTAACCAGATGCAGTTGAGCATGGCGGATATTCAAAAACTTCCCTTGACTTCAATGGTAATTCGTCATGTGTGTGTTGAAGGCTGGGCTGCGATTGTCCAATGGGGAGGTGTACGATTACGAGACTTAGTTGCCCTGGTACAGCCTAAGTCAAGCGTCCGTTACGTCTACTTCAAATCTGCCGATGGCTACTATGAAAGCTGGGACATAGCCTCTGCTATACATCCCCAAACCCTTATGGCTTATCAAAAAAATAGACAACCATTATCAACTGAAAATGGTGCGCCCATCCGTCTAGCATCACCAATTAAACTGGGCTACAAGCAAAGTAAGTGGGTAACTCAGATTACATTCGTCAGTAATTTGTTGCCTACTAAGGGTTACTGGGAAGATCAGGGGTATGAGTGGTTTGCAGGGCTGTAATGCATTTTTATTTAAACTCTTAAATTCATTTGTTGTATTGATTGTGTCCGTTGACAGTTGAGAATTACTGCCAGTAGACTGAAAACTTTTGCGATGCCTTCGGCGGGCATTATCTTGCTCGTCTACATCGTAAAAGTTTCTCCTACTCTAAGAGGGTGTTTGAAAAGTCATGCTGAACGTAGCACAGCGTAGTGAAGCATCTCAGAGCAATCACTAAAACCCTCGATTTTTCGTTCAGCTCTATTCTCATCAGAGTGATAAATCATACCTTTCTAAAATTTTTAAACATCCTCTAAAGCCGAAGAAATGCTGAAATGTTCAATTCGATTAATAATATATTATTTAAAGTATGCTTCAGTGGCGGTGTTATAAGTTCCTCTTACTTGACAGTAACCCTATATCAACATACTTGACGAACCAAAACGTAATATAAAATCCTGTACTAATCAGCTATTTTATTTACTCCAAAATCATTAATAATATAAAAATAAACCTCTTTTTTATCAACTCAAACTCAAATAGTGAATCAAACCAAAAAAACTTGGATATATCTCGATCCATTTTCATTGCAATTACGTATAACAGTTGGTATTGCTACGTTTTCAGCTTTAATATTAGGTAGTTTTGCTGCATGGACTCGTTGGAAAATGCAGCAATTTTTGATTGATAGTCATAAACAGAATATAGAACAAATTGCTCAACGCTTGCCACATGATGTACAAATTTATAGTGAAATGATGCAACCTGAAATAGGTTTGCAAAAGGCTGTTAATAACTTAGGAAATACCAAAATATTATTATGGGTAAAAAGTGATGATAATAGAATACTGGTAAAATCTATAACTTTGGATTTGTTATCTAATTCTACAGTGGCTCAGTTGATGTCTCTGAGTAATATGCAGATTAAAGCACAAATTTACAAAGTTAATCAAAGCTACTTTGTTTTAAGTAGTAGTTCTTTGCAAGTGCAGGGTAAGTTACTAGGTAAGCTATTTGTAGCACAAGATATTACTCGCGAACAAGCTACGTTTATGACGATGGTGCAGAGTTTGAATATTGCTAGTATTTCGGCAATTATTTTGACGATAGCTATAATGACATTTTATATCAGACGTTCTCTGCAACCACTACGTCAACTAAATCAAATGACTTCTGTAATTTCTGTAAAAGATTTAGGACAAGCACAACTATATGTTGATAATGCACCTAGTGAAGTCAAAGAATTAGCTCAAACTTTAACCATGCTACTATCGCGTCTCTGGCAATCTTGGGAGCAAGAGCGAGAATTTGTGAGTAATGTTTCTCATGAGTTACGTACACCTTTGACGATTGTACATGGTTATTTGCAAAGCGTTTTGCGACGGCAGAATAACTTAACAGAAATTCAACAAGAAGCTCTAGAAACTGCTGCATCGGAAACTGAACGTATCATTCGCCTGCTACAAGATTTACTTGATTTAGCACGAGCAGATAGTGGTTATTTATATTTTCAGATGAAATCTTATGTACTAAATGACCTGATTGAAGAAGTGGTTGTTATGTCACAAAAATATAGCGATCGCTTAATTACAATTGAGTCAACAACTTACCCCATTGAAGTGAAAGCAGACTACAGTCGTCTTAAACAAGTATTGCTGAATTTGATTGATAATGCTATTAAGTATTCTGAAGATGGTGCGCCCGTGAGTATAAAGCTAAATCAAGTTCATGACAAAGCAATTATTCAAGTTTTTGATCGAGGGTATGGCATTCCTTTACAACATCAAACACGGATTTTTGAGCGATTTTACCGCGTAGATGAATCATGCTCTCAAGCCAGCAGAGGTTCTGGTTTGGGTTTATCAATCGTTAAAACACTTGTAGAAGGTATGGGGGGTAATGTATCTGTGCAATCCAAGTTAGGAGAAGGAAGTATGTTTACAATAACTTTAGACAAAAAATAGCCTGAAAAAAACCATAAAACATATATATTCTATTCTGACCTTATATATCTGCTATCAGAGCAAAAATATGTCAGTAAATATTCTTTTAGTTGAAGACGAAGTTAAACTAGCACGATTTCTTGAATTGGAATTAAATAGCGAAGGTTACAATATAAACGTGGCACATGATGGAATCACTGGTTTAACTTTAGCACGGGAGTTATCACCAGATTTAGTCATTCTTGATTGGATGCTGCCAGGACTGTCAGGTTTAGAAATCTGTCGTCGGTTGCGGGCAACTGGTATCTCTATACCAGTAATATTATTGACAGCGAAAGATGAAGTTAACGATCGTGTAGCAGGTTTGGATGCCGGAGCAGATGATTATGTAGTCAAACCATTTAGTATTGAAGAACTGCTAGCTAGAATCCGCGCTCATTTACGCCGTACTCAAGAAACAAATCAGGACATTTTACAGTTTGAAGACTTAAGTTTAAGTCATCGTACTCGCCAAGTTTACCGAGGTAATCGGGCAATTGAATTAACGGCAAAAGAGTTTGATTTATTAGAATATATACTTTTACATCCCCGTCAGGTATTTACTAAAGACCAAATTCTACAGAAAGTTTGGGGTTATGACTTTATGGGTAATTCCAATATTATTGAAGTCTACATCCGTTACTTGCGTCTAAAACTAGAAGAAAATCATGAAAAACGCTTGATTCATACAGTGCGTGGTGTGGGCTATGTACTCCGAGAATAGTTATAACCCTGTTTTGTTATTTTGGAAGCATCCCTATTTGCCCAGATTTCTCGCAAAGGTGGAAAAAAGAGGAGTCAAAAACTGCCAATATTTGTTTAAACACTTTTCATAGTTAGTGAAGCTTGGTAATCTCAAACTTTTGTGATTGTCTTATTTTACTTTGTGACACTTGCAATCAGATATCATGGTTGATTTACCTCAGAACTTACGCATTGACTACGATTTTACGTCATTACGAGCAAAGCGTTCGCGGAGCGTCTCGTAGAGAAGTAATCGCTAAAAACTCTGGGATTGTTTGCCTATACTACGTTCCAGTGGCAATGACATTGGGAGTACTTGCGTAAGTCCTATACCTAATATTCAGATGAATCGGACAAATATAAGAATCTTGATTAAGTTAACAAACTTTAATATTCAAAATTCAATTTTTTATTACAAAAATAAAACTTTTTGTATAATTAGTAACTTTTTCCCAGTAAACTATCGCACTAATATCACAATTCAATAATTGATATTGTCAGCTTCCTATAAGTTGGCTGATTCATCAACAGGGAAATTCATAAAGATTATGACTAAACAATTTAACCGACGCAAGTTTTTGATCTACGGCTCTGTAAGTTTTACAGGTAGCATTTTTTTGAAAGCTTGCGCTAATCCTAATACCCCAGTTGCTACAGAAACCACCTCTCCTAGTGCATCTCCTGTCGCTGCTGCTACTGGTAACACCATCAAAGTAGGTATATTGCACTCTTTGAGTGGTACGATGGCTATTAGTGAAAAAAGCGTTGTTGATGCTGAAAAATTAGCAATCAAAGAAATTAATGCTAATGGTGGTGTTTTAGGTAAACAAATTGAAGCAATTACTGAAGATGGTGCTTCTAACTGGGATACTTTTAGGGAAAAGGCTACTAAGCTCATCGATCAAGATAAAGTCGCCGTAGTTTTTGGTTGTTGGACTTCTGCTAGCCGCAAGAACGTCAAGCCAGTATTTGAGAGCAAAAATCATATGCTCTGGTATCCCGTACAATACGAAGGTCAAGAGTGTTCTAAAAATATTTTTTATACTGGCGCTGCGCCAAATCAACAAATCGAACCATCTGTTGATTGGTTGTTAAAAAATAAGGGCAAAGAATTCTTTTTAGTTGGCTCTGATTATGTTTTTCCTCGGACAGCTAACACAATCATTAAAGCACAGCTAGAAGCTTTAGGAGGTAAAACAGTTGGCGAAGATTATTTACCTTTAGGTAACACAGAAGTTACACCAATTATCACTAAAATTAAGCAAACTTTACCCAATGGTGGTGTGATTTATAACACTTTAAATGGTGATAGCAATGTTGCTTTCTTCAAACAATTAAAAGGAGCTGGATTGACACCAGAAAGATATCCTTCTATGTCTGTCAGTATTGCTGAAGAAGAAGTTAAAGCAATTGGTGTAGAGTACCTCAAAGGTCACTACGCTGCTTGGAATTACTTCCAAACAGTAGACACACCTGCTAATAAAAAGTTTGTTGCTGCTTTCAAAAAAGAATACGGTGAAAATCGAGTTACAAATGACCCAATGGAAGCAGCATATATTGCAGTTTATTTATGGAAACAAGCAGTTGAAAAAGCTGGGACGACAGATATTGCTAAAGTGAGTGCTGCGGCGTACGGTCAAACCATAGATGCACCTGAAGGTAAAGTAACAATGGATGCAAACCATCATATTTCTAAAATTGTACGAATTGGCCAAGTCAGGCTAGATGGTTTGTTTGATATTGTCTATGCTACCCCTGCGCCAGTTGAACCAGTTCCTTGGAATCAATTTGTGAAAGAAACTAAAGGATTTGCTTGTGATTGGAGTGACCCTGCTAAGGGTGGTAAATATAAGAAGGTTTAATTAGTTAGTCATCAGTCATTAGTCATTAGTAAATAACAAAAGACGAATGACTAATGATAAATGACAAATAAGGAGAAATAAGTGTTAGCAGGTTTTCTAGAAGCTATATTTAATGGCATTAGTATTGGCGCTGTTTTATTAATTGCAGCGTTGGGACTAGCGATTATATTTGGATTGATGGGTGTGATTAATATGGCACATGGCGAACTGATGATGTTTGGTGCTTATGCAACATATGTTGTGCAAAATAGCTGCAAACAATTGGGTGGCGTGTGGTTTGAGACTTATATATTTTTGGCTTTGATTATTGCTTTTGTTTTCACAGCTGTTGTGGGATTAATTTTAGAAAAGGGTGTAATTCATTATCTTTATGGACGCCCCTTAGAAACTCTGTTGGCAACTTGGGGAGTAAGTTTGATTTTTCAGCAATTTGTTCGCAGTGTAAATTGGGTATTAATAATTGGTATAGCTATATTTTCTCTGTTATTTTTTGGCGGTTTATGGATTTTAAATTCTCGCACAAATTTAGCAAGAGTTCGGAGTTTGGTTGTAGCGGTGTTGTTATTGCTATCGCTGGGTATAACGCTAACAACAGCTAATTTATTAAGTCAAACTTATCAACTAGCAGTAACTCAGCCTTGGTTTGGCGCTCAAAATGTAGATGTAACTGCACCTACTTGGTTACAAGCGGGGATGTCTTTAGCTGGCGTACAATTACCTTTTGCTAGATTATTTATTATTGCTTTAACAATAATTTGTGTAGCGGGTATTTATTTATTTTTACAACGTTCTAGCTGGGGTTTAAGAATTCGGGCTGTGACGCAAAACCGAAGTATGAGTGCTTGTTTGGGTATCCCGACTGAAAAAGTTGATGCAGTTACTTTTGCACTGGGTTCGGGTTTAGCTGGTGTAGCTGGATGTGCGATTAGTTTACTCGGTTCTGTGGGGCCAAATACAGGACAAAATTATATTATCGATACTTTTATGGTTGTTGTGGTAGGGGGTGTGGGGAATTTAGCAGGTACTATTTTGGCAGCTTTGGGAATTGGTACGGCTAATTTTTTAATTGGTTCTGGTACTTTGGCTTTGTTGCTGAGTCCTGTGAAGCCTTTGGCAGATTTTTTTACTTTTTTTGCCACGACGAGTATGGCGAAGGTAATGGTATTTGCTCTAATTATTATATTTTTACAGTGGAAGCCTGGGGGGATTTTTCCGCAGAAGGGACGTACTGTTGATGTTTAATTTCACGCAGAGGCGCGGAGGCGCAGAGAATGAGTAAGAGGGGAGGATTATTGATTGAGGTGGGGGTGGTGGTGGCGATCGCACTTTCCCTGATTATTATTATGCCAGCAGTGCTTTCGGAATTTCGCCTGAATTTATTAGGCAGATTTTTATCGCTGGCGATCGCAGCTTTGGGTATCGATTTGATTTGGGGCTATACTGGTTTGTTGAGTTTAGGACATGGTATTTTCTTTGGTTTGGGTGGATATGCGATCGCCATGTACCTGAAACTCCAAGTTCCAGCTGGTGAGTTACCTGATTTCATGGGGCTTTATGGAGTTACGGAACTTCCTGCGTTTTGGCAACCTTTTTATTCTTTTCCTTTAACAATAGCTGCTGTGGTATTAATTCCAGGGTTATTGGCAGGATTATTAGGATATTTAGTATTTCGTAATCGTCTCAAGGGAGTTTATTTTTCTATCTTGACTCAAGCGGGGACGATTGTATTTTTTAACTTTTTTAATGGTCAACAAAAATTATTCAACGGTACGAATGGGCTGATAGATTTTACAACTTTATTTGGGGCAACGGTCAGCGATACCAAAACGCAATTTGTTTTTTACACTTTGACAGTAGTGTTTCTCGCCGCTACCTACGGAATTTGTCGCTGGCTGACAAGTGGACGCTTTGGCAGATTATTAATAGCGATTCGGGATGATGAAAGTAGAGTCAGATTTTCTGGGTATGACCCTACGGATTTTAAGGTTTTGGTGTTTGGAGTTTCTGGGGCGATCGCTGGCATCGCAGGAGCATTTTACACCATTCAAAGTGGTTCTGTATCGCCGAGAGCGATGGATATTGCCTTTTCCATTGAAATGGTGATTTGGGTAGCAGTGGGGGGACGTGCTAGTTTAATTGGGGCAATTGTCGGAACTTTGTTAGTTAATTATGCCCGCGCTTTTTTAAGCGAACAATTTGCTGAAATCTGGTTATTTTTCCAAGGGGCACTATTTTTAATAGTCGTGACAGTGCTTCCTGATGGCATAGTGGGTTGGTTACGTAGTCAAAACATTCCTCTTTTTAAACGTCGTCAACTTGAGACATATCCTGCTTTAGAAGAAGACGCCCAAGTGCAACATGAACGTCAAAATATTAGAAACTGAAAATGTAACTGTTAGTTTTGATGGTTTTAAAGCCCTAAACCAATTAAACTTTAGTATGGATGTCGGTGAGTTGCGGGTAGTAATTGGCCCCAATGGTGCTGGAAAAACAACATTTTTGGATGTGATTACTGGGAAAGTGCAACCAACTGTTGGACGAGTTTTATTCAAAGGTAGAAACCTGCGTTCTTTCTCCGAACATCAAATTGCGCGATTGGGAATTGGGCGCAAATTCCAAACGCCTAGAGTTTACCTAAATTTAACACCCAGGGAAAATTTAGAAATTACCAGTAACCGCAATAAAAATGTCTTTTCTACTTTGTTTGACAGTTCTAGTGATATTGAAAAGAATAATATTAAAGGGTTGTTAGAAACCATCGGTTTAAGTCCTAAAGCAGACATTCCAGCAGCTTTACTTTCCCACGGTGAAAAGCAACGTTTAGAAATTGGGATGTTAGTAGCACAGTCCCCTGATTTATTACTTGTTGATGAACCGGTTGCTGGTTTAACGGATGAAGAAACCTACAACGTTGGCGAACTAATTTTAGCATTAGCTCAGAGTCATTCAATCTTAGTCATTGAACACGATATGGAATTCGTGCGTCAAATTGCTCGGAAAGTAACAGTACTACATCAAGGTTCGGTGCTGTGCGAAGGCAATTTTGAAGAAGTGCAAAATGACTCCCGCGTGATTGAAGTATATTTAGGAAAACAGGAAGAATCAACTGGGTACTGAGGACTGGGGATTAGGGGCTCGGAGGATTTTGGACAAGGCGATAACTTCTCTTCTCTTCTACGTGAGGCTGCACCAACTAGATGTTTGCCGCTCGGTGCGGCCCAGTCGCACCATCGCTTGTGACAGTTGCGTAAGTTCTGCCCCCCTGCCTGCCCTGCTTCCCCTGCTCAAGAACAGCCTGCCTTAACAGATAAATTTCCTTAACCCAAGCGTATTGAGTCCTGCACTCAAAACTTTTCAAACACCCTCTAAGCAGTAACTAATGCCTTTAATTCCTCAGTTTTTAATCTTGGCCCGTAGGATGTAACAATCTTAGAAGCTGCGGCTGATGCTAATTTTCCGGCTTCTTCATAGCTCATACCTTGCGTAATTCCATAGAGGAAAGCTCCTGCATACATATCTCCTGCTCCCACTGTATCTACAGCTTTTACTTGAGGTGCAGCGATTTCGATTAATTTCTGACCGTCAAATACTATTGAACCCTTGGAACCGCGAGTAATGGCAAATTTCTTACTCAGGTTTTTTAGTTTATCTACAGCTACTTGAAAATCTTCTGTATCTGCTAGTCCTAATGCTTCACTTTCATTTGCAAAAATAAAGTCTAAACCAGGCCCAATGATGTCTAATAAACCATCTTTAAAAAATTTTACCATGTTGTAATCAGATAGGGACATAGTGGTTTTTACTCCCGCTTTTTCAGCTATTTCTCTAGCCTTTATAGCTGCTTGTTTTCCTGTAGGAGAAGCCACTAAATATCCTTCGATATATATATATTCTGAATCAGCGATTGCTTCTGATACTAATTCTTGTGTAGAAAATTCTCCAGTAATTCCCAAAAATGTATTCATGGTGCGATCTGCATCGGGAGTTACTAGCACCAAACATTTACCTGTAATTCCTGATTGGCGATCGCCATTTTTTAAGTTAGTATCTACCTGACAGTTGAGTAAATCTTCTATGTAAAAGTCTCCAAATTCATCATTAGCCACTTTACAGGAATAAAAAGCTTTTCCTCCTAGTTGACTAATTGCCACTATTGTGTTTGCTGCCGAACCTCCACAATTCTTATGGCAATGAAGATTTTTGAGATTTTCCAAAATATGATTTTGACTATCTTCATCTAAAAGTGTCATTACACCTTTGTCAATCTTTAACTTTTGTAGTAACTCTGGAGATACTTCATATTCTATATCTACTAAGGCGTTACCTACACCATAAACATCATATTTCTTGCCCATTGTTTATCTCCTAGAATAATTTCTGTCTAACTTTAACAGAATTGATAATAACAGATAGGCAACTCTTAGGGAGTTGCCTGGTCATAATTTCGTGAACCCGCATTCATAGTCTTTTCCCAGATTTCTCCCAAAAAAATCAAAAAAATGGGTCAACAACTACGAAAATGTATATAGTTAAAGCCAACAATCCTACTGCACGGGAACGGTTCATACTTTCTTATTACATACAAAGTTGGTCTCGGTTCAGTAAGTGGGATGAGTAAAACATTCCATTTTGTACAAAACTATAAAAATTTAATCTTTGTCTGTGTGCCTCTGCGTAAACTAATGCTAAAAATCTCTAACCTTAACGTTTACTACGGCGAAAGCCACATTCTCCGCAATGTAGATTTAACCGTACCATCCGGACAAATGGTTTGTCTCATCGGACGCAACGGTGTTGGTAAAACCACTCTACTCAAAACCATCATGGGTTTACTCAAACCCCGTAGCGGTACAATTAATTTTGCTGAACAATTAATCAACTCCAAATCTACCGACCAAAGAGCAAAATTAGGAATTGGTTATGTTCCCCAAGGACGAGAAATTATCCCCCGTTTAACAGTCAAAGAAAATCTACTACTGGGGTTAGAAGCTAAACGTAAACCAGTCAAAAAAGCAGAAATTCCCGAAGAAGTTTTTAGCTTATTTCCCGTGTTAAAAACTATGCTCTCACGCATGGGTGGAGATTTGAGTGGAGGACAGCAGCAACAACTAGCGATCGCTCGTGCTTTAATAGGACAACCTCAATTACTCGTCTTAGATGAACCCACCGAAGGTATTCAACCCTCCATCATCCTAGAAATTGAAGCCGCAGTTCGTCGCATCGTCGAAACCACAGGCATTTCTGTTTTATTAGTAGAGCAGCATTTACACTTTGTTCGTCAAGCCGATTACTATTACGCCATGCAAAAAGGTGGTATTGTCGCCTCCGGTTCTACCGACGAACTCAGCCAAGATGTGATTCAACGTTTTTTAGCGGTTTGATTTCTGATATTTTTAACTCAATTGTGTCAGAAGCAATCAAATCTGCTGCTTCTTGGAAAAGTTCATGTTGTTCTTTTTGAATTGCTGCTAAACGAGTCGAAATTTCTGCTAATCGTAGTTGTTTACTTTTTTGTAAATTTTCAGGTAGTAAAACTGGCAGGTTATCTGTTGTTTTTGTAGGTGTGATTCGTTGAACAGCAAAACTACTAACTTGAGTTAAGGAAACAAAGCTAACTTTAACTAAAGCTAGAAGTAACTTTACCGGGACTTTTAGTAGTGACCAACTAGCTGTTTCAATAACGCGGACAATTGCTCTGATGAGACTCCAAAGTAGAGCTAAGGCAAATACTAAAATTACTAAACTAATAATTGGGTGATTAGCCGCCCAACCTAGTATTTGAACTAACCGAAAAACTACAGGGTGTTGTGTCAGCCAATCATTAATAGAAGAATTAATTGCTGTTTGTACTGCTCCGGATGTTGTACTCTTAAGTTGCTCTGCCGTTTGCCAACTTTGTTCTAAAGAACCTTTAGCTTGCTCCCAAGTTGTGGTAACTGTATTAATTGCGCTATCTGTCGTAGTCGCTGCTGTGTTCTGCAAAGACTGTCTAGCTTGTTGGACTATATCTTTTGCTATTTGCAAGCGTTGCAAAACTTCTTCAGATAAATTTATCTCTATAGGAAGTGCCATAAATTTCACCAAAGCTTAAATCGAACCTGCAACCCATCTTTAGGACGATTAGGAATACCCATTGTATCTAGACTTTGATTAAGTAAGATTTCCCAATCATAACTACTCAGAAGATGGGCAGCGACAATCTTCATTTCCATTTTCGCAAAAGCTCTACCAATACAGACGCGCGACCCACCGCCAAAACCAACTAAACTAAAGGGATATTGTTTGTGTTCTTGACGCTGAGGGCTGAAGCGGTCTGGGTCAAAACGCTCTGGCTGAGAATAAATTTCTGGGAGACGATGAGTAAATGCGATCGCATAATATAATTGCCAACCAGCAGGAACATAACAGCCTTTAAATTCAAATTCTTTAACAACACCACGAAATCCCGCACCAACAGACGGACGTAGCCTTTCAACTTCTAATAAAACTCGGTCTAAATAAGGCATTTGTCCGAATTGTTCTAAAGTTAAAGAATTAATATTAGCAAATTTTAGTTGTTCTTCTCTGGCGCGTTGCAGTACCTCTGGATGACGGGCTAATTCTAGACACAACCAAGTCAACATTGTGGTTGTGGTGTCATGTCAGGCAAAAACTACCATTGGTGACTTATGTGTTGGTGACTTATCTGTATGTTCTCTCAGCCTGAAGCAGTTAAAAAATAATTATTTAACCACTTCAGATACAGACAACCCAGAAAAAAGTCAACTTTTTACAGTGTAGTTACAACTTTATAATTGCTAATTATCTTTTACTCTGTCCAAATTTTTTAGATATAAATAGGTTAATAATCTCACGTATTTGCTGTACTATGTTTGGTGCAAGCAATATAATAAGCACTACATAGGTTATACCGCCTAATAATATACAAACAGGTAATAATGTTTGTACATTTATGAGATTTTTCAATAATTCTTTAGCTGTAAAAATCACAAAGACCATACCCAGCACTCCAGCTAATGGAATCACGTATTGGCGCAGATAACCAATTAACTTAATACCAATTAGCTTACGAATAAACCACAAATCTATAGGTGTCAATAGATAGCTGCGAATCACATAAATTGCTGCAACAGCTACGATTCCCCAGTGTACAGCAATTGAAAAACCGATAACGTTTGCTATGGAGTGCATAAAGTTTAGCCTCAGTTTCCAAAACGGTTTACCCATTGCTGTTAGGACAGTACCGTTGAAGTAGCTAACTGAATGAACAATACCAATAAAAGCAAGTACTTGCATCACTGGAATACTTGGCAACCATTGCTCTCCGAACAAAACTCTTACTAATTCGGGTGCTAATGCTGCCATACCTAAAAATGCAGGAAAAGAAATTAGACTCGTAAGTTGCGTTACTTTGTAAAAAGCACTTTTCAACTTTTCAGGTTCTTGCTGTAACCGAGAAAAAGCAGGCATCGCTACCTGATTTGTTACACCAGTTAATAATTGGGTAATTATTATCAGCAAGCGATAAGCGACAGAGTAATAACCCAAAGCAACTGGACCTAAAAAATAACTAATTAGTAAGTCATCGGATCTACGATTAACAAAATTAAGTATTTGAGTTCCTAATACATTAATACCAAAGGTAAATAATTCTTTGAAATGCTTTGGAGAAAACTTGAATCTTGGTCGCCAATTACTAGCCGACCAGAGAACTAAAATCTGAACCAAACCATTTGTTAACTGCTGACTAACTAGACTCCAAATACCAAAGCCCATGAAAGCCATCACCACGCCAACCACCCCGCCAACACATACTGCTATCAGTTCGCGTATTGCTAAAGGTTTGAAATCAAGGTTGCGTTGAAAAATTGCTTCTTGTGTACTACTCAGAGTAATAATTACAAAGCTGAGAGATAACCAGCGAATGACCGGTGTTAACTGCGGTTGAGAAAAAAAGTTGGCGACTAATCCAGCACCCGCAATGCTGACAATTGTCATCAGCAAGCCGATACCAACATTAGTCCAAAACGCTGTATCCAGATGTTCTGTTTCAAGTTCCTTACGTTGGATGATTGCTACAGAAAATCCTTGGTCAAGGAAAATCCCGATGAACGCCAAGAAGATACTAGCTGAAGCAACTAAACCGAAGGTCTCAGGCCCAAGTAGACGTGCAAGTATTGCAAAAACAACAAAGGCGATCGCTTGACGTCCCCAATTCTGAATTGCAGACCAAAATACTCCTTCTAATGCCTTTTGTCGAAAATTTGATGATTCTTTAGGTGGTTGCATTACTTAAATCAGTGAACAATTAACAGTGAACAGTAAACAGGCGTATAGTCAGGGATTTAAACCAGTGAGTAGTAAATAGTCCTGAATGAAGGCATATAATGGGAGACTTTGACCTCAGGGAAAAAATCGATAACTTAATAATTGATAAGTGTTACAATACATCATTCTTAACAATACCCTTTTAAAAGTATGAATTTAATAAACTGATATTTGCTGACAGTAATTATAAATTTGAGCGATTATCAAACTGTTATCCATTAAGTATAAAGCTAAACAATACATACTTAGTATTTTTTTACTCATTTTATTTAAGTATTTTGCCCACACTGTAGTGATCCTAACGCATAAAGACTTATTAACTGAAATCTCAAACTTAAAGAACTGCAAAAAAATAATTTATCGAATTTTTGGAATTAAAACGATATTTTTTGCCCCCAAAGTTTGGAGCAAAATAACCTTCTGCTCCAAACTTCTCTTCCTGTTCCCTGCCGCCATCTCCCGAAAGCGATAGGATATTCTTTATTTGTCAGTATCCAGTTTATTTTTACAGACTCTTACCCTGCATCATATAATAAGATGATAAAATTCTCTGATGAACTTATAAATATCTGGTTAGAAGACGGACAGCATATAAGTAAACACTATAGTCAACTGGTATTCAAGGAGGGATTAACATCATCTAAAAGTATTGGTGAAAGAAATGAGCAAAGAAATTTTAAAGTTTTTGATAAACTATTTGAAGATATTGTAATTCATCCAGATTTTTCCATTTTAGATGTAGGTTGTGGCAAAGGAGAACTTCTAGATTACTTAACCTTGCAATTACCGAATATTAATCAATTAAAATATTTAGGAATTGATATTGTTCCTGCTTTAGTTTCAGCAGCAAAACAGAAGTTTCCTTTGAAAGAGTTTGAAATCAAGAATTTTATTCAGCCTGATTTTTGTCCAAAAAATAAATTTGATATTGTGTTAGCTTTAGGAGTTTTAGTAACCAAAGTACGAGAATATAACTTGCTTATTGAGTATATTCTCAATCAAATGGTTAAGTATGCCAAAAAGTATGTTTTGTTTAATATTATTTCCAATATCGATCCATCTTCTTATAATTACTCACAGCCAAATGCAGTTGGACACTCTACAGTTTTGAGTACTAATGTTTTGTACTCAATTATAGATAGTCTAGATTGTTACGCTTATAAAGTAAAACCTTATAATATTTTCCCAGATGCAACTGACCTTTTTGTATGCATTCAATTGGACTGCTAAATACTTATAAGTCCTTAATAATTCAGGATTATGAGTCAAAATAAGCGCGTAAATTATGTATGATTATTAGATTAATAAATAAAATATTTAGTAGTTTACAATTAATAATAGGTTTTATAAAAATTAATTTTTACTTTTGAAAATATAACTTATTAGTTAAATGTTTTATATTCAATCCGTGCTTGTTTAAGGATTAAAAATTTTTATCTAGTGTTCCCACAAAATTGGAGTAAGCGCTCGCGCAATATTGAGCAGCTGCATTCTTACACAAATAGGATGGTCTAGCTCAAAAGGCTGAGTTGGGTGTACTAACGATAGAGGCTAATGCGTCAAAGGGCAATAGCAGCCTCTACTGAGGAATAATTGCTCTATAAAAAGGTATAATAATAGTATCATCCGATTGCTGATCTGATAAAGTCCCACTGTTTGGTCAACAGTTCCCCAATGGTATTTGGGTTGCCTTAGCAGCAATAGAAAGCGATAACTGACTCTTGAGCATTGGTATAACGAAGTTTCAAAACCACACTGCTGGCAATTCAGATGGGTGCGATCGCAGTTGGTTAGCCGATTTAATCTCAAACTGTACTCGACGTTAGGGACTTCCAAGTAAAAAAATAATCAAAGCCTAAGAATGATAATCATTGTTAGGGGGAAGGAGAAGCAGCCGCAGGCTACTTCTCCTTCCCCATTTTCGTAGTAAATTCAAATGAGAGGGAGATTTTTGGGTGGAGAGGAGTGCCGCTAGAATTAACTCAATCAGTCAAAAAATTGTTCAAGGAAACAGCTTGCCAGCTCAAAGGTGCAGC
>JAQYWR010000069.1:0-11749 GCA_029379225.1 Nostoc sp. S4 | reverse complement strand
AGACGACGCTTTCAAGCCCAAGTTGTGATGGAGCTAGGCCACGGCGGACAGCTACTAGTTCAAAATGAATTGGGATGGGATAGAAATACTATCCGTAAAGGAATCAAAGAACTAACTAGTGGGTTTACTTGTGTAGATAATTATTCAGCTAGGGGTAGATGGAAAGCATTTATACCATTTACCAAACCTTTTCTAAAACCAGAAGAATATCTTGCCTCTAAGAACAACATTTAAAGTCTAATTTAGAAGGCAATCTCAATGAAACAACTTTCATCGTTAAGCGTGAAAGAGAAACTAGACACTAGTATTTTTACTCAGTACATAGCTCAAGCTCCGCTACCGCGCTTCAGCACTTCTATATTAGAATGACACTCCTTGTCAGGATTTTATTACCAATCTTATTGGTAATAAACATTTATTGTTGGTAATATTTTGACATCATAACGTTACATATCAAACATCCAATAAAACTTGCCCATAAGGCCATGTCTTTGTTGGATATGAGTATAGATAAAAACTAAGGATTATTAGTTCTCCAATAACCCTAATTTTTCTGGCTTACTATTTGAACGGTAGGTTCTATAAGGTGTGTGAGAGGTTTAGGAGTGAATAAAGAGAAAATTTTTATATTCTATTTGCATGTTTTATTTATAACCAGTTCTTTGTTTACATTTGCTCTGACTTTGATAGCACAAGAGATACTAAATACGAGCGCTATCCAAAAGGTCTATTTAATTCTGATATTTAAAAATTAAGTCCAGTCTGGCAACAACTCATCCAAGAATTATGGACACCAGCTTATCGAAATATCATGCAAGAACTTTCTAGATTGAATTTACAAAACCATGCTATGACAATTCAATTTAAGCGCAACTGCCATACAAGCTACCCTTATAGCGAACAAACCAGTTCTGCATATATTTCTCACCCTAACTTGTTTCCTAATCATTTGACGCATTTATTCTTCTTGTATCAAGAATGGCCGAGTGAATGGGGAGGCTATTTCCAAATTCCTTGTAAAAACAAACCAGAATCATTTGTCTATCAATTTCCTCCTTTAATTGACCACTCAATTAATTGCTCTAATACGTGTTGATAATTCTTGGCATATAGCTACTCCAGTTTCATTAAATGCAACTCGTTTACGATTGACTTTACAAATTGCATTTTGGTAATTAATAAACATTATTCTATTTATTTCTAAAGATAGCAATCAAGAATAACCCCAAAATTATACTCAACTACTATTAATATGACACTTATTCTCCCATACGCAGATTACTTAAAACTACTATACCAAGCAGAAATAATTCAGAATAATGATAGTTCAAATGATTTTGAGATCGCCAGAAAGTATCAATTTGGGCAAGGGTATTGGCGACAGATTCAGCTACGAGATGGCATATCTTTAGAAATTTCCAATTATCAGCAGCCCAAATCATTAATTTTAAAACTTCATGAGCGAAAGCATCCATTAGAATTTCGATTCATTATTTTGTTAGAGAGTGAATTTAAAAACCTTGAGTTCAAGACAGGAGAATATTTTTTAAGTGGTAGTGGTATGGCATCTGAGTGCGCTGTATTAGAGCCATCAGCGCGGGTAGTAGAAGTAGCTATTCACATACATCCAAATGTGTTTCATAGCTTTGCAGAAAATACATCTGGTAAACTCCCAAAAGAATTACAACATCTAATTAGACGTTGGGATCAACCAACTTATGAACGTTATGGAACTCAAACTCCAGCAATGCTTTTAGCAGTACAGCAAATTATTCAATGTCCATACCAAGGCTTTACTAAACAAATTTATCTTGAAAGTAAGGTTTGGGAACTGGTAGCAATGCTAGTTGAGCAAGAAGTACAAATCAACCAAGGTTGCTTTCAGATTAATAAACTCAAGCCATTAGATATTGACCGCATCTACAATGTTAGAGAAATTCTGTTGAAACATTTAGACAACCCACCATCTCTTATTGAACTAGCACGACAAGTAGGTTTAAATGATTGCACAATGAAGCAAGGCTTTAAGCAGGTTTTTGGGACTACAGTGTTTGGCTATCTGCATCACTGCCGAATGGAACTAGCTTATAAGCTGCTTATTGAAAGAAATATGAATGTCACAGAAGTAGCCAGAATAGTAGGTTATGCTAGCTTACCTTCGTTTAGTAATGCTTTTCGTAAGAAGTTTGGGGTCAGTCCGAAGTCCTGTCACAGATAAAAATTCCGTCTCGAATAAAAAAAATTCCGGCTGGAATAAAACGCAAACACTGAAAAGTTATATATTTTTACAATAATTGGGTTGGTATAAATATATTTTTTACCAACTTAGTGAGTAATATTATTTAGGAGCTATGGACTGAGAAGTAAATTATACTTAATTCTCAATTTCAATATCTAGTATTTCCTAAGTGGTGTGTGTAAAAATGTTTATCAGACTACAATATCCTGCTGTTTGCTGGTTAATATCTGTTGTTTCTCTAACTTTAGCTAATCCAGCATATTCTGAACTACCGTTAGTCAAAAAAACTTTAGTGCGATCGGGTGAAGTTTTTAAAGAAATTCAAACATTGAATCAGCTACAGCTTCCTAAAACTAATGCTTCATATTTATGGAGAGTACCCAGACAGAATAAATTTCCCGAACTTAGTCAAGCAAATACAGATGTAGTATTAGTTACAGATGTTCAGGTGAACTCTACTGATAAAGGGATAGAGTTAATTTTAGTCACAGCTAATTCTCTAAAGCTACAATTTTTACCGAAAACTCAGGGTAATTCCTATATTGCAGATATCCCTAATGCCAAGTTGCAACTAAGAAGTGGGGATTTTAGACAATCAAAGCCAGTAGCCGGAATTGCAGAAGTAACGGTTGCAAATTTAGATGCGAACACATTGCGGGTAACGGTGACAGGGGAAATGAGTGCGCCTGCGGTGGAGTTGTTTGATAGTACAAAAGAAGGTTTAGTTTTTGGGGTGACTCCTAGTACTTCTACTGCTCAACAGCCAACAACAACGCCAGAACAAAAACCATCTACAACAGAGCCAGAAAAGCCCATTGAGTTAAATGTGACTGCTCCACCAGATACAAATTATCGGGTACCAGATGCCACTACTGCAACGAAAACAGATACGCCATTGCGTGATGTTCCTGCTTCGGTTCAGGTGATTCCTCAACAAGTTATCGAAGACCAACAACCGCGTAACTTAATTGGGATACTCTCAAATGCTGGCGTTGTCCAAAATAATTTTTCATCTCGAATTGCAGACACTTTTTCTATTCGAGGTTTTAGAGCCAGAAACGTTTATAGAAACGGTGTCAAAGACCGCTTTGCAGATGGTGCTGCTTTATCAAGTTCGCTGACAAATATAGATAGAGTAGAAGTTGTTAGAGGGCCAAACTCTGTAATTTATGGTCAAGTCAATCCCGGTGGGATCATTAATATAGTTACTAAAAAGCCTTTGAGTCAACCTTACTATGCCTTAGAAGTAAGGCGTGGTGCTTATGATCTTTTTGAACCTTCACTTGACCTTTCTGGTCCTGTGACAAAAGATGGCAGTCTGTCGTATCGTTTAAACACTTCTTACAGAACCGCACAAGACTTTACTGATTTTTATCATGAAAAGCGTTTTTTCGTTTCGCCTGTTGTTAATTGGCGAATCGGGAAAAATACAAATCTAACTTTTGATTCAGAATATGAAGACATACAACAGTCGCTAGGTACTGGTTTGGAGCAGATTGCTAGTGCAACTATACTTCCTAACCCGAATGGCAAAATCCCTATTAACCGTTATTTAGGGGAACCGACTGATTTCTTTAACCGCCAGCTTCATAGATATAATTACAATCTAGAACATCGTTTTAACGATAACTGGTCTATTAGTAATTCATTTCAAGCTGCATTTTTAACCCTTGATTTACGTGAAACAGCTGTTACCAGTCTACTGGAAGCAGACAACCGCACTGTCGAAAGAACACTGACTACTTTTCCAAAGCCAACAGAGTATGAAGATTACACAATAGATACTCATGTTATTGGTGATTTCAACACTGGTAATATAAAACATAAACTTTTGGCGGGGTTTGACTTATTTAGACAAACCCAAAGTATTAATATACTTAGAGCAGTTGCGCCCCCTCTTGATGTTTTTAACCCAGTGTATGGTCGACCACTAGGTGATACTTTTGGAAGACTTGATCTCTACTTTAGAGATGATGCTTTAGGCTTTTATCTTCAAGACCAAGTGACACTTGCCAATAACCTCAAACTACTTGTGGGTGGACGTTATGACTTGGTAGAGAATGAGTTTGCTAATCGGATTGCTTCAACGTCAAGTGTCCAGTCTGATTCTGCCTTTAGTCCAAGAGTAGGCATAGTTTATCAACCGATAGCGCCTGTCTCACTCTATGCCAGCTACAGCCGCTCTTTTGAACAAGTAACGGGTGCAGATAAAAATGATAGCCTTTTTAAACCACAGCTAGGTACTCAGTATGAAGTGGGCGTTAAGACTGATTTATTCGATAATAAACTCTCAGCAACACTTGCTTTATATCAACTAACACTAACTAACATTTTAACTACCGATCCAACCGATTCCAATTATAGTGTGCAAACAGGAGAACAAAGAAGTCGGGGAGTAGAAGTAAGTGTCACCGGAGAAATTCTTCCCGGTTGGAATGTGATTGGCTTTTACGGTTATACAGATGCACGCATTACCAAAGACAATGATCTTCCTGTCGGGAATCGAGTAGAAGGAATACCACAGCATGTCGCTAGTTTGTGGACAACTTACACCTTTGGTACTGGCTCTCTCAAAGGTTTCGGAGGTGGAATTGGCTTTAACTACGTTGGAGATCAAATGCCAGATAGTTTTGATACATATACGATCCCAAGCTACTTTCTCACCAATGCAGCTCTGTACTATCGGAATAACAACTTTAGCATTGGACTCAACTTGAATAACATATTTAATGTTCGATATTATGAAGCAAGCTTTGACTATCTCCAAAGAATTATTCCTGGTCGTCCCTATACAGCAGAGTTGTCAGTGAAGTGGGAATTTTAATGAGAACAACTCATTGGTTAGCCAGGTATTTTGTCATATCCCTGCCCCTTTTAGGATTGCTTGCTGTGGTAGTGTGGCTAAACGGTTGTTTCTTTTTTAATTACCCAAAAGTTAGCCATAACAAGAGTGTTTCTTCTTTAAGTCAGGTTCGAGTAGTTCAGCACTTTATGGGTAAGACAATAGTTCCTGCTCATCCTCAACGAGTTGTTGTGCTTAGTGGTCGTTGTTTAGAAAATGCTTTGGCGTTAGGGATCAAACCTATAGCTGCCTCAAAGTCATTTGTCTCACAATTGCAGCGATTAGTAGGCCCGCTATCAGGTATTGAAGATGTAGATTGGCTGTCTCCTAGTATCGAAAAAGTCTTGTTTCTTAAACCAGACCTAATTCTTGGTATG
The DNA here is from genome assembly GCA_029379225.1 of Nostoc sp. S4. Classification (GTDB taxonomy): domain Bacteria; phylum Cyanobacteriota; class Cyanobacteriia; order Cyanobacteriales; family Nostocaceae; genus Nostoc. The sequence goes on along the minus strand of JAQYWR010000069.1, from coordinate 6,291 downwards.
CATTTTCATCAAGAGATTTATCCACTGTTATCACACATTGCGCCCACTGTTTTGGCTCCTCCTGGAGCCAGTGGAGCTTGGAAAGAATCTTTTGCTTTCACAGCCAGTGTTCTGGGTAAAACTAAAATAGCCCAGCAGGTAATGGATAATTATTATGCACGTTTAAAACAGTTTAAAGCAAAAATGGGCGATCGCCTGAACACAACTGTAGTCTCGGTTGCCGAATTGCGTACTGATGCACTTTGGCTGTGGGCGAAGGCAAGTTTTCCAGGAGTTATTCTTAAAGATGCGGGTGTTGCACGTCCTTACTCTCAAACTTTGGATAGTCAAGCAACCCTAAGTCTAGGGGGTGGCCCTGCTGCCTATGCTTTATCAAACGAACTTATGAGTGAGTTAGATGGGGATATTTTATTTCTAGTATCAGAAGACGTACTGGGCACAATAAATTTATACCCAATACTTGAGCAACTGAAAGCAGAACCATTGTGGTCGAAGTTAAAAGTCGTCCAAGAGAAAAAAGTTCATGAGGTGGGGTTTTACTGGGTTCAGTTTGGCCCCCTTGCAGCCAATCGGATGATAGACGATTTGGAGCAATATTTAATTAAACAGCAATAAACTATTTGAAAGTTTTTGAAGAGGGATTATGTTGAACTTGAGTGCAATTAGTAATGCAACTATGCAGTCAATTCCTTATAAATGGATTGTATTTGAAAACTTGCTTGACACTTCAGTACAATCTGAACTAGCAAATAGTTTTGCTACTACAAACTATAAAGAATATCATGCTAGAGACTTTGAGCCAGATGGATACCCGGAATATACATATGATGACTACAGATTTTTTGCACGCTGCATTCTGGATGAAAGTAAGTACAAAGGTCTACAAGATATCAGCGATTTGAGTCTTAGTTGGCAAAAATTGATTGAAGAACTTCTCACTCCTGATTATCGAGAGGCAATGGAGCATCTTACTAATTTGGATTTGAAAAACCATTCACTAACAATTTATTTAACACGACATGATTTAGGATTCTGGAACCGTCCTCATACAGATATCCCGCGTAAACATGTAACTCAACTTTTCTATTTCAATGAGGGATGGAATCCAGAGTGGGGAGGGTATTTTCAAGTTCTCAAAGATAATCAGACTACTTCTGTAGTTAAAGAAGTTCCACCATTGCCGCAATATTCAGTTGCTATTGTACGTTGCGATCGCTCTTGGCACATGGTTTCCCCTATTTCCTTGAATGCAACTCAACACCGTTTGCATCTAGCGACTACCTTTTGGCTGCCAAGCCGTAAGCGTCTACGCACCTAATGCAGCGAAAATTGGAGGTACTTTTGACAGCAACGGCGATTTTTAGTCTTGACTCATTAGCTCGATAATCTTGGTAACAATGGGGTCGAATTCTTTAACAGCTTCACAAGGAAGAAATAAGACTTCCTTTGCCACCAGAACCAGAGCAACCTGAGCGTTATGACTATGAGTATAAACGCAACGGGACAGTAAATTTATTTGCCTGTTTTGAACCATTAGTAGGGTGGCGACATATTGAAGTCACAAAGCGTCGTACTAAAGTTGATTTTGCTGAACAAATTAAAAATTTAGTAGATGTTTATTACTGAGATGCAGATATTATTCGTCTAATAGTAGACAATCTTAATATTCATACCCCAAGGGCATTATATGAAGTTTTTCCACCACAATAAGCACGTCGAATTATTCAAAAAATAGAGTTTCACTATACTCCTAAACACGCGAGTTGGCTGAATCAAGTAGAAATCGAATTATCTGTTTTATCTCACCAATGTTTAGAAAGACGAATTCCAGATATACATACATTATCCTCTGAAATCGTTTTTTGGGAGGAACAACGTAATCGACAAGCAAGTGTCTATTGGGCTTTTAAAACCACGGATGCGCGTAGAAAGATGCAGTGTTTATATCCGACTCTTTAACTAGCAAAGTTGGCTTGGTAGACTACTAAAAGCGCAAAGCTTGCTAGAGAAGGTCAGATATTCAAGTAAACTAGGGAACGCAGAGAATATGTGGTGTATACAATGGCAAGAAAAAGTCCTCAACCAAAAGCGACATCATCTCAACTACTAGAATGCGTGCAACAGAATTGTCCGAGTTGCGGGAAACCCATGTGGAATGAGTATAACAATCTGCGACGTGTGAGAACTCTTAAAGGAGTGATATAACCTCACTCAGCAAAGTTGACTTGCCAGACTACTAGTCTTTGGGTTTACCCAAAATATAAATGTAAGTGATGCACCATTTTATTTTCTGGAGATCCCTTAAAGCTTGATAACATAAATTATTACAATTTTTTACCAACTTAGTTAGTAAAAAGCAGTGTTTGTTAAAATAAATTATTACTATTACAGGACTTTTATTTAATTTTTGCTAATCCTAGGTACAACTCAAAAAGGCTTGTTTCCTGTTAATTATTTATGTAAGTTCAAAAATTTAAGCGAATTGCGATATTGAATATTAGTTTTACGCTAGATTCACCAAGAGATTTATACAAAAAATCAGTTAATGATTCAATATCTAAAAGATGAAAATTTTATTGAAGATACTTGGAGAAAGTCTACGCTTACAAACAATTTTAAACCTGTCACTGCTGTTGATTACAATAGTACTAATATTTCTCTTCGGGCAGACACAAAATCTTTTAGTAACGAGCGCTCAACAGTCAATTACAGTAACTTTAACTGTGTCAGCAGGTGCAGGTTTGAAGCCACTACTAGAAGATATTCAAAAAGTTTATAAACACACAGCACCTCATTTGAATATTAATTATAATTTTGCTGCTTCTGGTGTGCTGACACGACAAATTGAACAAGGGGCAAGGATAGATATTATCATTTCAGCTTCTAGTGAAAATATGAACGAACTACAACATCAGGGTCTTTTACTAGAAAACACTCGCCGAAATTTGGTTAAAAGTAGGGTGGCTTTAATTGCACCCGAAAGTTCCAGTGGTATCTCTAGTTTTCAAGACTTGACTAAGCCGATTGTCAAGAAAATTGCTATAGGTGAACCCAGAAGTGTACCCCTTGGTATGTATGCCGAGGAAGTTTTTAAATACCTTGGGATCTCACAGCAAGTAAAATCAAAACTGGTTTATGCCAGAAGTGCTTTAGAAATTATTAACTTTGTGGCAACAGGTAATGTTGACGTTGGTATTGTCCATGACACTAATGTTAAAGCATCTTCTCAAGTGAAGATTATAGAAATTGCTCCTGAAGCTTCTCATTCTCCTGTAGTTTACCCAGTGGCTATCCTGAAAAATAGTAAAAACTTAATGGCGGCTAAGTCATTTGTGCAATTTCTATTTAGCGAACAGGCAAAAGTCTTATATCGTAAATATGGCTACACAATAATTAAATAGTATGGCTATACCTCTAACAGTTATCAGAAAATTGCTAGTACCGCTCCCAATACTATTAACTATTATCCATGAACACAAATACTTATCGCCCACAAAGATACTATATTCGCATTTTCAGCTTGTGCATAGGCATCTTAGCAGTATTATTAGGTATTTTTGCTAGCATCTGTTATGGTGCTGCTGACATTCCTACGTCCCAGATACTCACTGCATTCATTAATTATAATGACTCCACTGAGCACATAATTATCCGCTCAATGCGCTTACCACGCACATTGATTGCAAGTATGGTTGGTGCGAGTTTGGCTATAGCCGGGACATTAATGCAAGGACTCACCCAAAATCCCTTAGCTGCGCCAGGAATTTTAGGGATCAATGCAGGTGCAGCTTTAGCAGTGGTGACAGTGGTCTTTGGCTTGGGTACATCTTCAGCACCTCTAATTACTCTTGTAGCATTTATTGGAGCCTTAATAGCAGCATTAGCAGTTTATTCTCTCGGTTCACTTGGATACGAAGGCGCAACACCGTTGAATTTGACTATTGCTGGTGCAGCTTTAACTGCCTTATTATCTTCAATGACTACAGGTGTATTAATTTTAAGCGATCGCACTTTAGAAGAAGTTCGCTTTTGGCTAGCAGGCTCCCTCGCCGGACGAGATTTCAATTTATTTTTGACTGTGCTGCCTTGGATGCTAGTAGGCTTATTAACAGCTTTTGCTTTGAGTAGACAAATTAATGTCCTCAGTTTAGGAGAATCAGTAGCTACAGGCTTAGGTCAGCAAACAGGTTGGATCAAGTTAGCAACAGCATCGAGCGTTGTCATATTAGCGGGGAGTTCTGTAGCATTAGCAGGGCCCATCGGCTTTGTCGGTCTGGTAGTTCCCCATTTGGCGAGGGGAGTAATGGGTGTCGATTATCGTTGGGTATTACCTTGCGCAGCTGTGTTTGGTGCGGCTTTACTAGTATGGGCAGATTTAGCAGCTCGTTGGTTAATTAGACCCCAAGAACTACCTGTTGGGGTGATGACAGCCCTTTTGGGAGCGCCCTTTTTGTTGTATTTAGTGCGTTGGCAAGTGAAGAGAGGATGACAACAATTCTAAATTCCAAATTTCAGATTCAAAATTTAATACTTGGCAAAGAGCCTGTAACTAGGGTACTGTTGCTACTGCTATTATTGACGCTCGCTGTTTTGGGGATGAGCCTGAGTTTGGGAGATTATCCTGTGCCACCAGCAGATATAGTCAAAGCTGTTATTGGTTTACCTACATTTGACCCAGAATCACCCTTTGTTGTCGTTACCTTGCGTTTACCGAGAGTGTTAATCTCATGGTTGGTAGGAGTCGGCTTGGCAATTGCTGGTGCAATTTTACAAGGATTGACACGTAATCCTTTAGCTGACCCTGGTATTGTTGGAGTCAATGCAGGTGCAGCTTTAGCAGCTGTTACCTTAATCGTACTATTCCCATCTGTACCCACTATGTATTTGCCCTTTGCCGCCTTTGGTGGTGCTTTTGTTGTCGCCTGTCTGATCTACTTGCTAGCTGGTACGGGAGAAAAATCACCTCTGCGCTTAGTGTTGGTGGGAGTAGCACTCGCAGCAATTATAGGAGCTTTCACTACCTTGATGTTGACTTTTGGTCAAATCAACGATGTTACTAGAGCATTGGTCTGGTTGGCGGGTAGTGTTGCTGGTAAAAGTTGGGAGCAACTTTGGCAACTGCTACCTTGGATAGTTATCTTTGTTCCCTTAGCTTTACTGCTAGCGCGGGAACTGGATACTCTGCAACTGGGTGAGTTGGTAGCTAAAGGACTCGGTAGCCGAGTTAGATGGCAAAGAAGCAAATTATTGTTAGTGAGTGTAGCGCTGGCTGGGTCAAGTGTGGCGATCGCTGGGACAATTGGCTTCGTGGGATTAATGGCTCCTCATTTAGCACGCAGACTCGTCGGTTCAATACATCAAAATTTACTACCAGCCGCTGCCTTAATCGGGGGATTATTGGTAGCAGCAGCAGATTTTTTTGCTAGGACTTTATTTTCTCCTACAGAATTACCCTGTGGTTTGATGACTGCTGCTTTAGGAGCGCCTTATTTTATTTATTTACTCTATCAAAGGCGGCGACGATGACTAGGAAAGAAGAAAATCAACCTGACTTTTCACGGGATGTGGAAAGGGAGGATTGGTTCGCGTATGGCATACGCGAATTAGCGTGACTTTTTATATTCAAGGGGCGACAGGCAAGCTAAAGTGCTTGCTGTATAAGCTTCATAGCCCGTAACACTCTCTGATAACATGCCTGCTTATTGCGAATGGAATCGACCATTTCCTCGACTCATGCTTGACATTCATACCAAGCAACTATCCAATTTTGACCATATAAACTTATCCAAAAATTACTGTGACGTTTTTGAGTTCTATTTTTTTCTTGAGGGCGACAAATATATGATTCTTGGGATTGAAATAATGTCGATTAATTATTGCTTCAATGATGGGAAACCATAGCAACACTACACTCAAAGCATTCAGCGTTAAAAACCTTTGTAAGTGTCGCCTCCGACTATTTTGCTGTATGGGTAAAGGTAGCGTTGCTGCCAGTCTTTCCAGTCTTACTAGATGATTGATTCTGTAACAACCACACTAACAATTTCAAAGTAATTAACTGTGATTGATTTAGGTGTTTTTCAAGATAACTTTGATAAAATGAAGGCAACATTATGCTGACGGTCTGGTTCAATTTACGAGACCGTTCTTTTTTACCATTAAACTGTACCCTACAGATTGCTGCTTAATGACTGTACAGTTCATTCTCAATAAGCAGACAAATTTTTCCAGGGGTCTGTATCCCCCAAACCTTTATCTGGCTGGGTTTAGAGGCGATTGTCGCCCCTTGAA
>JAQYWR010000109.1 GCA_029379225.1 Nostoc sp. S4 | reverse complement strand
TCAAGACATGAGCAATAATCTCTAGGTCTTTAATCGGGTCGGAGTCCATCTTTGGCAATCCTAATTGTAAAATACTATATCAGTTGATATTCATATATTTACAACAAGTCTGCTGCACATTAACGCCTAATATCAATAAACAAGTCAATGTGTGTAGCGATCGCTCTCTATACTTGACAACGCTCCTCCCCTACTCAACAGTCAACTGCATTTGGGCAAGAGACTGCCTAAATTCTTTGCCAGACATGGTAGGAGTGCGGAATTGAATACGCAGATTTTAGCAAGGTTTGGAATTTGATGAGTCTAGGGAGAGCGATCGCCTTTTGGATGGGTTTGAAGGAGTATTGCTCCTCAGTTTTCCTCTAAGAAAAATTTGAAGTTCAAAGGTTCTGGCAATTTGGCATAACTTGTCTCTATTTTGCAGTTTAAATGAGATATCAAGAAAACGGAACAGCCACAAATCGCCAGTTGTTGACCCAACGCTGTAGAATAACTTCTCAGGCAACTTACAGCCCTCGGTCATCGCTTCGCTACAACTGGCTAGTAATGTACTAGAAAACACATAGTAAATCAGCTCCTCTAAGAATCTTGTGGGGGCGATGCCAAAGGCGGGCTACGCCTACGCACCTGAAAGTAGTTTGTGTTTTTGCAATAGCTTTCGAGTTTATACAAAGTAAGTGACTCAAAACCAAATATATACATACTACAGTAGTAGATTAGTTAGCTCCTGTAGAATTGCAATGTCAAACCCGTACAGTAATAAAAAAAGATTCGAGGTTGGAAAAAACAGATTAGAAAAATTAATTATTGGAAGAATTACAATCTCACCCTAGATAGAGCAAAATTGCACTCCTCTCAACGAGATTATGTCAAGGTCACTATTGACCCCTGGTATCGCTTAGTAAGAAGAAATCCTCCCCTTTGGTACAACCAATTAATACTAAAAGCTTTAGTAGAGATTTATTTAAATTGGCACAAAACACTTCAGGAGTGGGGAGAGCCTTTTTACTTAAAGATATGGTTGTTTGACCATCATTTTATCAACTCTCAAGTTGTAGCAGCGACTGGAGATTGGATTGTTGGATATAACAATACCTTTACAAAGAGCAACGAAGCTAGAGCATTCCCATTTGAAAAATATAAAATTAACAACTTCAGTCTCGAAAATTTTCAGTGGGAACTCCACGCTCAAGAGAATTATTTTTCTGAAAAGATTGACCAACTAAGTGAAGTAGAAATTAACAAAATCAAACAAAAAGCTTACAGGTCAGGTTTTCTCCAGAATGGTAATAGATACTTTGGGCGTTGCATAATAGAGGGATGAATTGAGGTCATCTACTGTGCAATGTCCATACTGTGGTTCTACGGAAATTCGTAAGAACGGAAAGCGTAGAGGTAAGCAAAATCACATTTGTATCCAATGCGATCGCCAGTTTCTCGACCTGTACGATCCGCCAAAAGGATATTCAGAAGAAATCAAAAAAGAATGCGTAAAAATGTATCTCAACGGTATGGGTTTTCGCGCCATTGAAAGAGTTAAAGGTGTGCATCATACTACCATCATTTATTGGATTAAACAATTCGCAGAAAAGGTAGCGGATGTACCAAAAGAAGATATAGTTCCAAAGGTTGGAGAACTAGACGAATTAGAGACATTCATAGGTTCAAAAAAACAAAATTTGGTTGTGGACAGCAGTAAATCATTTTAGTCAAGGTATTTTAGCATGGGTTTTAGGAGACCATAGCGCTGAAACGTTTGAGCCATTGTGGGAAATTGTTAAACAGTGGAAAAGCTATTTTTATGTGACTGATGGCTGGAAAGTTTACCCAAGTTTTATCCCTGATGGAGACCAAATTATTAGTAAAACATATATGACACGGGTGGAAAATGAAAACACCCGATTGCGTCATTATCTTGCACGCCTTCACCGAAAAACCTTATGCTATTCTAAGTCCGAAGAAATGCTGAGGTACTCACTTAAATTATTACTTTACTACTTGAAGTATCAAATTGTACCTACATAAATTTAATCATCCCTTCATTCAGCAATGTCATACTTTGCTATTAAAACAGGAGATGTTTGGATTGGAACATTACACACACTATATTAAAGCAACCATCAAAACTGTTTATAGTAGACGCTCTGCGCCATCGCTTGACTACCCATTAAATTACTTTACCTAATACTGTCTCCAAACGGTTGGTAAATTCTGAGGAGCGATCGCAACTCATAATCAATTGCTCAATTGCCCGTGTCATCGCCACGTAAAGTAACCGCGCTTCTTCTTCGGGTGTATTATACTGCTCGGGCATAAAACCAATGCCTGGGATGCACACCACAGGAAACTCTAGCCCTTTAGATGAGTGCATGGTTATAAGTTTAATACTTTGTTCGTCCGGGTGATAGTTGCGGCTTTCACTATTGGCGTTTACCCACTCTACCGGGATTTGGGCTTGTTGGAAGTGGTTGTAGATGTCTTCGCCCATGAATCTAAGGCGGTAAATAATTGCTATTTCGTTCCAGGGGATATCTCGTTCGTGTAATTGTTGTACTCGCCCTGCTAGGTAATCTACCTGGTGTTTAAAAGTGGGTAAACGGATGAGGTCTGGTTTGGGGCCTTGTCGTCCGGCACTGGCAGGTTCTACCAATACTACTTGGTCATTATCCCCGGTGGTGGGTTGCATGACTTCTTTGGCAAATTCATAGGCTACCCCTAACACCTGCTCTGTGTTGCGGTAGTTGAGTTTGAATATGGTGGTGCGTCCTTGTGCCTGAATACCCACACTCTTAAAACTGAACCTTTGAGTGTGTTTTTCTGCATAGAGGTTCTGGGCATCGTCGTACAAGACGAGTAGGGAGTTGGTTTCTGGGTCTACCATTTGGACAATTAACTTCAACCACTCTGGTTTAAAGTCGTGTCCTTCATCCAGCATGACAGCGCCATACGTGCCAGCCGGTATCAACTTGGCATCGACGGCGGTAATTACTCTTTGAACCAGTTCTCCTGTGTAAGCTTCACCCTTGTACTCTCTGGGGTCAGGTCTAGGGATGTTATACCTCTTGAGCAAATCCATGCACCAGCCATGAAAATGTCGTACTTTAATGCGACTGACTTTGTTTTGGTCTTGGATAGTCTGCCGGAGTTTGGCAGCAAGGGAGACGTTGAAACACAGTACCAAAATTGGTTTATTACTGACTTGTGCAAGGTGCTGACAACGGTAGGCTAAAATCATGGTTTTTCCTGAACCAGCCACGCCATGAATTACTCGATGTCCATCACCTAAACTGCGGGCTAACTGTTCTTGCTGCAAGTCCATAATTTTGAGAATGTCGGGGATTTGCAACTGCGGCGCTTCTTCAATGGCAGTGTCAACATCAAACAAAGATAATTGTTTGGCAGTAATCCGTAAGTCTGGGAAGATATGCCAACGGATTCTATCTATTTGGCTGCTGGTGAGGGTTTTACCAAATTGATATGCCGATAAATCCCAAATTCGCTGCTGAAATTCACCTGCATCTGTGCTTGGTAGCATTTCATCTTTGCAAATAACCAAGTGTTCGTCAAACACTGCTGGTAGTTCACTTTGCTCAAAATCTTTGCGGGTGATGTTGGTGAATACGACCCCATAACCGTAAGGGATAATCAGCTTACCTTGATAGTTACCTTCTTGCTGCACCAGGGCGGGGTCTTTTTCTAGCATTTTGTTGACTGCTAGGGCATAATCTCTTGCCTGTTGTAGTGGGTGTTTAACTTCTTTTACTCCATCCTCGGTAAGCAGTGTGACTGTGGAGGGATTGATATTTTGAATAGTGTCTAACTTCCAGTCTTTTACTTCCAGGATGAATAAACCTCGGCTGGGGTGCAGTACGATAAAATCTGGATGCAGCTGCTTCTTACCTACTGGCACATCGTACCAAAGTAAATAGTCATCCTCTAATTTCTCCTCCAATCGCTGGGCTAACCTCTTCTCGCCAGGGGTCATCCGCATTGAGCAGCTATTGAATGAGGGGATTAGAGTAGCCATAAATGGTAGATGTTTACACAGTTTTTTAGGGGTGCGATCACTTGGGATTTCCTCTAAGAATTGGCTGAGGGCGATCGCTCCTACTGTTAGTTTTCCCATAAGAATGAGGGGTGTGATCGCTTGACTGGAGTTTCCTCGCTTGATTGAGCGATCACTAAATATTTACAATCAAATGTTATTATTTCTAGACATTTTTTTTGTAATTTTATTAACTCCAATGATTTTGATTCTAAATTTTTAAATACAACGCTTGGCTGGTTAGCTTTTGTTACCATAGTAATTATTTTTTCTTCGGCATTTATTTTTTTAGAAATATCGTGAATCAAATCACTTGGGGATTTATTGTATCTTTGAATTTCTGTTTTTTGTGCTAAAAGCAATGGATATGCAGATATACCTTTTATGATATTCAACGTATATGCAGGATTATAACCATTTCTAATCGAACTAAAAATATACTTATTAAAACCAATACATGAATTGGTTTCTTGTTGATAAATATCCTTATATATACTAATTTTTGTCATCTCTTTTAAAGCTGTTTTAACATTATTAATATCACCAAGTAAATAATGACAGATTGCTAGTCCTAAGTGAGCATAAAAAAGTCGTTCACCCTTTTCAAACTTAGTAGCCTTAGTAAAACCATGCCTGGCATCATTGATAAGAATGTTCCTCTGTTGTTCCAATGCACTAGAATTACACCCCTGAACAAGTGTTTTCCAAGCAGTATCAAACTCTACCTGCATCAAGAGATCAAGTTTACTTTCAATAGATTCTATTAATTTCAAAGCTTTAGCCATTTTTATAGAAATGTCAACAGTTGCTTTAGAAATTCCGAAAAGTGCTGTTAAAGAAATAGGTTCACTCATATTAATAACTACCTAATTGATTACAATGTTTACTTGATTACTGCTCATCTTTTAGATTCAAGCGATCGCATGGTGTTTCCTCTAAGAATTAGGGAGCGATCACTCCTACTGTTAGTTTTCCCATAAGAATGAGGGGTGCGATCGCCTAGCTTGGACGCTCTTTACCATCGCATATTCCGGTAGTTTGCCTTTTCGCGCTTGGTCTATTAGCTGAGGTGATGGGATCAAAGTGCGATCGCCTTTGCGGTGGGAATACTAACGCAAGAGTATTTCGAGCCTCAGTTATGTGCTAGCTTGGCACAGTGGTTACAACTTTCCCGGCTCCCTGCTCTATAGCCTCATGAACTAACTGGCGAACTTCCCGGAGAAATTCTTGTTTAGCAATGTTCATGACAGGATTGAGTTCCGGTGCAGCGGAGTTATATATAACTTTGATTTCTCTTGCTCTGTCAAACGTAGAGCCTCTTCCACTGTAGCGGTACGCACTCATCCAAAGAGCGAGAGGCTCGTTCGCGAGACGGCGAGCAGTGAAAGAGTGTAATACCGCAAATACTTTTTGGCGAATATTATTAATTGCCTGTTCTGCTTCTTCCTCCGAGTTAGGCTTTGTAGTCCAGTTTATTGGGCTATCCAAGAATTTTGAAATAGACTCATTGAGTCGAGCCAGCAAGTCTGCGATTGGTTTTAGCGTGTCATACTCTACATCAGTTTCCTCTGCTATGCGTCTGTTAAGTGCCCGAATACGAGTCCAGTGTTCCTTGTAGACTCCATCTAGTTGTCCCAGCCCAAGGATTGCATCCCATCGCTTGTGAAAGTCTGTGGTTGCCTGTTGAACCGCAAATAGTAGCCCCGCTGGATCATATATTGGTGCTACCCTTAAAAAAGCTTGTGGTTCAATTGCTTTTTCACAGAATTCTAAGAGCCGCTCTAGCTCGCTCTTGTTGAATTTGCGTTTTCTGACTTCTTCTAAGGACTTATCCAGTCCTGCCAACATGAAACAGCGTTGTTCCAAATTACGTTCAAGTGCCTCGCTAAGGGCTGGGTGCGGTGTAAATAAGTCAACTGCAACAGTTCTACAGCAA
>JAQYWR010000068.1 GCA_029379225.1 Nostoc sp. S4 | reverse complement strand
GAAGGCAATATATTTTAGAGGCGCTATCTGTAGCCAGCTTTTAGAGAATTGGTATAAGTCCTGTTAAGGAAGCTTTATCAGTCAACAGCGAACAGTTATCAGTTATCAAAATGAATCTGATAAATGGTAATTCGCTGATTTAATTTAAGAGCGTTGACCAGTGACGATATATGCAACCCTTTGACCGATATTAGTCGCATGATCGGCCATACGTTCCAAACAACGAATCGCCAGTGCCAACAGTACAATTGGCTCAACGACGCCTGGTACGTCGCGTTGTTGGGCTAAAGTCTGATAAACGCGATCGTAAGCATCGTCTACAGTATCATCTAAGTGCTTTAAACCTCGTCCACCTGCTTCATCAAAATCTGCTAAAGCCACTAAGCTAGTTGCTAACATTGCTTGAGCGTGACGGGACATGACTTCAATCTCTGGTAAAGACATATGAGGCGCATAAGGAAAGATTTTAATCGCAATCTCAGCTAAATCCTTAGCATAATCACCAATGCGCTCTAAGTCTCGCACTAGCTGCATAAAAGCACTCAAGCAACGTAAATCTTGTGCTGTAGGTGATTGCAACGTCATAATCGCCGTACAGTCTGATTCTATTTGTCTATAAAAACGATCAATTTTTTTATCTAATCGGGGAAGTTCCTCAGCTGCTGCTAAGTTACGAGCAAATAACGCTTGGTGGCTGAGGCGAAATGATTGTTCTACCAAAGCTCCCATGCGTAATACATCCCGTTCTAAACGCCTAATACCGCGTGCCAGTTGGGGTCTCTGAGGATTGGGACTGTAACGGACAGCTTTCACACTTGTAATCTCAAACGTGAAGATATTTTTTAACTATAGTCTTGGCTTAAAGAGTTTGCCATGACTTGAGGAAATTGAATTTGCATCCACGCTCCACCTGTTTCTGGATGGTTCATCGCTTTGATTGAACCGCCGTGAGCTAAAAGAATTTGTTGAACGATCGCTAACCCTAAACCATTGCCAACAATCGCCCCTATAGAATTATTATCCTGCTGCGAATGGGTTCTGGCTTTATCTCCCCGATAAAATCGCTCGAAAACGTGGGGTAAATCTGCTTGGGAAAAACCCAATCCAGAATCAATAAGATTTATTTCAACAGATGAAAAACCACCATTACCGCCATTATTATTTGTCGAGATGATTTTCGCCTGGACGTGAACGCAAGTAGAAGGAAGACTATACTTAATGCTGTTATCCAGCAAGTTGAGAAAAACCTGGTGGATGCGGGCTGGATCTGCTTTAATCCAAAGATTTTCTGGCCCTGAATAACTCAGAGATAGATTTTGCCGTTGTACTAGAGGTTCTAGATTTTCCCAAACAGATGCAATTAGCGATCGCAATTCTACAGCTTCGGTTTGCAATTGGATGTTGGGGTTGGTTTCCATTTGGGTAAGTTCTAACCAGCTTTGCACCAAGTTAATCAGCCGATCGACTTCTTGCATCAGACGGTTAACCCAGCGATTTAAAGGTGGTTGCAAACGGTTTTGTAAAGTTTCTACAACCAAACGAATCGAAGTCAACGGCGTTCTGAGTTCGTGTGCTAAATCAGAAAAAGAGCGATCGCGTGCTTGATTTACATCCAATAGGGGTTGACGATTTTCTAGAAACACTCCTACTTGTCCGTTGGATAAAGGCAAGCTAGAAGCCCGCAAAGTTAAAGATTTTATTGTTTGTATCTCTGCTGCACTATCACAAGATGGATGAAACACCCACTCCTTGGTCTGTGGTTTTTGGCAATCACGAGTTTGCTCAATTAAGCGATCGAGTTCATAAGACCGTACCAACTCCAGCAGCAAACGTACTTGTCCTGGTTGCCACCTTTGCAGATATAAAATTTCCTGCGCCTGCTGATTGCACCACAGCAGTTGATTTTCTTCATCTACCTGTAAATATCCCACTGGTGCAAATTCCAGCAAGTCTTGGTAAGTTTGCAGCGACTGTTGTAAATCTTGTCGCTGCTCTTTCAAGAGCATAATTTCCTGCCCTAACCCAGGAATTAGTAGCAGTCCCACTTTGTCAAAATGCGGGGTTAACGGTTGGAGTACGCGCCTCAGGTAGCGGTTAAGTTGAACCTGTTGCCAAACCCAAAACCCAATGCCTACCGCTAAACCCAGAAAAAATCCCAATAAGAGCATTTGAGTTGTTAGTTTTTTGATGATTACTCAAAACTAACAACTATCTAAACTAATTATCCAAACCTATAGCCAAAACCTCGTACAGTCACAATATATTCTGGATGGCTGGGGTCTTGCTCTAATTTTTCACGTAACCAACGGATGTGAACGTCTACGGTTTTACTATCCCCCACAAAATCTGGGCCCCAAACCTGGTCTAGCAATTGTTCGCGCGACCACACCCGACGCGCGTAACTCATAAACAGTTCCAGCAGGCGAAACTCTTTGGGGGAAAGACTCACCTCTTGACCGCGAACCAATACGCGACATTCTTGAGGATTTAAGGTCACATCCTTGAATTTTAATATTGGTAGCTGTGGCAAAGTACTTAAGCGTTGACGCCGCAGTAAAGCACGACAGCGAGCCACTAACTCACGCATACTAAAGGGTTTAGTGAGGTAGTCATCTGCTCCTACTTCCAAACCTAAAACGCGGTCGGTTTCGCTGCCCTTAGCACTGAGCATTAAAATCGGTACTGGGTTTCCTTGGTGACGTAGCAAACGGCAAATATCTAAACCATTAATCTGAGGCAGCATCAAATCAAGAACGATCAAGTCAAAGGGAAGTTCCCCTGAGTTGGTTTCAAAACTTTTGAGATACTCCACAGCAGACCGCCCATCGGGAGCAGTTATCACCCCGTAACCCTCTTCTTCCAGGGCTACAGCTACCATTTCCTGGATTAGTTCTTCATCTTCTACTACCAGAATCCGGCTGGTTTGTCCAATATCCGTTCTGGCAGAGTACTTGGTCGATTCACTGGTATACATTGATATCACAAAAGTCTAGGACTGTGGTTGTATCAATTAGGATGATTACATCTATTATCTAACCTGAGTGCAACCGCGCTTCTACTAAGGTCAATTCTTTTAGATTTCCTTTACAAAAAGTTACATAGGCCACAGCGCTCTATTTTGATTATAAAACGCTGTGGCTGGAAGCTGCTTATAGTCTTTATTGGTAACTGTAAATCTTTAAATTTCTAAATAGCTTCAATTTTTTCTTGACAACACCAAATTAGGTTGGGTATATTTATTAGTACAAATATACTATATAATAGAGAAAAATATACCTAAAAAATAGAAAGACACAACTGTGGATAACTCGTACTATCCTCAGTAGATGTTGATTATTTCAGTGTTTCCACTGCGTTAAAAATACGATGCAAAAGCTACTCTGATGTCTGCATAGGGTAGTCATTGGTATGGCTTGCTACCTGATAAATTATTGCCTATTGAAGGGAGTTGGAATATGACTACAGTTGGAGTCAAGGACAGCAAACAACAACTAATGCAAGCATTTCAACAAATTCTTATTCAAAGGAAAAAGCTGGAATTTAAAATAGCAACCAAACAACAGGAAGCAGAAAAAGCAAAAAGTCAAGAAATTCTGCAAGCAGCTTCAACATATACAGTTGATAGTATTGTTAAAGGTTTAGCTGATTTACAATTAGAGTTTGGCAGTATTCTCAATGGATTATCTGAAAAGCTAGCTCAGGAAAACTCTAAATTAGATGAACTCAACCAAGCGATAGAAATTGAAAATCAACGCCTCCAAGAGCTTCAGCAAATCAGAGTTGTTGCCGATACTTTAGATATTTTAAGTCAAGAACACCAAGAAAAATTAAAAACCTTAGAACAAGATACTATTAGTAAAAAAGAATCTTTAGAAAAAGAAATTATTATCAGGCAGAAAGAATGGCAAAAAGAGCAAGCAGAGTATGAAGAGAAATTTCAAGCATATAATGATTTATTAGCCAAAGAGCGCCAGCAGCAAGAAGAAGAACATCAATATAAGTTAGAAACAACTCGTAAACTCAATACAGATAGCTACGAAGCAATTAAGCGTCAACAAGAAAGGAAAATACAAGAAAATTCTCAAAATAAGCAGAAAGATTGGGGTGAGCGAGAAAAAATACTCACTCAACATCAACCGCTATTTGCAGATTATCAACAAAAAGTAGTTACATTTCCTAACGAACTGGAAGAAGCCGTTAAGAAAGCTAGAGAAGAAGCCATTAAAGAAACCAGCCAAAAAGCTAAAATTGAGGCTGATTTATTTGAGAAGGAATGGGAATCTAACAAACAGAGTTACGAATTAAGAATTCAATCTCTGGAAGAAACAATCAAGAAACAAACTGAGCAGATAGAAGGTATTTCTGCTCAATTGCAAGCTGCGTTAAAACAAGCACAAGACTTAGCTATGAGGGCTTTTGGTAGTTCTAGTAGTCATAAATAGTTATCTGTCTATAGCATCTTAGTCATTTTAAATTTTCAATTCCTCAATAGGAGGTTTATTGTGGTGGTGAAAAAACCGACTGAGAAGAATACTAAAGTAGAAATTCTTCAGGCGTATGAGGAGTTAGCTAAAGAACAAGCAGCGCTGAAATCACAACTTGATAAAGTTGCTAAAGAAAGTCAATCTGCAACGAAAGAACAGCCGAAAGTAGAACAAAAAATACCTATAAATCAGCTTTCTAGCGTCCAACAAAAAATGAATAATACAATTGAAAACTTAGCAAAAATTCAGTTAGGTTTTGGCAGTGCTGCTAATGAATTCTCGGAAAAATTGACAACTAAAGCTTCTAAATTAGAAGAAATCAGAAAAAATTTAGAAGAAGAAATACAACAATTAACACAGTTGCATAATTTAGAAATTTCTGATGAAATCTTAGATACTCTTATCCAAGCTTATGAAAGTAATTCTAAAGCTTATCAGGAAGAATATAGCCAGCGTTCTGAAGTATTATTTCAAGAAATACTAGAGCAAAGAAATACTTGGGTAAAACAACAAGAAGAATATCAAAGGGCGATAAAAGAACGGAATGAAAACTTGAATAAAACTCGTCAACGCGATGCAGCAGAGTATAAGTATAATTTAGAACTTCAGCAGCAATTAGAGAGTGACGAATACGAACAAAGGCAGAAAGCATTATATAAACAGCTAGAAGAATTACTCGAAGAAACAGAAAAACAGTGGGCTGAACGAGAGAAAGCAATTTCTGAAAGAGAGAAACAATTTGAAGAATTAAAAGCTAAAGTAGAGGCTTTTCCGAAAGAGAAAGAAGCAGCCATCAAAAAAGCTACAGAAGAAGGCAAAGGCATCGCCCACTACCAAGCTAAAGTAAAATCAGATTTATATTCTAAGGAAGTAGAAGGGCAAAAGCGCTTTTATGAACAAAGATTGCAATCTTTAGAACAGACTATTACCAATCAAGAAACACGGATTCAAAATCTTTCTAAGCAACTTGAATCTGCCTTGAAACAAGTTCAGGATTTGGCAGTTAAAGCTATTGAAGGTACTTCCAATGTGAATTCATATCAGGCAATGAAAGAAATAGCTTTAGAACAAGCAAAGAGTCAAGTAAAAAATAAATAATTAACAATTCAGAATGCAGAATAATTTAACTAAATTTAAGAAGCTATTGCACTTTTGATTTTATAATTATTCTGCATTCTGACCGAGAACGGGGTATGGGGTGCAAGGTGTAGGGAATATGTTGTTTCCCCACACACCTAATGGTACAAGCCCCCGACTTAAGTCGTAGAGAGAAAAATATTTGTTTTGAGAGGTACAACCTGAAAAACAAAGTGCCCAGGCGAGCCGCTCCGCCTTTGATCCTTGTATCAAGCTCGTCCATTTATGGATGGGATTCCCCACACCTTACCCCTACACCTTTTTGTTGATGACTAACGCGTTTATTCTTACATAAATAAGCAAGTTGATTTATTTTTTAACTCGTTGTAGAGGCTTAATTAAATTTAAGTTTCTACAACAAAGTCTAATAGTTTTATTCAGTTTTTTTTGGTCTCTTGATATCAGGAGGAGGTTGTAGTTTCTTCTTTGTTCCGTTAGCCTGTGTTTGATTTAATGTTTGATTGGAATGTTGCTCTTGAGTAGCCATAATATTAAATTTTGAAATTTAGTACAATTTAATCTACATTACGGGTATTGTCGATTACAGAAATCTTGGAAAAAATTTAAATTTATTGAAAAAAGTTAGTAGATAATCTTACCCTTGTAGTCAGCTTGACCTTTAATAGGATAGATACAAATCTTAATCTATGAGTCAGCGATCGCTTGCTGGCTAGAGCAAATAGGTAATCTAATATGATATTGCCTAAGACAGATTTGTATTTTCAATCAGCAACGCCTAAATTTCGTTCTACCCAATCTATATCGAGCGATATTTAACCAAACTTGAGATTTATTACTGTGCTAATGTGGCTACTCTTGCGAGAACGCCTAAAGGCGAACTTGCAGGGTATGGTCTGTTTATTTTTGCGTGCTGTACTAGTTAACACAGCTACCACTGTACTCGCCAAGGACGAGTCAGTGTGTGGAGTTTGTAACCAAATAGAGAAAATTTCAAGCAAAGCTAGAGAAACCGAAATTGGGGGGTATATCCTGAATCCGTCCAGGGCCGATCGCTCGCAATGCTTCTTTGAGTAAAATATCCCCAGTGTACAAGGCACGTCCGACAATTACACCAGTGACGCCTTGTGGTTCTAACGCCAGCAAACTCAACAAATCGGTAACGGAACTAACTCCACCAGAAGCGATTACTGGTATGGAAATTGCCGCAGCGAGTTCTCGCAAAGCTTCTAAATTCGGGCCAATGAGTGTACCATCACGGTGGATATCGGTGTAAATAATAGCTGCTGCGCCCAATTCTTGCATTCTAACAGCCAGTTGGGTTGCTAAAACTTCTGAAGTTTCTAGCCAGCCGCGAGTTGCTACGCAGCCATTACGGGCGTCAATACCAATAATAATTTGTTCGGGAAATTCTTCGCACAGTTGTTGCACTAGTTGCGGTTGTTCTACAGCGATGGTGCCGAGAATTGCCCACTGTACGCCCAAATTAAACACTTGTTGAACGCTGGTGCGATCGCGCAATCCTCCACCAATTTCAATGGGTATCGATACTACTTGAGCGATCGCTTCTATTGCCCGAAGATTTACTACTTTACCTGCTTTTGCACCATCTAAATCGACTACATGCAATCTGGTAGCGCCCTGTTCAACCCACTGTTGAGCAACATCAGCCGGGTTTTCGCTAAAAACTTGCGAGCGATCGTAGTCTCCCTGATACAATCGCACACAACGACCTTCTAGTAAATCTATTGCTGGAATTACATCCATTTATTTCTTCCTCATAACTCTATGCAATCAAACACTACCTATAGCTGGGTTTGGTATCTTTAATGTTTGATTTTTAATTGTTTGACTGCTTGGCGAAAACCTAGCACAATCAAAATGTTAGAAAGGGTCAAAAATACTTCTGCACTGCCGTGCAACCAATCTACATTTGCTAAAGAGTCTCCATAATGTACTTGCGCGTAAATTCCTGCTGGGATAGTGACGGCAACAAATACAAGAGTGCCGTAAAATCCATATAGAGCAAAACGCGGCATTTGGGGACTGCGGCTGAGAAACCACAAGAAACCCAAGTAGGGAAACAGAGAAAGAGCAAACAGGGTTCCTTTAGACATCATTGCTCTGATTTGATAGTTTTGGTTCAACAGTGTTGGCAAGCTTGGTAGAACGCCAAATCAAATATGCTGCTGCCCAAAGTGTAAAATTACCAACTAAGGTCATGGTAGCTTGAAGCGTTACCAGCCATTCCAAAGATTCAGCGTTGTCGAAATAATGCCAGGTACAAGCACACATGGCGCTGACCAAAGCTGGTAACATGGCAAGGGACAATCCCCACCAATTACGGTTACCTGTGAGTTCGCCGTAAGTCCAGATTAACCAAATGGCGACAATCCACTCAATAACGCTAGAAATATGAATAATCCAGGTGGGAATCGAAAGGGCGTGCATAACAAGTCAAAAGTCAAAAGTTAAAAGTCAAAAGATAAGAGTAATTTAGTTCTCTGTCTTTCTATAAGATCATCTTCCCATAAGAAAATTTATCTGTTGTTGGTAGGATGGCTTACATCCGATCAATTTTTGAGAAAAGTTGCTCGTCTAAAATCCTTTTATCTAAAATCTCAAATGGCAAAGATGCGGGCGTTATTGTCTGGATATTACGGTAAAGGTAATGGTGGTGACGAAGCTTTATTGGCAACGCTTTTGCAAATGTTACCATCTGATGTGACGCCTGTGGTGCTTTCGGGTAATCCAGAGGAAACCCGCGATCGCTACAATGTAGAAACCTACGATCGCATGGCTTTCTTACCTGTACTACAAGCTTTGCGCTCTTGTGATGCCTTGATTTGGGGTGGCGGGAGTATCATTCAAGATGTTACCAGTACCATCAGCCCATTTTATTATGGCGGACTGATGACATTGGCGCAGAAAATGAATTTGAAAACTGTTGCTTGGGCGCAGGGTATTGGGCCTTTGCTGCGTCCGCAAACTCGCTGGTTAGCACGGCAAACCTTCGGTCATTGTACCAAAGTCAGCGTCCGCGATCGCGCCAGTGCTGCTTTATTATCTGATTGGCAAATTCCTTGTATTATAGCTCCAGACCCAGTTTGGGCGTTGGAGTCGAAACCAGTACCAAGACTTTGGGATTTACCTGCGCCGAGAGTTGCACTAACGTTGCGATCGCATCCCCAACTTACACAAACACGTTTGGCTAACTTGACTCGTGCTTTAGTAGATTTTCAAAAAGCTACGCAAGCTTTTATTTTATTACTGCCATTTCAAAAAAGTGAAGATTTAAGTATTGCCGAAGCTATTCAACCACATCTTAAAGATGTCAGCAAAATTTTGTGTCTGGAAGATCCGCAACTTTTGAAAGGTGTGTTTCGCGGTGTGGAAATGGCAATTGGGATGCGCTTGCACAGCTTGATTATGGCTGCATCTATTGGTTGTCGCTGCTTTGCTCTCAGTTATGACCCCAAAGTAAATCGTCTCATGGAAGAATTGGCAATACCTGGCTGGGATTTAGCAACCTTACCAGATGACCCAAACTTAATTAGTCTGACTTGGATGGAGCATTATGCCAATGGCGATCCATTATCACCTGAGCAAATACAATCTTTAGTGGATCGTGCCTTGATGCATCGTGAAGTTTTGTATGCAGCACTGACTTGATCGGTAGTTGCAATTTGTCTATGGTTTTTCCAATACACAGTATATATTATAAGTAAAATATTCTTCTAAGAATTTAATTTTGCTCATTAAAGAAAAAAACTTCATAGCTGGTAAATCACTGATATTTGTCCGAAAATCAACAATTTTGAGACCAGAGTTCTGGAAAAGATTTCTGAAATCCGCTAAGGACATCTTGTTTAACCCCAGTTCGTAAATTGAACTGATCTGCACTTTTCTGATACGATTTAATCTTTCGATAATAAATTTTTCACTAAATATTACGTGTCCCCACGGAATGGGAATCTTTGTTCTCCGATGATCTCCCCAAGGAGTTCGATACAGTGGAGCAAAACCTATATATATCCTGCCACTACTTTTGAGACGTTTTATCATCTCTGCCATCACCATATCAAGATTAAGGATGTGTTCAAAGGAATCCTTAGAAAGAATAATGTCAAAGTCTGAACCCTGATAGTCGCTTAAATCTATGTTTTGAAATTCAATTATGTTTGCTAGTTGTGGATAATTCAACTCTATGTTTTCCTTGGCAAAATCAATTCGTTGGGAATCTATATCTAGTCCCACAACCTTTTTCGCTCCAGCTAAGACAGCGTTGACACAGAGGCTTCCATGTCCACAACCAACATCAAGTACTGTCAAACCTTTAAGCACTTGGGAACCATTAAACCTCGACCAGAATTTACGGTTTTCAGCTTCGCCTTTATTGAAATAATCAATGTCTTTTTGAAGTAACATGACAAATCCTTTACTTTCGATCTCACAGCAGATTATAGAAACACTGCGCTTAAAAACGCTTATATATACAATGGTATTAATATTGTATATCGTAAAATTATATAAGGTTTTTTCAAATAACTTGCAGTGAGTTTTAGGACATTTATAAAAAATTTGTTTATAGTTACAGCGAAAGTCTTAACCATAAACAATATCTAGCCAGATATCCTAAAAGGAAATTAAATCAGTGATAAAAACATAAATTTATATTAGTTATCAATCCTTACCATTCTCTCAAAAATAAAGTAACATAATGTCTCCTTAAAGACTTATCATTTAGGCTGATGCGGAGATGCTCTGACGCGCTAACGCCAAGAGATTTTAATGATAAGTGATTAGCCGAACTTGAGAGAATACCGATTCTCTTTAAGCTCATCCACTCCTCAAAGGCGATGGGATTTCACGTTGAGTGTTGACTCATTTACCACTGACAATTCCTGACCATTGGACTTTTTTTTCTTGTTCGCGGCGGTAAGAAAAGAAATGCTCTGGAGTTTGGAAAGTACAATAAGGAGCGATTGCAATTTGTTCTCCACTAATTCCCAAACTTTCTAGCTGTAAGGCATTTACCCGCCGGACATCTAGCCTGACCTTTGCTGGATTAGGGTCTTCTAATAAAGGTGAATTGGTCAGATTTTGTAATGCTTGGACAATTTTTTGTTCTTCATTATGTGGTATAATACTGGCTCCAATTTCGGCAGCCACATCAACAGAAACCTGGTAAACTTCACCTGCGATCGCCGGTCCCATCGCCACGCGTAAATCATCGAGTTGGCTGCCTTGGGATTGTAATCGAGCGATCGCTTGGGGGACAATCTTCTTGGCTGTACCTCGCCATCCAGCGTGTACTGCTGCCACCTGTCCGGTTTTCACATCCCCAATCAGCACGGGTGTACAATCTGCACTAGCGACCCAGATAGCTTGTAGCGGCTGTTCGCTAATTAAACCGTCTGCCGATGCTAAACCATCCTCCAGAGTGCTGGTAGCAATTTCTTGAGGGGTGAGAACAGTATTGCCATGTACCTGCTTTAAACGATAGACTGATGCCTCCGGTTGGAGTACTAGTGTGAGATCTTGTGGCGATCGCGGCCAAAACTGCTGGGTAAAGAAACCGTGATCCCAATCCAGAATACTACACCTCAGATAGGGCAGTCCTTGCCAATTACACCAGTACCAAGTGTGCATCGTTAACCAAACCTAAACAGAAAATCTACTCATCAGCCAATTAATGCTAACTTGAACAACGCTATTTGGGTTAACTGCTGTGGTATTTGATTTGCAAAATTTAGAAGCAGCTTTAAAAGCAGCGCGTAAATATCCCTATTTACCATTTTCTCTGCATTTTTTTGAAAGTGTCTCCTCAACCAACCAAACCCTTTGGGACATGCTAAACCTTGGGGCTAATTCAGGAACAGTAGTAATTGCAACCTCACAGACTGCTGGACGGGGACAATGGGGACGCCAATGGATTTCTCCTGCTGGGGGATTGTATCTTTCGCTAGCGATTTCTTTCGACCAGAAAATAACAGCTACCGACAGCTACCAACTAACTTTCGCTACTGCTTGGGGAATAGCGTCTCAATTGCGCCAGCATAACGTAAATGTTGGGATAAAATGGCCCAATGATTTAATTTTAAACGGTCGCAAGCTAGGCGGCATTTTGACAGAAACTAAAGTAAACAAAGGACAAATTACGCAAGCAATAATTGGTGTTGGTATTAACTGGGCAAACCCAGTACCAAAAACTGGAATTAATCTGGAATCGTGGCAAACTTCCCGAAATTCCAGACCAATTTATTGTTTGGAAATGCTCACCTCTACAGTTTTACTCGGAATAGAATCCGGTATGCAGTGCCTTTTTCAAGAAGGAATAAGTATACTCTTGTCTCGCTATTTAGATTTGCTTACAAACATGGGCGATAAAGTGTACGTCAATAATCTTTCGGGTACTATAGTCGGGGTGACTCCTCAAGGAAATTTACGAGTTGATTTAGAAACTTATGGCACAAAAGAACTAATCACACCGGAAATTTATATTCAACCCGGTACAATCAGTTTGGGATACCATAAATCTTCCGTTTAAATTTGAGGTTTGTCCAAAATATCACTCTTTAGACAAGACAAACCACTAGCATCATCTCTTTAGGCTAATTACACACAACTGAGAGAACAAATGACGCAGCGCAAAAATTCTGCCCATCATCGTTTGCACTACTCATGGCAGCGAGATGTGACAAAAAAACGTTTTGCCTCGACGCTACCAGCACAGAGTCTCTGTTGGCTAAGCAGCATCAGTCTCCTGAGCGGCGGCTTCGTGTCTGCTCAAACGGAAACACAAATAGACAATATCGTTCCTACTGTTGAAAGTTCCCAGCCAACAGTAGTTATAAATCCACTTAAAAAACAGACTGTTGCTCCTGAAGTAGCTCAAACAGAGTCAGATTTTGCTCAACGGCGAGCCAGACTCAGACAGAGACTACGCAAGCAGCCAGAGGTTGCTCAATCAAAAGAGCCAATTAAGCAGTCTACACGTATTGGAGTTGCTGAACCTGTTGTGATTTTCAGACGCTCAAAGCCCAAGTCAGAAACTTCTCAAGTTGCTCCTGCAAAGGTGAGAGAGCAAAAACCTAATACTGCTCCCCGCTCCTTACCTGAAAAACTTCCAGAAGTTGCTCAACCAGTAAATAACTCGAACAGTACTGTTAAGGCAACTACAGAGAAAACCAAGGATTATAATAACGCCTATATTGACCCCAATAGTTATGATATCGGTGCAACAGGCACTTATCAAGCACCAAATTCCGTAATCCTCACAGAACGCTCTAGTGGTTGCCGAGCCATCTTGCCTTCAGGGCAAGGCGTATCTGGTGGGGTTTGCGCTAAAGTGCCCCCAGCTGGGCGTGTAGCTAATTCTAATGGTAAATTAGCACCTAGTTGGCTCAGAAGAAGTCAAAACGCCCAGTTAGCAGTCGTTTCACCAGTGCAACAGGTTGCAACCGCTCCTAGCAATAGCAGATGGCGTGCTGTTCAAAGTGTTTCTAATAGTGAGAGCAAGACTGCATTCCGCCCGAATCGGTTTATTCCTAATCCCAGCGAATTCAGCACTACGCAGGTGAGTGCAACTCCCATTGCACCCAGTGGTGGTACTTTACCGCCACCAATGGCAGATGGCAACGTTGCCCCCCGCCCCAGCACCGTAGCTTATGACTTCTCACTGGCATCAGTATTGCCACAAATCCCCTACAGTCCCACAATTGCCTATGGTGGAACTGGAATGATGTATCCACTCTCAATTCCTGCTCCCATTACTTCTTTGTTTGGTTGGCGAATTCATCCAATTACAGGTGTCCAACGCTTTCATGCTGGTACAGACTTGGGTGCGCCGATGGGAACACCGGTGTTGGCTGCTGCTCCTGGAAGCGTAGAAACTGCTAACTGGGTGGGTGGTTATGGTTTAACCGTTATCCTCAATCACAAATCTGCTGAGCAAACTCTCTACGGTCACATGTCAGAAATCTTTGTTCAACCCGGTCAGTGGGTACAAGCAGGGACTATGATCGGGCGAGTTGGGAGTACAGGGAACTCTACAGGCCCTCACCTGCACTTTGAAGTCCGCCACCTAACACCGAATGGATGGGTTGCTACCGATCCAGGTGCGGATTTACAAAGTGCCCTCAGCCAGTTAGTCCGAGGCTTGCAGACGGCTCAGGTCAGCCAGGAACCAGGAAGTTAATTGGGGACTGGGGGAGATAGA
Source organism: Nostoc sp. S4 (assembly GCA_029379225.1). Lineage (GTDB taxonomy): Bacteria > Cyanobacteriota > Cyanobacteriia > Cyanobacteriales > Nostocaceae > Nostoc. The sequence goes on along the minus strand of JAQYWR010000068.1, from coordinate 16,639 downwards.
AAGATGAGGAGATAGGGAAGTGTGGGGAAAGAGGGGGGAAAGATTTCTTCCCCATCCTTCCACACCTCCCACACTTCCCCCATGCCCAATGCCCCATTCCCCATTCCTAAATTAGAAATACCCGTGTTCTACTAAGAATGCGGGTGTAATGTCGTTTATACTATTGTTATCAGGGTCTGTGGTGTGTGGCTTGCCTGAATGGAAGAATTTTTCGACGTATTTGCCAAGAATATCTCCTTCTAAATTTACCAGACTACCAGCAGCCAAGTAACGAAGATTTGTCTCGGCATAAGTAAGGGGGATTACCGCCACCTTAAATTGCGAAAATTCTGGCTCATATGCGGCTACTGTAAGGCTGATGCCATTGACGGCAATGCTACCTTTGGGGACAATGTACCGTGCGATCGCCTCTGATGCACTAAAGGTCATTTCCCAAGAACTAGCCGTTTGTTCTGCCACTAGCAATCGCCCGATGCCGTCTACATGACCCATGACAAAATGACCGCCGACTTTGCTGCCAACTTTCAGCGACGCTTCTAAATTGACATATTTCTGCTGGGTTTGCTCACCTCCCAAAGTGGTGCGGCGCAGCGTTTCCGGTGAAGCAGTGGCGATAAACCCATCTTTTAAAACTTTTTCTACTGTTAAACAAACGCCATCTACCGCCACACTGTCACCATAAGCCAAATCTTGCATAATTACTTCAGTTGACTGGCTAACACAAGTAATTTGCCAAGAATCGCCCCCTAAGGGTTTCATCGTTCCTAATGCTTGGATTAATCCTGTAAACACGACTTTTTTGCCAAACTAACTCTATTTATTGCCTAATTTTGACTGAAATTAATTAGTAATTGTCACAGAAATTGTGAATATCTTAGTATATTTTCTGACTTTTTTTATATAAGGAATATTAACACATTAGCATCCTTCACAAGGCATACTTGGGTAAGAAGCTTATTGTTTAAGCAGACCCATTTGATTTACTCTGGTGTTCACCACAAGTTCGGAGTTTAATAGAAGCAATTATAGAGAACGAATGCTTATGTTTATTACTGTCGCCAAACCACCCGAAAAAGGGTACTATTTGTTACACAGCATCAAAAGCTCTCAACAAATTGTAGAGGCTTAGCCAATGATTGAAATGAAAGTCGCTGGCATAGCATTAGATGCCATAACCCGTAGCCCGATCGTACTTTTGAAAGATTCTTCAGATCGGCGGGCTTTGCCAATTTACATTGGTCAGGAACAAGCCAGGGCAATTATGGGCGCACTGGAAAATCAGAAGCCTCCTAGACCCTTAACCCACGATTTAATGGTGAATCTTCTAGAGACTTGGAACATGACTCTAGAGAAGGTGATTATTCATTCCCTGCAAAAGGATACATTTTATGCAGCCTTAATTGTCCAGCAAGGCGAGGTCAAAAAGGAAATTGACGCCCGTCCTAGCGATGCGATCGCCATTGCGCTGCGTACAAATACCCCAATTTGGGTAATGGAAGAAGTCATCGCTGATGCTTCTATCCCTGTTGACCGCGATGCAGATGAAGCCGAACAGCAAGCCTTCCGTGAATTTATTTCCAATCTTCGCCCTGAGGATTTGATCAAACGCTTTGGTAATGGCGACAGCTAAGTTATGAGTTAAGAGTTATTTTGATTCAACTCCTAACTCTTGTACAGACGCGATTAATTTTGGAAAGACTTGGGTTAATCGCGTCTCTCTTCTAACTCTGTTAATCATGCAATACCGACGCTTTGGGAAAACAAATTTGCGCCTCTCAGTTTTTTCCTTAGGAACAATGCGCTACCTGGCTGATTTTGAAAATGCTCAGCAAACCATCGAACAAGCCTTAGCCTTAGGAATTAATCATCTAGAAACTGCCAGAGGTTACGGCAAAAGTCAAGAACATCTTGGTAAGGCGCTAAAAGCTGGTTTATCAGTACCTCGAACGAAGCTGCACCTCACTACCAAAATTCCAGCCACAGTAGATGCTGACACCATGCGTCGGTGCATTGACGAATCCCTAGAACAATTACAAGTAGATTATCTAGATTGCTTAGGCATTCATGGCTTGAACACTTGGCAACATTTAGAATGGGTGCAAGCCAAAAATGGTTGTATGCAAGCTGTAGAAGAAGCTGTTGCTGATGGTCGAGTGCGATACGTTGGTTTTTCCACCCACGGTTCGTTAGAGCTAATTCAGGCAGCAATAAATACAGATTTTTTTGAATTTGTTAATCTGCATTATTACTATTTTTTCCAACGCCACGCCCCAGCAATTCAACTAGCGGCAAAAAAGGATATGGGGATTTTCATTATTTCCCCTGCCGATAAGGGAGGACGCCTTTACACACCACCCCAAACTCTAAAAGACCTGTGTCAGCCGTATTCTCCCTTAGAGTTAAACTATCGATTTTTACTAGCAGATAACCGTATTACTACCTTGAGTATCGGGGCAGCCAATCCAGAAGAATTAATCGAACCTTTGCGAGTTGCTGACCGAGAGAATCAACTCACACCAGAAGAAATTTTTGCATTTGAGCGATTAGAAAATCACCAAAAAATTGCTTTGGGAATCGATAAGTGTAGCCAATGTTATGCTTGTTTGCCTTGCCCAGAAAATATTAATATTCCAGAGGTATTGCGGTTACGAAACCTGGCATTAGCCTACGATATGACAGACTATGGGCAATATCGTTACGGAATGTTTGAAAATGCCGGTCACTGGTTCCCCGGAATGAAAGCTAACCGCTGTACAGAATGCGGCGACTGTTTACCAAGATGTCCGGAAAAATTAGATATCCCAGCTTTATTGGCAGATACTCACCAGAGATTAAATGGCAAAGCAGGTAGGAGATTGTGGGGATAAAGATGTAAAATTTAAGAAGATTAATAAGTTAATGCGCGTCTAAATTGCATAACTACTTGTCATAGTTGTTGACAGTTAACTGTTGGCTGTCAACTGTCTAATCGAGCAAAGCCGGAGACGCTCCGCCTCCGGTCAACGTGCAGTTTTTATGTGGAACAGCTTATAGAGTTATAAAGATCCGCTGCACTAGGGGTATCTCGTCTAAAGAAAGATGAAAATTAAAAAAAAAGAAATATTATACGCCAATCGCTGACGATTTTCCGGTATAGTGGACGGGCTGTAAGCTTAGTATGGACTACTAGCCGCTGGCTGACTATTTTTCTGGCTAGTTTAACTTTAGTGGCTGGTCTTTTACCGGCAGCGATATCTTACCTCGGTAAGTTGATTGTTGATGCGGTGGTATTTGCCTCTCAAGTTAATTCAAACAGCAATGGTGTCAATATTTATCACCCATTATTGTATGTGGGATTAGAAGCGATCGCTGTAATTTTACTAGCAGGTAGTCAACGAGGAATCATCATTTGTCAATCGTTATTGCGGGCGCTACTAGGTCAACGAGTAAATGTACTCATTTTAGAAAAGGCGCTGACACTGGATCTGAGGCAGTTTGAAGACTCAGAATTTTATGACAAATTGACCAATGCCCGACGAGAAGCATCGGTTCGTCCCCTTTCTCTAGTAAATCGTACCTTCGGGTTAGTGCAAAGTGCCCTTTCTCTATTCACCTACGGTATTTTGCTAATAAATTTCTCAGTTTGGGCAGTGGTGGTGCTGATTTTAGCAGCTATGCCTGTATTTATTGCAGAAACAAAGTTTGCTGGGGAAGCCTTTCGGTTGTTTAGTTGGCGCGCGCCAGAAACTCGTCAACAGCACTATTTAGAAAGTCTGCTAGCAAGAGAAGATTTTGTTACAGAAATCAAACTCTATCAGTTAGGAGAAATGTTGTTACGACGTTACCGCAACCTATTCGATCTACTTTATGAGGAAGATCGCGATTTGACTCTGCGGCGAGGACTGTGGGGATATCTCCTGAGTTTAGTCAGTACTGGTGCTTTTTATGTAGCTTACGCTTGGATTGTGCTGGAAACAGTGCTAGGTAAGATTTCCTTGGGAGATATGACAATGTATCTGACTGTGTTTCGCCAAGGACAGTCTACTTTTTCCAATGCCCTTACTTCTATTGGAGGGATGTATGAGGACAATCTATATCTATCAAATCTCTATGATTTCTTGGAAGAGGAAGTACCAAAGTCTTGGGGTAAAGCAACCATTGGTTTAAATTCCCAAGATGGTATTCGTTTTGAGAACGTCTCATTTACTTATCCAGGAAGTTCCAAGCCAGCGTTAAGAAACATTTCACTGCATTTGAAACCCAGAGAAAAACTAGCAATTGTGGGTGAAAACGGTTCTGGTAAGACTACTTTAATCAAACTACTTACCCGACTCTACACACCTGACTCTGGGCGAATTTTATTAGATGGCTTGGACTTGCAGGAATGGGATGCAGATGTGCTGCGGCGTCGCATTGGTGTGATTTTTCAGAACTTTGTCCGCTATCAGTTCACTGTGGGTGAGAATATTGGCGTGGGCGATGTAGAACATCTCGAAAGCAATACCCGTTGGCAAACTGCTGCCCAAAAAGGTATGGCTCAATCTTTTATTGACCAATTACCCCAGAGCTTTCAGACTCAACTTGGTCGTTGGTTTAAAGGAGGACAAGAGCTTTCTGGAGGACAGTGGCAGAAAATTGCCTTGTCTCGTGCTTTTATGCGATCGCAAGCAGATATCTTGGTATTAGATGAACCAACATCGGCAATAGATGCCCAAGCTGAGTTTGAGATTTTCAATCATTTTCGCGCTATTACTCAAAATCAGATGGTACTTTTGATTTCCCATCGTTTCTCCACGGTACGGATGGCTGACAAAATCCTGGTTATAGAAAATGGCGAAGTTATAGAACAGGGAACTCACGAAGAATTATTACAGTCAGGAGGACGTTACGCCAAATTGTTTTCGTTACAAGCAGCTGGTTATCAGTAGATAAGGGGGCTACCAGCCCTCACACAATTAAACCTTAATTTTAGCAAACAAAGATTCGTATTGTTTGGTTGCTGATGAAGATAAGGGAAGCAAAAATTCACTTCTATCTAAAACTGAGCGATCGCTTTGTAATAAACTTAGTAATGGCTTTTTGATATCGGAAGCAGCAATATTTGTAGAAATTGGGGAATTACTTTTAGTTAATAGAGAAATTTGCTTAGCAGTGTTTGGTTGCCAACAAAAATCAATCCATCGATCTGATAAAGTATTTGTACCAACGCCTGCCGGACGTACCCACAAGTCTGCCCAAATTGCTGTTCCTGACTGGGGAATAACTGCTACCAGTTGCGGATAACGTCCCAGAATTGGTAATACATCGCTTGACCAACCGACAGCTAGCCAAGTATCTCCGATAATTAGAGGTTCTAAGTAGTCAATGGAACTATAGAACTTTACTTGTTGGTTTAATGTTCGTAATTCCTTTTCCAAGTCTGGCACTTGGTCAATATTTTCAGTATTGTAAGATTTTCCTAGCTTTTTTAAAACCAAACCAATAACTTCTCGTGGTTGATTGAGTAGGGAAATCCGCTGCTGCAACCCATCTCGCCACAAATCACTCCAATCTGTGGGCGTCCATCCCAACTGTCGCAACTTGTCACGGTTATAAACAATCACCGTGCTACCCCAGCGATAAGGCGCACCCCAGATTTTTCCTTGAGCATCTAGGTCACCTTGGTCATTGCGCGTTACCAATTTTTTCCACTTTTCATCTAAAGCAGACCATTGCTTTAATTGGTTTGCTTGTAACTCTGGCAGTGGTTGAATCAATTTTTGCTCAATACCTGCTTTTAGCCAATAATCTCCCAATGTTACTAGGTCAGCTGGAGGAGTTTTTCGATCTTGCCTAAAGGGTATAAAACGACGCCATCCTTGCTCATCATTGGCTTTTGGTTTCTGCTGCCAATTTTGCAATTGTTCAAATAAATCCTCTAACTGCTTCACAGGAGCAAATTTCAACTCCACCTGCTGCTGCAAACCTTTGTGGAATTGATTAACCACCTGACCTGGTATCGAACCTTTTAATAACTGTACTTTTAATTGAGTCTGCTTTTTTCCACTACAGCCAAAAAGCAGTTGTGAAATTGTCAGCGTACTTATACCTAGTAAAAAAGACCGTCGCTCCATTGATTTTGGATTTGAGATTTCTAATTATACCTATATTAAGCAGATATTCACAGAGAGTGACTGTCTCGAAACTAGAGTTGTCAAATTTTTAGCGTTTTTTATTGGTAATAACGATAAATTTGAACATTCGACTCAAATTAGCGAGTTTTTATCTAAATGACTACCTCCAGACTGATTTTTCTCAACAATTTTGTTTAGTCGTACTTATGCTAAATCTTGACTTAATATTTAGAAGTAATGATTTAAATGTCACATTGCCACAAAAAATATGAATACTTAAATAATCCATAAGTATAGTTAAGATTGTCAGTAAATTGAATAACATAGAAGACAATGTGCCGATGAGGGTATTGAATGGAGCCATTACAAAAGCAAATCTTGATTTTGAGCCAAAAACTGGATGCCCTCTGCCAAGTAATTGAGCAGCTTGACATTAAAGTAGCTCAAACTTATTCAGAGTGTTCCTTAGCGAATACACAAGCAAAGAATAATTCTCAGGAAAATAATGGTACTGGAGGAAACCAGTTAAAAGGACGTATCAATTCAAATTCCGAAATGGAACACAAGGATGTATTAACAGATGGCATCTATATAGACATGCATCGTCAGGGTGGAGATAATAACTTAACACCCGAAGTTCAAATACAACGACTCACAGCGCAATTAACAGCAGCATATAATCGTATTGCTGCCTTGGAAGAACAATTACTTAGAGAAAGAATTCATTAATTTAGTCAATATTCATGAGTTGAAATATTAACCGGAGCTTTAAAAGTTTCCGGTTTTGTTATTGATAATTAACCAAGCTCAGCCGTTCGAGTTGGGCTTCAATTGCTGCTAAAAGTTGGTGTTGCTGCCAATCTTGGCTAAGATGGGCAGCGATGCAAGCTGCTCCAGCACCCATACCTTCTTTGACAAAGCCCTGCTCATAAGCCCTGAGTTGGGGATAACGAGAATCAATAAAGTTGAGAGCAGTTGCTAAAAGGGGAGGAGTTACTGGAATTTGTGTTGAACTGCCTTTATTAAAGCTCAAGGCTAAGTCAACAGTAGCGCCAGTAGGATCTTCTGCCACCCAGCGCGTTGTACCCACAACTACTTGTTCTGGTTGCCATGAAAAAGCGTAAGCTTGAGCGATCGCACTCATTAGGGCATAAACCGCTAGCATTTGTGTCCCTCCAGCCAGCAGGACACCACAACTACGACTAGCAGCGATCGCCATTCCAGCCACTACCACCTGCATCGGATCGCCTACAGCAGCGACGAGTTTTAGAGGATCTACAGAATTTGGGATTGGAAATTGGAAGTTTATCTCCCCCTGCTCCCTGCTTTCCCTCATCCTCTCCAATCCAGCTTGTACTAGTGCCCACTTTTGCGCGTGGTTACAAACAGGGTGGCTACTGTTAACTTTTCCAGCAGCTTCTATACCTAAACCAGTTAAAATTGCCAAAGCAGTTGTAGTGCCTCCAACGACGCACTCACCGATAATCAGATATCCCTGTTGAATATTGGCAGCAAGGCGTTCTCCCCAAAGTAGCCCTTGTTTGAGCAAGTGATGCACCGTTGTGATTTCCATAGCATTACCTCCACTTAAACACTTAGCCCAAGTGCCGCCCAAATCAATTAGTGGCACAGCAGGAGCCTGAGGTAAGCCAGCATTAAACAAATGCATTGGTACTTTCAGTGACTCAAATACAGCACGAGAAATCAACACAGGGGAAGCTCCAGCTGCCAATGGTGGTAATGGATATTGGGGCTTATGTTCTGCCCCGTAATACAAAAACTCCGCATCCGCACAAGCAGTATATTTCCGATCCCCTGGAGTACGACCAGCTGCTGAAATTCCTGGAATCAAACCAGTCTCAGTAAATCCTAAAACACAGGCGAATACAGGCATACAACTACGATACCGTCGCAGCCATTCTTCAGCTTGTTTTTCTTGAGTATAAATACGAATTTGGGAATTGGGCATTGGGCATGGGGCATTTGGGAAAAATAACTAATGATAAATGACTATCCTTCGTAATCCATGAGGACTTGCACCCAGTGCGGTGGGCGGGAAATGGGGTTGCCCAGGCGGTCAAAAAGTAGCCATGCTGCTATGTGTACTACAAAAAGGTAGATAAAGTTATTGAGTACAATCAAAGCGATCGCCCCTATTTGAATTAAAAACACACTGGGACTCGTCAATAAACTCAGCTTCAGAAATACCCACTCAATAAAGTCACTCACCTGGGTAATCACATAAATCCAGAGGTCTTCACCTGACAACACAGACAATAACCACAGCCGAAAAAATACTCCCAAAGTACCCAACAGCGTACCTAAGGTGATGGAAACAATCCAGGGAACACGACGACGATACCATGCCGCCCCCAAAAGCACGCCCATAAATCCGTAGGGCATGACAAACAGCAAACTGCGGGCTGGCCCCATCAGTACCGTCAGCAGTAGCCCAGAAGTGAGCGCTGCCATCCATGCTGCTCGTTTGTCCCAACGGAGATAAACTAAAGCGATCGGCACTGGAAAAAATATCCGCAAAACTGGCCCCAAGGGAAAATAAAAATTAATAAACCAAATTAGGCTAGCAGTACTGGCTAAAAAGGCTGTTTCCACCAACCTCAAGGGTGTATCAGCCTTGAGTTGAGGACGGGTTAGCTGTTGTTTGTCTAACCAATGATTAGTAGGAGTTTCAGATTCCGGCGATCGTTCGTCCTCTGGCTCATCTGGCAGAGAATTTAAAATGCTCATATTTTGACAAGTCGTTAAACTATCATCCTTTCCAAGGCTGACATATCAGGAATACAGATAATGTCTTGATCCCGTTTAATCAAGCCTTTTTTTTCTAGCCTTGTCAATACTCGCGTCACCGTTTCCCTTGCCAGTCCGCTCAAACTGCTCAATTCCCGATGAGGTAAATTCGGGATTTCAGTTCCTGTTTGCCCTTTTTTTCCCTGTCCTTCTGCTAAAAACAGTAATGTATCTGCTACCCGCGACTGACTATGAGATTCCCGCAAGCGTAATCGCCGATTCACTTGCTGTAAACGCTCTGCCATCAGTTTTGCTAATCGCAGTCCTGCCAAGGGTTCTATTTTAAGTAAATTACTAAAATCTGTAGCCGGCATACTACCAATTACTGTTGGGGTGAGGGTAATCACATCGGTGGTTCGGCGCTTTTCACTCAGAACTGCCATTTCACCAAACAATTCCTCTTTGCCAAGAATATTCAGTGTTACCTCTTTCCCTTCTAAATTATAAGTACGAATTTTTACCCATCCCTCTTTGAGAAAATACACAGCACCACCCCAGTCATTCTCTAATACAATTACTTGATTAGCTGGGTGAGTGCGGGTTACAAGATGGGTTAGGGCTGCTTCCACAACTGCTTCTGGCAAACCCTGAAAAAAGGAGGGCACATATCGGTCTTCCATTAGGACATTTTTTATCAAGCTGCTATATACACACGACAGACAAGAGCATTCTTTTGAGCCTAAGCGATCAAAGTACAGCCCTCTTTAAACAATAAAAATAACCTCTGCTTCACAACAAAGCGATCGGAGGATTTTTCTTAACAATCTTTACCTATGGGTTTAAATAAAGTATAAGTTTTGCAAAAACTAGTTTATAGCCTGCCGAAATATCGTTTAGGGGGTAGCTGCAATGCAAACTTGATTACTCTTGATTACTTAAAAATATAGGCAAACAACATTCATCATACTCAAGCTAGTAAATTATTGCTCACATATATTTAGCGGTTTTGAGCAATCAAGCTAAGCTTGGTGAACAAACACTGACTGAAGATTGCCACTCCTGCCAGTAATCCATAACATAATGACAGTCACAAGTGCAAGTAGCGGCTTTTGCCACTCAAAACTTCTCCGATCGAAGACGCTGCGCGAACGGCGATTGTAAAGTAATTGTCACACTAGTTGACGTATAGTTTTAGTTAAGGTAATGAAAAGTGACTTTCAGTGCAGATGAAATTCAAAAACTGATCGCAGATATTGACAACTTACTTGCCAGTGGTGGCAAGCGCCTGTCTAGATTTTTATCTGGTCAGGGACAAGAACCTAAAGAGCTATTAGAACGAATTCGCGACTTTTTAATTAGGGTACAAGAAAAAGCAGCATTAGAAGGCGGCATTCAAAATCAGTCATTGAGAGAACCGCGTTCGCCTTTGTTAACAAAATTTGTCGATCAAAGTCATAACCAGCTTTTACTACCACCGTCCGAATCTACTCAAGAATACAGTACCGTTGAAGCAGGAGAATTAAAAACTGAATTTTCGAGACTGATACAGCCCTTACGAGCAGAATTAGAAGGACTATTACAAGAACGAGCCACTCTCGTACAAGAAATCCGGCAGTTAGAGCAAAAGCGATTGCAAAACTACTCTCTAGCGCAGCAGTTGACAAACCAAGAGCAGATGATTACCGAGTTTTTACAGGTACTCATGAGTCGCCTTGTGCCAACTTTCACGCCATTGGTAACACCAACTTCAGCAAATTCCCCAGGTTCTTCTGGAGAAATTAATCGCAGCAACTCAGAATCAGTAACTTTTGCAACTCAACCTTTTTTAGAATCCCCAGACCGTGTAGAGCAATTAAGCCAGCTAGCTCAGGATTTAGATCAACGCCTGTTATCACTAGATGGGACTGTGAATGTTGTCTTTGAAGCATTACAACGCAACATTAATACATATTACGAGTCCTTATCGCAAGCACTGGCAAGGATGCATAGCAAGGGAATACAGGGCGAACAGTTGATGGCTAGCTTTCTCAACAATTTGACCCAGTATTTGCAGCAACAATCCCCTACCGAACCATCTTTGTTGGGGGTAAAAGCTGAAACATTACCTGAATTACTGGCTCAACCAACTGATATCAATGCCGAAGCTCCCCTCCAACTCTTAGAACTTATACAGCCAGAAACTTCAACAATTAATCTTGAGCAACAGAATACTACCCTCACAGAAGATTTAGATGCAGTGCTGTTACAGCTTGGTTTAGACTCGTCTCAATCTTCTGAAAGTCCAGCTGAATTACCAGAAGATATTTCTACCTTAATTGCTGATGAAGTAGACCAACTTTATGCCAGTTTGTTTGGTACTGATAATGCACCAACTTCTGTTATAACTTCTCCATCAACCTTGAATATTCCTGAGGAAACGCCTGTTGTGCCTGCAACTGGGGATGAGGAGATTGTGACACCTGATTCATCCCTTGCCAAGGCAGACACAGATATTGTTGATGTCAGGAATGCCCAGGCTGCCGTAGAAACAACAGATTCCAAAGAAGGACTATTTTTTGCAGAGGATACTAACCTAGACTCAGCACCAGAAACGGCAGCAAACAGTTTGCCCGTGCAAGACACTCAGCCAGAAGTCGCTGATACAATTAATACCTTGACTGATTTATTTCCTGATGTCGGTACTGAAGAGGAAGTTTTGGAAGTACCCTCGTCTGTGAATAATCCCACAACTACGGCATCAGTCACTCCAGAAATACCAGAAATTGCGATCGCCACAAATCCCACAGTCGACCGCCAAGAATCTGCTTTAGATAACTATATTCCAGCTTCGCCACAAGAAAACCTACTTAGTTTAGAGTCAAATAAGGTTCCACTCATCCCTGATATTTCATTAAATGAAGAACAGTTGCAGCAATTAGACCGCGATTTAACTAATTTCGCTCGACAGCTAAATTCTCAGTTGCAACCAGCTACTAACTTAGATATTTCTCAAGATGTTGGTCAAACTCAAGACACAGTCCCCATAGTTTCCCCTGAGCAACAATCAGAAAATCTCCAGATAGCAACAAACAGTTTAGCAGTTCCCCAGGTAGAAACTAACTTAGATTTAGACTTAAAAACTCAAGAAAAGCAACAGACAACTTCTGTTGGAGAAAGTTCTTTAGCTGCAAATTCTAACTTCATAAACAATACAGAAGTTTCAGCCGACGTTCTCCAATCAGTCTGGTATTTAGGAATAGATTTGGGTACAACAGGAATTTCCGCCACATTGTTAAATAGTTCTTCTTTGGTTGTACATCCTATTTACTGGTCAGCAGAAAACCCACCGGGAACAACTTCTTTCCACCAATCATTTCGTTTACCAACAGAGGTTTATCTGCCCATAGCTTCCGTACCTCACGGTGAAAATGAAAGTATCGAAGCACATGAGCAAACAGCACCCGCTGCTGTTGCCCAAGATAAGAACCCTACGCCACCCACATCGGATTCAACAAACAATCTTTACTCGGCACAGTTGAAGCCTTATTTACAAGTAGCCATTCCTTACAAAAGTGAACGCCAAAAATGGGAACCTGTTTTGCAATTAAATGAATTTTCGGCAGGCCCATTAATTTGGGTTGTGCGATCGCTCTCAAAGCTACTGTTAACTCTCAAGTGCGATCGAGCTAGTACTACTCCTAGTTTAATTGCTGCTGCTGTTGGAATTAGCCAACAAAATTTTTCTCAGATTATTAATAATATTGCTGGTGTAATTTGTACTTGTCCATCTAGTTGGTCAGAACAATATCGCTTCAACGTCAGAGAAGCTTTACTCACCAGCAAACTGATTCAACATCCCCAGCAAGTCTTTTTTGTCGAAGAAGCGATCGCTAGTTTACTCCCGGAACTCGATGCCGCTAACGGTGAACCAATAAAATTAAAATTAACCCAAGGTGAAGATTCTCATCCGGCAAAAACCAGCGAACATTCCCTTGTGGGCAACACTCTGGTAATTAATATTGGCGCAACTGCTACAGAAATGTTGCTAGTCGATGTACCAGAAACCTTAGTGCAATTGACATACAATGATTTCATGCTCCACAGTTTTGCCTATGCAGGCAAGGGAATTGAACAAGACATTATTTGTCAGCTGCTTTTACCACCTAAATCTCGGCAATCACGTTCAGAAGCCCAAAGCGAAAGTAAAACTGCCATAACTAATCCTTGGCAATGGCAACCTTCAATTCCCGGTTTAGACCAAATGCATTGGCAGAGTCTAGGGTTGGAAGAATTAGAACTACCCAGAGTCGGCGAACCAGATATTACTGCTCGGATTCGCCTCCAACAGCGTCTAGAAAGTTCTTTGCTAGGACAGGCAGTGTTAGATGCAGCACTAGCTCTGAAACTGATTTTACAACACCAAGACTCTTTTACTTTGGAATTGGCTGACCAGCGGTGGATTTTGCGACGACGAGATTTAGAAAGCCAAGTATTTATTCCGTTTGTCCGCCGCTTGAACCGCGAACTCAATAAGTTATTGGTTGCTCGTGGTATTCCCACAGAAGCAATTAATCAAGCTATCCTGACTGGTGGCGTAGCTTGTGTAGGAACAGTAAACCGTTGGCTACGCCAAAAGCTCCCCGGCGCTAAAATTATTCAAGATTTATATCTCGGCGAAAACGGCGCTCCTAATTGCAGTCGAGTTGCCTACGGTTTGGCAATGCTACCTTTGCATCCCCAGGTGTTAGATATACCCAGACAACAATACACTGATTATTTTCTGTTTACAGAATTGCTGCGCCTGCTTCCAGACCGACCCTTATCTTTCGGCGAGGTTATCCAGTTATTTGAAGCTCGTGGGATCAATACCCGCACTTGTCAGCAACGCCTGTTGGCTTTTTTAGAAGGTGAATTGCCTTCCGGTTTGATACCTTCAGTCATAGACTCAACCTGGCTTACCCACAGTTCTCAAGAAAATGCTGATTATCAAACCATCGCCACTGCACCACTTTTTGAAAAACAAGGCACTCTCACCTATCGTCCCAATTCTCAACAACTTTTGTCTTTACGTCACTATCTTGATGCGATCGAAGCTAGTAATCAGCAATCACTAGAGGAACCATATACGGTAAATTTCATTCTAGAGGTTCATAATTAAAGTTAGTGTTGTTACGCAAAAGTCAAAAGCAGCTAGATTGTGAGTAAAGCTATTATTTACTCGCAGAATTTATAGCTGCCTATTGTACCAGTTTTTTCATACCAGGTTTTTTGGTATTTTTTTATAGTAAAATACTAAAAATTTACAATCTGTCTGGTTAATTGAAAGATTCTGTAAAATTTGGGTTTTCGGTTTTTTTATTTTTTTACATTTGTGTATATTAACACTCAGTAGTTACGACAAAAACATTAAAAATCATCTAAAAATTATGTCTATGTCTAGATTACTGATGCCAAAATTCCTATTGTGTATAATTTAGCTCTTGTGAATCATCTTTATTTTTATTCCCTTGATTGCTCGCAACAGCCCTCACATCCCTCAACTGTAAGCTTGAGAAAACGATTAATTGATATCCTCGGAGCTATCGTTGGGTTAATTATTACATTTGTAGTTGCAATTCCCGTAGCAATTGTTACCTTAATTCACGAACCAAGTCCAATATTTTATTCTCAAATTCGTTGCGGTTTGAATGGAAAACCTTTCCGGATGTGGAAATTCCGTTCTATGGTTATGAATGCTGATAAACTCAAGCATTTAGTTGAAAACCAAGCCAAAGGTCATATCTTTAAATCTATTAACGATCCTCGAATTACTCCTGTAGGTAAATTTTTGCGGCGTACTAGCTTAGACGAACTTCCTCAATTCTGGAATGTTTTGGTAGGGGACATGAGTTTAGTTGGCACTCGTCCACCGACTCTTGATGAAGTCAAGCATTACGATCCACATCACTGGGATAGATTGCTAGTCAAACCAGGCATTACAGGAGAATGGCAGGCTAATGGTCGCTCAAGCATTACAGATTTTGAAACTATTGTCAACATGGATATAGATTATCAACGTAAATGGTCTGTAATTTACGACTTGAGTCTAATTATGAAAACAATCTGGGTAGTTTTGAAAAAGACTGGTGCTTATTGAATTTGTCATTGGTCATTAGTCATTAGTTATTCTTTCTCCCTCTACCTCCCCATTGCCCCATCTTCCTTACCCCTTAACCCCGCTACCAGTTTCCGTAGGTACAATGTAACGTTGTAAAAAAATAAACAATAATAACACTGGGGCGATCGCAATTACTGAGCCAGCTGCTACCAACCGCCAATCAAGGGAAAATGTACCTACTAGTTTGGCGACTCCCAGAGGAAGAGTATATAAATTTTCGTCTTGGATGACAATTAAAGGCCACAAAAAGTCACTCCAAGCACCAATAAATACAAAAATAGCTAAAGTTACTAATGCTGGGCGAATAGCTGGTAACATCACGTACCACCACAAACCTAACTCAGAACTGCCATCCATGCGGGCAGCTTCTTCTATTTCTTTAGGAACACTCATGAAAGCTTGGCGCAATAGAAAAATCCCAAAAGCAGAAGCTAAGCTTGGAAAAATCATCCCTAAATAAGTATTTCTCAAACCTAACTGGACTGTCAAAATATAAAGAGGAATCATCACAATCTGGAAGGGAATCATAATCGTCGAGACAATCGCTAAAAAAATCCAGTCTCGCCCCACAAATGATAACCTTGCCAAAGGATAAGCAGCTAAAGCGCAAAACAGGAGATTAAAACCAACAGTCAGCACTGCGACTAAAGTGCTGTTATATAAATATTGTCCAAAAGGTAAAGAGTGCCAAACACTAGAAAAGTTATCCAATGTCGGCGATGCAGGTAACAACTGTGGCGGCGACTGCAAAATATTTTCTGTAGGTGATTTTAAGGCTGTACTGATTAACCACAGCAAAGGAAAGAGCATCACCAGTGCGATCGCTCCTAATAGCGCATACATTAGCAGAATTTGCGATCGTGATTTTTTGGAGTTCAACATTTGATTAATAACTATAAGTAATATTTGATGATGTTTGTTTCTCATCCTCAACCCTTTAGTCTTTAGCAGTCAATCCAGTTTCAGTTAAAACGGCTTCTAACGGTTTATCCCAAGGTTCGATAGGTAGCTGTAATAAATAGGCAAAATCAAATACAATTCCCATAGTGGGCTTTGTTAACCACTCTGGTAAACTGAGGAGGCGATCGTAATATCCTTTGCCATAACCCAGGCGATATCCTTGATAATCGCAAGCAACACTGGGAATGAGAATTAAATCTACTTCCGTAGGATCTAAGATTGGTGCATCGGGATGGGGTTCGCTAATGCCATAAGCGCCACTTACAACAGAATCTTGAGGCTGCCAAATATGCCAAGATAGGGATTGATTAACGCAGCGAGGAAATCCCCAACGATATTTGGTGTCTGTGAATAGTGGACTTAGATCTGGTTCTTGGCGAAAGCTAAAATAAGCAAGTATTGTTTTTGCTTGGGCAAACAAAGCAGAGTTTTGTAAATGAAAGCAAATGCGATCGCTTTTTTCTCTCCACTCTCGGATGGGCATTGATTGACGTGTTTTGAGTAAAGTACGACGTAGTTGTGCTTTATTTAGTTGATAATTAACTGTGTCCACATTCAAAATTTGCTCAAAAAAGCTAGGGTGGGCACTGCCCACCCGAAAATTATCCAGCGTGTTGACGATACCATTGAATGGTATTTTTTAAGCCTTGCTGAAAGCTAACTTGGGCAGTAAAATTAAAAGCAAGCAAGGCGCGTTGAGTAT